>JAZOSK010000116.1:0-3287 GCA_045657145.1 Bacteroidales bacterium | reverse complement strand
ATAAACCACAAGACTGTGCAGCGGCTGATGCAGGAGATGAATCTCAGGTCAAGGGTGCGCAAGGTGAAATACCGTTCCTATCGAGGCGAGGTCGGCAGGACTGCTCCTAATATCCTTAACCGTGAGTTTGAAGCTATACGACCTAACCATAAGTGGGCTACGGATGTTACCGAATTCAAGGTGGCTGACCGCAAGTCTTATCTGTCACCGATCATAGATATGTTCAACGGCGAAATCATATCTTACACCATATCAGACCGTCCTGACTTGAAGATGGTTATTGATATGATGCACTCCGCAAAACGTAAAGTTAGGAATACAGAAGGTATCATACTTCATTCTGATCAGGGATGGCATTATCAGCATAAACTTTATCAGCAGACTCTTAAAGACTACGGCATTACACAAAGCATGTCAAGAAAGGGAAATTGCCTTGACAATGCTGTTATGGAAAATTTCTTTGGAATCATGAAATCCGAATTGCTATATTTGCAGAAGTTTTCTGATATGGATGATTTTAAAAAACAATTAAAAAAATACATTCATTATTATAATAACGATAGAATCAAATTGAAATTAAAAGGAAAGAGTCCGGTGCAATACCGAACTCTTTATACATAAACTGTTTTATTAATCCGTCCAACTTTTCGGGGTCAGTTCAATTATTGTTTATTTTCATAGGTATGATTGACGCGTCTCTACAGACGCGGGATTTCATTGGGAGGTTTTTGATTTTGTTGTATAGTTTTCTGTTGGTGTTGTATAGTTCGCGTAGTTCTCTTAGGAGTGCGAGTTTTTTGTCAATATAGTCTGTGATGTTGGGGTCGAAAAGATTGAATTCCTTGACAATTTCTTCAATGGAATATATCTGTGCGTCTTCGCCGAATGCTGAATGGAAGCCTTGTATCTTGACAAGTGCGTTTTTGTAGAGTTGTATTTCCTTGTCGCCTTGTTGCGATGGATAGAACATGTAATTGTAGATGTTTTCTGCGACGGAGCCGATACGGTTGACACGGCCTATACGTTGCATGAGACGTGTGGCGTTCCATGGTGAGTCGTAGTTGACAATGACATTGGAACGGTGAAGGTTGACGCCTTCAGCAAGAACATCGGATGTGATGATGATGTTATAGTCGTTTTTGTGTTCTCCGTCGTAGTTGGCATCGAAGTTTTCCTTAATCATCAGGGCTGACTTTTGCCGATTATTCGATGTCACCATAAGTACGTCGGCGCGTTTCACATCGTTAGTGAGTCTGTCGTAGAGATAGTTCAAGGTGTCGACGCTTTCTGAGAAGACGACGAGTTTTCCTGTGGGGTTTATGTCTTTATCAAAGAAATTGTTTTTCAGGTTTTCGTGGAACTTATCGAATTTAGGGTCGTCGTTTTCTTTTTGCCATTCGAGATTGAGATGTTCTAATATGTTTTTATCGTGATAGAGCATCTCGACGAAATTCGGTTTGAAGGCGTCGGCTTTGAATACTATGTCTTGTTCTGAATAGCCTTTGTTTACAGCGTATTCTATAATCTGGTCGAGTTCCATTCCTTTGGATTGAAGTTCTTTGACATTCAAGTCGGGAGCTATGATGACCTTGTCTTCTTCAAACATCTTAATCATATCGTTGGTGATGCGGAGAAGTGTGGCGAGCGATTTCTTGAATGCGTAGAAACTGCTTTCCAGGCGTTTCACCATGTGAATGCGATAGATTCCGGCGAGTGTCTGAGCAATATGTTCAGCGTTTTTATATTTGCCTTGATATTCTGGTTTCAGAAATTCTATGGCGCGATAACGGGCGTAGTCGAGGCCTTTGCCATCGGGGTTGCTTTCTGACTTTCCGTCGGTGAGTTGTTTCAATGTCTCGTAGAAACGTTGGCTCGTATCGGCATCCATCTGATAAATCAGCTGATTAGGCGGCAGTATGTGTGGAAATTTAAGACCTTGTTTTTTAATGTCTTTCTTATAATCTTCGTCATTCATGATATTATGACGTGTTCTTCTGATTGTGACCTTATCGATGATTTTATTTCTTACCTGCGCGTAAATCTTATCGACATCATTGGTGACATCTCTTTTGTCACGCTCTTGCATGAGTTTCTTATATTGCTGGATTAGAGGAGAAAAGAATGCTTTGAGATTAGGTATTCCGTCGATGGTACAGTTTTGACTGTTTTGAAAGAGCAGCAGCAGATTCTGAAGGTCGTCTGGTTTGTTGTTGAGAGGCGTTGCTGAAAGGAGCATAACCTTCTTTGTGGAGACGCAAGATTTTGTGGAGACGCAATATTTTGCGTCTCTACTACGGCATTGTGATTTACATATTTTTTGCAGTTCGTCGTATTTGCCAGAGCTGTCGCTTCTGAAGCCATGAGCTTCATCGACGATGATGAGGTCGAATTCTTCCTTGCTTTTGTACTGGTCTCTTCCTTCGAGTATTTTGTAGAGACTTCCGTTGGAGACGAATTGAGCGTATTTTTTGATGCCAAATCGTTTGAATTCATTTTTCCATGTCTCGTTTAGCGCAGGCGGATATACGACGAGTATGTTGGTGTTTCTGCCGTTTTCTTCTATGAATCGTTTTGCAATCATTGTTGCTATCATGGTCTTTCCGAGACCTACGACATCGGCGAGGAACAGCCCGTTGTGTTGCATAAGCATCTGATAGCCTTGTATGACGGCGTCTTTCTGGTATTTCAAATCCATCACTCCTTCTGGCAGCGTCATGGAGAAGTCGTCTTCCACCTGGTCGCCGAAGGTGTCGATGAGCACTTTGATATAGATTTCGTAAGGCGTTGGCTGATAGTCGAGATAGGTATTCTTTTTGTATTTCTCTATGTCGTCGATAGTTATCTGTACGCTTTCGTTCCAGAGTTTCCAGAATTCGTCGGAGCAATATTTCACGTCGTCGTAGTCTTTCATCGCCACGTTGAGTTCGTAGCGAGGTGTTTGTCTCGTTCCTAATCCAGAGTCGGAAATATTTGAAGAACCCATTATGACCCAGCCGTCGCTGTGTTCGTTATGTTCTTTGGGGAGACAGAGGTAGAATTTGGCGTGTAGGTTTTTCGTGGCATGTATGCGCATCTGCAGTCGTCCTGTCATGAGGTCGTCGCACATCTGCAGTATCCCCTGCTCTACTTCAGGGGAATAATGAGCGTTGACGATGTCGTCTTTGAAACCGCTGTTATATATTTCCTTGGCTTTCTCGGAGTTTGACAGCATCGCCAAGGCTTTGTTGTGTTTGCGGAAGATGTCGTCAATATTGATACCCACGAGGATTTTTATCTCGGAGATGTCG
>JAZOSK010000115.1:0-28403 GCA_045657145.1 Bacteroidales bacterium | reverse complement strand
GCTCTGTACGTAGTGGAAGTTGGCTGTCAAGGCAAGGGATTCTGTAGCTGTGAAGATATATTCAGCGTTTGTTGACATCACGTTGCCGTCGACGCTCCAGCTGACGAATGTGTAGTTGGTGTGTGGAGTAGCAACCATTGTTACGCTGTCGCCATGTGTGTAGATGCCTGCGCCTAGCACTGTGCCGCCTTCGACTGGGTTAGCCTCAGCTGTGATTTCGTAGTTATTTTTGAAATTGAGGACATAAGGAGTCATGATGCTTCCCAATGCTCCGTTAACTTCAAAATTGATTGGGCTTGGAGCGTTGACATCGACTTCTGCACCTGTAAGGTGATCATATAATCTGAATGTGATTTCTTCATTGCTGTCGCCGTGAATTGTGAGGAATACAAGATACTTGTCCAAAGCTGGAACATATTGTATTTTACGAGCGCCTCTCACTTCGTCGCCACAGAATGCACCTACTTCAAAACAAGCAGACCTTGGGTCAACATCATTAATCTGAACAAGACCAATTATGCTCATATTGTTAGCATATGCACTTTCGTTTGGTGTCCAATATGTTTTATTTGCAGATTCAATAGCTACATTAACTGTGAATGCATCTTCTGCTGCTGCAACTAAGTAATATTTGCCAGCATTATATACAGGTTTACTATTAACCAACTGAAGATTATCCACCATAATATGCCAAATATCTGTTGTATGATAGTGATGAAGTGCAATATGGTAACTTCCATATTCTAAACCTAATTCAGCGAACTTAGCACCTAAGTCTATTGTAATAGATTTTTTCATTGATGACTCAGGCTTCACTGTTTCAATAAGTGTAAAATTCTCACCATCAGTAGAAACCTTTACCATCACCTCGTCCCATTTATTGTTATATTCTGCATGACATACAACATCAAATTTCAATTCCGAAGTAGATGTAATTAAATATAAATCCTTTGTTACAATATAGTTATCTGCTTCATAAGCGCCATAATTTCCATAAGAATATGACACCAAACTATGTGAGCCATCAATTTGATTATTATTGTTCAAAATCTCCCAATGGCTATTGTTGCCGTCTTTTTCAAATAAATTGAAATCACTTAAATCGCCGTCATTGAAATCATATGAAAATTCCAATGAGTTCTCACCGAAATAGTTGTTAGAAGCCATAGCTCCATTTTGTCCGTTGAAGTCTTCTTCATAAATAGCATAAACGGCATTTGTACCAGCTATGTCAACTGTCACAGTTGCATCTTCCTTCAATTCAAATGCATAAACTGCATCTGGAGTATTACCATTATTAACTTCTTTTGGCAAGTTGTAATCATCTCTTAAGTTAGCAAATACTGGAGTATTAGTATATTGATTATCTGTAAATGTAATATTTTGAGCGAGTTCAATTACGTCAGGTCTCACTGGAGCATAAGCTGTAGCTGTCATAGGAATAAGTTTCTTAGCTCCGTTATTGTAAGTAACGACAAGATTGCCAGCATATTCCCCTACAGATGCTTTTGTGTTATATGTAACATCTATTTCAATAGGATTGGCTGTGTAATCTATTTCTGAAGGTATGATAAAGAAAGGATTGTCACTCTTTATATTTGTGACTACTGCAGAAACAGGAGTGAGAGCAACAGATGATGTTACTGCATCATATTCTGACCAATATCCACCGACTTGAACATTTCCTAATGCAATTGTTTCTGGAGTGCTTAAAACATCTGGTGCTTTTGGAGTGCAGTCTACATCAAACTCATAAGACTTTGTTGTTGTGCTATTTGTAAATGTATTCTTAGGAACATTAAGAATCTCATCTCCGTCCTCGTATGCGATAACGAATGAGTTTTCGTCAGGATAACTACCTGCTTTTTTATATGTCACTGTTACATGAGAGCCTTTTGGAATAACTAAAGTATGTGTTTGTGTAAAACCTTCAGGAGTACCCCAACTTCCTTCAATTTCTAATTGTTCTGTTATTCCGTCATAAGAAACGAGCAGATAATTTCCATTCCAGTTGTCACCATAACTATCATTCAATGTAAAGTTTACGTAGCAATTTTCAGGAACGTTAACAATGTTTTGTGCAAATAATCCCATTGTTGAGATTGCCAATGCAATAAAAAGTAAAATTTTTTTCATATTTTTATTTATTTTAAATTATCAACGATAAGACCATATTCAATGGCCTTTTTAAATTCCAAAATATAGAATTTTAAAGTTTGGGGAGTGTAATTAAGTGAGGTCAATAGTGTTGACAAATGTATTATATATATGTAAGACAGGCAAGAAAAAAACGAACTTTTTTTCGGCTAAAAACATTTATAATAGTGTTATCAAAAAAGACAGCCTTTCAGCTGTCTTTTCTATATCATCCACATTTTGAGTATCCACAGTTCTTGCAGTGTTTACAGCCATCTTCGTAGACGAGAGCATCGCCGCAAGTTGGGCATACTTCTTTATCGACTTTAGTTCCATCAGGGATATAACGTTTCAATGCGCGAGCAATACCGTTCTTCCAAGCGTTGATATTGTCTTCGTCAACGCTTAAGTTTTGGATTAATGTAACGACATTTGAGATTGGCATACCATGACGTAAGATACCAGAAATTAATTTTGCGTAGTTCCAGAATTCTGGGCTGAAAGAACGAGAAAGTCCTTCTATAGTGACTTTATAACCTTGCTTATCTTGGAACTGCAAGTCGTATCTTGATCTGCCTTCTTCACCTTTGTTCTTTGTAATCCATGCTGTCTCAACGAATGGAGGCAAATAGAAGTCATCTTGTTTACCGAGGAAGATTTCGTAAGGTTTGTTATTGATTTTACCAACGAAAGCGATCCATTTTTCGTAGTTGTTTTGGAAACGAACGACGTCGCATTCGAGAGTCTTAGGACGTATAGGTGAGTGAGTTTCGATGATGTCGTTTTCAGCGTTTTTCTTTTCTTCTTTTTTATTTGAAACGAGGACGCCAGCGCGTGAGCCGTCGCGGTAGATTGTCATACCTTTACAACCGCATTCCCAAGCTGTTTGATAGATTTGGCTTACGAGCTCTTCTGTTGTCTCAGCTGGGATGTTAACAGTAACACTGATTGAGTGGTCGACCCATTTTTGCATTTCACCTTGCATCTTAACCTTGCTAACCCAGTCGATGTCGTTAGCGGTAGCTTTATAATAAGGTGATTTTTCAATTATTTCTTGTAATTTTTCATCTTCATAAGCTTTGACTTCTTCAACATTATAGCCGTTCACTTCAAGCCATGTCATGAATTTTGGGTGGAACACATTATATTCTTCGAATGAATTACCTTCGCCATCTGTGAAAGAGACCTTAGCGTTTTTGTCGTTAGGATTAACTTTACGACGACGTTTGTAAGACACCATAAATACAGGCTCAATACCTGATGTTGTTTGTGTACAGATACTTACAGTTCCTGTTGGAGCGATGGTAAGCATAGCAATGTTACGACGACCGTACTTCACCATATCTTGGTAGAAGTTCTCATCCATTGCGCGGAGACGATTGATGAAAGGATTGTTTTCTTCGCGTTTTGCGTCGAACACTTCAAATGCGCCACGTTCCTTGGCGAGGTTCACTGATGACTTATATGCTTCAAAAGCAAGGAGTTTCTGCACTGATGTAGAGAATTCGATAGCTTCGTCAGATGCGTAGCGTTTGCCGAGAGCTGCGAGCATATCGCCTTCTGCTGTGATACCGATGCCTGTACGACGACCTTGGAGAGCTTTTCTGCGTATGTTTTTCCAGAGTTCTACTTCGCATCTCTTCACTTCGTCGCTTTCTGGGTCTGAGTAGACTTTTTCAAGGATAGCATCAATCTTTTCAATTTCGAGGTCGATGATGTCGTCCATGATTCTTTGTGCTATAGCAACGTGTTTTGCAAAAAGCTCAGCATTGAAACGAGCCTTGCTTGTGAAAGGATTTTCAACGTAGCTATAGAGGTTCATAGCGAGAAGACGGCAGCTGTCGTAAGCACACAATGGAATTTCACCGCAAGGGTTTGTACTTAATGTCTTGAAGCCGAGGTCGGCATAGCAATCTGGAATAGATTCGCGAGTAATTGTATCCCAGAAGAGAACGCCTGGTTCTGCAGATTGCCATGCATTGTGGATAATCTTATCCCACAATCTCTTAGCATCGATTTCTTTTGTATATAATGGTTTATCTGAATCGACAGGATATTTTTGTACGAAAGGCTTACCTTCTTTAACAGCTTTCATGAAGTCATCGCTGATACGAACAGAAACGTTAGCATTTGTGATGCGGCCTTGTTCCATCTTTGAGTCGATGAAATCTTCTGAGTCAGGGTGATTGATACTGATACTCATCATCAAAGCACCACGACGACCGTCTTGAGCGACTTCTTTTGTTGAATTTGAATAACGTTCCATGAATGGCACGACACCTGTTGAAGTAAGAGCACAATTCTTCACAGGGCTACCAGCTGGACGAATGTGTGAGAGGTCGTGACCAACACCGCCACGACGTTTCATAAGCTGAACTTGTTCTTGGTCAATCTTCATGATGGCACCGTATGAGTCTGACTGACCATTTGTTCCGATAACGAAACAATTTGACAATGAAGAAATCTGGAAGTTATTTCCAATACCAGCCATCGGACTGCCTTGTGGCACGATATATTTGAAATCTTTAAGAACATCAAAAACTTCTTCCTCTGTCATTGGATTTGGATATCTGTTTTCAATACGAGCGATTTCAGATGCAATACGATGATGCATATCGTCTGGAGTGAGTTCAAAGATATTACCGTCGCTATCTTTTAAAGCGTATTTGTTCATCCAAACATCAGCTGCCAACTGATCGCCGCCGAAATATTTTATCGTAGCTTCTTTAACTTCTTCAACTGAATGTGTTTTGTACTCTTTTTGTGCCATTATATCAGATTTTTTTTCAATGTTTTTATTAAAAATTTTCTCTTCAGAAATTAAATTTTCTTTATCATCTACAAAAATCTTTTTGTCAGATTTTTCAACAACAGAATTTTCTTCCGATTCTACTGATGAAAACAAATCTTGCATTTTATTAACTTTTTTACTCATTACTTAAGTATTGATTTTTAATAGATTAGATTTTAAAAAAAATAAATTCCCACTTGAATTTTGCGTTGGCTAAATTATAAAAAAGATATATCATATACAAATAAATAACCAAAGATTTTTTATTTTTTTCAACAAACTTTTGTTGATATTAATCAAAAATTTTTATCAAAAAAAAATAATTTCGTTTTGATTTTTTTCTTAAACTAGCGCAATTTTAAACGATAAAAAATATGCTAAATATTAAATGTTTCTGCTTTAATCCAATATGCGTTAATACTTACGTAATATATAATGAGCATAAAGATTGTGTCATCGTTGATGCTGGAAATTGCAACTTGAGAGAGGACAATACTCTCTTCGATTTCATTGAAAAAAACGAGTTGAAACCAATCATGATTTTGAACACTCACGGTCACATCGACCACATTCTCGGCAACTACGAAACAGCCAAGAAATTCAACATCCCGATGGCATCTCATCCAGATGGAATGGAGTATTTCAAAATGGCTTATGCTTATGCTGGAGCCTTTGGTATTGATTACAACAAAGAGCGTACAACTTATCCTAGCATCGACCTTTTTGACAATCAAATCATCAAGATTGGCGACGACGAACTGAAGGTCATCCACACTCCTGGTCACGCCAAAGGATGTTGCTGCTTCTATTGCGAAAAACAAAGCTTCTTGATTACTGGCGACACATTGTTCTGTCGCGGCATCGGTCGCACCGACCTTCCTGGAGGCTCTTACAAAGAAATCGTCGACAGCATACGCGAAAAACTTTACAAACTGCCCAACGACACCGTCTGCTATTGCGGCCACGGACCCGAGACCTCAATAGGAGATGAAAAAAGAGCTCTAGAATTTTAGAGCTCTTTAACAAAAACAATTCTCATCTTACCGATAGGAGTGTTTTGTTCCGAATAAATCTTTTTATCTTTCAACACTCCTATATTAATATCAGAGACATCATCTTTGATGCTTATCTCTGATTTTTCATTTATCATATATTGATAATCACCATCATAACTCAGCATCTTAACATAAACAACGCTGTCGTTTCTAAAGATAAGTTCATCCTTACTTTCCTCTTTTCCTATCTGAGATATCATTTCTGGAGTGTTTCTCCTTTCGTCAAAGTCGAAGTTCACTCTTTCAACAACCCATCGGCCATAGATAGTATCGCTTTTAGATGTACAAGAAAAAATGAATATCAATAAAAGAGGTAAGATTTTAACAAGTGATTTCATTACAACCAATTATGATTTTATAAATTGAGACGCGCCAACGAATATCGACACGTCTCAACAATTATGCATTATGAATTATGAATTAAATCAAATAATTCCAGGGATTCTCATCCATTCTCTTCCTTCAGCGCAGCAGGCTTCAACTTCTGCCACTGTCTTTGGTATTGGACGACCGAGCACTCTGTTGCCATCTGCTGTGATTAACAAATCATCTTCAATTCTGATTCCGCCGAAGTCTTTGAATGTCTCAACCTTATCGTAGTTGATGAATTCTTTGTGTTTACCTTCTGCTTTCCAGATGTCAATCAATGTTGGAATGAAGTAGATTCCAGGTTCGTCGGTGACAACCATGCCTGGCTTCAAGAACTTACCGAAACGCAATCCTCTGAAGCCTTCTTGTGTTGCGCGTGGTGTCTCTGCATCGTAGCCGACGTTATTTTCACCAAGGCCTTCCATGTCGTGAACATCCATGCCGAGAGCATGGCCTAAACCGTGAGGCATGAATAAGTAATGTGCGCCAACTGCCAATGCGTCGTCGACATTGCCTTTCATCAAACCGACAGCGTTCAAGCCTTCGATGATAGTGCGGACTGCCAAAGTGTGCATGTCGAAATATCTGATGCCTGGACGTGTGTTTTTGATGACTTCCATATTAGCTTTCAACACGATATTATAAATATCGCTTTGACGTGCATTGAATTTGCCGCCTACAGGAATTGTACGAGTGAAGTCGGAAGCATAGTAATTCTTTGTCTCAGCACCTGCGTCACATACCATCATTCTGCCTTCTTGAAGCACTCCATTATGGCTGTGATTGTGCAATGTTTGACCATCCATGCTTAAGATAACTGGGAAAGAAACGCCATAGCCGTTTGATATAGCGACGCCTTCTACTGCGCCAGCAATTTCTTGTTCAATGACGCCTGGCTTACACATCTTCATCGCTGTAGTATGCATGAAGTAAGCCGTATTAGCAGCCTTTTCCATATCTTCAATCTCAACTTCAGATTTAATTTCACGAAGCTTAACGACTTCTTGGATAAGTTCTTGGCTTACATATTTTGAAAGGCTATCAATGTCGGTGTTGAACCATTTAGCGAGTTTTATCTTCATATCGCCACGATAAGGAGGGAGCATATGAATTTGTCTTCCTTTAGCGATAGCGTCGCGGAGGTATTCTCCGAAACCGTTGATGTCGCGGGTTTGTTTCACAGCAATCATCTCGCCTTGTTCTGTGAGAGAAGGAAGGTTGCCACACCAGATGATATCGTCGATTGTTATTTCTCTACCGAAAAGGATTTCTTCGCCAGACTCGAAGTCAACCACACCGACCAAGTCAGGAGTGTCGAGGCCGAAGAAATAAGCGAAGTTGCTATCTTGATGATAGCGGTAAGTATTGTCAGGATAATTTAGAGAAGCCTCGTCGTTAGCAGGGAAGAATGCCAAACCTTTGAGACCCGATTTTAATAAAGCGGCGCGACGGCCAGCGAAAACTTCTTTTGAAAACATAGTATTTTATTTTGCTACGAGCCCTGAGCTATAAGCCCTGAGCCACTTGATTATTAACTTTTTTTGTTTAAGGCTTAAAGTTTAAGGTTTAAGGCAACTTTCAAAAAAACCTTTAGACTTTTGTCTTTAGTCCTTAGACATTTTCTTTGCAACAAAGATAATGATTTTTGTTGGAAAAATTATCTTTTTAGATTCTTTTTTATATCGAAAAAAGTGTTAAACATTTATCCTAAATACAAAGAGACGCATCAATGACAACATCGACACGTCTCTTAATTATGCATTATGAATTATGAATTACTCAAAACTCCCACTTCACACCCAAGCATGGATTGACGTAGAATCTATCAGGTTTATTATTACCTGTAAAATTATATGACATTTCAACTTCACCACCAACATTGAGATTAGGGCAGTTGAAGAATTGTCCCACATTATACCAAATCTGTGGTACTGTGATAAAGGTAAACTGTGACTTTAGAGAATAATTTTCTTGCCACCAGAAATCAGCGAAGCCGTTAAATCTCAAACCCTTCACATTAAAGATATCTTGCATTCCCCAAACGACAGAGAATTGTAGCGGAACGCTTTGTTTTGTCTTAGCGATTGTCTTATACATTGCATATACTGTCAAAGTATTTCTATAATCTTCTGAATGGAAGCAATATTCAGCACCGAACATCCAAGCGTTATTGATATTATAACCGATTCCAGGAGGTATCACGCCGAGACCTCCAGCATATTCAACGTGTGCACTCAAGTCTTTCAACTTAGAATCTTGCCAGAAGTTCAAGCCTCTTTCAATTTCGAGATATGTTCCCATAGGACCAAAGTTACCTGGGTGATTTTTTCCATTGTGATAAATATCAACGAAGAAGAAAGTGCTACCCCATTTGTCTGGTTTGTACATTTCCAATGTTGTTGTGACATATTGACGTTCACCGCCAAAGTCATACATCACTTGAATGTTTTGTGCCTTTGTCGCAAAACCCAATCCCATGAAAATCATGAGAACAAAAATTGATAATGTCTTTTTCATGTTGCTTATTTTTTAATGGTTAATTTTTTTAAAGTCAACAGATAACTTTATAGACGCAGCAATTACATATTGTTTATTTTTTATGGTGTAATTGATACGTCTCTACATTAATTATGAATTATGCATTAAACTCTCAATCTCCTCCACTTCAATAGGAAGTCCTTCGAAGAGATTTATCGGTTCGCCTTCTGTGATGAGGAGGTCGTTTTCTATTCTGATGCCGATTCCTTCTTCTCTGATGTAGATTCCTGGCTCGCAGGTGAGAATCATTCCTGCTTTGAAAGGCTCGAACTTATCGACGCTGTCGTGGACGTCGAGGCCGATATGATGTGCCATTCCATGCATGAGATATTTTCTATACAAAGGAGCGTCAGGGTCTTGATTTTTCACATCTTCTGCAGTGAAGAGACCGAGTTTTATCATCTCTTGCTCCATCAGTTCATAAGTCGTTCTATTTATCTCGTCGATGGTTCCGCCCACCTTATATAATTTAGTAATTTCTTTCATGACGCGCAGCACTGCGTTATAGCAGTCTTTCTGTCTCTCAGTAAATTTTCCGTTGATAGGAATTGTGCGGCTTAAGTCGGAGGAATAGTTTTTATATTCGCAGCCGATGTCGAAGAGAATCAAGTCGCCGTCTTTCAAGATTTTATTATTTGCTGAGTAATGAAGGCAGCAGGCATTTTTTCCAGCAGCGACTATTGGATAATAGGCGTGACCGTTTGCGCCGTTATATTTGAAGATATATTCTATCTCAGCTTGAATCTGATATTCATAAACGTCAGGTTTCACGGTTTTAAGGCAACGATGGAAAGCTTCTGCTGTGATGTCGCAGGCTTGTCGTGTCACCTCGATTTCCTCTTGCGACTTAATCATGCGCAGCTTATTTAATATAGGTGCGCTGCGTTCAAATTTATGCAGAGGGAATTTCGCCTTAATCTCATCGATGAAACGCTGCTGAATCGTTGCAACCTTGCATTCGTATCTTGGATATTCGAAAGTGTTGAGATATATTGTATCGCAAGAAAGAGCGATGTCTTGAAGCACGCTTTCGAAGCTATCGGAATACATCACATTAGCAGCTCCTGATATTTCAGCAGCTTCTTTAGAATCAATCATTTCACCGCGCCAAATCACTTTATTTTCACTATAAGGCTCAACGAAAAGGACCTCGCGCATAGCAGGATTCGGATGGTTTGGACATAATATAAGGTATGCGCAGTCGCGGTCGATGCCAGTGAGATAAAAGAAATCCGACTGCTGGCGGTAAGGATAAAACTGATCTCCATTACGAGGCATCTCCTCATTGGCACAAAATACCGCCATTGAGTTTCTAGAAAGTCTTTCCGAAAAATTCTTTCTGTTTCTTATAAAAAGATTTTTATCTATATTACTGTTATTCATATATATATTACTTAAATGTAACTTGTTCTTTCGACTTTCAAAAGTAATAAATTATTATATAAATAAAAAACAAAAAAGGCTAAAGAGAAATTACCCTTTAGCCTTTTGTCATTAGTCTTTTGTTTATTATAAAATCTTAAAACCTAATGTCACTGTAAAAATATTTTGTTTTGTGTCATCTCCGATTTCGTAATCTGGAAGTCCTGGGATTTCAATTTCATCTTCAACAGCATCCGACAAACCGAGGCTATAGTTGACGTCCAAAGTAAACTTCCAGACATCGATACCGAGGTTAAGAGCCGCACCTATTGAAGTATCTTCAGCAAACGACTCGTGTGATGTTATGATAGTTTCACTTGAGTTTAACAAATTTGAAGAATACTCAGTCTCGCCAAATGCGAAATAAAAGACAGGACCTACATTAGCTCTCATCTTAAGAAGTGGAAGATCAATGAATTGATAACCCAAATAAATTGGAAGAGCGAAATTACTTTGGTTAATTGTAAATGTTGGATTCAAAGAAGGATTATTGATACCCAAATTACCAGCGAAATCAAGTTGAAACATCTTTCCCGATTTGTAGTACAACAATTCCGGCTGAACAATAACATTCTTTACTGTAAGACGAGCAAAAACGCCGAATGTCATATTACCTTTGAAATCAGATTTAATAGTTTGTCTGTTTGTAGATAACTTAGTTGTTTGATAACCTACTTTTGGTCCGAAAGTGACAGGAGAGATTTGTGCTTTAACTGCTGTAGCTACGAATAACGCTACAAATAATAATAATACTTTTTTCATTGTTAGCAAATTTAGTTAATAATTTAGTCTGTTTTTTTATTTCACAAAGATAATAATTTATTTTCAATTATTTAAATTATCTTCGAAAAAAAATTGTAATTTAGTCAATTCAAATGTTTATGGGCATGAAAAAAATTATCTTGACTTTTGTCATCTTTATTTCGATGGCTATCAGTGGTTTTGCACAGTACAAGCCTTTTCAGTTTGGCTTAAACATAAGCCCTGGTATCAATATGACCAAAGCAAATAGTGAAAATATAATCGAGACTAAAAATAACATTTCGTTCAATTGGGGATTCGTTGGCAATTTCTATTTTGTTGAAAACTATGGTTTTTCCACAGGATTTAACATCATAAACCAAAAAGGCAACTATAATTTCATTGACACTAACGACAGTATTTTTAATTGTAAGATAAAAAATCAATACATTGAAATTCCTCTCAGCTTGATTATGAGGACTGAGAAATTTGGAGATTTCAGAATATTTAGCAACATCGGTTATGGACTTGGTATCTGCTTAAATGCCAAAGAAGAATATCACAACTCTCTTGACGAGGAAATTCAAATTTCAAGTGAATTCAAAAAAATTCGTCATGCTTTAATTCTAAAATTAGGAGTAGAATATAACGTGTATAAATCGAGTTGTCTGACTCTTGCTTTGAAATACAATGACAATTTCGCCAATATTTACAAAAGCAACAACTCGTTTCAACAGAATATAAGGCTAAACAGTTTATGTTTAGAAATCGGTTTCATATTTTAATTAAATAAAAATGAAAATCACATTAGCCCAGATAAATCTCATCGTCGGCGACATCGACGGCAACAAAGAAAAAATCATCGCAGCCGCTCAACAAGCCAAAGGCTCGTCACTAGTGGTGTTCTCTGAATTATCGTTATGCGGTTATCCTCCTTATAACTTATTAGGTTACACCGACTTCATCGAACGTTGCGAGAAAGCCATCGATGAAATTGCAGAACGCTGCGACAATATACCTTTATTAATAGGTGCGCCAGTAAGAAACACCTCAGGCAAAGGCAAGCCTCTTTTCAACGCAGCTGTCTTCTTACATCAAGGCAAACGCCAGATTTTCAAGAAGAAAAACGTCAATACATATTTCGAGCCTGCTGACGAAACCAATATCTTACAGCTCGGTTGCATGAAAGTCGCCGTCACCATTGGAGAAGACCTCTATAACATAGGCGAAGACGAATTCCTCATGACAAATCGCATCGACGATTTTGAAGAAAAACCAGAAATCATCGTCAACCTAGCAGCTGATAGATTTGATTACCAGCGTGCCGCAAAGAGAAGAGAGATTCTTCGCATGACAGCGTTAAAACACGAAATACCATTGATTTACGTCAACCAAGTCGGTGGCAACGCCAACCTCATCTACGACGGCGGATCCATGGTATTCGGTTATATGGGCTACGTCGTCAAGAGTCTGCCTTTCTTCAATGAAGAAGTAGCGACATTCGACTGCGAGCTCTTCATCTCAATGAAACGCGAAGACAATCAAGTCATTCCTTCCAAGATGGAACTCATACACGACGCCTTAATTCTCGGCATCCGCGATTTCTTCAACAAACAAGGCTTCAAGAAAGCAGTGTTAGGATTATCAGGAGGATTGGATTCAGCACTCGTGATAGCATTGGCAGCCAAGGCATTAGGAGCAGAAAATGTATTAGGCATCTTGATGCCATCGCAATATTCCACCGACCATTCCGTCAGCGACGCCATCGCATCAGCAGAAAACCTCGGCTGCCCTTACCACATCGTGCCAATCAAGACAGCCTTCGATGCTTTTGAAGAGACGTTGAAACCAATATTTAAAGACATGCCTTTCGACGTCACAGAAGAGAACCTGCAGGCAAGAAGCCGCGGCGTCATCGTCATGGCCATTTCAAATAAATTCGGAAATATCTTATTGAATACCAGCAATAAAAGCGAAGCAGCCGTTGGCTACGGAACTCTTTACGGCGACCTCTGCGGAAGCCTCTCCGTCATCGGTGACCTTTACAAGACTGAAGCCTTTGAGCTCTGTCGCTACATCAACCGAGACAAGGAGATAATACCTTGGCACACAATCAACAAGCCGCCATCAGCAGAGCTGCGTCCAAACCAACAAGATACAGATAGTCTGCCTGACTATCCCGTCTTGGACGCCATCCTTTATCAATACATAGAATGCTCAAAGAGCGCGGAAGAAATCATAGCTCAAGGCTTCGATGAAGCTATCGTAAACAAAACAGTGAGAATGGTTTATCGCAACGACTTCAAGCGATTCCAAATCGCTCCTGTCTTGGCAATTTCGCCTAAGCCATTTGCAATGAGAGAAATGCCTATCGTTAAAAAATAACAACATAGTGGCACACCATAGGATTCATAACGCGGAAGAAGACCAACGCAAGCGTGACGAGCGTTACGCCCTGATGACACAGTCGCCTGTCAAAAAACTGGTGCTTAAGATGTCGGGACCGACCATCATCAGCATGCTTGTGACGTCACTTTACAACATCATCGACGCTGCCTTTGTTGGGCATATCAGCACTGAAGCTACAGCAGCTGTCGGGGTGTCGTTCGCGTATATGACATTCATCAACGCCATAGGATTTTTCTTCGGCCACGGCTCCGGCAACTTCATCTCGCAAGCCTTGGGAGCGCGCAACTATTCCGACGCCGAGAAGATGGCAGCGACTGGGTTCTTGTCGCCATTCATCTTCGGCGCGATATCAGGTTTGTTAGGGCTTATATTCCTAACACCATTGTCACGAGCCATAGGCGCGACAGCAGATATAATATCACAATCCAATGACTATCTGTTTTATATCCTGATAGGAACGCCATTCATGATGTCGGCGTTGACACTGAATAACCAGCTGCGACTGCAAGGCAACGCACGTTATGCCATGATAGGAATAACATCAGGAGCTGTGCTCAACATCATACTTGATGCCATCTTCATATTAATATTCGATATGGGAGTGACAGGCGCGTCATTGGCGACACTTATCAGTCAGATTATCAGCTGGATGATACTATTGATAGGCACTCGCATGGGAGGCAACGTTCATATCAAACTACAAAAATTCTCTCCTACTTTAGAACATTACAAACAGATTTTAGACGGCGGATTGCCATCATTATGTCGTCAGGTATTAGCCTGCACATCGACGATATGCCTCAACCACGCAGCCGCGATATACGCTGTTCCTGGACATGAAGCATCCACCATCGCGGCTTTTTCAATAGTGTCTAGATGTATGATGTTCGCCTTCTCCATAGTGCTCGGCATCGGACAAGGATTCCAGCCGATATGCGGCTTCAACTACGGAGCCAAGCTTTACGCAAGAGTAAGAGAGTCATATACTTTCACTATGAGTATCATGACTATATTTTTACTTTTCTCTGGAACATTAGGATTCATCTTCGCACCAGAAATCATCAGCTTCTTCAGAAGTGAAGACGCCGAACTCATCGCCATCGGAACAAGGGTACTAAGATGGCAATGCATTTCATTCCCTCTCATAGGATTGTCAACGTCGACAAACATGTTGCTGCAGACATTAAGAAAGACATGGCCAGCGACAATATTATCCATGTGCCGTCAAGGAATATTCTTCCTTCCAATATTATACATCGCACCATTATTCCTTGGCTTACAAGGCGTTGAGATGACACAAGCCATAGCCGACGTTTGCACGTTTTTATTAGCAATACCGATGGCGGTTAAAGTCTATAAGTCGATGAGGCACTAAGTTATTAAGGTAATAAAAATAATTTCCAACTCCTAACTCCTAACTCCTAACTAAAAAATCTTTTGTCTTTTGTCTTTTGTCTTTTGCCTTTTTATTATATTTGCAAGTTTAATAGAATTTAAGAAAAATCAACATATTATGTTAAGCGAACAAGAACAAATAAGAAGGAACTCATTAAACGAGTTATACAAATTAGGCATCAATCCTTATCCACAGGCAGCTTATGAAGTCAATGTCAACACAGCACAAATCGCTGAAGAATTCGACGACAACGACTTATCAAAATTTGAGAACGTAAGCATCGGCGGTCGTATCATGAGCCGCCGTATCATGGGCGCAGCTTCATTCTGCGAGCTTCAAGACGCTCACGGTCGCGTACAAATCTACATCAAACGCGACGAGATTTGCCCAGGCGAAGATAAGACATTATACAACGTGGTTTTCAAACGTCTCCTCGACATCGGCGACTTCATCGGCGTCAAAGGTTTCGTATTCCGCACACAAGCTGGCGAAGTATCAATCCACGTTAAAGAATTGACAGTGCTCAGCAAGTCATTACGTCCACTTCCAATCGTAAAGGAAAAAGACGGCGTCATCTACGATGCTTTCACCGATCCAGAACAACGCTATCGTATGCGTTACGTCGACTTAGTCGTAAATGAAAATGTGAAAAACATCTTCATCGCTCGTACTAAGATCATCAACTCAATGCGTAACTTCTTCAACGAAAGCGGCTACCTCGAAGTAGAAACTCCTATCTTACAATCAATCCCTGGCGGTGCAACAGCACGTCCTTTCATCACTCATCACAACGCTCTCGACATCCCTATGTACATGCGTATCGCTAACGAGCTTTACCTCAAACGTCTCATCGTTGGTGGCTTCGACGGCGTGTATGAGTTCTCACGTAACTTCCGCAACGAGGGCATGGACCGCACTCACAACCCTGAGTTCACATGTATGGAAATATATGTCGCTTACAAAGACTACATCTGGATGATGGACTTCACAGAAAGAATGATTGAACGCGTCGTTACAGAAGTGTTCGGTACTGACACAGTGAAAGTCGGCGACAACGAAATATGCTTCAAACGTCCTTTCAAACGCATCTCTATGATCGACTCTATCAAAGAAAAAACTGGCGTCGACATCACTGGCATGGACGAAGCACAACTCCGTGAAGTTTGCAAAAACCTTGAAATCGAAATCGACGACACCATGGGTAAAGGCAAACTCATCGACGAAATCTTCGGAGCAAAATGCGAAGGCACTTACATCCAACCTACATTCATCACAGACTATCCAGTCGAGATGTCACCATTATGTAAACGTCACCGCGAAAACCCAGAACTCACAGAACGTTTTGAGTTGATGGTCAACGGCAAGGAACTCGCCAACGCTTATACAGAGTTGAACGACCCTATCGACCAACGCGCTCGTTTCGAAGAACAGATGAAACTCTCAGAACGCGGCGACAACGAAGCTATGTTCATCGACCAAGACTTCTTGCGCGCTATGGAATATGGTATGCCTCCAACATCAGGTATGGGCATCGGCATCGACCGTCTCGTGATGTTACTCACAGGCCAACTCGCAATCCAAGAAGTTCTCTTCTTCCCAACAATGCGTCCTGAAAAAGTTAAGAAAGTCGCTACAGAACAAGACTTCATGGCTATCGGCGTTCCTGAAGTCTGGGCTAAGGTTCTCATCAACGCAGGTTACACAGCAGTAGAAATGCTGAAAGCCGAGAAACCAGCAGCACTTCGCGAGAAGTTGAACGGACTCCGCAAGAAAAACAAGATGGACGTCCCTGCACTTCAACTCGAAGAAGTGACACAATGGATTGAAAACAATGCATAATTCATAATTCATAATGCATAATTAGGAATGAAGGAAGTCTAACTCCTAATTCCTAATTCCTAACTCCTAACTGAATATGTTGTTTTCTCAGATTATAGGTCACGAAGACATTAAGAAAAAACTCATACAGAGCGTAAAGGAAAATCGTGTTGCCCATGCGCAGTTGTTCTTGGGTCCGGAAGGAACAGGAAAACTCGCATTGGCAATCGCCTATGCGCAGTATATCAATTGTACCAATAAAGGAGAAAACGACAGCTGCGGAGAATGTCCTTCTTGTAAGAAATTCAACGCATTAGCACATCCAGACTTACATTTCATATTTCCTTCTACGACAAATAAGAGTGTCAAGAAAGACCCTGAATCGGATCTGTTTTTAACAGAATGGCGCGAATACCTAGAGTCGTGCAATTGTTACGCAAGCCTTCCTAATTGGTATAACGCCCTCGATGTCGAGAACAAACAAGGAGCCATCAACGTACGCGACGCTGCTACGATAATGAGAAAATTAACACTCAAAGCCTACGAAGCGGAATATAAAATAGCGATAATTTGGATGGCCGAGAAACTTAACGTGCAAGCAGCTAATAAGTTACTCAAACTTCTAGAAGAACCACCAGAAAAAACCGTTTTTATCCTAATATCTGAAAATCAAGAGGAATTGCTCATGACGATACGTTCCCGTACAGTCTTGATGAAAATTCCTAAGCTATCATACAACGAAGTCAGCGAGGCTCTCGTGAATAAATTCAGTTGCAATCCAGAAAATGCTCACAACGCAGCTGTATTGTCAAACGGCAACTGGATATTGGCTTATAATTACATTGATAATCAAGATGAAGAAAAAATATACTTCTCTTGTTTCCAAAAATGGATGCGCTATTGTTTCAAATTCAATGCGCCAGAACTCATCGACTTCATCGCAAACGACATAAAACCTCTAGGCAGAGAAAAACAAAAAGAATTCCTCGCCTATGGACTTAATATGTTTCATAATGCATTGTTTATCAACAATGGACTGATGAATAACGTATTACTTCCAGAAGACGAGAAAGCTTTCATGAAAAACTTCGCTCCTTTCATTTCAAATAACAATATTGACTTAATCACCGAGTTATTTGAAGAAAGCATAACCCAAATAGAACGCAACGGCAACGCTCATCTGATATTCCTTGACGACAGCTTTAAAATTTTTAACTATTTCAAAATAAAGTGATGAAGAATATTACCAAAATTTCTTTGGCTTTATTAAGCGGTTTATTAATCGCAGCATCGTGGCCTACAAATGGTTTTACACCTTTGATATTCATCGCTTTCGTGCCGTTGATATTTTTACAAGACAACAAGACAACAAGACAACAAGACAACAAGAGAGATGGTATTTTTTGGCTTTCATTTTTGACGTTTTTAGTATGGAATACACTCACGACTTGGTGGGTTTGGAACAGTACTCCAGCTGGTTCCATAGCTATGATATTGCTAAACAGCACTTTCATGGCAACAACATTCTGGCTTTATCACATCACAAGAAAAAAAATATTTCATAATAAAAAGGGATTCTTCCTTCTGATATTATTTTTCCTAGCCTTTGAAAACCTGCATCTTACATGGCAACTCAATTGGCCTTGGCTCAATATCGGCAATGTATTTTCTCATAATCACACTTGGGTGCAATGGTACGAATTCACCGGAACAGCCGGCGGAACAATCTGGGTCTTGCTTGCTAACATATTGGCTTATAAAGTTTTAAAAAGACTACAAGACTACAAGACTACAAGACCACAAGATTTGATTGAGCCTGTTGAAGGCAAAAATCAAGACCTCGGCACTTCGACAAGCTCAGTGACCGAACCAAACCCTCATACCCTCAATTCCTCAATTCCTCAATTCCTCAAATCCTCAATTCCTCAATTCCTCCTTTTCCTCGCTGTGGTTTTCATTCCTATAATTGCAAGTAAGATAATATATCATTCTTACGAAGAAAAAGGCGAAGAAGTAGAAGTCGTTGTTGCTCAACCTAACATCGACCCATGGAATGAAGAATTCAGACTTGGAGCTGCTAAAATTCTGGAACGTAACTTCAGCGTAGCAGAGCCTTTGATAACAGAGAACACTCGTTTTGTCTTGAGTCCAGAATCATCGATTCACGAGAACATCTGGTTAGAAAAAATCAATTTATATTATTCAATAAGAGAATCGAAGCTTTTCTCTAGAAACAACGATGTAACGTATATCGTTGGAGCCAGCACTTTAGGAATGGCAAACGACAAAAACGATTTCGCAGCACGTAAGTTCTACGATGCCGACGAATATTTTTACTCATATAACACAGCCTTATCTATCAACGATACTTCTAGTATTCAGATACATCAGAAGTCGAAGCTGACACCAGGCGTCGAGATGATGCCATCGTGGTGGTTCCTGCGACCTATTAAAAACCTCGCCATCGACTTAGGCGGAACAATAGGAACATTGAAAACGGAAGACACCGTGTCGGTCTTTGATTACGGGAAATATAAAGCAGCTCCTTTGATTTGTTACGAATCTGTCTTTGGCGGTTATGTCGCTGATTTTGTGAGAAATGGAGCTAATATGATATTTGTCATCACCAACGACGGCTGGTGGGGCGACACTCCAGGTCACAGACAACATTTCGAGATGTCGAAGCTTCGCGCCATAGAGAACCGACGTAGCGTGGCGCGCTCAGCCAACACTGGCATCTCGGGATTCATCAACCAAAGAGGCGACGTGCTTGAATGTAGCAACTATTGGGAGCCGACAGCACTACGCAACACCTTGAATGTCAACAGCGAAATGACATTCTACTCGCGTCACGGCGATTATATATACCGTATTGCTTCTTTCTTGGCAATACTCGTCTTATGTTTCACTTTTGTAATATCAATAAAAAAGATATGATAACCTTAAGTTTAGCCCCGTTTCAAGGCATCACCGATGCGGTCTATCGCAACCTTTTTAAGGAATATTTCAGTGGAATCGACAAGTTCTACACTCCTTTTTTCACTGGCATACACAAAGATAACAGCAGAAGCCTGAGAGGTGAAGAAATCGACATTAACTTCAATGATGTCAACACTTTAACACCGCAGATACTTGGCAACGACGCCGACGAGATAATACGTTTCGCCAACCAATGTCAGATGATGGGTTATAAGGAAATCAACCTTAACATGGGTTGCCCTTTCCCAAGAGTCGCCAACAAAACAAGAGGCTGCGGACTCATGGCTGAACCTCAAAAAGTAAGAGAAATCCTTGACAAAGTTTTCAATAACATAGAGATAAAATTCAGTCTCAAATGCCGTCTCGGTTATTTCAAAGACACTGAAATAGACGAACTTATCGACAGCTTCAACGCCTATCCTTTCAGCGAAATCATCATTCACCCAAGAATAGGAAAACAACTTTACACTGGAAATGCCGACGTGGACAGATTCGCTGAGATAGCTCCGCTCATCAAACGCCCTTTGGTGTATAATGGCGATATTTTCTCGGTCGACGACTTCAAACGCATCAGTGAGAAATTACCTTCAGTGTCGATGTTTATGCTCGGCAGAGGCTTGTTAACCAATCCGTTCCTCGCAGATGAAATCAAAGGAAAGACATTCGACGACGACGAAAGAAGAAAAAAACTGCATCATTTCATAGTATCGCTTTATCTTGAAAGACTACGTCATGCTGGCGGAAGCCCGAAGATAATAGGCTGCATGAAAGAACTCTGGTCTTATCTCATGAATTCTTTTGAAGACCCACAGAATATCTGGCGTAAGGTGAAGAAAATAAACAATTTAGATATTTATGAAGAAACAGTAGAGTTGATTTTTAGAGACGAAAAACTTAAGTCAATTCATAATTCATAATGCATAATTCATAATTAAAATTGGTAAAGACGCGTCAATGTAACCTAAAATATAAACACATTGACACGTCTAAAAGTTCTTAGTTCAACAGCTTTAGTTCTTAGTTAAAATATGAAAATCCTCGTAATTCGTTTTAGTTCAATAGGCGACATCGTGCTGACGACTCCCGTAATTCGTTGTCTGAAAAATCAGATTGACAACGTGGAGATTCATGTTCTTACGAAAAAGAAATTCAGCAGTCTTTACAAGACAAATCCTTATATTAATAAGGTATACGAATACGATGATTCTTTAAAGAAAAACATAGAAGAACTAAAACTCGAGAATTACGATTATATCGTTGATTTACAAAAAAATAAACGAAGCTTACGAGTAACTCGCGCTTTACATAAACCACATAGTTCATTCCCAAAACTAAATTTCAAGAAGTTCTTGCTCACGACTTTCAAAATCAATTTGATGACCGACATTCATATCGTCGACAGATATTTCAAAGCCGTTGAGAAATTAGGAGTAAAAAATGACTATCAAGGCCTTGACTTTTTCATCTCAGAAAAAAACGATTATCCTTTGAGTGAACTTCCTGAAAATTTCCAGAAAGGATATCACGCTTTCGTCATCGGCGGAACATACAAAACCAAGATTTTGCCAGCCGTAAAAATCGTTGAGATAATTCAGGAACTAAACGAACCCGTCATACTCCTCGGAGGTCCTGATGATGTGGAAAGAGCAGAGGAGATTATATCAGCTGTCAGCTATCAGCTATCAGCTATCAGCTTAGTTGGCAAGATAAATCTGGAGCAGTCGGCGTCTATTGTGAAAAAGGCGAAGTCTGTCTTGACCAACGACACTGGTTTGATGCACATTGCTGCGGCCTTTCATAAAAACATCGTCTCTGTCTGGGGCAACACCGTCCCTGAATTGGGAATGTATCCTTATCTTCCAAACGAAAAAGAGAAATGTCATATCGTTGAATGTAAAGATGTTAAATGCCGTCCTTGCAGCAAGCTAGGATTTAAGGAATGTCCAAGAAAACATTTCAACTGCATGATAAAAATCGATTGCGACACAGTTGTTGAGAAATTGAAAACTGAAAATTGAAAATTGAAAATTAATGTAGAGATATATCACTCGACACAAAAAAAAATCAACATATGAAAAAATTTAGAACTATTGTAATGACCTTGATTGCAGTTATTATTGGTGTATTTTTCACATCATGTAACCCAGATAACGGAGAAGAACCTACAAAGAAATTAGTAAAGATTCGTTATATCAATGATGAAAAAATTTTAAAGTATGACGATCAAGGTCACTTGAGTGAATATTCATATATATACGATTTAGGGGAAATCGGAACCTATATATTTAAATACTCATTCGTCTGGAACGAGAATAGTATTGATATCTCTTTCGATAGGAATGGTCTTGAACAGGGAAAATTCACATTACTCCTTGAAAACGGTCTTGCATCTGGAATCGTTGGTAATGCTATAACATTTGATTCCACTTTCAAATATAATTCATCCGACAGATTAATTGAGCATCAGAATTATTTGGGTACACATTTATTAGAATGGAATGACGATAAGTTGATAACATCACATAGTATTCATTCAGAAATGACGGAAATTAATACGTACACATACGAAAATAACTATACAACTAAAGGATACAATCCTATCATACCATATCTAGAGAAAAGCGAATATCTATTTGTAGCTCATCCTGAACTTGTTGGATTAGCGACACAAAAACTATTTAACACTCACACTAACACTTATACACTAAATGATGCAACATACACATACTCAGATAAATTTATATATGAGTTTGATGAAGACGGCTACGTCAATAAGGCCATAGTTAAACATAATGAAGAAGATTGCGAGCACATCGTATCTGAATATACTTTTGTCTGGGAATAATATCTAATAAACTCGTTCAAAAATAAAAAGTGTAGTTTTTTTAAAACTGCACTTTTTTTATTTCTTTTGGGCGTTCCGGCTACGCCGTCGGGGGGGTCAAGATCCTTCGTTCTTATAAAATTTCTCTAAAACATTATTTCTTTATTTCTGTTTTTTTATTACTTTTGCATTTGTGAAAAAATAGTAAACGTTTTTACTATATATTATTTTACTTAATAAAGAAATAACAGAAACTATGTCGTCAGACTCATTATATAAAGGACATCTATTTGAAAAATTGCAGGAAGACTATCGCATCAAGGAAGGCTTGAAAGCCTGCATGAACTGCGGAGTATGCACTGCGGTTTGTCCTGCTGCCGAGTTTTATAAATATAATCCAAAAAACATCGTCAACATCGTTCAACGCAAGGACGAAGACGAACTTGAAGCATTATTAAAAAGCGACACCATCTGGTACTGCGGCGAATGTATGTCGTGCGTCACACGCTGTCCTCGCGGCAACGCTCCCGGTCTCATCATCATGGCTTTACGCAAACTCGCGATGCAAAGCGGATATTACATGGAATCGGAGAAAGGCCGTCAGCAATATATTTTAGTCAAGGACTTATGCGGCAATATCTTAAATCACGGATATTGCATTTATCCTCGCAACTTCAGTTACGATGAACACAAAGAATTCGGCACTGTAGGAAAATGGATAAACGAAAACCTCGATGACCTTCATCGCAGAATGGGCTCCAACCTCGACGGCGACGGTCCCGGCGGATTACGCAAGATTCCTCAAGAGAGCCTCGACCAACTGAAAAACATCTTCGACGTGACAGGCGCAACAGAACTGATGAACAAAGTCATTGACGACGCTCATCGCCAAGCAGAGAAAGAAAACCTCAGCGACGAAGAATATTTCAAAAAAGTTTATACAGTCAACAACAATGAAAAACATCTAAATAACGGATAATCATGATAGTTGAAGGAAAACAAAAGATTTGGGCTGATTATCAGAAAGACATTCCCGATGATCATTATTTTTATGTAAGAAGCTGCATTCGCCAGTCATTCTTCCCTGGTTCTGAAGTAACATTTTTAGATATAACAAGAAATAAATTAGGCAAAGACTTTTACGAGAGTGCCTATCACACCACCTGCGGCGGCATCGCATACCACAGCGACAGCATTCCACAGGAGACTGCCATGACCATCATCGCTCGTCAATTCGCGCTGATGCACGAAAGCGGCTACGAAAACTATGTCTGCTCTTGCATCACCTCATTCGGCTGCTATACCGAGACCTTAGAGACATGGCACGAGTTTCCAGAATTGGAAGCCAAGATTCGCCAGTATCTATGGGACTCCTGTAAAAAAGAATTTGCGAAGCCAAAATATCTCGCTCACGCCAGCGACGTCATCTATAAATTCCGTCACGAGATTGCGAAGCAAGCAAAATATAAACTCGTCAATGTCAAGACAGGAAAACCTCTTAAAGTCGTGGAACACATCGGATGTCATTATTCCAAGATGTTCCCTTCCAAAGGCTTCGGCGGCGCGGAATATCCACACGTCTTGGTCGGAATGATAGAAGCATGGGGCGGCGAAGTCGTCGACTATCCAGAACGCCGTCAGTGCTGCGGATTCGGATTCCGCCAATATTTCATACAAGCCAACCGCGGTTATTCATTATCCAATACATATAAAAAATTCGAATCGATGGAGCCTTACGAACCCGACTTGATAATCACCAACTGTCCAGGCTGCCCTTACTTCCTCGACCGCTGGCAATACGTCATCGCGGAACAGACAGGTAAGACGTACGGCAAAAACGGCTACGGAATACCAGCTCTCACCTACGAAGAAGTCGCAGGTCTCGTCATGGGCTACAACCCTTGGGACTTAGGATTACAGATGCACCAAGTGGCAATAGAACCTTTATTGGAAAAGATGGGAATAGAATACGACCCTAAAGCTAAATACAAAGGCGTCAACAATAAAGAACTTGGAACACCGATAAATCCTATTAACATAAAATTACAATAAAGCCTGAAAGGCTTAAATATATATAACGGATGGCATCGCCATACGGCTAACACATGCAACTATGAAAGACCATAAAATACTCATCATCGGCGCAGGTCCTGCAGGACTGGAGACAGCTCATCAGCTGAAGAGCCTCGGACTCACTCCTATCATCATCGAGAGAAACGACAAAATAGGCGGACATCTTGCACAATGGGATAGACTTTTTCCTTCAAGCGACAATGCCGAAGACCTTCTCGAAAGATTAAAAGAACAAGTGAAAGACGTCGAGATTAAGTTAAATTCTCGCATCAATAATATAGAAAAAGAAGGCGACATATTCCATGTAACGCTTTCTAACAACAAGACTTACGACGTATCTGCCATCGTCGTCTGCACAGGCTTCGACCTTTTCAAGGCAGAGAAGAAACAAGAATACGGCTATGGCATTTACAATAATGTCATCACCAATGCCGAGTTGGAGAAATATTTCAAGACGCATAATGACGAGCGCATCGACGAACCAAAACGCATCGGCTTTGTGCATTGCGTCGGCTCAAGAGACGTGAAAGTCAACAACACCTATTGTTCTAAAGTCTGTTGCGCCACAGCTTTGAAGCAAGCCTGCGAGATTAAAGAAGAATTCCCTGATGCCGACGTCTATTGTTTCTATATGGACTTACGTATGTTCGGCAAAGGCTACGAAGACCTTTATCTCAAGGCACAGAAAGACTTCGACATCAAATGTGTGAGAGGACGCGTCTGTGAGGTGTCAGAAAACATCGAAGGCAAGTTAGTCATCAAAGCCGAAGACACCTTGCTTGGAACACCGATGAAAATGACTCTCGATTTATTAGTATTGATGTGCGGCATGGAGAAATCTGAAGGCGTGGAGAGAATACAGAACATGCTCAACATCAAGAGCAATAGCGACGGGTTCATCGAGAGCCGCGATATCTTCACTGGCTTGAACCTCACAAAAGAAAGAGGCGTCTTCGTGGCAGGAGCATGCACCTCGCCAAAGACATTGCCAGAGACATTGGCCGAAGCACGCGCTGCCGCAGTGGAAGTGTTTCAATATTTAGTTAGGAGTTAGGAATTAGGAGTTAGGAGTTAGGAATTAGGAGTTAAAGGTTCAGAGTTTAGAGTTTAGAGTTCAAAGTTCAACCATGATTGATTTCGGTTTCAGCATATCAAAGAGTTCGCACATCAAGATGGATGATGTCGACATGAAATTATATAACAAGTTGGAAGCATTAAATCCAGACATCAAGACTTGCATGGCTTGCGGATTATGCACCGCGACTTGCACAGCGGGCAAGTTCACCGACGTCAGCTTCCGACAGATAATCCTGATGTTGCAACGCGGCAAGGAAAAAGAAGCCGTGGAGAAAGTCAAGAAATGCATGATGTGTGGAAAATGCATGTTAGTATGTAGCCGCGGCATCAACACTAGAAACATATTACTTTCAATAACAAGAATTTATAACGAACAAAATATATGAGACCAATATTCGACCCATTCGTATTGCCTTTCGTTATAAGCATGACATTCGTGCTTTTATATTGTCTCATCGGCATGATACGCATTGTTTTTCAACTCCCTAAAGAAGACCGACGCAAGTTCTTACGCTCGCTCATCTATCCAAAAACGGCATTGAAAAACTTCAGAGACCTCGTCAACGACTGTCTACTTCACACAAAGATATGGAAACGCAAGCCGCTCCTCGGATATATGCATATGTCCATCGCTTTAGGATGGTTCATGATTATCATCGTCGGACATTTTGAAAGCGTCGCGTTTTCACCATTAAGAGGATTGGAAGTTCCTTTCATGCCAAAATTGATGTCTAACTTATACCTCCCGATTTTCTTCCGTTACTTCGCAATTGAAGACCTAAGTCTCAAAGCGCAGATATTCAGCTTCCTGATGGATTTCTTCTTGTTGATGATAATAAGCGGCATTTTCATCGCAGCTGTCAAGAAGAAAAAACCTAGAAAAGTGGGATTGAAACGTGTCACCAAATTCGGCATAAAAGAAGACTTGGTGCGTTTGTCATTATGGACTATTTTCCCATTACGTTTCTTGGCAGAATCATCGATAGCCAACATCGCAGGAGGCTCGTTCCTGACAAAATACCTCGGATTTGAATTATTGTTCGGAGGTAATTACAACGAGACATTAAGCATGGTTTTCTGGTGGTTATATTCCATCGACTTGGCCATCTTCATGACATTGTTGCCATTCTCACGATATATGCACATACCAGCGGAAGCCCTTTTGATATTGCTTCGCAACGCAGGCTTGAAGACGACGGAACCTCGCAAAGGCTACGCTTTAGCAGAGATATATTCATGTCCGAGCTGCGGACTCTGCATCGACGTCTGCCCCATGAGTGAAGTGAAAGACAACTACAAAAACACTGCAGTTTATTTCATCCGTAACATCAGAAAAGGGAAAAGAAGAAGAGACGTCAAAGCCATGACCGAGAAATGTCTGATGTGCGGAAAATGCATCGAGGTTTGTCCTTTAGGAATTGAATCCCTGAACATCAAGATAGCTCAACGCAACAAGACCTATTACAAGATTAAGTCGGATTTTGAGTATTTAAAAAGTCTACAAGACTACAAGACTACAAGACCACAAGCTTTGGTGCCTGAGCCTGTCGAAAGCAAAAACATCGGCACTTCGACAAGCTCAACAACTCAGCAACTCAGCAACTCAACAACTCAACAACTCAGCAGCTCAGCAACTCAGCAACTCAACAACTCAGCAACTCTCTATTTCGCTGGTTGCATGTCGCATCTCACTCCGACCATCACACGTTCGATGAAGAAGATTTTCGAGATTGCAAAAGAGAATTACGAATTCCTTGACGCGGACGGTAGCATCTGCTGCGGACGTCCTATGATGCTCACTGGCAAGGTAAATGAAGCTAAAGCATTGATAGATAAAAACACAGAATTGATAAAGAACTCTGGAGCGAAGAGACTAGTCCTTTCCTGCCCTATCTGTTATAAGGTTTTCAAAGAAGAATATCAACTTGAAGACATCGAGATTTTACATCACACTCAATACATCAACGAACTGATTGAAAACGATAAGTTAGACATCGACAGAAACGACAAGCGTTATGTCTATCACGACCCTTGCGAGTTAGGACGCGCCTTTAGCATTTACGACGAGCCGCGTAATATCATCGACAATATTGGTTTGTTGACGCCGGGAAAATCCGACAAAGACATGGCAGTCTGTTGCGGAGGTAGCATCGGAAGTCTGACCATGACACTAGAAGAGCGGGACGAAATCACAAAGAGCTCTATTAAAGACCTGATGCATAACACTCCAGACGAAATCGTAACTGCTTGTCCTTTATGCTTAAAAACATTCGCGAGACTAGCTCCAGTCAAGGTAAGAGACATCGCTGAAATCGTGGTTGAAACAGTGAAAAATGAGGATTAAAAAAACTCATTTTTCACTTGTCATATACATATTTATTCATATATTTGCTTGCTGATAGCTATCGTGTAAACGGACGCAAATAACACGTCCATACTAAACTAACTTCCTTATATTCACTACACTTGAAATTTTGTTTTTAAATTTCTAAACATTTGGTATTCTGATGTTTTGAGATTAAAGCTTATATCTTATAGCAAATAATTAAAAAATAAGTATATGAAAAAACTTTTACTTTTCATTGCATTGATGATCTCAACAATGGGATTATTTGCACAACACATTGGCGACAACACTACCGTCAATTATGGAAACTATTCATTGAAATTTTTAGCAACAAGCCTTGAACCTGCAGAATGCGTGGTGTACTGCACTACAATGTCTTCTACAAAAACTGACGTGACAATTCCTGCCTCTGTTAACATTGCCGGAAA
>JAZOSK010000114.1:0-39949 GCA_045657145.1 Bacteroidales bacterium | reverse complement strand
GAGGTCGATATTTTCTTGGAGACGCCGAGGAAAGGGCAGATGCCAAGGAACTGTGTCAAAACGATATTGTTGACGAATATTGCCGAGATAAATATAAGTAAGTATTCCATATCTTAATATCTTTAATTGTCAATAACTTATTTATTTCTTTAAAAGTCTGTTCATGATGGCGATGAGATAACCCATAGCGATGAAAGCACCTGGAGCGAGGACGAATACCAAGATGGCGTCGCCGCCGATGAACTTCCATCCGAAGATAGAGCCGCTGCCTAATATCTCACGGATAGAACCTAAGATGGTGAGCGCCATAGAATATCCTAAACCCATGCTGATGCCGTCGATGGCTGATGCGCCTATGCCGTTCTTGCAAGCGAAGGCTTCTGCACGTCCGAGTACGATACAGTTAACGACGATGAGCGGGATGAAAAGACCGAGAGTCTCATAAATGCTTGGGAGATATGCCTGCATCAAAAGCTGTAACACTGTCACGAATGATGCGATGACGACAATATAACAAGGGATGTGTACTTTGTTAGGGATGAAATTCTTTAACAATGAGATACACATATTTGACAAAATCAAAACGAATGTCGTTGCCAAACCCATGGAGAGTCCGTTGATGGCGCTGGTTGTTGTCGCAAGGGTAGGGCAGCAACCGAGGAGAAGGACGAATACCGGATTTTCTTTGAAGAATCCTTTTGTTAAGTTATTCCAGTTCATAATTAAAATCCTCCTTTATTGTTTTCAAATGTTGATAATGCGCGGTTTACTGCGTCGCAGAATGCTCTTGAGCTGATGGTCGCTGCTGTGATGGCATCGACGTCGCCGCCGTCTTTCTTAACGCTGAAGTTGAAAGAAGCTGGGTTCTTGTCGCAGAATTGTCCTTTGAAAGTTTCTTCTTCCATCTTAGAACCTAAGCCAGGTGTCTCTGCGTGTTGTAATACCGAGATGTTTTTGATAGTTCCGTCAGCGAGGATGCCGACCATCAATGAGATGTTGCCGCTGAATCCTTTGTTGGTGAATGTCTCTATAGCAGCGCCGATGAAGTTGTTGTCTGCATCGTAAGCGAGATGGAAAGGAATCTCAGCGTCTTCCATAGCAGATTTTACATTGACAGTTTTTAATGTCTTGAACTCAGGAAGTACGTTTTTGATAGCCGCTGTTCTCTTCGCGTTTTCTGCTGCTGCGATAGGGTCTTTTGTCGCGTTAAATACTATTCCTAAAACTCCGCCTGCCACTATACATATCACGAATAATGCGACGAACATATTTAATAATGTATCTTTCTTTGCTGCCATGACTTTATTTTTTTACAGGTTTGCCGAAACGTTTTGGTTTACAAGCTTTATTGATTAAAGGAACGAAAGCGTTCATGATTAAGATTGCGAATGACATGCCTTCTGGATATGCTCCCCACAAACGGATTATGATTGTCAATGCTCCTACGCCGATGGCGAATATTACTTTACCTTTCATCGTCATTGGTGATGTCGCCATATCTGTTGCCATGAAGAAAGCGCCGAGCATCAAGCCGCCACCGAAGATATGTATCAATGGATTGACAAATTGAACAGGGTCGATGAACCAGCATACTGTTGAGATAGCTGCTACTGTTGCAATGATGGTGACAGGTGTCTGCCAGTCGATGACTTTTCTGAATATCAAGAAAAGACCGCCGATGATGATGGCGATAGAACTTATTTCACCAAGAGAGCCGCTGTAGATGAATCCTTTTATGTCTTCATAAATTATTAAGTCGTTGGCTGCTATTCCTTGAGAGAGGCCTTCTTTGATATGGCCTAATAATGTTGGACCTGTTACGGCGTCTAATACTTCACTATTGAATATTGGATTTGGCGTTGGCCATGTTGTCATTGCGACAGGGAAGGAGATGAGCATAAAGACACGTCCTACCAATGCTGGGTTGAATGGGTTGTTGCCCAATCCGCCGAACGACATTTTGCCGATGCCGATAGCGACGATCGAACCTACGATAATCATCCATGCTGGAATGTTTGATGGCAAGTTGAATGCCAATAAGATACCTGTTATTATCGCAGAACCGTCAGCTATGGTGCAAGGTCCTTTGATGAGGAATTTCTGGATGAGCCGTTCTGTTAAGACGCAGGCTAATACTGATATAAATGTTACGCGCGCTGCATCAAATCCGAAGTAGTAAATGGAAATAAAGTAAGCTGGCATCAAGGCGATGATGACGCTGTACATTATTTTCTTGGTGCTTTCTCCTCCGTGAACGTGAGGCGAGCCTGATATTAAATAGTTATTCATCTTTTATTTCTGATTACGTGAACGAATTATTTGTCCTGTTTTATTCTTGCCATAACGGATGTAGTCCAACAATGGAATGTTTGCTGGGCATGTGAACTCGCAAGAGCCACATTCGATGCAATCCATGATGTTGTTGGATTCTGTGTCTTCAAACATATTTTTCTTTGATAGACGGCTGAGGAGGTAAGGCTCTAATCCCATAGGGCATGCGCTGACGCATTTGCCACAACGCAAACAGTTGCTTACTTGTCGTGGCTGAGCTTCATTGTCGGTCATCATTAAAATGCCTGATGTTCCTTTTATGACAGGGAACTCGCTGACAGATACCGACTTGCCCATCATAGGTCCGCCGTTGATGATATTGGTGATGTTTTCTGGAAGTCCGCCAGCGGCTTCGATGAGTTCCGTTGATGATGTTCCTATTCTGACCAAGAAGTTAGATGGTTTTTTGACGGATTTGCCGGTGACAGTGACGACTCTCGATACAAGAGGTTTGTTCTTTTGTACGGCTTCATAAATCGCGTAAGTGGAAGCGACGTTGACAACCACGCAGCCTGTCTCAATTGGAAGTTTTCCTGATGGTACTTCTCGTCCTGTACAAGCTTTGATGAGTTGTTTCTCGCCGCCTTGTGGATATTTGGTCTTCAATGGCTGTACTTCGATGCCTGCGAAATATTCGTCGCCTTTTATTATCTTGTCTAATAACTTGGCTGCTTCAATCTTATTTACTTCAATGCCGATGATAGCTTTTGGAGCGTCGACGGCTTTCATCAAGATTTTTACGCCTACTAAGAATTCGTTAGGTTTTTCAAGAAGAAGTCTGTTGTCGCATGTGAGGTAAGGCTCACATTCTGCGGCGTTTATGACTACGAACTCGGCTTTCTTGTCTTTTGGTATCGAGAGCTTGACATTTGTTGGGAATGTCGCACCGCCCATACCGACGATGCCGTGGTCTTTGACTCTGTTTATTATTTCTTCGCGTGATAATGTTATCTCGCCGACTAATTTATCGCTAGTGTCGATGCCTTCTAGCCATTCGTCGCCTTCAACGTCGATGAAAATGGCAGGCTTGCGATAACCAGTGTGGTCCATTATCTCATCGACTTTAGTGACTTTCCCGCTTACCGATGAGTGTACGTTGGCTGAGATAAAGCCTTTTGCTGTTCCGATGAGCTGTCCGACTTTCACCTCATCGCCTTTCTTCACGATGGCTTCTGCTGGCGCACCAAGACATTGTCCTAACGGAATGATGACCTGCTTTGGAATAGGGAATGTTATTATAGGTTGGTCTGACGAAAGTTTGTTTTCTTCAGGATGAACGCCACCTTTAGGAAATGTTTTCTTTGGATTCATACGCTTATTCTTTACTTTCGTTATTAACTGATTCTGTTACTTCTACTTTTGGTTTGCGAGGAGGGAAGTTGACCGCAGCGATGCTTCCTCTTGGACAAACGTCGACGCACTTGCGACAGAGTTTGCATTTGTCCGCATTGATATATGCTAATGTGCCACGCATCTCAATAGCTTCGAAAGGACATTCCTTGAGACATTTCTGGCATCCGATGCAACCTACTTTACAATTCTTCATCGTAATCGCACCTTTCTCTGTATTGACACAGTCGACATAAACTCGGCGGTTGTTCTTGCCTTTAGGACGTATTTCGATGATGCCTCTAGGACAAGCCTTTGTACATGTTCCGCAACCGACGCATTTGTCTTCGTCAACGACGGCTATGCCTTTTTCCTTGTCGATATGTATTGCATCGAACGCACATTTCTTCACGCAGTCGCCGAGACCGAGACATGCGTTTGGACAACCGCTGCCTCCAGCGTATAACGTATGCGCAAATGCACAGATGTCTGCTCCCTCATAATGTGTCTTCTTTGGAGCGTTCTCGCATGTGCCGTTACAACGAACAACAGCAATAGTAGGCTCCGCAACTTCTACAGTAAGACCTAATACTGCTGCTACTTTCGACATGTCTGAACTTGTACAATTTAATCCGCTCAGATTGTTCTTGTCGTGTGCTGACTTAACGCATGCTTCGGCAAAAGCACGACAACCAGCGAAACCGCATCCGCCGCAATTTGCTCCAGAAAGACTGGCTTCTACTTCGTCAATCAATGGATTTTCTTCTACCTTGAACTTCTGTGCGACTATGTACAAAATAACCGCTAAAATGCCTCCCAAGACTCCTAGTACAATGAGAGAATAGAGTAAAATGTCGTTCACAATGATGTTTTTTAATGTTTAATATTGATTTAAGCTTTCTGCCTTTAGCCGTCAGTCGTCAGTCAAATTGCTGAAAACTAAACGCTGATAGCTTAAAATATAGTTATCGCAAAAATAACAATTAATTCTTAGAAATTACATATTTTTTAATGAATTTCGTACTCAAATTTACGCTTTATTTTATCTCTGAAAAGAAATAAAATAAGGTAATATGGAATCAATGAGCCGATTGAAATCAAAGCGTTTATTCCTTCTTCAATTTTAAAGTGATTTAAAATGAATATCATAGAAAATAATATGATGGTTGGAATGACATATGCGAAGATAACAGCCTTGTTTGCTTGTCCTAACCCCATACTTATATTTACGTTTTGTCCTACGGAAAAATCTTTGTCTTTAGGACGTGGAATGACGATGATTTTTTCCTTCATCTCCGACATATTGCACGCGCCTTTGATGTTGCACGACGCACACGCACTCTTCGATAAAATCTGGACTTCAACATTATTGTCGTCAATTCTAGTAATTATACCTTCGTGTGATATTCGATGTTCCATCTGTTAAATTAACAATTATTTCTTCAACAAATATAATTGTTTTTTTGAAATTTTGTTTGACGAATGTTATATTTATTTGTTAACTATTAAAAAACTCATAGACTTATTGACACATAGACTTATCGACTTTTTTACTATCTTCGCAAAAAATATTTTTATGATACAATTTTTATCGCTTTTATTTTATTTTACATTTCCTTCTCTGATAATTTATCTGTGCAGGAAGTCGCCGGTAATGAATAAGATAGGCGAGATATTATTACTTTATATAGTCGGTATTCTTATTTCAAATCTCGTTGTTTTTCCTTTAGGCTTAGGAGAACAATTGCATGGCATTCAGGATGCTCTTACGAGCGTGATGATTCTGCTTGCGTTCCCGATGATTCTCTTCGGGTGTGATTTTAAAAACTGGAAACTGAAAAATGCAATCATCGCTCTTTGTATAGGCCTCGTTTCTGTTATAGTCGTCGATGTTATTGGTTTCTATCTCTTTAATGATAATCAGACGGGTTTTGAAAAAATAGCGGGACTTTTAGTCGGGGTTTACACTGGCGGAACGCCGAATCTCGCAAGTCTGAAAATAGCTCTTAACGTTGATGCCGAGACTTATATCTTCGTCCATACATTCGACATGATTATAAGTTTTGTCTATCTAGTATTTTTGATGTCGTTTGGTATAAAAGTCTTTCGTCTTTTTTTAAGACCACAAGACGCCAAGACATCAAGACGCCAAGAAGAGAACACAGTTAGTGGAAAGTCTCAGCAACTCAGCAACTCAGCGACTCAGCAACTTGAAAATGGTTACAGTGGCATTTTTACCAGAAAACATTTCCTTAAAACATTAGGCGCATTGGGTCTTGCAGTATTAATAGTAGGTGTAGGCATGGGCGTGAGTATTATTATCTCAGGGAAGGTTGACAATATGTTGATTCTTATTTTGACTATGACGACATTGTCTATCGCAGCTTCGTTCTTACCTTTTGTAAGAAAGATGGAGAAGAGCTACGACGCAGGAATGTATCTTGTCTTGATATTCAGTCTCGTCGTTGCGACTATGGTCGATGTCACGGCGATAGATTATCGTGCAGGTGCAAACATCATCGCATATATAGCTTTCGTGATATTCTGTTCTCTGGTGTTGTCAATAATATTATCAAAAATATTTAAAGTCGATTCCGATACTATGGTGATAACATCAGTTGCCTTGATTAATTCTCCTTTGTTTGTTCCGATGATAGCGGAAAACATGAAGAATAAGAAGGTTATCATTACAGGAATTACTGTTGGCGTTATTGGTTATGCTGTAGGTAACTATCTGGGAATTATTGTTTCACAATTATTGAAGTGATATGAAATTGAGATTTGCTAAGGTAAAGAATTATATAGATAATTTAATCGGACGTGTTAAGTCTGTGTTGAGAATGGTTGTCATTCCTGGATTTGAAGGCGTGCCTTTATATGATGTGTTGGTTTATTTTATCAGAGGATTCACTAAGGTTAATCTCATCGACCGTGCTGCTGCGGTGGCGTTTTATGTGTTCCTAGCACTTTTCCCTACAATACTGTTTTTATTTACTTTAATACCATATTTCCCTCTTCAAGACGTGACCGCCAATGTGTTAGAAGCATTGCAAACAATATTGCCTCCTGGAACTTACGAAAGTGTTTCTTCAACGATAACACAAATTATGTCGATAGAACACGGCGGACTTATGTCAATCGGTCTTTTGTTGGCGTTTTATTTCAGCACCAGCGCGGTGAGTTCTTTCTTTAGAGGTTTTAATATGGGCGATAAGGAATTCGGACAGATATCGTTTGTCAAGTTGCAAGTATATTCTATTTTGGTGATGTTGATGTTTGTATTGTTGCTACTTATATCAATAGTTTTGATAACAGTAGGACAGAGGTTGTTGCCGTTGCTTTTTGTCAAGATGCATATCTATAGCGGCTTTACTGTTTTCATGATAAACCTGCTACGTTGGTTGATTGTGATTTTCGCTTTGATAGTCGCGATGTCGTTGCTTTATCACTTTGGTAATCCGCGTAGCAAGAGATTCAAGCTTATTACTCCAGGTTCTCTTTTATTTACGGGATTGTTTATTGTTGGAACGATGTTGTTTAATTTTTATATTTCCAATATTTCTACTTACAACCTTCTTTATGGTTCTATTGGAGGTTTGATTATCTTCGTGATTTGGATTTATTTCAATTGCATTTTGATTTTGATAGGATACGAGTTGAATAAGAGCATTACGAAGGCTTCTACTTACAAGTTTCCTGATATGATGCTTCAGATTGAAGACACAAATAAAAAATCCGACCAAATTGTTTGATCGGATTTTTTAACCTTAAATAATCTTATTAGGTACGGCCTCGCAGAATTAATATTCGTCAGAAACTGTGAGTTTCTTTCTGCCTTTAGCACGACGTGCTTTTAAAACTTTACGACCATTGGCTGTTGACATTCTTGATCTGAAGCCGTGTTTGTTTCTGCGTTTTCTGTTTGATGGTTGAAATGTGCGTTTCATTGTCTTATGTATTTTTTTTCTTAATTTTTCCTTTTATTTTGAGTTGCAAAAGTAGTAAAAAAATCTTAAAGAAAAAATATTTTATGAAAAAAAATAATAATATTTATTTCGTTATAATTCAATGATTTAGATAAATATTACTTTGCTAATTCTTTTATATTAACATATTTGTCAATATTTTTTGCGAAAAAACGATATAAAAAATAGAGACGCATTATGATGCGTCTCTACTTATAGTCTTATTGACTTATTGACTTGTGGTCTTATTTCACTGGAACATTTTTCAATGTCTCTGTCAAGAATTCCCAGAACAATGGCACTGTGTCGATTTTGAGTGCTTCGTCAGGTGAGTGAGGGAATACCAAGGTTGGTCCGAATGAAACCATATCCCAGTTAGGATATTTTGAACCTAAGATACCGCATTCCAAACCTGCGTGGATAACCATTGTCTTTGGTGTCTTGCCGTATTTTTCTTCATATACTTTCTTCATTGTGTTGTATATGATAGAGTTGATGTTTGGTTTCCATCCTGGATATGAACCTGTTGACTCAGCTCTTGCGCCACAGCTTTCCAATACCTTGCGCATTTCTGCTGCGAGTTCGTCTTTGCTTGCGTCGACCAAGCTGCGTTGTAATGATGCTGTCATGATTTGACCATCAGTCAATTTTACGATAGCCAAGTTTGAAGATGTTTCAACTGTGCCTTCGAAGTCTTTTGACATAGCGATGACGCCGTTAGGATATTTAGCGACTGCTTCGATCAAGTTAGCGATAGTTTGTTTGTCGATGACTTTAGCTGGCATTTCAGCAGGAACGATTGTGATGCTCATTTCTGGTTCAACAGCAGCGAATTGTTCTTTGACAACTGCTTCGAATTCTGCTACGTAAGCTACTAATTCTTCTGCCTTGTTTTCTGGAACTGTCACTGTCACGAATGATTCGCGTGGGATAGCGTTACGTAAGCTGCCGCCTTGGATGTCAGCAACTCTTGCATTGAATTTTTCTGTAGCTTTCAATAATAAAGCGTTCATCACTTTGTTAGCGTTTGCACGACCTAAGATGATGTCCATGCCTGAGTGACCGCCTTTTAATCCTTTAACGATGAATTGGAATGCTTTTGAACCTGCTGGAACTTCTTCGAATTTAGGTGTGAAGTAACCGCATGTGTCGATGCCGCCTGCACAACCGACATAAAGTTCGCCTTCTGTTTCTGAGTCGGTGTTGATGAGGATGTCGCCTTTTAAAACGCCTGGTTCTAATGCGTTAGCACCTGTCATGCCTGTTTCTTCGTCAACAGTGAAGAGGACTTCGATAGGGCCGTGAACCAAAGTGTTGTCTTTCAATACTGCCATTGCTGCTGCTGCACCAACGCCATTGTCTGCACCTAATGTTGTGCCGTTAGCTTTTACCCAACCGTCAACGATGCGTGTTTCAATAGGGTCTTTTTCAAAGTCGTGTACTTTGTCTGAGTTCTTCTGTGGAACCATGTCGACGTGTGCTTGCAATACAACGCCCATGCGGTCTTCGTAACCTGGTGTTGCTGGCTTGCGGATGATGACATTGCCGACTTTATCTACTATGGTCTCAAGACCTAATTTTTCTCCGAATTCTTTTAAGAAAGCAACTACTTTCTCTTCTTTTTTTGAAGGACGTGGAATCTGTGTCAATTCATAGAAGCTTTCCCACAATCCTTTAGGTTCTAAATTTCTTATGCTCATTTTAATAAAGTTTATAGTTTATAGTTTATAGTTTATAGTTTAAAGTAGTTTAGAGTTTAGAGTTTAGAGTTTAGAGTGTATGAGATGAACTGCTCTCAACCCTACACTCTCAACTCTACACTCTACACTCTACACTCTACACTCTACACCCAACACTCTCAACTTCTTGGTGCATTAACTAAAATATCTTTCAAGAAGTCCCAGAATTTCTGTACTGTAGGGATTTCAATTCTTTCGTCTGGTGAGTGGACGCCGCGGAGGGTAGGACCAAATGAAATCATGTCCATACCAGCGATTTTATCGCCGACCAAGCCGCATTCCAAACCTGCGTGGATAGCCTTTACTTTAGGTTCTACGCCGAAACGGTTTTTGTAGCATTCTTCAGCGACCTTGCGAATCTCTGAGTCTGGGTTTGGTGTCCAGCCTGGGTAACCGTCTGTGTGCAAGACTTCTGCATTAGCGAGGTTGAAGACAGCTTCTACCATATTAGCGACGTCTTCTTTTGAAGATTCAATAGAACTACGTTGTGATGTCTGGATGAAGAAGAATCCTTCTTTTTTCTTGACAGATGCTAAGTTTGTTGATGTCTCTACGAAGTTAGGAATTGTCTGTGACATAGCGATGACGCCGTGAGGACAAGCGTAGAGTGCGTTCAACAAGTCGAACTGTGTCATTTCGTCGATGACGAGTTCTGGCTGTGTTTCTTCGATGACAGCTTTAACGCTGAGACCTGGTTCTGTCACTTGATATTCTCTGCGGAAGTTTTCTTCCATTACCTTAACGAATTCTTCGAACTCTGCTTGGAATTCTTCTGGAACGAAAGCGACTGCCATAGCTTCACGAGCGATAGCGTTGCGTAAGTTACCGCCTTGGATGTCGTATATTCTAAGGTCGAATTCGTTTGCGCCTTGCCATAAGATACGGGTTAACAGTTTGTTGGCGTTAGCTAGGTTCTTGTTGATGTCGTCGCCTGAGTGACCGCCTTTAAGACCGCTTACCATAATTTTATAAGCGACGTTTCTTCTTGGTGCTGGTTCCATTCTGTAGTAAACCTTGATGATGGTGTCCATGCCGCCGGCGCATCCGATGAAGATTTCGCCTTCGTCTTCAGAGTCGAGGTTCAATAAGATACGGCCGCTGAAGTCTTTAGGGTCGAGTTTTTCTGCTCCTGTGAGACCTGTCTCTTCGTCAACGGTGAAGATACATTCGATAGGACCGTGTTGTACTGTTGGGTCAGCGATGACAGCGAGTGCTGCTGCTACGCCGATACCGTCGTCAGCACCTAATGTCGTTCCGTTAGCGTGGAGCCATTCGCCTTTGATGACAGCTTCGATAGGGTCGTTTTCAAAGTCGTGTACCTTGTCGCTGTTTTTCTCGCATACCATATCGGTATGAGCTTGTAAGATGATAGTCTTGCGGTCTTCGAATCCTGGTGTTGCTGGAGCCTTCATGATGACGTTGCCGCATTCTTCAACAATATATTCTACTTTATGTTCTTTTGCCCAGTTGATAAGATATTCAACCATTTTGCCTTCTTTCTTTGAAGGACGTGGCACTGCCAAAATAGCGTGGAATTCTTTCCATACGCATTCTGGTTTAAGACTTAAAACACATTCGTTCATATCTATTTGATTTTATGTCGATTTATAATTTTAAAAGTTCAATAGTTTTCTTTGGGTCTTCAGATTTGAATACTGCGTTGCCTGCTACGAGTGCATTGGCGCCTGCCGCGAACAACTTAGAGGCGTTCTCTGTGTTGACGCCGCCGTCTACTTCGATGAGCGTGTTGTATCCGTTTCTGTCGATCATGTCGCGTAGTTTTTCTACCTTAGAATATGTGCGTTCAATGAATTTTTGTCCACCGAAGCCTGGGTTCACCGACATGAGCAAAACGAGGTCTAAATCGCCCAAAACGTCTTCCAATACTGACACCGGAGTGTGTGGGTTAAGAACTACGCCAGCCTTGATGCCGAGTGACTTTATCTTCTGTATAGAACGATGAACGTGAGTAGATGCTTCATAATGAAATGTTATTATGCTTGCGCCTGCTTCTTTAAATGCTTCGAAATATCTGTCTGGGTCGACGATCATGAGGTGAACATCGAGAGGTTTTGTCGCCATTTTACTGATAGCTTGAACGACAGGAATGCCATAAGAAATGTTTGGCACGAATACGCCGTCCATAATGTCGAGGTGATACCAATCTGCTTGACTTTCATTAAGCATTTTAATGTCGTCAGCGAGATGTAAGAAATCGGCTGACAATAGGGAAGGGGATATTATCTTTTGCATGACGTTGTTTTTTTACGTTTCTGCAAATATAATAATAATTAGGAGTTAGGAGTTAGGAGTTGGGAATTATTTTTTTTAAGACTACAAGACTACAAGACCACAAGTTTTTTAAGTTAGGAGTTAGGAATTTTTTTTTGAACTAAGAACCTTGAACTCAGACACTGACTGCTGACTGCTGATAGCCGAATGCTAATTTTCAACTTTCAATTTTCAGCTTTCAATTTTCAATTTTCAATTACTCATGGTTCACTGCTTGACAATTCTTCTCGTTACAACGCCGTCATTTGTCTTTATCATAACAAAATAAACCCCGCTTTTCAAATTAGAAACATCAATAGCTGATAGCTGACAGCTGACAGCTGATAGCTCTTGGCGTCTTCCATAAATATCATAAATTTCAATGGTCAGAGTCAGAGTCTGTGTCAGAGTCAGGGCCTCGATATAAAGTCTGTCGTTCACCGGATTAGGATAGAGCAGAAGCGATGATGTCAATTCTTCTATGCTTTCATTAGGAACTTCTGGTCCCTCTGGCCCCTCTGGTCCCTCTGGCTCCTCTGGCCCTTCTGGCCCCTCTGGTCCCTCTGGTTCCTCTGGCCCTTTAATAAGTTCAACGCATTGTAATTCAGAAGGCTCTGACCTTTTTACTCCATTAACACCGAAGATTTTAAAGCAATGCCAACCAAGTGATAAATTTTTTACAACAAAAGATGTCTCTGTGGTATTGCCTAAGATTTCTGCATTTTCGTAAATGTCGTAACTTGATGTGTTTGCATCGCCGGTCCATTCTAATAAGATTTCCGACTCGTTCAACGCTGTCGCAGTGAAATTTATAGGCTGAGCAGGATCGAGATATTCTCCTGTAGTTCCTTCTTTGAATGTAAGTCGCACGCAAGGAACAGGAGTGTCGAGTATCGTTGAAGCACCTGATATTGTTGTCGTTGCGTCAAATGCACCGCTGATGCTTCTCTTGTACAAAGCTCTGTATGCGTTGTTTTCGCCAATCATGGCTGGTCCTACGAATGCGTCGAATGTTATGCCTTGAGAGACATTTGTTCCTGAAATGTCGTTGACACATATCAAAATGTTTTTGCCGCTATATTCAAAGTCTTCAATATCTATTGTAACCCATGAATTATAAGTGAATTCTACTTCGCCGGAAAACACTTGGTCTTGTTCCGTCATTCTCTTCATGGTGTTGCCCGCGAAAGCATATTCTTCTGTGTTGATGATATAGACAATAAGATTGCGAGTAAACGGATATTTTTCAGCTTCTTCTGTCACTTCCGCAGTCTTGAATGCTATGCTTTCAATTGTGCCATGTGCTTTGCATATTTCTTCGGCTGTGTAGAATTGTTGCGATATCGCCCAGTTGTTGGCACAGAAAACAGGGACGTTTTTACTTGTCGTAGTTCTCAATTCACCTACAGTTCCGTCGATGGTAACAACGAGATTATCTTGCGATTTTACTGTAAGCAAGCTTAATAGGAATATTATTGATAATAGAGTTTTTTTCATTTTTAAGAGTCAATAAGTCAATGAGTCAGAGTTCAACAGCCAACAGACTTAATTATGAATTATGAATTATGAATTATTTCTTAACAATTCTCTTAACAGCTTCTCCTTCACTTGTAACAACCTTCACAAAATAAACGCCGCTCTTCAAATTAGAAACCTCAATAACTGATGGCTGACAGCTGACCGCTGATAGCTCTTGGCGTCTTCCATAAACATCATAAATGACAACTTCCTCGACTTCAACTTCAGTCTCAATATAAAGTCTATCGTTAATTGGATTTGGATAGAGCAGGAGAGAAGAAGTGTGTTCTTCGATGCTTTCGCTTGGAGTTTCTGGTTCTTCAGGGTTTGGTTTTTCACCATTTACGTCGATATTTATGTCTGATATGAATATTTTTAGTGCTGAGGTATAGTCTAAAGCAACATATCCACCAACTAAAAGGTTGTTATTATCTTTTAGTGCCAATGATTTGGTGGTGATAGTTACTTCTTCCTCATCGATTTTAGGTAATGCCATGATTCCAGAGCCTGCGAAATCTTCTTTAAGATTGCCATTGGCATCGAGGTTATAAATGTAAGCGCGGCTGGCTATTGAATTGGCATTATAAGAATAGATGGTGCCAAAAATTTGTCCGTCTTCTGTTGCTAATACAGACGCTGTTGTGTTGGTGCAGCCTTCACCTTCGAAAGGTTCGAATCTTACAATTCCGTTTGTTCCGAAAGTCTCATCAATTGTTCCGTTTGTATTGACGCGAGTGATGAAAGCTTCAGATCTTATTAAGTTTGAATTGCCAGAAGGTAAGTCGTCATGTCCGCCTACAATATATTTTCCGTCTGCTTGCACGCTGATAGATACGGCGTATTCTGGGAAGTTTGGCTGTTTTCCAGCATCAAGATATAAAACGCCATTGTCAGCGAATGTGTTGTCTAAAGTTCCATTGGTGTTAAGTCTTAACAGGTAAGCTGTGTATATCATGTCAGCTGTTACCTTATGTCCAGTGATAAGTATTTTGCCATTGTCTAAAACCACGACATCGTATGCGTAACAGTAAGCTAAAGGAGTAGGGTCTAAGGTGATTATAGAAGTTCCGTCTTTACCGAATGTCGCATCAAGTTTGCCTTTGGTGTTATAACGTCTTACGAGGATTTGGTCTTCAATATAACCAGCCACTATAGGACGTCCTTTTTTATCGATGTCGATAGCGTCATAGACTATGCCTCCTCCGAATTCAGAGATAGCAAAACCGTTTTCGCCGAATTCCGTGTTTTCAAATCCGTTTTCATCGAGACAGAGTACGAAGCCTGTGTTGTTATTGTAATCGAATGTGTAGCCTGTAATAAAGAGATTGTTGTCTTCATGTAATGCGGCGTCAAAGGCATAGTTCATGTATATATTAGGTATTGCTTTGAAATAAGCGATGCCATTTTCACCATAGGTTTCGTCTAATGTTCCGTCGGTATTATGACGTGACACATATATAGAATAGTTGCTTCCATCAAGTCTGGCACCACCGACTGTTATTATTTTACCGTCTTTTTGTACCAGTAGTTTCTCCATCTTATCATGGGCTACTGATGGATCAAAGGTAATTGAGCCGTTAGTGCCGAAATTAGGATTTAGTTCACCTAAGTCTTGTGCATAAGTGTTTATTACTATTATGAAGGTGATTAAAAGTGTATAGATTTTTTTCATAAATGTAATTTTTTGAGTCTTACAAATATAGTTAAAAAGTCGATATAAAAAACAAGACCTCAAATTAATTTGAGGTCTTGAGTCGTATTTTTAAGTCTATGAGTCTAAGAGCTAATTTTCAATTTTCAACTTTAAATTATCCAAGGTAGCTCTTAAGTATTTTGCTTCTGCTTGTGTGTTTTAAGCGTCTGATGGCTTTTTCTTTTATCTGTCTTACGCGTTCGCGTGTGAGGTCGAATTTCTCGCCTATTTCTTCGAGTGTCATTGGATGGCTTCCGTTGAGACCGAAGTAGAGACGTACGACGTCAGCTTCGCGTTGAGTCAATGTGCCGATAGCGCGGTCGATTTCTTTTCTTAATGATTCATAAAGGAGCTCAGTCTCAGGAGTGATAACTTCATCGCTTTTCAAGACGTCATACATGTTATTGTCTTCGTCTTGAACGAGAGGAGCGTCCATTGATACGTGACGGCCTGCGTTCTTCATTGATTCTTTCACTTCAGCTTCGGTGATGTCTAATGCTTCAGCGATTTCTTCTGCGTTAGGTTCGCGTTCAAACTCTTGTTCCAACTTGGCGTATGTCTTATTGATTTTGTTGATAGAACCGATTTTGTTGAGTGGTAAACGGACTATACGTGATTGTTCTGCCAAAGCTTGGAGGATAGATTGACGGATCCACCATACAGCGTAAGAGATAAATTTGAAGCCTCTTGTTTCATCAAAGCGTTGTGCCGCTTTAATCAAACCTAAATTACCTTCATTGATAAGGTCAGGAAGACTTAATCCTTGATTTTGGTATTGCTTAGAAACGGAAACAACGAAACGGAGGTTAGCCTTGGTGAGTTTCTCGAGAGCGATTTTGTCGCCTTGTCTGATTCTCTGAGCCAATTCTACTTCTTCGTCAGCTGTGATAAGTTCAACTTTACCTATTTCTTGCAAATACTTGTCAAGAGACGCGGTCTCTCTGTTTGTAACCTGTTTGGTAATTTTTAACTGCCTCATATTTGAAATTTAGTTGAAAGTTTATAGTTGAGAGTTTATAGTTGAGAGTTTAAAGTAGTTTATAGTTGAGAGTTTGAAGCTATAAACACTCTACACTCTACACTCTACACTCTCAACTCTAAACTCTACACTTTTATTTATTTCTTGTTTTTGTGTTCAGGTTTGCCACCTTTTTTGTCGCCTTTATTTTCGTTACGTGGACGTTCTGGTTTTTCTACGTAACCTTCTGGTTTTGGCAACAAGGCTTTTCTTGAAAGGCGTAATTTGCCAGTCTTTTGTTCTATTTCGATGAGTTTAACGTCAACTTCGTCACCTTCTTTAAGGATGCCGTCTAAGTTTTCAAGACGTTTCCATTCTACTTCTGAAATATGTAACAAACCATCTTTGCCTGGTAATATTTCAACGAAAGCACCGAATGCCATGATTGACTTAACTGTGCCGTGATATACTTCACCTACTTCAGGAACTGCTACGATAGCGCGAACTTTAGCCTTAGCAGCTTCGAGGTCTTCTTTGTTTGAAGAAGCGATTTCAACGATACCGCAGTTTTCTTGTTCTGTGATGACGATGACAGTGTTAGTAACCTTTTGAATTTCTTGAACGACTTTACCGCCAGGTCCTATAACAGCGCCGATGAAGTCTTTAGGGATACATACCTTTTCAATGCGAGGTACGCTTTCTTTATAGTCTTCTCTTGGTTCTGTGATTGTCTTAGCCATTTCGCCGAGGATGTGCATACGACCAGCTTTTGCTTGTTCGAGAGCTTCAGTGAGGACTTCGTATGAAAGACCGTCAACTTTGATGTCCATCTGGCAAGCTGTGATACCATCTTTTGTACCTGTGACTTTGAAGTCCATGTCACCGAGGTGGTCTTCGTCGCCTAAGATGTCTGATAAAACAGCGTATTTGCCTGTTTCATTATCTGTGATGAGACCCATTGCGATACCAGCTACAGGTTTTTTCATCTTGACGCCAGAGTCGAGGAGAGCAAGTGTGCCACCGCATACTGATGCCATTGATGATGAACCATTAGATTCTAAGATGTCAGAAACGACGCGGATTGTATAAGGATTTTCGTCTTCGCCTGGAATCATTGATTTAAGAGCTCTTTCAGCGAGGTTGCCGTGACCGATTTCACGACGGCTTACGCCGCGGCTTGGTTTGCATTCGCCTGTAGCGAAGCTAGGGAAGTTGTAGTGTAACATGAAGTTTGATGTTCCTGTCACAACAGCTCCGTCTATTGTTTGCTCGTCGAGTTTTGTTCCTAATGTAACTGTTACGAGAGCTTGTGTTTCACCGCGTGTGAAGATAGCTGAACCGTGTGTTGAAGGGAGGACGTCGACTTCTGTCCAGATAGGACGGATTTGGTCTAATCTACGTCCGTCTAATCTCTTTCTTTCGATTAAGATAGCGTCGCGGACAGCTTTGCGTTGTATGTCGTGGAAATAACGTTTTGCTAAAGATGCTTTTTCTGCGAGTTCTTCTTCGCTGAAGTTAGCGAGGTAAGAGTCGAGGATGGCGCCGAAGTTAGCTTCGCGTTCGTGTTTGTTTGCGTTGCCAGTAAGAGCGAAGTCGTAACATGGTTTGTATAATTTTTCCATCATGTCAGCTCTTAAAGCTTCGTCGTTATTTTCGTGGCAGTATTCGCGTTTTGTTTGAGCTTTCTCAACTTTTGATGCGAGTTCGATTTGAGCTTGGCAGTGTACTCTGATAGCGTCGTGAGCTGCTTTCAAAGCGTTGAGCATAACTTCTTCAGAAACTTCTTTTGATTCGCCTTCAACCATGCAGATGTCTTTCATTGAAGCTGCGACCATGAGTTCGAGGTCGGCGTCTTTGAGTTGTTCTTCTTTTGGGTTGATGACATATTCTCCGTTGATGTAAGCTACGCGTACTTCAGAGATAGGACCATTGAATGGGATGTCTGATACTGCGAGAGCTGCTGATGCTGCGAGAGCTGCATATGCGTCTGGCAATACGCCTACTTCACCAGAAATGAGAGAAATCTGAACTTGTGTTTCTGCATGATAATCGTCTGGGAATAATGGTCTTAAAGCTCTGTCAACTAAACGAGAAATTAAGATTTCATAGTCTGATGGTTTACCTTCGCGTTTGAAGAAACCGCCAGGGAATTTACCTGTAGCGGCGTATTTTTCTTTATAATCGACTGAGAGAGGTAAGAAGTCGACATCGTCTTTTGCGTCTTTTGCTGAAACAACTGTTGCTAACAACATTGTCTTGCCGCATGTTACGACAGCTGCACCGTCGGCTTGTTTTGCTAAACGACCTGTCTCTATGGTGATTGTTTCGTTACCGAGTTGGATGGTTTGTTTGATTCCTTCAGGACCCATTTTTTCGTCTTTTTAGTTATTTATTAATAAGTTGCTGGTATGAAAATAAAATATACGCAAAAAAAAGGCAATCTTACATTGCCTTTTTTTTGCTATCACGCGTGATACGCTATTATTTTCTAATACCTAATTCTTTGATGATAGTACGGTATCTTTCGATATCCTTGTTCTTTAAGTAGTCAAGAAGTCTTCTTCTTTTACCTACGAGACGAACTAATGAACGCATTGTAGCAACGTCTTTCTTGTTTTGCTTCATGTGTTCTGTTAAATGTTTGATTCTGAAAGTGAACAATGCAATTTGTCCTTCTGCTGAACCTGTGTCTTGTGCATTTTTACCGTATGCACTGAAAAATTCTGATTTCTTTTCTGCAGTTAAATACATATCTTTTCTTTTTACTTCTTTCTTTTCGGACTGCAAAGATACTATTTTTTTCGTTTGAAAAAACTTTTTTTGATAAAATTTTAAAAATAATATTCTTTGGTTTTAACTCGTTGATTTATACTAAAATAATATTAAAGGTTTTGAGTTGTGAGCTATGAGCTTAGAGCTGTGAACTATGATGCTGAACGCAGACAACTGACAGCTGATAGCCAAATAACAACTTTCAATTTTCAATTACAAAAATATGTTCGGTACGTCTTCGTCTTCACTGATGGCTGATTTGTAGCTGGTGATGTCTTGTGATTTCTCCTGAATAGTTTCTGAGTTTTTGTTTTCTTCGATGAAATCCTCAAAGTCGTCTTCAACTTTTTTAAAGCTTGGAAAACTGATTATCTTTGTGTATATCTTTCTGAATTTTACTGATTTTTCAAGTAACGGGACTAACACTGATGTGAATATAATTGTGAAGAATATCACGGAGAAAACAATGTTGCTTACTCTTTCCGAGCCTGCGAGCTGCGATTGGGAAATCATCGTAGCGAGTACGGCCGCTGCCAATCCTCTTGGTATCATCATGGATAAAAATGCTCTGTCTTTTCTGCTGATGCCTCTTATGTCTGATGGTAATGACACTCTTACAACCCACATTCTTAGTATAATCATCAAAAAAGAAATGCCGAGCCCTATTAATAATGATATGAAACTGTCGAATTTTATCGAGATGCCGACATAGACAAAGAAGAATGTTTTCATCAAGAATACGAGCTCGCTGAACAATGTTTTTTCCATCGGGTTGAGCAAGGTCGGTTTTCTATCGGAAAATTTCTTCAGCCATTTGTCGTGAATGACTTCCATATTGGCTAGTCCAATTCCGAAAGCAAGTGCGGAAATGATGCCGCTGTATCCTAACAATTCGTTGATGCCGTATATGATGAAAACGAATGCTGGCGTGGTGAAAATGGAGTTGTTGATAGTTCTTACTTTATCTAAAACCATTGACCAGAATATCGAACCTATTACTCCGATGAATGATGCTAGTAAGAACGAGGAAAACACTTGTCCGAAAATTATTCCTATTCTGAACTCTCCGTATTTGTATGATTCAAATATCGCCAATGTCACGACGATACATAAAATTGCGCTGAACGCCGATTCTAGGATTAGTATAGTTTTGCTTTTTTCTCCAATGCTGATTTGCTTTACCAAAGGAATCGCGACTGCGGAAGAGGAGCCTCCTAAAGCCGCGCCTAACATGAAACTTATTCCTGGATTCATGCCCAACACAAGCCAGCCTAATAATCCGATTGCGACAAATGTGAAAAGGAAATTTACTATCGTTAAGGTAACCGTATCTTTAATGGAATCGGCTAAGGTCTTGAACGATAACTCGGTGCCGCTTTCAAATAAAAGAATTACAAGCGTAAGCTGTCCGAAAATGCTTCCTATTGTGCTTAAGTTTTCGGCATTAATGAGTTTTAATAATGGCCCGATTATGATGCCGATGAACATGAGTAACAATACATCAGGTATTCTTCTCTTGCTGAATATTTCTGCAAACCAGTGTGCTGCAAATACTAATGTTCCTAATATTAATATGAATAAAGCTTGGTCCATCGCGATTTTTTTGCAAAGATATAAAAAGACAATGGACAACGGCCAACGGACAACAGACTTTTTTTCTAAAAAAAAGAGGACTCAAAATGAGCCCTCTAGCAATATTTGATTTTTTGTATTATTCTCCTTTGTAGAAAGGAAGTTTTACGATTGTTGCAGGGATGAGTTTTTCTCTCACTTTGATGAAGATTTCGTTACCGAATTTGCAGTGTGATTTTGCTACATAACCCATACCGATAGCTTTCTTTACAGATGGTCCCATTGTGCCTGAAGTAACTTCACCGATTACGTTGCCTTCTGCGTCGCAGATTTCGTATCCGTGACGAGCGATACCTTTGCCTGTTACTTCAAAAGCGCGTAATTGACGTGTGACGCCTTCTGTCTTTTGTTTTTCGTTGTATTCTCTGTCGATGAAGTCGTTGCCGTCAACGAATTTTGTGATCCATGCCAAGCCAGCTTCGATTGGAGATGTTGTGTCGCAGATGTCGTTGCCGTATAAGCAGAATCCCATTTCAAGACGTAATGTGTCGCGTGAACCTAAACCTGCAGGTTTGATGCCGAATTCAGCGCCAGCTTCAAGAACTTTCTTGTAGATTTCAATAGCTGCATCGTTTGGCATGTAGATTTCGCAACCGCCTGAACCTGTGTAACCTGTTGTTGAGAAGATAACGTCTTTTACACCAGCGAATTCTAAAATCTTGAATGTGTAATATTCCATATCTTCAACAGTTGTTGCTGTGAGCTTTTGCATAGCTTTGAGTGCCAAAGGACCTTGAACTGCGAGTTGTGACCATTGGTCGCTTTCGTTGATGAATTCAACGCCGAGTTCCATGCCCATTTCTTCTGCTACTGCTGCCATCCATGCCCAGTCTTTGTCGATGTTAGCTGCGTTAGGAACCATGAAGTATTCATCTTCAGCAACGCGGTAGACTAACATATCGTCAACGATGCCGCCTTTGCCGTTTGGTAAGCATGTATATTGAACTTTACCGTCTGTCAAAGCTGCTACGTCGTTTGTTGTGCAACGTTGTACGAAAGCGAAAGCTTTAGGACCTTTAGCGCGGAATTCACCCATGTGTGATACGTCGAAAACACCAACACCTTTACGAACTGTTTCGTGTTCGATGTTAACGCCTTCAAATTGAACTGGCATGTCAAAACCTGCGAAAGGAACCATCTTAGCACCCATTTCACGGTGCATTTCGTTAAAAACGGTCTTCTTTAAATTTTCTGTATTTTCCATAATATAATGAATGATTAAATTAATTTTTTTCTTGAACGCAAAAATAATAAAATAATATTCAAAAGATACGATAAAATGAGATTTATTTTTATGGTTAACGCTTTGCCCTTTTTATGGAGCTTTTAAAAAAACTTTTCTCTTTCGTCTTTAGACTTTTGTCTTTTTTTATCTTTGCAAAACGAAATTTTTATCAATGAAAAGATACATATTAATTATATTATTGATTTTATTTTCGATAACAAAACTTAATGCGGCATACATCCTCATTCCGATGGATGAGACTCAGACGAATCATCTGAAGGCTTATGGCGTGGCGTATTGGGTATTGGAACGCGAGGTGGAGATAAGCTGGCTCCTTAATTATAAAGGCGGCAGTTATCTCATTCCGTATCATGATATGTTCGAGCGCGAGTGTAAACTGCGTAACGTGTCTTTTCAAGTCATCGCTGATGTTCAGGCTGAGGGTATTCTCGCAGAAATCGCCGTGCCTGACGTCAATATGGACGAGATGAAACTGCAGAAAGTGCCTCGCCTTGCGGTGTATGCGCCAAAAACCATTTTGCCTTGGGACGACGCTGTGACCATGGCTCTCACTTATGCTGAAATTCCTTACGATATTATTTATGATGATGAAGTGATGGAAGGTGTTCTTCCTACTTACGACTGGCTACATATGCATCACGAGGATTTTACTGGACAATACGGTAAGTTCTGGGCGAGATATCGTAATTACGAATGGTATCAGGAGGATGTTAAGAAACAGGAAGAGACGGCACTGCGTCATGGATATGATAAAGTGTCGCAACTGAAACTTGCCGTGGTGAAAAAGATTCGCGACTTCGTCGCTGGCGGCGGTTATCTCTTCTCGATGTGTTCGGCTCCGGATAGCTTCGACATCGCACTCGCCGCCGACGGTATCGACATCTGCGACGTGATGTTCGACGGCGACGGCATGACACCGAATGCGCAGCAACAGCTTAACTACGACAATTGTTTCGCTTTTACTGATTTCTCTATATCAACAAATCCTCAGGAATATGAGGTCTCTAATATCGATGTGACTTTAAATCGTTCGAAGTCGGTGAAAGAAAATAATGATTATTTCCTTCTCTTTGATTTTTCTGCAAAATGGGACCCTGTGCCGACAATGCTGACGCAGTCGCACGAAAGACTGATAAAAGGTTTTATGGGACAGACAACGGCTTTCGACAAGAGATTCGTAAAACCGAGTATTGTCGTTTTAGGTGACAACGCTGCATTAAATGAAGACAGATACATACACGGCAACTTCGGCAACGGATTCTTCACCTTCTACGGCGGTCACGACCCTGAAGACTACCAGCATCTCGTAGGCGACCCTCCAACAGAACTAGATATGTATCCTAATTCTCCTGGTTATCGACTTATATTAAATAATGTGTTGTTTCCAGCAGCAAAGAAGAAGAAACAGAAAACTTAATGCAATTCATAATTCATAATGCATAATTCATAATTGAATGTTAAATTTATAATTTGAAAAATAAGAGAAAAATAATTAAAAATATTCCAAATGAAGAGATTTGTACTTGTTACTTTAGTAATTTTATTGTCTGTAGGACAATTGTTTGCAAAGCATGTAGATGTTAATACTGCGAAAAACATCGGTGAAAAATATGTTAGAAATAACATGCAGTCGTTAAGAGGTTTTCAAAATTCAAAACATGTTTTAACAATCAGTGATGACAATGGTAATGCTTGTCTTTATGTTTTCAATATTGAAGATAAGGGCTATTATATTGTTTCTGCTGATGATAGAGCGAAGCCTGTTTTGGCATATTCAGAGGAAGGTAGTATTGATGTGAATAATATTTTACCTTCAATGGCTTATTATTTGGAACATTACAAAAATGCTATTTCTTATGCTATTGTAAACGACTTGAAAGTTGATGCAGAAATAGAACAAGAATGGAATTCTGTTAGAACAAGAGGCGTTGTTGCTGATGGAAATCTTGGCAAGTCTGTTGAGCCTTTGGTTGATTTGATGTGGAATCAGGTTTATCCATATAATTATTTCTGTCCAACAGAAAAGGGAGGTCCAGGTGGCCGTGCTTATGTTGGTTGCGCTGCCGATGTGATGGCGATGATAATGAAATATTGGAATTATCCAGAAAAAGGCAAGGGTTCACATTCTTATATTCCAGAAGGTTATCCAATACAAACTGTAGATTTCTCTGAAGCTACATACGAATGGGATAATATGCCGACACAGATTCTTAGTTCTTCTCCGAAGAATGAGATTGAAGCTATTGCGCTTTTGATGTATCATTGCGGCGTCAGTATTGATATGAAATACGGCCCGTCAGCAAGTTCTGGCTATTCAGAAATGGTGCCTAATGCGATGAAGAAATATTTCAGCTATACCGCAAATATGCGTCACTTGTATCGTGACCAGCATGAATTGACAGAATGGGAAAAATTATTAAGAGATAACTTAGACCAAGGATTTCCTGTGTTTTATGCAGGTACAAGCCAGATGAGTGGCGGCCACGCTTTCTTGTGCGATGGTTATACTGAAGATGGTTATTTTCATTTCAACTGGGGATGGTCGGGAATATCAAATGGTAACTTTGCAATAGACGCTCTCAATCCTACTGGCGCCGATTATAATGTAAATCAAAGAGCTATATTTGATGTGGTTCCAGATTATGCACATAAATGCATGGCAAAAGCTCCTGTTATTGAAACAGAAGTGATGTCTGCTTATTCTTATAAAGGTATCGTTAAAGTTCATGCTCCATTATTGTCTGACATTGAAGATACATTGGAAGTGATAGACAAAATTGTTGTTTTGAGAGATAATAAGGAAGTCTTTTCTAAAGATAATGTGGAACCAGGTGCTGTGGTTACTTTTGAAGATGAAGTTGAAGATTATGGAATGCATAATTATACAGCTTATGCTGTAAGTGGTGGAATTATAGGACGTTGGGGAGAAATGCCTTTGTTTTATGGACCTACATGCTCTTGGAATATAACAGCTTCAACGACAAGTTTCCAAGGTTGGAATGGTGCATCTATAAAACTACTGAGCGGAGATGATGTGTTTGGAGAATTTACTGTAGAAAGTTCTACACCTATTAATTTATCAATGCAAATGCCAGAAGGCGATGTCTCTTTGGTATGGACAGCTCCTAAAATGAAGCTTTCTTCAATGTCAATAAAAATTAAGAATTCTTATGGTGAAGTTGTTTACGAATATTCTGGTGCGTCTACAGGCTTGGAAGAAGGCGTGATATATTCTGGAAATAATAATTGCGACAATTGTAAGGCTCCTGAGAAATTGTCGGCGGAATTTAAAGTCGTTGATGGTAAAGAAGGCGTGATGATTTCTTGGGAAAAAGTTGGTACACCACAATCCTTTAAAGTTTACAGAAGTAAAGATAATGAAAACTATGAAGAAGTCACAGTCGTAGAACCAACAGAAAATCAATACTTCGATGTCAATGAAATAAATGGGTTGTATTATTATCAAGTAACAGCATATAACGAGGATTGTGAGTCAATGCCAGCTGTCACTGAAGATTATAATTCTGATTATGTTAAAGTTGATGTAGTGTCGATAGGAGAGGACTTCGTGAGCGCTATAGTCTATCCTAATCCAGCATCAGAAGTGATAAATATATCATCAGAAGGATTGACTAATGTCGCTGTGTTTAATGTCATGGGACAAAAAATGATTGATGCAAATCTCGATGCAGATGAATATAGACTCGATGTAAGTTCTTTGACAAATGGCGTTTATATGATGAAAGTGTCTTCTAAAAAAGGCGAATTTGTACGGAGAATAAGCATCAGTAAGTAAGTCTAAAACTTTGAAATTTTTGTATGAGACTTATTGAAAAAAAATATTAAATTTGCGAACTAACAAAATTGAATATTAATAAACAAAACACAAATGAAAAAATTATTCTTATTAGTTGCTATTTTGTTGGCTTTCAATTCACTTTTTGCCGATAACCTTGAAGTTGGCAAAGCAAAGGAATTAGGACATAAGTTTGTCAAAGCCAATTTTACACAAAAAGAAAACAATGAATTAGACTTAGTCTATACAATGAAGTCAGAGTCAGGTGAGCCTTGTTTTTACGTATTCAACGTATCAGATTATGGCTTCGTGATGGTTTCTGCAACAGATGTTGTAAGACCAATTCTCGGATATTCAGAAGATGGTATCTTTGAAACAAACAACATAGCTCCTGGCTTAGGATTTATGATGGAAGATTACCAAGAAGCTATTACTTATGCAATGAACGCAGCTGTAGAAGTTCCTGCATATGTTAAATCAGAATGGAAAGCCCTCGAAGAAACAGGTAAATTGAGACCACAAGAAAGAGGCGTAAAAATCGGACCTTTATGTCCTACATCTTGGGACCAAAAATGGCCTTACAACTATTACTGTCCAGATTTAGACAGACCATTTGCATCAAATGGTAAAGCCGTTGTTGGCTGTGTTGCAACAGCATTGTCACAAATCATGAAATATTGGGAACATCCTACAAAAGGTATTGGTTCTCATACATACAAACCAGATACAGACGAATATACTTACCCAGAGCAAAGTGCTAACTTTGGTGAAACAGAATACGATTGGAAAAATATGCCTTATCAAATTGATAAGAACTCTCCACAAGAACAAATCGAAGCTGTTGCTTTATTAGGTTATCATTGCGGTGTAGCTGTAGAAATGATGTACGATGATGATGGTACTGGTAGCGGTGCTTACTCAGTTGATGTTCCTCATGCTTTGACAAAGTATTTCGACTACGCACAATCTAATTTCAAAGGAAGAGTTGTTTCTGCTCAAATTTGGGACACATACATTAGAGATGCTATAGAAATGCGTCGTCCAATTTTCTACTCAGGTACATCAAAAGATGGTGGCGGTCACGCTTTCGTATGTGATGGTATGGATGAAAATGGTTTGTTCCACTATAACTATGGCTGGTCAGGTTCAGGCGATGGTTACTTCGCTTCAACAGCTACAGACTATCCAAATGAAGTAGGTGCAATCTTCGACATTATGCCAAAAAGCATTTTCCAAACAACAATGGAAGCTCCTAAGAACTTAGTAGTTACACCAGCAGATAACAATAGATTATCAGCAACACTTACATGGAAGAACCCAATATACACATTGAATGGCTCAAGCTCAATCAAAGATATCGATAAAATAGTCATCGAAAGAAATGGTAAGGTTATCCATGAAATGACAAACTTGAAACCAGGTGAAGTTGCATCTTATGTTGATAATGCAGTTCCTTGCTTCAGCGCATTTGAATATTCTGTTTATGCAGTCGTAAATGGCGCACATGGTAAAATCGCAAGATCAGGTAATGTGGCATTTGGTCCAACATGTAAATGGGAATTGATTCTTCAGTCTTCAGCATTCCAAGGCATGAGAGGCGCTTTCGTTTCTGTATTAGATCAAGCTAATGCTGTAGTTCTTACTAAAACAACAGAAAACTCAACATTGACAACTCTCGAACTAGACGTTCCTTATGGCGATGTTAGATTCGTTTGGAACCCAGCTGATGCAAACCAACCAACATATAATCTCACACTTATCCTCAAAGATTATAATGGCAAAACATTATACAACTATTCTGGTCCATCAGAAAAAATGCCAGCAGGTGTTTTCGTCGATACAGTAAATACTTGTGGCTACGAAATCCCAGCAGGAAATCCTTATAACTTGGTTTGTGAGGTGAAAGACAATAGCGTAGTTTTGGATTGGGAAGGTATAGGCGGCGACTACTACGGATACAATGTCTTCCGTGATGGCGTACTTATCGCTCTCGCTCCAACAACAACTTACACAGACACAGACGTTCCAGACGGCGGACACTGCTACACAGTAACAGCGTTCTTCGATGGCGGTAATACAAAAGAATCAAATGAAGCTTGTGCAGTGTTGACAGAAAATTGCAATCCTGCGATGAACTTGAAATATGAACTCTCTCCAGTGTTTAAGCCAATCATATCATGGGATAAACCAGTAGAAACAACAGGTCTTACTGGATATAATGTGATGAGAAAAGTAGGAGAAGACGGTGATTGGGTAAAAGTTAAAGTCTTGAAACCAACTCAAACTAACTATACAGACAATACAGTCAATAAAATGGATACATGGTACTTCTATAAAGTTCAAGCTTACTACCAAGCTATCGACTGTGAGTCAGCACCAGCATCATTAAAAGAAAATAAAAATGAATTCGTATTGAAATTCTTCTATTCAGAAACAGGTGTGGAAAATAATGCGGAACAAAATATTGGCGTATATCCAAACCCAGCTAACGATAAAATAACTATCAATGCTAAGAATATTGAAAGAGTTTCTATCTCTAACATAATGGGTCAAAAAGTCTATGAAACATCAGTTAACGCCGATAATATGGTTGTTGATGTTAATGAATTCCCTGCAGGAATGTATATGATTCACGTTGTTACAGATGAATACGAAACAACAAAACGTGTTTCTATAGTTCACTAAATAAATGAATTCTGGAATTCAGGAAAAAGAAAAACCGATCATTATATAATGGTCGGTTTTTTATTTTCAAGTTAGCTAATAACTCCTAACTCTTGACTCCTAACTCCTAACTGAATTACTTTCTCTCCCAAGTTTCGAATCTGTAAGAATAGTCTACTTGTGGGTCGTCGTCGATGACTTCTAATTCTGTTAATTCCCATTCTTCAAAGTTGACGATAGGGAAGTATGTGTCTGCTTCAAATTCTTTTTCAACTCTTGTGAGATATAAGGTGTCAGCTTTGCTCAAGAATTGTTCGTAAATCATGCCGCCGCCCATGATGAATATCTCGGCTTCATTTTGTACGAGTTCCATAGCCTTTGGAATTGATGTCGCCAATTCAAAGCCTTCTGGTGCAGAGTCGAGTCTGTCTGAGATGATGACATTACGTCTGTTAGGTAATGCTTTTTGTCCTGGTAGTGAAACGTAAGTGTTGTGTCCCATGACAACGCATTTTCCTGATGTCACTTTCTTGAAGTGTTTAAGGTCGTTAGAGATATGCCATAATAATTGGCCGTTTCTGCCGATAGCTCTGTTTTTTGCCATCGCTACCACGATTGAAATCTTTGGTTTCATATGCTTAATATTTTAATATTTCTTAAATAGACACGTCAGCTTTGATAGCATCGTGCGGGTTATAATCTTCTAATTTGAAATCTTCGTATTTGAAGTCGAATATGCTTTTCACTTCAGGGTTGAGCTTCATCGTTGGAAGATGACGAGGCTCGCGGCTGAGCTGTAACTTCACTTGTTCGATGTGATTGTTATAAATATGTACGTCGCCGAAAGTGTGAACGAAGTCGCCGAGGCCGAGGCCACATACTTGCGCAATCATCATTGTCAATAAAGAATACGATGCGATGTTGAAAGGCACGCCGAGGAAGACGTCGGCGCTTCTCTGATATAGCTGACAGGATAATTTGTTGTCAGCCACATAGAATTGGAAGAAAGCGTGGCAAGGAGGAAGAGCTGCTTTTCCGTCAGCGACGTTCTGTGCGAAGTCTTTCGATTTCTCGTCAGGGAGTACGCTTGGGTTCCATGCTGTCACGATGTGACGGCGGCTGTTAGGATTGTTCTTTATAGAATCAATCAAGTCTGCTATCTGGTCGATGCCTTCGTTGTTCCAGTTGCGCCATTGTGCGCCGTAGATAGGACCGAGGTCGCCGTTTTCGTCAGCCCATTCGTCCCAGATGCTGACTTTGTTGTCGTGCAGATATTTGATGTTAGTGTCGCCATTGATGAGCCACAACAACTCATGAATGATAGAACGGAGGTGAACCTTCTTTGTCGTCAGAAGAGGAAAGCCATCTTCGAGGTTAAAACGCATCTGATAGCCGAAGACACTCTTGGTGCCAGTGCCAGTTCTGTCGCCTTTTTGAAATCCGTTGTCGATGATATGCTGTAATAAATCTAAATATTGTTTCATGATTTATTATTCTTTTTGTCGTTAATAATATCTCTCAAGACAGAAGCCTTTGCGTAATCCTCAACTTCAATAGCTTCTCTCAAAAGATGCTCCAATTCTTTTATATCGTATCTTTCTAAGTCGGAATCGTGGACGGGGACGGGACCATCGTTATCGTCATCGTCAAAGTCAGTGTCGTCCATAACGATTCCTGCTTCTTCAACGACTTGGCTGTTAGCATATATCGGAGCATCGAAGCGTAGAGCTAGAGCAACTGCATCTGATGTGCGAGCGTCGATGATAGTCTCTTCTTCGTCTTTAATGCAGTGAAGCTCCGAATAAAACAAACCGTCTTTGAATCTATTTATTACGACTTCGGTGATATTGATGTCGTATGATTTTGCGAAAGTCTTGAATAAGTCGTGGGTGAGAGGTCTTCTGGTCTCATGTCCTTCAATAGCTATTGCGATGGATTGGGCTTCAGCTTCGCCTATGATGATAGGAAGTCGCATCTTGTCGCCATTAACTTCTAACAACAAAGCATAGGCGCCACTTTGTGACTGGCTATACGTTATTCCTATAACATTCAACAAAATCTTATTCATGTTACAAAAGTACGGACAAACTTTTAATTAAACAATATTAAATTTTATTTTTTAAAAAAATTAGATAAAAACATTTGCTACTTATTGAAATATTATGCACTTTTGTATTTCCCAATTAAAAAATATAAAAAACATATTATTCATTAAAACTATTATTCTTATGGATTTGGCAATTTATTTAGTGTTAGCTGCCTCGATTCTGGCTTTAGGATTTGCTTTTTATTTTTACAAAAGCATGCTTAAAGAAGACGAAGGCACAGATTTGATGAAGAAGATAGCTCTTCATGTCAGGAATGGAGCTATGGCTTATCTTAAGCAACAATACAAAGTTGTTATTATTGTTTTTGTCATACTCGCTGTTATCTTTGCGGTTATGGCATATTTGGGATTACAGAATGAATGGGTATGGTTTGCCTTCTTGACTGGAGGTTTCTTCTCAGGCTTGGCAGGTTTCTTCGGAATGAAGACCGCTACATACGCATCAGCACGTACAGCAAATGCTGCAAAGAACTCCTTGAATGATGGCCTTAAAGTCGCGTTCCGCTCAGGCGCAGTCATGGGCTTGACAGTAGTGGGCCTCGCTCTTTTGGACATTAGTCTCTGGTTTATAATATTGACACAATTCACCGACTATGACTTGGTTGTTATCACAACAACAATGTTGACATTCGGCATGGGTGCATCTACACAAGCTTTGTTTGCGCGTGTTGGCGGCGGTATCTATACCAAAGCTGCTGACGTCGGTGCCGACCTCGTTGGTAAGACAGAATATAACATTCCAGAAGATGACCCTCGTAATCCTGCGACTATAGCAGATAACGTAGGCGACAATGTCGGTGACGTCGCAGGTATGGGAGCCGACCTTTACGAGTCATACGCAGGCTCTATCCTTGCAACAGCAGCTCTTGGTGCAGCGGCTTTTGCTAAGTCAACTATCGACGGAATGCAACTAAAAGCTATATTCGCTCCTATGTTGATAGCAGCTGTAGGCGTGCTTCTTTCAATCATAGGTATCTTCATGGTAAAGACAAAAGAAGACACTAATATGAAGAAGCTCCTCGCTGCATTGAGCCGCGGTACTAACACAAGTTCAATATTAATTGCTATTGCTACATTCTTTATCCTCTGGGGACTCGGCATCGAGAACTGGCTTGGTATCTCTTTCTCTGTCGTCGTCGGTCTTGTCGCTGGTGTCATCATCGGTAAGTTCACTGAATATTATACTTCACAATCATATAAGCCAACACAAAAGGTATCAGAAAGTGCTAACACAGGCCCTGCAACAGTTATCATCTCAGGTCTTGGCCTCGGCATGATTTCAACAGCAGTGCCAGTCTTGACAATCGGCGTTGCCATTATCTTGGCTTATCTCTGTGCAACAGGTTTCGATGTGAATAATTTCATGTCGGCAGAAAATCTCTCTTTAGGATTATACGGTATCGGTATCGCTGCTGTCGGTATGCTTTCAACACTCGGCATCACTTTGGCTACCGACGCTTATGGTCCTATTGCTGACAATGCAGGTGGCAATGCAGAGATGAGTGGCCTTGGTGCAGAAGTGCGCAAACGTACCGACGCTCTCGATGCCCTCGGTAATACAACAGCCGCTACAGGTAAAGGTTTCGCTATTGGCTCAGCAGCGCTGACAGCACTCGCACTCCTAGCTTCATACGTGGAAGAGATTAAGATAGCTCTTGTTCGTGTGGCTGAACATGCTAGCAACGGATTGGCACAGGTCACAGATAACATCGCCTTGACTGCAGAAGAAATACACGCAGCATCATTGGTTGATTTCATGAATTATTATGAAGTGAATCTGATGAACCCTAAAGTATTAATAGGTGTATTTATCGGTGCTATGATGTCGTTCTTGTTCTGCGGATTGACAATGAATGCCGTTGGTCGTGCAGCACAGAAGATGGTAGAGGAGGTGAGAAGACAGTTCCGTGAGATAAAAGGAATACTAGAAGGCAAGGCTGAACCTGACTATGCGCGTTGCGTTGGCATCTCAACAAAAGGCGCTCAGCAAGAGATGCTCTTCCCATCTTTGCTCGCTATCATCGCGCCTATAGCAGTCGGCGTTATCTTTGGCGTGGCAGGCGTTCTCGGACTGTTGATTGGCGGACTCTCAACAGGATTCGTTCTCGCAGTATTTATGGCTAACTCAGGAGGCGCTTGGGACAATGCCAAGAAATATATTGAAGAAGGTAACTTTGGCGGTAAAGGCTCCGACCAACACAAGGCAACTGTTGTAGGCGATACCGTCGGCGACCCATTCAAAGACACTGCAGGACCATCATTGAACATCTTGATTAAACTGATGAGCATGGTATCCATCGTGATGGCAGGACTGACGGTAACGTTTACTTTGATATAAGACTACAGACAATGGACAACGGTCAACAGATCTTGTCTACATAAAATAAATAGAGACGTCATTGATGGCGTCTCTTTTTTATTTCTAGCAAAGACGCAAAGGAACGCGAAGTGCTTATTGGTGCATTTCCAAAGTCTGTTGTACGAAGACCAAGAAGCAATGGACACATTCGATGTGTCCCTACAATCAAAAAAGCTCCGTTAGGAGCGGCAGACAATAGGCAGGTATGAAGCATGTAGTGCGGAATGCCTGCAAAATGATGTTTACGATAAATCATAGCGCCGTAGGTGCGACAGAATCTTTTTTTTCTGTCGTGCCTACGGCACTTTTTATATCATTCCGGTCATGAATGCAGGGGTTCCGTGCTTCGCACTCCACCGCCTGCCTATTGTCTGTCGTCACTATGTGACTCTGAACCCTAAACTCTAAACCCTAAACTCTAAACCCTAAACTCTAAACTCTGAACTCTGAACTCTGACACTGACTCATTGACTCATAGACTCATAGACTCATAGACTCAGCAACTCAGTGTCTCGGTGACTTTAAAAAAACATTAACACAAATTCTTAATAAATCCCGTAAAATCATAAAAAATGAAAGAATGAGATAAAATTATTGATATGAAACCTTGACGTTTTATTTTATTAGTTATAACTTTGCAAGAGATAAACCAAAATATAATGTTAAATGAAACCAGTCATTAATAATGAAACTAATATTTTAGATAACGATTATTTGCTATGGATTCAAGATTTATGTAATCGTTACAGACAAAGTCAGATTAAGGCTTCTTTGCAAGTAAATAAAGGGATACTTTCTTTTTATTGGGAGTTGGGAAAAGACATAGAAGAACGTAGATATGATAATAAATACGGATCTCATTTTTATGAAAAATTGAGCCAAGACCTTTCAAAAGTTTTGAACAATAAAAAAGGTTTGGCACCAACTAGTCTAAGATATACGAAATACTTCTATAGTCTGTATTCTCCTCTGTTTGAAAATTGTCGGCAACTTGCCGATGAATTCGATTTGTTGTTTTCCATTCCATGGAGTCATCACCAGAAAATTATAGATAAAGTCAAAGGTGATGCAAATAAAGGCTTGTTCTTTGTTAGAAAAACATTGGAAAATAATTGGGGTAGGGCGGTTCTGGTTAATTTTCTTGAGACAGATCTTTATGAAAGACATGGTATTACAATGTCAAATTTTAAAACGACAATGCCATCTTTAGATGGTGATTTGGCACAGCAACTGCTAAAAGATCCATATTACTTTAATTTCTTGCCGTTAGGAGAAAGATATACGGAAAAAGAATTGAAAGATGAGCTAGTTGATAAACTTTCAAATTTTTTATTAGAACTAGGCAAAGGATTTTCTTTTGTTGGAAGAGAATATCGTTTGTCTGTAGCTGGTAAAGACAAATATATAGATTTGTTGTTTTATATAATACCGCTTCATCGATATTGTGTTGTTGAAATTAAAGTCACAGAATTTGATTTTCAAGATATAGGACAACTCGCAGGTTATACTGCAATGGTTGATGATTTGTTGAATACCAAACTAGATAATCCTGCGATTGGACTTTTGATATGTAAGGAAAGAAACAATGTGCTTGCGCATTATGCTCTTTCAAGGATAAATTCCCCAATAGGAATTACTGAATTTGAACTTTCAAACCAACAATTGCCGGAGGAATTAAAAGACGGCCTTCCCACTATAGAAGAGATAGAAAGATGCATAAAATCATAATAATTAAATAGAAGTTCTGTCCCTTTTTATTTTGGGACGTGTCTCGGGGACGAGATTGCTCACTTAGTTCTCTGAACCCTGAACCCTGACTCGGACTTATAGACTCATTGACTCATAGACTCAACAACTCAACAACTCAGCAACTCGGTGTCTTGGAGTCTCGGTGTCTTGGTGACTTTTAAAAAAGTTCTTAGTTTTTAGTTCAAGGTTCTTAGTTTTTTAAAAAAAAGTTCTATATTAGCAACCTCAAACGAAATGTAATGTCAAGCGTAGTTTTAAATAGAGTAGAAGAGAACTTAAGCAAATGTTGCTTATGTAACGCATTGACATACATTACAATTACCCCCCCCGTTGGCTGCTGAGCAAAACACCGAAATTTAATTTACAAAAATCTTATTTAACGAAATTGTACAAAGTGTGGTTTCATGCTTTGCGTGGGTGTATTGTGTAATTGACAAATAACAATTGAATATAATACCTGATAAATAAAATTAAGCATTATGAATCCATTGATTGAAAGTTATCTAAATGAAAGAGGCTTCGGAAGTATGACAAAAAATGACTTCGAAGTGGCTATTTTTAATGAAATCCTAAATGAAAATGCGTATTCCAATTATTCCGATTTTGACTTTAGTAGGGAACTTAGGATACCAGAGACAAAGGTTAAACGACTTCGTTATGAAGCTGGTTTGAGATATGGAAAACCTAATTATAGACTTAAGTTTTGGGAAATAATCCTAAAAATTAAACTGTCAGAAAATACAGAGATTGTACAAATGCTTATACCAGACAAATCTGTACGGGAATATGTTAATGATCTTATGAATAAAAATAATATCATTACAGATGGAGGTTTTAATTCGGATATATTGAAAATTGGTTTGAATGATCTGTGTGAACTTATTGACAATATGTATACTGAAGATGAGAAAAAACAACTATTGGAAATTTTGAGTAATGTTGACAATGCTGATGAAAATTTGCAAAAAAATAATAGTTATGCATTGAAAGATTATGTAAAAGATCTTCTTACAGGTGTAGCTTCAAGTGTTATGGGGAGTTTGATAATGACAATGTTTAAATAAAAATCTAATCCATTAAAATAAATACAATTATGAAAAAATTAACATTATTCTTAATTGCGCTTGCGATGATATTAACATCTTGCAAGCCAGAGATTGAAAAGCCAACGGTTGTTACAAAATCTGTTGGAGAAGTAACTGAAACCACTGCTAAAGTTGTAGGACAAGTTACAGCAGACGGCGGTGCTGAAGTTACCGAACGAGGCGTTTGCTGGAGTTTAGATGGAACTCCTACTATTTTAGACTACCGTGTAAAAGACGTTGAAGGTGGACTTGGAAGTTACGATGTTATTTTCACAGACCTCGTTCCAAATACCCAATATTACGTAAGAGCTTACGCTACAAACGAAATGGGAACGAGTTATGGGGACGAGAAGAGTTTTACAACATTAGAAGTTACACCAGAAGAACCAGGTGATGAACCAGAAGAACCAGGAGACGAACCAGAACAACCAGGCGACGAACCAGAACAACCAGGCGACGAGCCAGAGAACCCAGGTGACGAACCAGAACAACCAGGTGATGAACCAGAGAACCCAGGTGACGAACCAGAGAACCCAGGTGATGAACCAGAAGAACCAGGTGACGAGCCAGAGAACCCAGGTGACGAGCCAGAAGAACCAATTGAACCTGAAAAACCAGTAGGACCAGTTGTTATAACAGCAGATGTTACAGAAATAACATTATATTCAGCCAAATGCGGAGGTGGAGTATCAGACGGAGGAGGTGCTGTAGTTGTTGAAAGAGGTGTTTGCTGGAATACCAGCGGTAATCCAACAGTTCTTGATTTTAGTACAAAAGATGGTAGCGGTTTAGGATCCTATATTTCAAACATTTCTGGTTTAGAGTATGGTACAACATATTATGTAAGAGCTTACGCTGTAAATGCAAATGGTGTTGCTGGATATGGAGAAGAAGTAAGTTTTACGACATTAGATAAACTGTTGCCAATAGTAACAACAGCAACAGAAGTTACAGATATAACAGTAAGTTCAGCTGTATGTGGTGGTGAAGTTACCTTTGATGGCAATGTTGCAGTAACAGCACGAGGTATTTGTTGGAGTACAATACAAAACCCAACGATAGAAGATAATAAAACAACAGATGGCAGTGGTATGGGACGCTTCACATCAAATATCCCAGAACTAGCCATCAATACCCAATACTACGTCAGAGCATATGCTACAAATGAAGTTGGAACATCTTATGGCGATGAAGTGAGCTTTATGACATTGGATAGAACATTTGAAAATGGCCACGAATACGTTGATTTAGGCTTAAGCGTAAAATGGGCAACATGTAATGTTGGAGCTACTTCACCAGGAGGATATGGAAGTTATTACGCATGGGGCGAGATAATTACAAAATCAGAATACAATTCATCAAACTGCCCAACAAATGGACTTAGTACATCACAGTTGCAGGAACAAGGATATATAGATAGTGAAGGCAATCTTACGTCACAATATGATGCGGCTACAGTCAACTGGGGTGGAAATTGGAGGATGCCGACATACGATGAGTTAAACGAATTAATATCAAAGTGTACCTGGACATGGACGACACAACAAGGCGTTAATGGCTATAATATAGAAGGACCAAGTGGTAACAGTATCTTCCTTCCTGCTGTCGGTTATCGCAACGGGTCGTCACTCTACGACGCTGAAGGCTACGGTTACTATTGGAGTTCTACTCCTGACGACTACTTCACCAACTGCGCGTATTACCTCTACTTCAACGACTATCGAAACCACCTTGGCAACCCCAATCGCTACTACGGCCGGTCAGTGCGTCCTGTTATAGAATAAAAGCGAAAAATTAGCTCCGTAGGAGCGACAGACAATAGGCAGGTATGAAGCACGCAGTGCGGAATGCCTGCCTATTATATGTCGTCACTGTGTGACTTTGTTTTTTGTAGACGCCACAGGGGTGACGTCTCTACTTTTTGCTATGAGCAGTGAGCTATGGGTTGTGAGCAAAACTGCTCATAGCTCACGGCTCACAGCTCAGGGCAAAAAAAAGTTCAACAGCCAAAAGCCAAAATAAATTAACACAAATTCTTAATAAAATCCATAAAATCATTAAAAATGAAAAGGTGAGAAAAAATTATCGTGTTGAAACCTTGACGTTTCATTTTGCTTGTTGTAAATTTGCAGGAGAATCAAATTCAAAATTTATGAGTAGTATAAAAAATGATGCAAGTCTTCAAGGCGACCTTGTAATATATCAAGTTAATGATGATGTTAAGATTGAAGTTATTTTGAACGATGATACAGTATGGCTTTCACAGAGTCAGATTGTTCAGTTGTTTCAATCAAGTAAGGCAAACATCAGTGAACATATTAAAAGTATTTATCAGCAGAATGAATTGGATAGAGATTCAACTGTTCGGAATTTCCGAACAGTTCGAGTTGAAGGGAATAGGGAAGTGTTCAGAAATATTACATATTATAATCTTGATGTTATAATTTCTGTTGGATTTAGAGTCAATACAAAGATTGGAATCCATTTCCGACAATGGGCAAATAACATACTTAAAAACAATTTGCTTAAAGGATATTCCATAAACCAAAGAATTGATTATATAGAAAACAAATTTGATAATAAGCTATATGATCATGATGTTCAATTGAAAGAGATAAATGAGCAGATAAATTATTTTGTCCAGAAGTCAATACCGCCAGTCCAAGGTGTTTTTTATAGCGGTGAAATATTTGAAGCATACAAATTTATGACGGATTTGATAAAGATGGCGCATAAGTCAATTATTGTAATTGATAATTATATTGACGAATCCGTATTAACAATGCTTGATAAAAGAAATGATGGTGTTAGCGCAACGATATATACCGAGAAAATTAGTAATCAATTAAAACTGGATATAGATCGACATAATAAACAATATTCAGTGATTGAAATACAAATAGTCAAAGACATTCACGATAGATTTGTTATAATTGATAATGAAGATGTTTTTCATATAGGAGCATCGCTTAAAGATTTAGGTAAAAAACTATTTGCCTTTTCAAAGTTAAATTTGCCAGTAGATGTCTTGCTGAAAGGACTCAGTTCCTGAACCTTGAACCCTGAACTCTGACCTTGAACCCTAAACCCTAAACTCTAAACTCTGAACTCTGACACTGACTCATAGACTCATAGACTCAGCAACTTAGCAACTCAGCAACTTGGTGACTTTTAAAAAGAGCTCAACAGCCAATAGCCTTAGTCCCCAAAAAAATCCCCCGATTTCTCGGAGGATTTTTTCATATAAAGATGTTTAATTTAATTATTCACCTTTAGCTTGTGCTTCCATTTTCTCTTTCAATTCTGCGAAAACGTCTAAGTCACCTAAAGTAGTGCGTTCAACATTGTCGTTGATTTGTTTAACAGCACGTTTTGTTGATTTAGCTGCTTTGTCTTTTGCTTCAACTTCAGCTTCGCGTTCAACTGCTACTTTATCTTCCCAAATACGTGAGTGAGAAAGGATGATCTTCTTGTTTTCTTTTGAGAATTCGATAACTTTGAAGTCGATTGTTTCGTCCATCTTAGCGTTTGAGCCGTCTTCTTTCTTGAGGTGACGGTTTGGACAGAAACCTTCAACACCGTAAGGTAATGAAACTACAACGCCTTTATCGCCAGCGCTGATGATTGTACCTTGTTGGATTGAACCGATTGTGAAGATGCTTTCAAATACATCCCATGGGTTTTCTTCAAGTTGTTTGTGGCCTAAGCTGAGACGGCGGTTTTCTTCATCGATGTCGAGAACAACAACGTCCATTGTGTCACCAATCTTTGTGAATTCTGCTGGGTGTTTGATTTTCTTTGACCAGCTGAGGTCAGAGATGTGGATTAAACCGTCAACGCCTTCTTCTAATTCTACGAAGATACCGAAGTTAGTGAAGTTGCGAACTGTAGCTGTTTGTTTTGAACCGATAGCGTAACGTTCTTTGATGTTTGCCCATGGATCTGGGATGAGTTGTTTGATACCCAATGACATCTTGCGTTCTTCGCGGTCTAATGTCAAAACTTTAGCTTCTACTTCGTCACCGATCTTCAAGAAGTCTTGAGCTGTGCGTAAGTGTTGTGACCATGACATTTCTGAAACGTGGATTAAACCTTCTACGCCAGGAGCGATTTCGATGAATGCGCCGTAGTCAGCGATAACAACAACTTTACCTTTAACAACGTCACCAACATTGATGTTAGGATCTAAAGCGTCCCATGGGTGAGGAGTGAGTTGTTTCAAGCCGAGAGCGATACGTTTTTTATTGTCGTCGAAGTCGAGGATAACAACTTTGATTTGTTCGTCGAGTTTAACGATTTCTTCTGGGTGGTTGATGCGGCCCCATGAAAGGTCTGTGATGTGGATCAAACCGTCAACGCCACCTAAGTCGATGAATACACCGTATGATGTGATGTTCTTCACGACGCCTTCAAGAACTTGACCTTTTTCAAGTTTACCGATGATTTCCATCTTTTGTTGTTCGATTTCATCTTCGATAAGAGCTTTGTGAGAAACAACAACGTTTTTGTATTCTTGGTTGATTTTAACAACTTTGAATTCCATGATGCTGTTTACGAATACATCGTAGTCGCGGATAGGTTTAACGTCGATTTGTGAACCTGGCAAGAATGCTTCGATGCCAAATACGTCAACGATTAAGCCACCTTTTGTACGGCTCTTAACAAAACCTTGAACGATTTCTTGTTTGTCGAATGCTTCGTTAACGCGATCCCATGATTTCAAGATGCGAGCTTT
>JAZOSK010000113.1:0-37059 GCA_045657145.1 Bacteroidales bacterium | reverse complement strand
ACAAGAGCAGCGCAACGTTATGAATCAACTTTAGCAGCTTTGCGAGTAGTGGAAGCACTCAAAATTTCAACTTTAGTAAAAACTGACGGACCACACTCCAGTAAGCAACGAAAAATGGAGTTTACGAAAGTTCATGAACTTTCAGCGTTTCTTAAAAATATTGGAGAAGTTAAAATTATTGTTGGTGAAAGAAAAAACAAGAGGATTATTCACTATTGCATCACAAAGAAAAAAGAGTAGTCAAAACGCCCTCGTATAATGGATCTCCATGACTACTCTTTTGTATTTTGTTTCTGCAAAAATACAACAATTTTAAAAATCAACGCCTTAAACCATGAAAAAAATAATATTCCTGCTTTTTAGCTTGCTTCTTGTTTCCTGTAACACCACCAAACGCGCAGAAAAACGTATCTATAACATCGTCGAAAATCATCAGGAACTGCTGAAGCAAGACACAGTTGAAATCGACACTGTTTTAACTGTTCCGGTACTGCAAGATTCTGCAATTTTCGATTTAGATACTATCGTTGAAAATCAGACACATACAATTCGCACCGAAAGAGGAGAGTTCGGCATCACAATTCTTCCTTCTAAAGAAGTTAAGATAAATTATCTTCCTGATTCCGTCGACATCCATTTCAGAACTGAAAAGATTTACGATCATATTGTCATCGAGCAGCCGAAAGAAAAATGGCGGGATGTGCTTTTTGCCTGTATCATCGGCTTCATCGGCTTATTGTTTTTAAAAATGTTTTTTGAACGGATGATGAAATAAAAGAAAGGAGGCTTCGTTATGAAAGAAAAACTTGAAGAAATGAAAATAAAAGAGAGACTTAATCTTTACAATCTTTTTGATGTCGCTGTTATAGCAGCATTTGTGCTATTGCTTATTGCTATATCAGAAAAAACTTCAATAAAGCTAAAACATGCTTTAATAGGAGTGGGAGTGACTGGTATCGTTGGAGGTGTAGCTGCTTCGCTAAAATCAAAAGTAACCAACCTTTCAAATAAACCTATTTACATTAAACCAGAAGGTAGCGGAGGTGCTATAGAAGTAAAACCAGGAGAAACCTATTACGGTGTGGATGGCGTGAGGTCTTACAATACAGTTTATAAATTCGGCGACGGCATGTCGGCTGTGGTGAATAAGGACGGCAGTTTGACGGTTCAATCTATCATGGGCAATGTTTTTACACATATAAGAAAATGTGCCTTAGCATATCCGCCTGATCCATATTGGAATGATTTATTTGATATTAAATGTCACGAATGGAATTTCAAGGATAAAGCATAACAAAAAAAAGTCTGACTATTTTAGTCAGACTTTTTTTGTTTAAAATCCGTTATGGGGGTTCTTCCAGCCTTCTTTTCTAAACTCTTCTAGTTCTGCATACGACATGAAGTCTTTTGCGCTGAAGGTGTAAAATCTTTCCGTGGATGTCTGCGACTCATAGTCGGCGGCAAACTTATAATAAAACTTTGAAGCGTTGCCTGTCCTGTAGCCGTTATCCATAAGCCATTCCTTAATATCCGTGATGCGTATCTTACTATACTGGCGTCGTACCAACTCGAATAACACATTGGCTGAAAGTCTGACGCTCTCGGTGTTAAGCCAATAGAACTGATCTAATATAGAACTTTTTATCTGCTTCACAACTATAGATTCAGTTCTTGACTGTATCTTCAAAAGTGCTTCTGTCTCAAACAGCCTCTCATCGAACCAAAGACGCGACCTTTCAGGATAATACAGCTGGCGGTGTTTCAGGAAGTAAAGAAAAGCGGGTATTTCTTCCAGCATCTTCTTCACCATGTGTGGGTCCGTGTCACCAGTGAAAGGCTCTACCTTGATGATACAATAACGGTTTTCTTCCTTGTCAATCTTAACGAAATTGAATTCGTCATTAGAACACATCACCAGTTTTGAAATATTAGGAATTTCTCCAGCACTCTTGTGTTTGTCCTCAAATGGAATGGTCGCATTAGTGGCAATCATCTTCAGCTTGTTGCCTGCGCCGTATTTGTCATCCATATTAACAAAAGACTCATCAACTGCCACAACTAACTTTCCAGCCCAATTGCCGTTATATTTCGACATCAGTCTGTCGCTGTCGAGAATTCGCATATTATCAGCGAAAATGGATTTCAGAAGGTCAAGAAACGTTGACTTGCCTGTGCCGCGTTCCTTTGACACCAGGCACAATATAGGAAGGTGTTTAAAAGGCTGTGTGTATAATAACTGGAGATAATCCAAGCCAAATTCATAAAGCGACTCGCCTTTAAGGTTAGTGTAATTGAAGATATGATGCAGAAGCTTGTTTATTGTCTGCCAGCTTCCTTCTTTAGGAGTGTGCGGAACCTTGCTATATCGGTTGTAAAGCCTTGTTTGCATTTTTTCTTGGGTTACAACTATTGTTCGTTTATATTTCTCAGGATCATTTTCTGGAAAATTGGTAAAGGCATCATATTTCTCTATAGAATCAAGAAAGAGTTTAGATCTGTTGTAGTCGTCACGGATAGCTTCTTTTGACCATGGTTCCAAATTCTCTTCTATCTGGTTATTTGCCATAAGCGCAAAACTCCTTTTAAAATAATTTGTTCCGATACGAACATATTGTTTTTGCTGACCGTTCCATGATAATGTTACCTGACCATTTTCAATATGATAGGTATTTCGTTTATATACAAAATCCTTAACTTTTAGTTCATCCTTATGTTGTTTAAAGAAATCTTCAACATTGTTAATACCAAATATCTCCCCTATATGATGGTAAGCCACTCCAGAGATAAGATGAGACATTACATATTTTTTCTCTTTGCTGTCTATTGAGAACTCTTTGAGTTCTGTGATTACCGTATCCTGGTTAGATATGCCATTATAAAGAACGTCGTCAATGCCTTTATACTCGCTGCTTGGCACAACATATGCGAAATACAAATTAAGGTTATGAGGTTTCAGAAGCTCGTTGAATTTACGAACGGCGGCACAAAATCCAGCTGGACGGTTATACAGGTCTTTGCCTTCTGACCATTTCACTTGAAGACAGTCAGCATCGAATAACAGTATTATATTCTGTACCTTGCATTTCTTGCAGAAAGTCACTATTTCCGTGTTTAGATACACGCCGTTTTCATCCTTGAAATTATGTATTCCGCCGATGCCGAAGGTTGGCAGACCGAAGTTTGACATGGCGAAAGCCTTGAATTCGCCTTCCACTATATAAAGGTCTCTTGTTTCTTCGCCTGTCTTGTAACGCTTCAGCAGTTCCGGAGTGACAAAAGCGACGACTGGCGAGCCTTTTGGCTGGTCGTATTTCTTTGTTTTGCCGTCTGGAAGTTCCACCGGCACCTGGTAACGCGTCCGTGAGAAAGCGCGAAGCTTCTTGCCGTCCTTCAGAAATGTCACGACCTTGCCGTCTAAGGCTATGTAATTAATGGCGATATCACCTTTTCCCGTCTCGGTGAAGAACTTGAAATTCATGCCATGCACGCCGTCTTCGCCAACAGCCTTATAAGTGTTGAGTTTATCGGTAATATTTAATTTTTTAAGTCTCTCTTTCAGGTACGACATAACTATTCATTTTTAAAGATTTTCTTTTGAAAGAACGCTTCAATAAGCACCCTTTCCTGATATTTAATTCTCACTACGCCAGTGACGCGGCGATAATATTGCTGAAGACTCCATTTCATAAACTTGCAAAGCTCGTCACGGATGCGGATGTAATCTCCTTTCGGCAGCTGCTGAAAATGACGGTATAACTGTTCGGCATAAAGGTTCATAATTGGATATTTTTGATTGATTCCATATATTTAGGATAGTCAAGCATATTGTCACTAATACCTTCATCTTTTATCTTTTGCCACTCCCATGCCTTACGCCAGTCTTCATCAGATATCCAGCCATCTGGAAATATCTTGGCATAAAATTCAGAAAGTGTTATATGTTTGAGTTTTAATCGAAATGCTTTATATTGTAAAAAATTAGATATCATCGTTGATGTACCCAAATTACTTACAATATCTCCTAAAAAAAGTGCTAATGAAGGTGAAATTGTGAAGCTATGGAAATATTTTACCCTAAACCATATTACAGAGGCATAACCTATTTTTTTATCTTCTAGTGATTTTAGAATATTGACATTACTGTCAATACCATATTCTTTGGATAGTAATTCTGCCAGCCATCCCATTTCTTTTCCATTAAATAATCGTCGTGGTAATTTATCAACTTCCTTACACCATTCCTCTATATTGTTAAATTTCATAATCTACTCCTCCCAAACTATTTTAAAGTCTTCTAGTTTCTTGTTTCCTTCTTTGATATAGTCGGCATTTTCAATGAGTATATTCATTGCCATGACTATTGCCTTATGGCGAAAGTAATAATCGTTATGTGGCAGCGACATTTCGCCGGTCTTGATGCGATGAACTACACCACTGTCACATCTGAACTTGAAATCTATCTTAAACTTGAACTTATTCATAATAGGTTAATTATTGTTATAAATACACCTGTTGATAATAGTGAAAGAATTAATAATCCTATATGCCTTTTATTAAGCGACTCATATCTTTTTTTTAGGACGTAATATTCAAATTGGAGATTATTATATTCTTCCTCCAACTGTCTAAGTTTATTATTGTTTAAGTTTTTCATTATGAATTATGCATTATGAATTATGAATTGAATTAATGTATTTCAAAACCTTCACCTCTCAAAACCTTAATTGCTGTCTCGCGGTGCTGGCGGATGAAGTCCATTATTTCTACTTCCGCTAAAGACTTTTTCATAATCTTAAGCTTATCTTCCAAGCGTTGGTCACAAATCTTATCTGTGAGAAATGACATCTGCTCGAAATAACTTAGATCTTCAAACAAATCATCAAAATCTACTGTAACTGGTCTTTTCTTCATAGTTATTAATTTTTTTTTGGTTATTACTTTCTTCTATTATTATCATTGTTGTTAAATCATAAAGCTCACAATTCACCCCGAATCTCCCACATGCTCTCCAGGTATGTGGACAGGAAAGAGGACAACTATAACCACATTTGGTATCCCCTTCTTCCACTTCTATTATGAATCTTTTTTTGCTCATGGTTCTACACTTTTAAAATCGTCTGGATAACAAAATTTTTCACGATCCTCAATATCAATAAGACATCGACATGGAGCTAACAGATCAACTGCGGCATCTAAGAAGTTCAATAAAATAGTCTTTTGTCTGTAAGGATCTTCAAAGTAATTTTTATGCAAAATCTCAGTAATATCCATCAAGAGAGTTGGTATTTTCGTCAATCTACTCTCGATAAATTCTTTTTCTTTTGGAGTTAACTTTTCCATAACTATTAATTTTTATTGGTTCCTTTAGAATATTGAAGAATCATCCAAAAATTCTTCTGTACCTTTCATCATTTGGTGAAAATCTTGCAACTCTTGAACTGTCAAAAACTCTTCAGCTTTGAATATATAGCATCTGTCTTTGTCTTGAATATAATCATCATGGAAATAACTCATTCGATATCTGAACCAGACAGCCTCACTTGTTAACTTCCAGCGTTTGTTTAGGAATTCTATAATATCTAAGACATTCACTCTATAGTGAAGTTTTTGTATTAATTGATATATGACAGAAACAGAAAGTCTAACAGTATTCTCTTGCTGTATATAGAATTGTTCTTTGATAGCTAAATAGATGTATTTTTCATCTGGTGTGAGTTCTTCAGGACGGTCTCTTTTTATTCCTTTATTTTCCATAACTATTAATTTTTATTGGTTAACAATTTCATTTTCCATTACTGCGATAAATTCCTGCTCATAAAGTTCTTGAGCATCTATTTTTGGAAACAATCCCTCAACAGGAACTCCAAGTTCGTTGGCGATTATCTCCTGGATTAACACCTCAGGAACCTGTCTGCCGCTTAGCCACATCCTTACTGTTGCCTCGCTGCGATGTGTGACTTTCGCAATACGCTGTATCCACATCTTCTTTGGACTCATCGTTGAAACTTCTTCGTAACAATCTTTAAATGTCTTCATACAATATTTTTTTTTTTGCGTGTCGCAATTATTTTATTGCGCAAATATACAAGTATTTTTCTATTTTGGAAACAAAAATTATCCTTTTTAGAAAATAAAATTCCAAAGAAGATATAAAATATTGATAATCAATTATTAAATTAGTTATGTTATGAAAGATGAAAGAAATTTAAACGAATTAGTTTCTTCCAATATTCTAAAAATATTGAAAGATAAGGGGTTAAAACCAGCAGACATATCAAGGAAATCAGGAATGTCACAATCAGATTTAAGCAAAAGACTGAAGGGAAGTACGAAGTTTTCTTTGAGTGATATTTCCAAAATTGCAAACGCACTTTCCATAAGAGAAATTGACATCATTACATATCCTGATGTATATGTAAAAAAAGAAGAAGCAAGTTCAGATCCTATTGAAGCAATTCTACAGATCAAACTGCAAAGAGATAAAAAAGACCAGGTATTAAAATTAATATTTGGTGATAATGATATTGAAATTTTAAATAAATAGTAACATGAGAAAAGACAAATCAGAAGAATCGAAGTTTGAATATTTAGTTCAAAATATGATAGATGCTGGAATAGTGTCATCAAAAAAGCAACTTGCTGAAGTAATAGACCTTTCAGAAGAATCTATTGATGAAATTGTTGCCGAATATGAAGGGAAAGAAATGTGGCCAAGTATTTTAATAGGACCCATATCTTGCATGGTTCCAGATTATAATGCGGGATGGTGGTATAAAGGAAATAGACAATTTGATTTTTTAACAATAAACGACAACTATAATTATAACAAATCAATAAGTGATTTTCGAGAAAGATTTAATTCATTGGCAAACTATGCCAAGTCTTCAACTAATACTGAAGATTTCACTCAAAGATTCGGTAAAAGCAAATATGACGTACAAAAAGAATTTAATGACATGTTTTCGACAATTGCTCATATCAAAAGAAAATTCCCTGAACTTAATGAAAAATGGTTATTATTTGGTGAGGGAGAAATGTTTAGAAAACCTTCTGATTTCACAGAAGGGGCTGGATATTACAATACAATATTTAATTTAGATAGAGTAGTAACAGATATTGACAAAATATTAGGCGAAGGATATGCAGCTTCTCATCCTGAATTTTTGAGTTCTGTGATAAATGCAAGTTCAATACGTAATGCAAGTTACGAAATAGAAAGTTCACTTAATAGTCTTTATCGTTCATTAGATGCACTTACCATGATGCTTAAAGACAAACTAATAGCAAAATAAGTAAAATAAAAAACGATACGCATTTTTTAAATTTGCGTATCGTTATAACTAACTGAAAAATAGACACTTTAATGAAAATCCACCGGCGGAAGACCGGCAAAAAAGCACGAAAAACAGCAATTTTAAAAAGTTAAATGATTGATAATCAATAATGTTATACTGATATAGATTTCGGCCGGTTCGAGTCCGGTATCCTCCACAAAGCATTATGGCGTGCTCCATTCTAAAGGCATCAAGTCATCAAGTGTATTCCCATATTTTCCGACATACACTTTGTTACTGCTTATTCCTTTGTAAAAATCATACCTTCCTTTACCACATTCCAAACTAACACTATCTTCCGTAGGCAAAAGACTTATAAAAGATCTGTCTCCTACATTATTGCTTACATCAATATAACCTAATGTATCATACTCATATGTTTCTCTGAACACATTTTCCTCAACCATCCACTCAATAGTATATGACTTCAGCTTAGCTGCACTGCCTTCCAATTTCGTCTCTCCCTTCAAATCTAACATCGCAATAGAATTCATTGTCGTGAAAGATTCCATTTCAAGATCATATAAGTAAAGATTATTCACAGTTTTACGTTTATACACTTTCACATTGGCTTTTGCCAGATGATAATCTCCAAGGTCATCAATATTGCCAGTTTGTTTATCAAATGATATTTTCTTTCCTGTCAAATGTATATCAACCATTTTAGTAGTAATATCTGTAACATTACTACCTTGTGGAGCATCGCCATTATTGCCAAAATAATATGCCGTACAATATTCTAAATTAACCATAGATCCTTTATAGACTTGGCCATAAAACACTATCTTATCAGTATATTCTTCCACATCAGCTCTCATCTCAAATAAAAGACCCAAATATTTCAATTTTTCTTCTTTCATGCTATAATAACTATATGCACGAGGTGTTGCTAAATAAATACATTCTACTTTATTCTTATTTCCCCACTTAATTTCTCCATTTGGAAACAAAGATGAAAAACTAGTCCTTGAACCATTCAACGGTATTTCCAGTCTAACAGGAACCAAAGTATTGCTATCATCAACAAATTCTTCATCATTTTTCTTGCATCGTGTAAATAAGACAAGCAATGACATGAGCACCAGCAATATCTTTTTCATTTTTCCACCTCCTTCCTTCTTAATTTTAACACTAAATAGGTAGCAGAAATTAAAGTTAAAACAAACAAGCCACTACCAAGAGGCACCGACTCATAATTCACACTTATGCCCATGTTGTTAAAACCAACTGTAGACAAATGCGTCGCATCAACATACGTCGCTCGTGTTGCATCATCATGATACTTATAATTAAAAAAAGCGTCTGTTTTCTGCTGAGCGTTGGCATGTATAATACAAAACATGCACAACACTAATGTTGTGATTTTTACTTTCATAAATTTATTATTTTTGGTTAATTATTAAATTACGATGCAAAAGTATAATGTCTTTTTCAAATAAAAAAGTTAAAAAATGTTAAAATCGACATTATCATAAAAAAAATCGACATCAAAGTGAAAATGATGTCGATTTCTCTTAATTTCTATTAACATTTCATATAAATGTCTTGAAATCTTCGTAATTCCTCCTTAATAAATTAGGTGTATCTAATCCGTAAGGACATCTGCTTTTACATAAATTACAATGCAAGCAGTTTTCAATTCTCTTCATTTTTTGTTTCCATTCATCTGACAGATAGACGCTGTGAGGTGCTCTTCTCAAGAAAAGGCTCATTCTTGCGCAGTCGTTGATTTGAATTCCTGCAGGGCATGGCATGCAATAGCCACAACCTCTGCAAAATTCTCCTGCGAGTTCTTCTCTGTCTTTCTTCACCTTAGCCCAACGCTCTTCTGTCATTACCGGAGGATTATCCTGATAAGAAATAAACTCATCGAGTTCTGATTCTCTTTGGATTCCCCAGATTGGAAGTACATGGTCATATTGATTCAAGAAGGCATAAGCACAAGCTGAATCATTGATAAGTCCGCCTGACAAAGCTTTCATACATACGAAACCTATCTCTCTTTCCTTACACATCTGCACCAGCTCAAGTTCTTTTTCTGAACTGATATAAGAGAAAGGAAACTGTATCGTTTCATAAAGTCCTGATTCAATAGCTTCTTTAGCAATATGATGACGATGGTTTGTCAAACCAATATGGCGTATCAGACCTTTTTGTTTAGCTTCGAGCATAGCGTCATAAACGCCGCTTTCATCGCCAGGTTTAGGACAGAACGATGGATTATGGAATTGATATAAGTCAATATAATCTGTCTTAAGTAATCCGAGACTTGTCTCGAGGTCTTTCCAGAAATCAGTCACATTAGTAGCAGCAGTCTTTGTTGCGATGATGACTTTATCGCGTATATCGCTGAGCGCGTAGCCCATCTTCTCTTCGCTGTCAGTATAGAAGCGCGCCGTGTCGAAATATGTTATTCCGTTATCGTAAGCCTTGCGAAGAAGATAAGCCGCATCTTCTTTCGAAATACGCTGTATCGGCAATGCGCCGAAACCATTTTTGTTAACAACAAAACCTGTCTTACCTAATGTAACCTTTTCCATAATTCATAATGCTTAATGCATAATTAGAATATCAATGATAACAAGACGTATAACCAGTGGGCAGCGACACCTGCAACGAGACCGCCGACAGTATGTGCTAAGATGGCTTTTGATGTAAGGCTACGGAATCCGAGTGAGTCGAGCATTGCTGTATGAGTGCTGAGATAACCGCTCCAGCACATGCCCATTGCTGTGAAAACTGCGATAGCATTACCATTGATGATACCTTCTTGAATGAAGCGAGGAATCAAACCGAGAGCTGCTCCAACAGCACCGAGGGCTGTGATTGGGAATGCAACTAATTGTGGGCTTTCAAAGCCGAATAACCACTGGAATACGAAATCTATCTTACCTGCGAGATATGGCAACAATGCGATGCCTTCGTAAGCACCACCTGAGTAACCGCCTTCTGGGACACCGAATGTAAGCATCATAACGACTGTCGAAATGATAAGAACGCCAGGAATGATAGCGAGACCGATGTCAACGCCTGACTTACCACCGTCGAGGATAGCATTTAAGAAACGTAAGAAAACACTGCCTTCTGATTTGAAAGAAATCTTTTCCTCGTCACCTTCCTTTTCACTTATATCAACATCAAGTTCTGGATTTGATTTCAAAATAAAACGTTGCATCAATCGTGTTGAGACAATACTTCCAATAACAGCGCCGAGCAAACCAACCAATGCTGCTGACAAATAGCCTTTACCCATCATAAACATAATCACGACGAGGCCCATGCCGAAAGCAGTACCGAAGTTGGTTAATGAGATAAGCTGATATTTTTTAAAATAACGTGCGAAATGTGCGTCTTTTGAAAGGCTGATGATAGCTGGGTTGTCTGACAAGAATGTCATCACGCCGCCAAGAGCTGCAACGCCAGGAAGGTTATACAAAGGTTTCATAAGAGGACGAAGCACGACTTCAATCAAACGTACTACGCCAAATTCAACTAATAAATTACCTAAAGCTCCTGATACAACAGTGATGGCCATGATGTAAAATACTGTTTCCAACAACAAACTATATGCAGTCTGCATAATGGTATTCATCATGTTTGGCAATCCCATTTTGCCTCCTAAGAAACCGAAAAATCCGAAGAAGACAAGTAAGAAGACTACAGCTTCTATACGGCGTTTTGCTAAAAATTTCATATCTTTCATTTTCTCTATTGTTTATTGATTATTTAACAAAGTTTATTCTCCATGTAACACCGACTTGTGCCTGGAATGATATATTAGTTGAGTTTGGATTTAATATATCATCAATAGGCTGTGTCAATTCATTTAAAGCGAACAATCCGTGAAGACGGACATTCTTATTTCCTTTGTAAGGATAAGCCTCAAAGCCTAAACCACCGAAAACGTATTCAACGCCTGGAGTAACAGCCATATCGAATGGAATCGCTGTTGGGAATGGAGTTGCATCATAGTCGAAACCATGTTTGTTTCTGTCGTAACCACCTTTTACCATAGCAGTGAACTTATCTGTGAAAGCATATTTCACTTCACCGATAATTGTGAAGTCACCCAAGAAGAAATCTTTTTGGTTCAAGAAGCCTCTGTTCATGAAGTCGACATAGAAATCCAACTTGCCGAAATCGAACATATTTCCCAAGGCTATATAATTAATGTATTCGCCTTTGTTTTGTTCCATAAAGTTAATAGAATATGATGAAGTGAAAGCACCCATTCTACCGTACCAAATCAAGTTGTAAGTATAACGATTTGGCAATCTTATAAAACCATCTTCATTATATCTATTAAATGTAGAGTTTGTGATTTGGAAGATGATGTCGTGTTTTCCGTCATTAGTATGGAATTCCACTTGACCGCCGATGTCGTAGCAGGCGAAGTTATTCCAGAAGAGAGATGCGAAATAAACATCAATTGGAGGAAGGTCGTACTCCCAGCCGCCGACTGCGAGAGGCATTCTACCTGCTGTGACAGACCAGTTTTTATGAGGGTGATAAGAAAGAATCATGAAATCGGTTTTTGAGCCTCCTGCTGTCATATCAATTCTTTGACGGATACGATATGAGAAATCTTGAAGGAATGAACCTTTCATTTCAAAGTTAAAGAACTTGCCGTCAAAGCCAGATTTATTTTCATTGAAGAAATAATCGTAATCTACACGGCCTTCGACAGACAGTTTGTCAACAGTAAAATTCTTTTTCTCTTCTTGTGCAAAAGCAACATTTGCAAACATTGTTGCGATAACAGCAACGATAATAACTCTTAATACTTTTTTCATATTTTGTTTCGATTATTCATTCATTTTAGCTTCATTGCGCAAAATATGACGCATTTCTGTAATAACAGCCGATGACTCTTGTATTATATTAAGGTATAATAAAGCCAAGTCGATGTTTTCTTTGCTATTCTGTATTCTATTCATCTGTTCGCGGCTCATCTCAACAGCCTCGTCTTCTCTGACTTTGATACGTTCCATCACTGCATCGACGTCTTTATATTCTGAAGAATAAATCGTGATGTCTGCAGCGTCTATTGACCAGAAAACTTTTTCTTTAAGGTTTTCAACTTCTGGAAGGTATTTTTTATCTAATGGAGTAAAACTATTATCTACATATTCCTTACATGGGTCACATATTCTTCGCAACGAATAAAGAATTTGTTCTATACTATTGTAAGAAAGGTGGAACCAAGTATTCTTATTCATCTTATCGTCCAAACGACGCATAATCATGATTTCCTTTCTCTTAAGCTGTTTCATTATCTGTTTTGCATCTCTACAGTCGTTCGAAGCTTTTCTTAATGTTTTAATATCTTCTTTCACGAAAGCATCTACTATATTTGCATAAATATCTCTCGACATATTAAGCAATCTATTCATGCTTTCTCTGTTATGCTGAACGAAAGATTCATATATAACTTCTTGTTCTGTAGCATTTAATGCTTTTTCAAACAATTCATCATTATCTTCATTTTTATTTGTCTTAGCTCTGTTTTTGATAATGATATAAACTGCGAGAGCAATCATTGCTATCATTGCGACAACGCCGCCATAGTAGAACAACAAGGCTATCACAAAGCATATTATGAAAGCGACTATAGCTGTAATAAACCAGCCACCGATAACTGAAAACATACCAGTTACGCGATACACTGCGCTTTCTCTCGACCATGCGCGGTCAGACAACGAAGCTCCCATTGTAACCATAAATGTAACGTAAGTCGTTGACAAAGGAAGTTTCAATGAAGTGCCGAGAGCTATCAGCATTGAAGCGAGGACTATACTTACCGAGCCTCTGATAAGGTCGAAAGAGGCATTTTCTTCAAGTATCATTTCTCTGTTATCGAAGCGTTTTTCGATCCACACTTTAACTTTTGCAGGCAAGATACTATCGACTGCATTAACCATATTGTTTGTAAATCTCACCAGACCTCGAGCTATAGCTGAAGAACCGAATGATTCGTTGCCGCCATTTTGTTTCGATAAATCGAGAGAAGTCTGAAGAACGATTTTTGCTTTTTTAGATGTCAGCAAAGTAACAACCATAACAAGGCCTGCCAAGATGATATAAACAGTATTTGCTGCTGACATTGTATTGAGTGAATTCATGCTGAGAGCGTCCATTGCCACACCACTATGTCTTACGTCGATATAAGTATCAAGACCAGCGAGAGGCACGCCGATGAAGTTGACGAGGTCGTTACCTGCGAATGCCATAGCGAGTGCGAACGTTCCGATAAGGACGACCAATTTCAACACATTGACTTTAAGGAAATATAATATCTGCATCAACACTGTGAAGAAAACGAAACTAGCTCCTAGAAGCATCAAGGTGTGAGCATCGATCCAGCTTTTAATTTCTGCTGTCATAAAAGCTGCGCCTTTCATGCCTTTGATGAGCATGAAATAAATCAATGCTGTAGTTGCGATGCCGCTGAAGATACCTATCTTCCATTTGAGATTCTTTTCAAAGTTAAAAGAAAAGATAAGACGTGTAATGTATTGAACTATTATACCGAATATGAATGCCACAGCCACCGAAAGGAAGATGCCGACTATCATAGTAAGAGCTTTATCTGTATTTATAAGTTCAGAAAATCCTGCGCTAACAGTCCCATTATTCATCTTTATCATCGCTATCGCTACTGTTGCTCCAAGCAATTCAAAGACAAGTGAAACAGATGTAGATGTTGGCAAGCCTAAGGAATTAAAAACATCTAACAAAATCAGGTTGGCAATCATCACTGCCAGATAGATATAAATGATTTCGTTGGCGAAGAAATACTGTGGAGTAAACACCCCATTACGTGCTATTTCCATCATGCCGTTACTCATAAGAGAACCGACAATGATACCAAAAGAAGCTATTATAGTGACAGCTCTATATGATGCCGACTTAGTTCCTACTGCTGCCGACATGAAATTTGTCGCGTCATTGCTGACACCTGCCACAATACCTAAAATAGCTAAAACAAAAATAAAAATAATAACAATTGGAAGGAATGTTTCCATAGTTTTTTTCAATTAAAAATTTGGGACAAATATACTGATTTTTCAAGTCACTTTACAAGTGATAAAAAGAAAAAAATAAGGCAATTTTCGAGTTGTCAGACATCAGGTTTAAGCCATCAGTTGTCAATTTTCAATCTTCAATTTTCAACTACAAAAAAAAGTCGCCCTAAAGCGACTATGTTGATTTTAACCTTTGGCTGTTAACCTTTAGCTGATAGCTCAGCTAATTTATCATATCAAGAATATCCAGCGGATTTTCTATAAACAGATGTGCTCCATTTCTTTTCAAAAACAATTTATCGCGAAATCCCCAAAGCACCGATACGCAATAAACTCCCGCATTATCTCCTGTCTGAACATCGACTTCCGTATCACCGAAAAATATAGCTTCATCTTTCGAAACCTCAAATTTATCGCAAATCATATTAAGGCCATCTGGAGCTGGCTTTCTTCTACAATATTCACTCTCGCCAACGACCATATCGTACAAACCCTCAAAATAATGCTCACAAACCTCTTCAGCTGCCGATTGGAATTTATTAGACATAACACCAACCTTTATATCTCTAGATTTCAATGCCTTAAGAACCTCAACCACACCTGGATAAGGACGTGTCTTTTCACAGCAATGTTTTGAATAATGGTCTTTGAAACATGCGAAACAAAGCTCAAACTCTTTCTCAGAAATGTTTGAAGGAAGAGCCTTTCTCATCAGTTGCTGAACGCCGTTTCCGACAAACGAAGAAATCTCTTCCAAACTACATGTTTCATAGCCAAATAAATCTAAAGTAAAGTTCACACTATTCATCAAGTCTTCCAAAGTGTAAAGCAAAGTGCCGTCTAAATCGAAAATAACTAATTTTCTCATAAGATTAATTTTATGCAAATATAATTTTTTTTGCTTAAATCTCTTTTTTCAAATTAAAATTTAACATAAATAATTTAAAAAAATCGTAACTTCGCAATCTTAATTATTTGATGTGAAAGAACAAGTAAAACAGTTTTATCTTAACAACTCCAATGTTAAGGATTTAGTCGATTCCCTCACCAAGGACAACCATGTGTCATGTTTAGGACTTGTAGGCTCTGCAAAGGCTTTTGTAACAGCCGCTGCAACAGATGTCATTGGCAACCACAACTTCATCATTTGTAGCGACAAGGAACATGCAGCTTATTTTTATAACGACCTTGAAAATATCTTTGAAGAAAAGGACATCGACTATAGCAAAAAACGCGTTCTCTTCTACCCTACATCTTATAAAAGGCCTTACGAACCAGAGAAAGCCGACAACACATATATATTATCAAGAACAGAAGTGCTGCAGCGGTTGTCGACAAGCGACAGAAAAACCATAATAGTGACATATCCTGAAGCTCTCAGCGAAAAAGTCATCACTCGCAAAACAATGAATAGCAACACTTTCAAAGTATCTGTCGGCGACAATATCTCTTTAGATGAACTCACCGATAAACTCGTCAACTTCAACTTTGAACATGTCGATTTCGTTGTTGAGCCAGGACAATTTGCAATCCGTGGCGGCATAGTCGACGTTTTCTCTTTCTCCAACGACTACCCTTACCGAATCGAGTTCTTCGGCGATGACATCGATTCTATCAGAAGTTTCAACCCTATCGACCAACTCTCGATAGAAAAATTAAAAGACATCATCTTAATACCTAATCTTCAAGACTATACAGAAAACTTCGAAAGAGAATCAATATTTCAATTCCTTAAAAAGAAATCTACGATATGGATTGAAGAAGAACATTCTCTGGAAGAGAAAATAAATGCAGAATACGAAAAGGCTGTCAATATCTTCAACGAAAAGAGCGAGTTATTAGAAGAACCCGAAATCATATTCACAAAAGGCAATGAAATAACATCTCAGCTCGATGAATTTAAAACCATCAGCTTCGGCAACTTCGTCGATAAGAAAGAAAGAAAATCAATAAGTTTCAACACTTCACCTCAACCTTCTTTCAACAAAAACTTCGACATTTTGTTAAAAGACCTTAACAACTTAAAATCCGAAGGCTACAAAATATTTTGTTTTTCCGAAAGCAAGAAACAGCTGGAAAGAATCCAAAGCATTCTAAATGACATTCAAAAACTTGACGAAGACAACATCAATTTCACATCTATAAACCATTCCATCCATGCTGGTTTTATTGACAGAGACTTAAAGATTTGTTGTTATACCGACCACCAGATTTTTGAGCGTTATCACAGATTCAGATTACGCGAAGGATTTGCAAGCAGCCAAGCACTCACGATAAAAGAATTATACGACTTAAAACCAGGCGATTACGTCACACATATCAATTATGGAATCGGACGTTTCGATGGTTTAGAAATCATTGACAATAACGGCAGACAACAAGAAGCAATGCGTTTGATTTATCAGAACGGCGACCTTCTGTATGTCAGCATTCACTCTTTGCACCGAATCTCTAAATATTCAAGCAAAGACGGATCTCAGCCCACACTAAGCAAATTAGGCTCCAATTCTTGGAATAAACTAAAGGAAAAGACCAAGAGTCGCGTCAAAGACATAGCTCGCGAACTCATTAAACTATATGCCGAACGAAAAAACAGCAAAGGCTTTCAATACATGCCCGACACCTATCTGCAGACAGAGCTAGAGGCCTCGTTCATGTATGAAGACACAGCAGACCAGCTCAAGGCTACCGTCGACGTGAAACGCGACATGGAATCCGAAACACCGATGGACCGTCTCATCTGCGGCGACGTCGGTTTCGGCAAGACAGAAATCGCGATACGCGCCGCATTCAAAGCCGTATGCGACTCTAAACAAGTAGCAGTGCTCGTGCCAACAACAGTGCTCGCGCTTCAGCATTACCAGACTTTCTGCAAACGACTGAAAGGATTCCCTGTCAACATCGACTACATCAATCGTTTCAAGACAGCCAAAGAACAAAAGAAAACCATCGAAGACATAAAAAATGGACGCGTCGATATAATTATCGGCACTCATAGCATCATAGGTAAAAACGTATCTTTCAAAGACTTAGGCTTACTCATCATCGACGAGGAACAAAAATTCGGAGTCTCTGCCAAGGAGAAACTAAAACAGCTTCAGACCAATGTCGACACTTTGACACTGACAGCAACGCCAATTCCAAGGACGCTGCAATTCTCCATGATGGGAGCTCGAGACATGAGTATCATCAAGACTCCACCACCAAACAGACAGCCCGTAGAAACAGAGCTGCACACTTTCAACCCAGAAATCATACGCGATGCAATACAATATGAACTAGCTCGCGACGGTCAAGTATTTTTCGTGCATAACAGAGTGCAAAACATTCAAGAGGTGTGCGATATGATTACCAGCTACGTACCTGGAGTAAGAGTCGGCGTGGCTCACGGACAAATGGAAGGCAGCAAATTAGAGCAGATTATGCTCGACTTCATAGATGAAAAATATGACGTATTGCTATCAACTACAATCATTGAAGCAGGCCTCGACATTCCAAACGCGAACACCATCATCATCAATGAGGCGCAGAATTTTGGATTAAGCGACTTGCATCAGCTGAGAGGACGCGTAGGCCGTTCCAACAAAAAAGCTTTCTGCTATCTGCTCTCACCACCGCTCGCCACATTATCCGACGAAGCCAGAAAACGACTCCGAGCATTGGAAGACTTCTCCGACCTTGGCAGCGGATTTAACATAGCTCTCAGAGACTTGGACATACGCGGCGCAGGTAATTTATTAGGAGCCGAACAAAGCGGATTCATCAACGACATCGGATTTGAGACTTATCACAAAATCCTTGACGAGGCAATCCTTGAACTGAAAGAAACAGAATTCAAAGACATTTTTGAAAACGAACTCAAAGATAAGAAATTCGTCAGCGAATGCGTATTCGAATCTGACTTAGAAATACTTATACCGAATGAATATGTCGACTCTTCCGCCGAACGCATCAGCCTTTACACCGAACTCGACCACATACAAAACGAAGAAGGCTTGGTAAGATTCACAAATAACATTACAGACCGCTTCGGACAAATACCACCTCAAACGGAAGACTTACTTAACACGATGAGACTACGTTGGCTGGCACGCGACCTTGGATTTGAAAAGATAACATTAAAGCATAAAATAATGACAGCTTATCTCGTCTCAAATCAAGAGTCAGAATATTATCAGACCGATACTTTCATGAAGATTATAAGATTCGCTGGCGCAAACCAGAGACGTTGCAAAGTAAAGGAACTCAACGGAAAGAACATCGTCTACATCGATGCTGTTACCAATGTTGGCGAAGCGTTGAAGGTGTTGAGGACGATTGATGTTAGTTTGGAGTTAGGAGTTAGGAGTTAGGAGTTAGGAGTTGAGGTTTTTTAAGACTACAAGACAACTAGTCTGTGTCGGTGTCAGAGTTCAGAGTTCAGCTTCCTCATAATCTTATCCGTCGCTCCTATGCTAAGTTGGATATAATCTTGACAAATGCCCGAAGCTTTGTTATAGAAATCGATGTCATTCATCAGTCTTTCAAAAATATCGTCAAATTCTTGCTGGTTATTTACCGAAAACATCCCGCCATTTCGCACTAAATCAACAGCTTCTACAAACTTATGATATTTAGGTCCAATAACGACAGGGCATCCAAAAACAAGAGCCTCCTGAGTATTATGGATACTACTCATAAAACCGCCGCCGACATACGCAAAACGAGCGTATTTGTAGATTTGTTTTAATATTCCTATAGTATCAACTATCAAGACTTTTTTGAGCTGCTGAGTTGCTGAGTTGCTGAGTTGCTGAGATATTGGCGAATTCAATTGACTATATAAAACATAATTATCTAGTTGCGATGTAATTTGTTTTATATGAGAATCCGACACATCATGAGGTGCGATGATAAGACAATAATTCTCAGGCATTTTCTTTAAGAACGGAATTATAAGTTTCTCATCTGAAGGCCATGAGCTACCAGCAATAATACAATGTCGTCCTGCGATAAATTCTTCTATTTCTGGAAACGATTTCGATTGTTTAGCAATTTCGTAAACCCTATCGAAACGAGTATCTCCCGTTACCGTCACATCTTCTATGCCTATAGATTTCAACAGCTTAGCTGTTTCATCATTTTGCACAAAGAAATGAGTCACATTAAGCAACTGTTTTCTAAACCAAAAAGAATAGAATTTAAAGAAATAGTGATCAGGATGAAGCAGAGCAGATACATAATATAAAGGTATATCATTTTTCTTCAAGACTTTCATATAATTAAACCAAAAGTCATATTTAACGAAAAAAGCCGCCTTTATATTAAAATTCTTTACGAGTTTATTTGCATTACGCCGAGTATCAGAAGGCATATATGCCACTTTATCAGCAAGTTGAAAATTCTTACGAGGCTCATATCCCGAAGGAGAGAAGAATGTCAACAACAATTTATATTTTGGAAAATTATTTTTAATCTTTTCTATGACAGGCAAACCTTGTTCAAATTCGCCCAATGATGACACGTGAATCCAAATCCATTCGTCATCTTTATTTATTGGCGACAATTTATCCCATTGATTTTTTCTTCCTTTCCACCAAAGCCTAGCTTTTTCATTTCCTAACAAAGACGCAAGAGCTACTGCTCCGCTGTACAATCTTATGGCGAGAGAATATAAGAAATTCATAATCAATAGTAATAATAATCAGAAGGCATTCTCTTATATGTAGGAATATATATAGACAAGCGTATTCCGTAATATCTGTCGAGGTATGTTTTGAGATCTGGTCCCATCAAGTTGAAATCCCACTGACGCATCGGTTTAGTGTGAGCCTGCGTAAATTCGAGAGAAACGGAGAAGTTCAGCACTCTAGAGTTACTCATATACATGTAGCCCACTTCTCCAGAGTAAGCCAATCCGCTTCGCATTCTATCATATCCATAACGATAGTCGCCTGCAATATTTGGAGGCGTTGATGCATAAGAAGAAAACTCTATTCTGATTCTGTTCAAGAGATAGCCCAAACCAGCATTAACAAAGAAGCCACAGTTTGGATTTGGAGCGCACACATTAAAGATCTTACCCACTTTAGCTTGAAGATGGTAGCCACGCTCAAACATGGCGTAACTTCCCCAAATGCCGTCGCCTGTTATCAATTCACCACTACCGTCCAGGATGATACCCAATATATCTTCGCGAGATGCTCTTATCTTTTCTCCAAAAATAAAATTGGCATTAGCCGTCCACAACCAGTTTTTGTCAGTTTTGTAAAGAACACTTGCGCCTATTGTAGAATTGTTTCCATACAAGACTTTGGTGTCGGCTCCTGGGAATTGATATGAATACGTAGCGCTAAACATCGTTGTTGAAACACATTCTTTCCTTATATCTTTCTGTGCTTCAACAATAAAAGGAAATACTACAAGTAATGATATAACAAATAATCTCAATTTCATCTCTTTAATTTTACGCATTGCAAATATAGTAAACGTTTTGCAATTTTTATTATTACAACATCAATTTATTTATGTTAAAAAATGTTAAAATGAAGCTTTCAAAAAAATATTTTATTAACTTTGCAGAAAACTATTCCAACATGAAAAAATTAGCATCAAACTTAATCAGATTCAGCGCGTTACTATTAGCTATCATATTTATAACATCATGCAATCCTAAGAACAGATATACGAATTATTTCCAAATAGGGGAAGAAATTCATGAAATAGCATCAGGCGTCATCATAAATAAAGGCGAAACCGAAGGAGGCTTTGATTTGGATTTACGTCTTTATGATGCAAGCGGCACAAACTTCGTGAATTTCGGAATCACTTCAGAACAAGCAGAGAGCATAATTCCAAAAACATACACCGATTTTGAAGGAACGCATGTCTTGGGCTATAAAGACGGAAGTTACACCAGCATGACAAGCATGAACACAGGCTCTATCGTAATAGACAGAAATGAAGACGGATACCTAATATCATTCCAATGCACCGACCAATACAGCGAAGATGTAAAAGGTCATTTCAAAGGAAATTTATCCAAAATGGACGAAAACAATTTAGTCAAGAAACTACCTGTCTACATACTTCCAGACGCTATATATGATGAAGTAACTGAGCTCATTCCTATTTATTCAGGAGTAAATCCTCCAGACATGGAAGGCGAATACATCTCATCTCCTCACGCACTCATTTATGAATCTTATAGCGAAAAACCAGATTCTCTGCAATTTTATTCAGACCGTTACCTCGGCTTTATTTATGCAAACAAGCAGATGAATTTCTACGGAAAACAATATGATTCTTTAGAACAAAAATATTTTGAAGAAATTCAATACGGCGTTAAAATAACTGGTGACGACGATTATTTTTCTTGCTATTATGTTGTAGATGGTTATGTTGACGGATTTTACGCGCAGCAGTCTTTCATTTTCAGCGGCAAGAAAACCGAAGCCGGCCTTGAAGACTTCCATGTTGCCGTTATTCTATTAGAAAACAGCGGCAACCCTAATATGTTTGAAAAGCATTCATATAGAGTATTAAAAGATTATGACGGCTTGGCAGAAACAAATTACTGGCTGTCAGGTAAAAGCGGCAATAATAAAGCATCAAGTAAAATCAACAACTCTTTCGACATCTGGATGAAATAAATCATCTAATCTAAAACTTTTCGACTACACATGCCTGAAGAAAGCATTATTTCAGAATATATTTTACCTAACGGTATCAAGATACTTCACAAGCACAGACCTGGTGCCATTGCGCATATGTCGCTGATGGTCAATACTGGCATGCGCGACGAACTACCAGACGAAAACGGTTTGGCTCACTTCATCGAGCACATGTTGTTTAAAGGAACCAAGAAACGTAAAGCTTACCATATCCTGAGTTGCCTCGAAAATGTAGGCGGCGAACTTAACGCATACACGACAAAAGAAGAAACATGCATACACGCTTCTTTCCTGAAAGAACATTACAACAAAGCCATCGAACTGATTGCCGACGTGGCTTTCAACAGCACTTATCCAGCCAATGAAATAGAAAAAGAAAAAGAAGTCATCATTGATGAAATAAATTCGTACCGCGACAATCCAGCAGAAGAAATTTTCGACGAATTCGAAAACAATCTCTACAAAGATCACGAAATGGGTCGTAACATCTTGGGAACCACAGACCTAATAAACAGTTACACCCGCAACGACTTATGCCATTTCATTAAAAATAATTATTCTACAAACAAAATGATTGTCGCAACAATTGGCGACATTCCTTTTGCTAAGTTCAAAAATAAAATCATATCGCTTTTCGGTGATTATCAACAAACCATCACAGAATATCACAGAAACAAATTTGAAGGATTAGCAAACTTCACCAAAATCGAAGAAAGAAACAACCACCTATCGCATTGCATAATAGGCGGAATCGCATATCATTTCGACAGCCAGTACAAAATGCCGATGGTATTGTTAAACAACATCTTAGGCGGACCAGGCATGAATTCAAGATTAAATCTGAATATCAGAGAGAAGTATGGTTTTGCCTACACCATTGAATCACAATACAATGCCTATTCCGACACTGGCAACTTTTCAATTTATATGGGCGTTGACCCACATTCTTTAGACAAAGCTGTAGATCTAGTTTTCAAGGAATTAAACAAGTTAAAAAACAATAGACTTGGCACTATTCAATTATCGAATGCTAAGAATCAACTAGTTGGTCAACTAGCACTTAGTAGCGAATCAGGCTTGGGAGAGCTGCTATCCATGACACGTTCTGCTTATTCCCAAGAAGGAATCGAGCCCTTATCAGAAACTGTAAAAAAAATAAGAAATCTAAGCTCTGACGATATTTTGAATGTCGCAAATGAAATATTTGATAATAAAAACATAAACCTGATGATTTACAAAGGTTTATAAAAAAATACCATCAAATATAAATAATATTTGTTTTTTTATTTTTTTTATTATAACTTTGGTGTCATTCAAAAAATATTGCGCCATGCAAACACAGAAAGACTCCAAAAAGTTGCCCATTATAGGAATCACGCAAGGTGACATCAATGGCATTGGTTATGAGATTATCCTAAAAACTCTTTGTGATAGTAGAATTTTTGATTCATTTACTCCTATCATATATGGACAATCGAAAGTTTTTTCTTACTACAAGAAAAACTTCAACATGGAAGAGCTTTCATATTCTTTGATTAGAGATGCGTATCAAGCACAAGCTGGGAGAATCAATTTCATTAATCACACCGACGAAGAACTCAAGATTGAACCAGGAATCGCGACCGACACCGCAGGCAAAGCTGCTTTCGACGCACTAAAAATGGCTGTCAACGACTTACACAAAGGTGTCATCGACGCTCTAGTAACAGCTCCTGTAAACAAAAGCACCATACAGTCAGAACAGTTCCATTTCTCCAGCCAAAAGAAATACATCAGCACCTTATACCAAGAACATACTCCTCTGATGCTAATGGTTTCTAACAACTTAAGAATAGGAAGCGTAACAAATCACGTCTCCTTGAACGAAGTACCAAGCATCATCACCAAGGAACTCATCAGCTCAAAACTTGATGTATTCATAAAAACATTGCAGCAAGATTTCGGCATCAAATATCCTCGTATCGCCGTCATGGGGCTCAACCCTCACATCGGAGATAGCGGACTTTATGGAAAAGAAGAACTCGAAACCATCATTCCTGCAATAAAAGAAGCCAAAGAAAAAGACCAGCTCGTCTTCGGACCATTCTCGGCCGACGGTTTCTTCGGCTCTGCAGCATGGACAAAATATGACGGAATATTATGCATGTTCCACGACCAAGCCATGATTTCATTCAAAATATTGGCTGTTGATGGCGGTGTCAACTTCACAGCGGGACTCCCTGTCGTAAGAACAGCACCAGACCACGGAACAGGCTACGACATCGCAAACAAAAACATCGCCGACCCTGATTCATTCCGTCACGCGATATATCTCGCTATCGATATTTTGGAAAACAGAACGATACAGCCGTAAATTCTAAACCCACAGTGTTGTAAAGTTATAATATCACAGTATCTATGGCCTTTGTGATTTTTTAAGTTTTAGAGTCCAAAAATTCTAAAATTTTATGTATGTTTGCCATATGAATTATACCATAGACAAAATAGCGTCAATAGCAGAAGGCAAACTTATTGGCAATCACGACAATAATATCATCATCAAAGATTTACTCTTCGATAGCAGGTTGGTAATTTTACCAGAAAATACATTATTTTTTGCTTTAAAAAGTCAACGCAACGACGGAAATAAATACATCAAAGAATTATACGATAAAGGTGTAAGAGCTTTCGTTGTAGAAGAATTGCCAAACATAGCAGAAATTGACCACAACGTCTCTTTCATTTTGGTAAAGGACACCTTAAAAGCTCTTCAAAAAATAGCCGCCTCGCACCGCAACAATTTCAATATTCCTATTGTTGGAATAACAGGAAGCAACGGCAAAACCATCATCAAGGAATGGCTTTATCAAATCTTAAGTCCTGAAACATCAGCAGTTAGAAGCCCCAAAAGTTACAACTCCCAAATAGGAGTTCCTTTATCGATTTGGCAGCTAAACGAAACACATCAAATTGGCTTTTTTGAAGCAGGCATATCCCGTCCTGATGAGATGCACAATCTCAAAGAAATAATTCAACCTACTGTAGGAATATTCACCAACATCGGTGCAGCCCACGGAAAAAACTTCGACAATATAAATAGTAAAGTCGAGGAAAAATTAAAGCTATTTCACGATGTAGAGACCTTAATATATTGCCTTGACCATAAAGAAATAAGAGAAGCCGTCAGCAAACTAAACATCAACACTTTCACATGGAGCAGAAACGATGAAAGCGCAGATGTTTTTATTTCATCTATCGAGAAAAAAGATGATTACACCTGTATCTCCGCATTCTTAAAAACCCAACAACTCAACAACTCAGCAACTCAGCAACTTAAAATAACAATCCCTTTCACCGACGATGCTTCTATTGAAAACGCTATACATTGCTGGCTTACAGCATTGAAATTCAACATACCAGAAGACACGATTGAAGCGAAGATGTCGCACCTCTCCCCTATCGCAATGCGCATGGAACTCAAATCAGGAATCAACAACTGTGAAATCATCAACGACAGTTACAACTCTGATTTCAATGCACTTACGATTGCTCTCAACTTCATGAGCCAACATCATCATGGAAAAAAACGTATCGTCATACTATCAGACATATTACAAAGTGAACTAAAAGAAGACGACTTATACGAAAAGATTGCGCAACTACTTAAAAACAAAGGCGTTAATCTTATCATTGGCATTGGAGACGCGATTATGCGACAAAGCGAGAAATTCGACATCGAAAAAGTTTTTTACCATGACGTCAAAGAATTTCTAACAAACCATCAAATCGAATCATTCCATAACCAATTGATTCTCATCAAAGGAGCTCGCGAATTCGGCTTTGAGAAGATTAGCAAAACTTTACAAGAAAAGGCACATGAGACTATTCTTGAAATAAATCTCAACAACTTAGTCAAGAATATGAATTACTATCGTTCTAAATTAAAGAGCGACACTAAGTTAATGGTCATGGTTAAAGCTTTCGCTTACGGAAGCGGCAACTTTGAAGTATCCAATGTACTTGAATTTCATCATGCTGATTATCTTACCGTTGCATATGCTGACGAAGGCATAGAACTACGACGCAAAGGCATCAATCTTCCGATTATGGTGATGACACCAGAAATCAACACCTTTGAAAGCATCATAAAAAACAATCTCGAACCAGACATATATAGTTTCAGAAGCCTTAACTTATTAGAAGACGCGATAGAAGACCTTGGTTCTCAACTGACTAATCCTATAGGCATTCATATCAAACTCGACACTGGCATGCATCGACTAGGTTTCTTGCCAGACGACATCGACAAACTTCTTGAAAGACTGAAATCTAACGACAAAATAATAGTCAAAAGCGTTTTCTCTCATCTCGCAGGCAGCGATAGTCAGGAATTCAACGACTTCACCATGAAGCAGATAAACAATTTCGAAGAAATGAGTTCCAAGATAATAAACGCTCTGCCTTATAAAATATTAAGACATATACTTAACAGCGCAGGCATCAGTCGTTTCACTGATTATCAATACGATATGGTTCGATTAGGCATTGGCATTTACGGCATTGCACCTTGCGAGGAAGACCAAGGCAAGTTGCACACCGTTGTTTCCTTAAAAACCACTATCGTACAAATAAAAGAATACGAAGCTGGTGAAACAATAGGTTACAGCCGACGAGGAAAAATTGAGAAACAGTCGCGCATTGGCGTGGTTCCTATAGGTTACGCCGACGGCCTGAAAAGACAATTAGGCAACGGCAACACATGTTTCTACGTCAACGGCCAAGCCGCTCCTATCATAGGAAACATCTGCATGGATATGTGCATGATTAATCTAACAGGCATTGACTGTAAAGAAGGCGACACTGCAATCTTGTTCAACGAAGATTATCCAGTAGAAAGAATCGCAGAAGCATGCAATACAATACCTTACGAAATATTAACAAGTATTTCACAACGCGTAAAACGAATTTATTACCAAGAATAACAATTTAATTTTTATTTCGTTAAAATGTAAATTGGTAAGTAATAATTATTAAATTTGTGTTCTTAACAATTTAAAATATAAATAACAAAAAATCAGATATTTATGTCAGAAAATCTTGTAATAATACCGACATATAACGAAAAGGAAAACATTGAAAAAATCATAAGATATGTTTTCCAGATGCCAATGTCATTCGACATTCTTATCATTGAAGACAATAGTCCTGACGGGACAGCAGACATCGTCAAAAGATTGATGCAAGAGTTTCCTGAACGTCTTTTCATTGAAGAAAGAAAAGGCAAATTAGGACTAGGAACTGCCTACATACACGGATTCAAATGGGCTTTAGCTCGTGACTATCAATATATTTTCGAGATGGATGCCGACTTCTCTCACAACCCTGACGACCTCATCAAACTACATGACGCTTGCGCAAACCAAGACGCTGACTTAGCAATTGGCTCTCGTTACATCACTGGCGTCAATGTAGTAAACTGGCCAATGGGACGAGTATTAATGTCATATTACGCATCTGCATACGTTCGTTTCATAACAAGAATGAAAACAAGAGACACAACCGCAGGATTCGTATGCTATACAAGGAAAGTATTACAAACCATCGATTTAGATAAAATTAAATTCATCGGCTACGCATTCCAAATCGAGATGAAATACACTGCATGGAAACTCGGTTTTAATGTTAAAGAAGTACCTATTATCTTTACCGACCGCGCCGAAGGAACATCAAAAATGTCGGGCGGAATTTTCAAAGAAGCTATCTTTGGCGTCATCAACTTAAGATGGAGAGGAATGATTGGCAAAATTAAACCTAAAAAAATATGAACTACATAATTAAAAACGCAACACTTGTCAACGAAGGCAAATCCTTCATGGCAAGTGTTGTCATTTCTGGAGACACAATAGAAAAGATAACACAGACTATCGACACAGACTCTGAGTACTCTGGATACGAAATCATTGATGCAGAAGGACTTTTGTTAGTTCCAGGTGCCATTGACGACCAAGTGCATTTCAGAGACCCTGGATTGACACATAAAGGCGACATTGCATCAGAAAGCCGCGCCGCTGTAGCTGGTGGCGTGACATCATTCATGGATATGCCTAACACAGTCCCTAACACCTTGACGCAACAATTGTTACAAGACAAATACGACATCGCTGCTGAAAAGTCGATGGCAAACTACTCGTTTTACATGGGCGTTTCCAACGACAATATCGATGAAGTCTTGAAAACAAATCCACAAAACATCTGTGGCATCAAGGCTTTCATGGGCTCTAGCACTGGCAATATGCTGGTTAACAACGAATCCACATTGGAACGACTTTTCAAAGAAGCTCCATGTCTAGTTGCAACACACTGCGAAGACGAAGCTATAATCCGTAACAATATCGAGGTCTTCAAGCAAAAATACGGCGATGAAGCACCAGCTTCAATACACCCTCTCGTCCGTAGCGCAGAAGCTTGCTACAAAACGTCTTCCTACGCAGCTGAATTAGCTTCAAAATTCGGAACACAGCTTCACATCTTACATCTTTCAACAGCAAAGGAAATACAATTATTTAACAATAATATTCCATTGAAAGACAAAAAGATAACCGCTGAAACATGTTTACATTATCTTCTCTTCGACGACAGAGACTATACAACAAAGAAAACATTCCTAAAATGTAACCCTGCCGTCAAGACAGAAAATGACAAATTAGCTTTAATTCAAGCTTGTATTGATAATCATATAGATGTGTTAGCAACAGACCATGCGCCTCACACTTTCGAAGAAAAAAACAAACCTTATTTCACAGCACCTTCTGGCGGAACATCTGTACAACACTTATTGCTAGGCGCACTAGAACTCGCCAATAAAGGTATCATGACCAGAGAAAAAGTTGTGGAATTATTATCACATAATCCTGCTACATTATTCAGAATCAACAAGAGAGGCTTCATCAGAGAAGGCTACTATGCAGATTTGGTTTTGATTGACCCTAAAAAAGAACAAACTATCAGCAACGAAAATGTATATTACAAATGCGGATGGACAGCCTATGAAGGTATGAAATTAAGTTGCAGCATAACGCATACATTCGTCAATGGCGAATTAGTTTATCACAATGGCACATTCAAAGAAGATTATAGAGGCAAACGATTGACATTCAACAGATAAAACATGATAAAGAAAATATTTTCAATTTGCTTGATATTCCTTTCAATATTCTCGTGTTCAAGAAATATTATCACCGAGAACATAGTAGAACAATATGAAGATGGAAACAAGAAAATCGTTCATTATTATCAAGAGAAGAGAAATGGCGAGATGACATGGATTGGAGAGGCATGGTTTTACCAAGAAGGCATGAAACATCTCGAAGGTCCAATTGCAGACGGCAAACGTAATGGCGAATTTAAAACATATTATAAATCAGGTTCTTTACTAAGTAGTGGCAATTTTATCGATGGAAAAAGAGACGGCAAAGCGACAGTATACCACGAAAACGGCAAAGTCAATTACGAAGGATTTTATAAAGACGGCAAAGAATGCGGCATTTGGAAATTCTATGACGACGAAGGTAATTTGTATAATGAAGTAAATAGAGATTTACAATGAAATTATCTGTATTTTCTGACGAATATTACATGCAACAGGCACTTAACGAAGCACTTATGGCAGAAGAAAACGATGAAGTGCCTGTTGGAGCCGTCATTGTCTGCAACGATAAAATCATCGCTCGTGCACACAACCAAGTGGAACAATTAAACGACGTGACAGCACACGCAGAGATGTTGGCATTAACATCAGCATTCAACGCCATGGGCGCTAAATACCTAGACGACTGCACATTATACGTGACATTAGAACCATGCGTTATGTGCGCAGGAGCTTTAGCACACGCACATGTCAGCAGAGTCGTATGGGCTTGCGACGACAAGAAAAACGGTTTCAGCAAACACGGAAACCTATTACACCCAAAAGCTAAAATACAAAAAGGCATACTCCAAGACGAATGTCTCAGAGTATTGAAAGAATTCTTTGAGAAAAGGAGATGATGTAGTTATGAAGTGATGAAAAACCACATTACTTCATAACTACACAACTATCAATCCTCAAAAACATGATGTATTGTTCTCAATCTGAATGCTGAAATAATCTCCGACAGACCATAAACCACGAATGACAGAGCTATATAAATTGCCACAGTCATCATTCCTAAAGTCATAGGACGCAGCAAGATAAGTATCGACATTACGAGCAAGACAATACCGCAGAACAGCGTCAATCCATAGCCTCTCACCTTAAAATTTTTAAGATCACTTGCATAACTGATAATCATGAAGCTTTGATAAAGCAGCCACATTCCCAAGATGAGCGGCAAGGTGATAGCAGCTATACCTGGATTCGCCGCAAGCAAAATGCCCAACACAATGTTAAGCACAGCTCCTATTATCACTGCAGCTCGCGACACAAATAAATTTCTGCTGAAAATGCCAACAATCATCTCAATGACACCGAAGACCAATAATGCCATTCCTAATAGCAATGTCATCATCTCGTAAGTAATCGCAGGATTTATCAACATAAACACTCCTAAAATAAAAGCCAATACTCCTATTATCAAATACATCCACCAATGTTTAACAGGCTCCATGGCACGTTCGTATAAATCATATGTTTTCATAATATAAATTTTACCGAAAAAACAACAGCATATTATTTTTGTTCATAACAACAATATTTTTAACATTTTTTAACTTTTTTTCTACGAATTTTAATGCTAAATTTGCAGAGACTGACACAAAACTATAACACAGTCTTTGGCTTCTTAACTTTTAAATAAAATATTATGGAAATATTAATATATGTATCAAAAATAACCAATCGTTTATTCTATATCATTGAATTGATTCTCAAAGAAGAACTAGGAATAAACTTCAAATTCACTACCGATAAAGAAAAATATTTATCTCACGAAGGTCCCAAATTACATTATGGACAATACCCTCTCGAGAACGAAAACGGATTATTCCAACAATCAGTAAATTTACTTTTCGAAAGAGATATTGCGGACCAAGATGTTAAAATTTGTAAACATAAAGATTCAAAAGCAATATTTCAAGTCTTCAACGACAAATCAATCTTCTCCTTCGATATATTTGCGGCTTCATTCTATATCATAACACGTTACGAGGAATATCTTCCTCACGTTTGTGACCAATACAACAGATTCCAGCCTCAGGACTCCATTCTTTACAAAATGGAAGTCATTGAAAAACCTATTATTAACATATGGGCTAAAGAATTAGGAGAGATTATAACAAGTCAATATCCTGACATTCAGCTAAAAAAGAAGACTTTCAGATTCATTCCAACCTACGATATTGATGCTGCTTGGGCATATCGTAACAAAGGCTTTTTCAGAACAACAGCAGCATTTCTTAGAGATGCCTTGGTATTTAATACCGATGAAATAAAAAGAAGATTCGAGGTGCTGACAAAAAAACGTATAGACCCATTCGACACTTTTGATTACCAAATAGAATTACAGAAAGAATTAAAAATCAAGCCTTTATATTTTATCCTCTGCGGAGATTATAATACCAACGACAAAAATATCTCCATAAGAAACAAGGAATTCCAAGAACTGATAAAACACATAGGCGACTACGCATTGGTCGGTATTCACCCTTCTTTCTCTTCTTACTTGAAAAAAGACGTAATCAGAGATGAAATCAAACGCCTCTCCGAAGTCTTAAACAGAGAAGTCACCATGAGCCGACAACATTTCCTTCGACTATATTTACCTTTAAGTTACCAAATACTCAACGAGTTAGACATAACAGACGACTACACAATGGGATATGCTTCACAAGCTGGTTTCAGAGCGGGCTACGCCGACACATTCGCATTCTTCGACTTGGAAAACGACACTAAAACAAAACTCAACATACACCCTTTCGCTTTAATGGACGGAACCATGCGCGACTACCTCGACCTCGACGTACACGAGTCTTTCGACAAAGCAAAAAAATTAATCGACGAAGTAAAAAATGTCAATGGAACATTCATTCTTTTATGGCATAATGAAACATTATCGGGAGAAAAACGTTGGGAAGGTTGGATTACATTATATAGAAAAATTCTCGATTACGCCTTAAGTTGATCATGATAAAATTATTGAAACATAATAAGATAGACAAAAGACGCTGGGACGATTGCATCAATAAATCGTTCAACGGCAACGTGTATGCCTTGTCATGGTACTTAGACATCGTGCATCCTAATTGGGACGCATTGATAGAAAACGACTACGAACGTGTCATGCCTTTGACTCAAAGCAAAAAATATGGAATATCTTATATGTTTCAACCATTTTTCGTACAACAGCTCGGTGTTTTTTCCACATCGCAACTGTCTAAAGATGACGTAGATAACTTCATAAATGCTATCCCAAAACAATATCTTTTAACACAATACAAACTCAATTCTTATAACAAGGTCGACTACGAATCTGATTTTATCGTTAGACATAGAAATATTGAACTCGACTTGATATTTGATTATCAGAACCTTTACAATAATTACAACAATAATACAAAACGTAATCTTGCCAAAGCTGAAGCTGCTGGCCTTTCAATAGTCCACGACATCAATCCTGAAATCATTATCAACCTCTTTAGAAATAACAGAGGCAGAGACATAAAACATTGGAAAGACAAAGAATATGAAAGACTCCTTGAATTGATTAACACCGCAGTATCGCAAAAATATTGCTTCACTTTAGGAGTCAGCGACTTAAGCAGCAGCATTATAGCAGGAGCTGTCTTTATGTATAGTCACGACAGAATTATATTTCTGTTTTCCGGAAGCGATGAAAAACATAAAGACAAACATGCTTTAACATTATTGCTCGACGACGTAATAAGAGAATTCAGCGAGACACAATACACTCTCGATTTTGAAGGCTCTGACAATGATGGGCTTGCAAGATTTTACAAAGGCTTCGGTGGAACAGAAGTATTTTATCCTGAAGTAAAACAAAACAATTTGAAAGGAATATTCAAACTTTTATATAAACTAATGAGAAACTAAAACAAAACCAGTATGATAAAAGTTAATAATTTAGGAGAAAAAAATAGTGTTATAAACAATTTCATCTCCGAGTTAAGAAGCATAGATACTCAAAACGACAAGTTTCGTTTCAGAAAAAATTTAGAACGTCTTGGAGAATTATTTGCGTATGAAATCAGCAAGACTTTAGAATATAAAAGCGAAACTGTCGTCACGCCATTAGGCAGCCTCGAAATGAATGTCTTAAAGGAGCAACCAGTATTAGCAACAATTTTGAGAGCTGGTCTGCCTATGCACCAAGGATTTCTGAACATCTTCGACAAGGCCGACAACTCATTCATTGCAGCTCATCGCAAATACGACAGAAACGAGAACTACAACATCAGCATAGAGTACTATTCTACAGCAAACATCAACGATAAAGTATTGATTATTATTGACCCTATGCTTTCAACAGGAGAATCATTGGCCAGATGTATCAATGACTTATTAAGCGAAGATATGACGCCAAAAGAAATACATGTCGCCAATATCTTAGCCAGCAGAGATGGCATCGAATATCTCAACAGAAGTCTCAACAATGTCAACGCTACTATTTGGGTTGGAGCTATAGACGAAGAATTGACAGCAAAGGCTTACATCGTTCCTGGATTAGGAGATGCTGGCGATTTAGCATACGGGAAAAAAGAAAAATAATAAAACACACAGAATATGAATGGAAACAGAGATGGTTTTGGCTCTAAACTAGGAGCTATTGCAGCTGCAGCTGGTTCTGCAATCGGATTAGGTAATATCTATCGTTTTCCTTGTCTCGCAGGCGAAAACGGAGGCGGTGCATTCTTACTTATTTATATAGCTATCGTATTATGCTTAGGCATTCCTATCATGATGGCTGAATTTTACATCGGACGACGTGGCGGCAAGAACCCAGTAGGCTCAATAAAAGAACTTGCACCAAAAACACATTGGAGCTTAATAGGTCACATCGGAATATTAGCAGCTTTCGTAGTATTGGCTTTCTATAGCACAGTATCAGGATGGACATTAGAATACATCTACAAAGCAGCGACTAACTTCTTCGCAAACAAAGACATTGCCACAATAGAACAAGGTTTCGTCGATTTCAACAACAATCCTTTCCGTCCTTTCTTATGGCAGTTCATCTTCATGGGACTGACAGCCTTCATCGTCTTTAAAGGCATAAAAGAAGGCGTTGAAAAATACACTAAAATCTTGATGCCAGCATTATTCGTCATACTAATAATATTATGTATCAAGTCATTGACGCTAGACGGAGTTGGCGAAGGATTAAGATTTTTATTCAAGCCTGACTTTTCAAAGGTAAATGGCAGCGTGTTGCTGGCAGCTTTAGGCCAAGCCTTCTTCTCGCTCAGCGTCGGCATGGGAGCCTTGATAACTTACGGTTCTTATATCAGCAAGAAAGACAATCTCACAACCACATCATTGTCAGTTGTTGCCGCCGATACTTTTGTTGCGATATTAGCAGGCATCATCATATTCCCCGCAGCTTTCACATTTGGAGTACAACCAGAGGCTGGAGCAGGATTGGCATTCAACACATTACCAATGATATTCGACAAGATGACTGGCGGATACTTCTTCTGCATCATCTTCTTCGTATTACTCGCCATCGCCGCATTGACATCAACAATATCATTACTTGAAGTCGTAGTAGCCTTTCTCTCTGAAGAACACGGAATCAAACGTAACACAGCGACATGGATTGGAACATTAGTAGCTTTATTCTTCGGAGTATTCTGCACTTTAAGCTTACGTCAAGATTCTATCTTCGTGTTCGGCGACATGACATTCTTCGACTTCATGGATAAGTTCTCAGCCAACTTCTTATTACCAATAGGCGCGTTGTTCATCGTTATCTTCGTTGCATGGAAAATGGGAAAAGAAAGTTTCTACGACGAAATAACAAATCATAACACATTGAAGATGAGTGTGAAGAAATTCATCTACTTCATTATTAAATTTGTAGCACCTATTGTTATTATAGCGATATTTATCAATCAGTTAATAGGCTAAGAGCCACGAGCCCACAGCTCATAGCAAAAAAAATAAAGTTATGAACAATTTACTGACGTTCACTAAGGGTGAACGGGTAGCGATTATAGTTTTAGCAGCGGTGATATTCTTCATCATCGCTGCTAATTTTTTTGTCGCAAATCACCCTTCAAATGTTAAAAACAATTTACAAAATATAGATTCCATAATGGCACTTCATGAGGCGGCGGTTGAGGAGTTGAAGACTACAAGACCACAAGACCACGAGACCACAAGTGAAGTCACCGAAGCAGCAAGACGCCAAGTCACCAAGTCTTATAAAGAAACTAGAAATAATATTAATAAAAAAGTTCAACAGCCAAAAACCAATAGCCTTAGTTCAAAGACCTTAGTTAAAAAGCCTGTTAGGCTAAACACAGCAGACACAACAGAGTTGAAGTCGCTGCCAGGAATAGGGAGCTTCTTCGCAAAAAACATCGTCAATTACAGAAATAAATTAGGCGGTTTCATAGAGAAAGAACAGCTACTCGAAGTCTATGCTTTCGACACTACAAGAATGTCAAACATCGAAAATTTCATAATCATCGACACTATAGAATTACGAAAAGTCAATATCAACAATGACGACTTCAAGACTGTTTTACGGCATCCATATATTGAATATGAAGACGTAAAGAATATCGTCAATTACAGAGAAAGCAAGGGGATGATAAAAAGCTGGGAGCAATATTTGAAAGTCGTCGGAAGAAACGATGTTGATAAGAGGTTGGAGAGGTATTTGGAATTGAGGAACTGAGGATTTGAGGTTTTGTAATTATAGTTTAACCAAAAATTAAAAATATGAACCAGAAACAAATTCCAACAAGTAATAGCAAAGAAGATATTAAGGCAAGAGAGAAAATAATTATCAATTTTTACCACGAATGGAAAAGAAACAACCCGTCTCAGCGATTATATAATTTATACCTAAAAGATTACATAAATATTCGTTATATCTCTATTGTCGAGACGGTTGAACATAGCTCAAAGAACTATCTTTCCACATTAGCAGTATTGCAACTAGATTGCATTTTAAGATTAGCGAAACAAGTTAAGATTGTTAACACTAAGCAAGGAGACAAAAACCAAAATCAATTTGAAAAAATGATAAAAATGGAATACAAACTTGTTGGTATCGGCAAGGTGTCTTTAGTTGTAGGGATAAAAAGGACTAATAAAGAAAAGGTTCAATATTGTATAACAGTAATTAAAACATAAAAAATACTATTGGAAAAATCCAATAGTATTTTTTATATGCCTCAGAATGCGATGTATGTGTTTCCATTGTAGGCTACTCCGGCGAGGACTTCGCACCGCGGAAATAGCACAAAACATCGACTTAATTTCCATTGCAAAGATACAATAATTATTATATGTTTTTTAGCAGTTGGGAAAAATTATCTTCTAAATCTATATCTGACAGTAAGATCATCTTTATCTGGTTCCGGTACATCCCAATAAGGCCTCTGAGTTACAGGGTCAATCTCGTCCTCATCCTCGTTCTCATTCTCGTTCTCGTCCTCGTTCTCGTCCTCGTCCTCGTTCTCATCCCCGTCCCCGTCCTCGTCCCCATACCAAACATCTCCTTTATAAAAGAAGGCGAGAACGATTCCCATGACGAAACCGCTGAGATGTCCTTCCCATGAGATATTGTTTGCTATGGCGTATTTTGGATACAAACCCCAAACGAGACTGCCGTATAAAAAGACGACAATAAGAGAAATGATGATGAGTCTTCTGTTGCGTCGGATGAAACCGCTGAGCATAAGGAAGAAGGTGAGACCATAGACCAAGCCGCTGGCTCCTATATGAGTGCCGCCGCGTGCACCGCACCATGTCAATAATCCAGTTGAAAATATCAAGATGAGCAATATTTTATTGGCTAATGGTCTGTAAAAATAATACAAGGCAGAACCTAATACGAGTATTGG
>JAZOSK010000112.1:0-69487 GCA_045657145.1 Bacteroidales bacterium | reverse complement strand
AGTTGCCGAATGTTTGTACGATTGCTTTACCTTTAGGTTCTTCAATTTTAACATCTTGTGCTTTTGCACTGATACCGATGCAGGCTAAAAGAGCTGCTGCAATTAAATTTTTTCTTTTCATCTTTTTAATTTTTAGTTGTTAGTTTAATGTTTAATTTTCGTCTTAATTCTGCCGCAAAAGTATCTGTAAGATGTTTCAAACTTGTTACGAAAAAATTAGAGTTTGGTTAAAGAAATATTTAAGAAAAATTAATTGTTACATTTTTATTAAATCTTGTTTCACCTTATTTTTTGTTTTGATATTTCGTGTAAATTTGCCTTCAATTATACATTAAGGTATGACAACAGAACGTATTTTGATAGTCGATGATGAAGAGACTTTGTGCGAAGTCTTGAAACTGAATCTCGAAAATGAAGGCTATGACGTCGACATCGCTTTCAGCGCGGAACAGGCTTTGACGCTTGACCTTAAAAAATATTCTCTTATCCTTCTTGATATTATGATGGGCGAGATAAGCGGAATCAAGATGGCGAAGATGCTTAAGGCGGATGTCACTACTGCCGATATTCCTATTATATTCTGCACCGCTCGCGATACGGAAGACGATATGATTATGGGTTTGAATATAGGCGCCGACGATTATATCATGAAACCTTATACCGTGCGTAATGTCATCGCAAGAGTGAAAAGCGTGCTGCGTCGTACTTCCGGACATAAAAGTAATAATGTCGTTCAGAATGATAAACCTAATATATTAAAGGTGGAAGGTCTCCATCTCGATTTGGAATTCAAACGCTGCATCGTCGATGGAGTCGAGGTGAAACTCGCAAGAAAAGAGTTTGAACTGCTGGCATATCTCATCTCGCATCGCGGCAAGATTTGTTCCCGCGAACAGATACTTAACAGAGTGTGGAGCGATGAAGTCGTTGTGCTTGACAGAACGATAGATGTGAATATCACTCGTCTGCGCACCAAGATTGGAAATTACGGTTCTTATATTGTCACACGTTCAGGTTTTGGTTATGGCTTCCGTGATTAAAATATCGTATCATAAGCGACTCTTTTTGATGTTAATCACATTTTTGTGGTCGATGATTTTGTGTTTTACATTCTTCCAATATTTTCGTGAAAAACATTTTAAATCAGAACTAGTCAATGCGCAGCTGCAGTTGTATAATCATAAACTGCTTACTCTCGTTGAAGATGGCTCAGCGTACGAAGACTTTATCGCTTCAGAAGAGAAACCGTTTGACGACTTGCGAATCTCAATCATCGCCACTACTGGTACTGTCATTTTCGACAATACACTTTCTGTCGATTCTCTCGACAATCACAGTCATCGTCCTGAAGTCATCGCCACGATGAAAAACGGTGACGCTTATCATGCAGGACGACAGTCGACAAGCGATGGCCGTGACTATTTCTATTCGGCTACAAGAGGCGACAGGGTGATAGTCAGAACTGCGATACCTTATTCCGATTTGCTTAAAGAATTGCTGAGACCAGACTCTAGTTTTATCTTTGTGATGATTTGCATCAGCCTTGCAATGAGTGTGTTGGTGTTTTTCGCAACACGACGTCTTGGCGAAAACATCGAGCGTCTTAACCGTTTCGCAGCTAAGGCAGAGACAGGCGAGAGCTTCGATGAAGAAGAGTCGTTCCCTAACGATGAACTCGGTTCCATCTCAAATCACATCGTGCAGCTTTATGCACAATGGCAGCAGACGATAAAAGACAGAGACATAGCTCATGAGGCTAGACTGCGTGAGGAACAGGAGAAAATCCGTATCAAGCAGCAGCTTACAAATAACATTAACCACGAATTGAAGACACCTGTCGCTTCAATACAAGTGTGTCTCGAGACTTTACTTTCGGGAATAAATCTTACTGAAGAAAAACGTCAGGAGTTGATAGAGAGATGTTATACAAATAATGAACGTCTGCGCCGTTTGCTGGAAGATGTTTCTCTCATCACTAGAATGGAAAGCGGAAGTCAACTGATTGGAAAGGAAACCGTCAATATAAATAGTATAATTGATGAGATTTCTGATGAACTGAATATCATGCCGGAAGATGAGCGTTTGTATCTGCATGCCGACTTCAACGAGCAAGTCGTGATGAATGGCAATCTCTCTTTGATTGGTTCTATTTTTAGAAATCTTACTGAAAATGCCATCGCTTATTCTGGCGGGAAAAATATCTATATCACATTGATGGAAAACAATGAAGACAGTTGTCTCATAAGATTTGAAGACGACGGTAGGGGAGTGGAAGATGACCAATTACCTCGACTCTTTGAGAGGTTTTATAGAGTCGACAAAGGACGCTCACGACGAATGGGCGGAACAGGATTAGGACTCGCTATCGTGAAACACGCCGTTCAGTTTCATGGTGGAAATGTCAGTGTGACAAACCGAGCCGAAGGTGGATTGAGGTTTGAGTTCTCGTTGAAGAAATGAGGTTTAACTCTGACTCAGACTCTGAACTCTGACTTTGACTCTGACTTTGACTCAGACTTTGACTCAGACTTTGAACTTATTGACACATTGACTTATAGACTTATAGACTTATAGACTCAGACTTTTCCTAGATTTCTAACTTACAAATCTCCTTTTGTAACAAATCCAAAAACTGAGCAGCTTGACCGCCGTCCATTTGGACGTGATGGAACTGGAATGAAATAGGCAATGTTGTTTTAAACCATTTTTTGCGATATTTTCCCCACATCACCATTGGGTTGAGGAATTTGTCGGTGTATTGGTTTACAATACAATCGAGTTCTGTTGCCACGACAGCTGATGTTCCTACTATCATCGCGTCTTCTTCGAAAATGCTTTCGCATGAGTCAGCGACTTTTTGTGTTAAAGAGATATAATCTTCGTTGAACTTATTCAAATCGTTGTTGAAGTTGATATCGCATGAATTGATGCCGCCTTGTTTGTTGTTGACGATGACATTTATCGCGAGTCTGTCGTATTCGAACATTTTTCCGTCGACGGGAAGCATGGAGAATTCTTTTATCTGACTTGCGGCTTTTCCGATGCACCAGCAAAGAAGCATATTTAACTTCAAGGATTTTTTCTTGCTTATCTTGCAAAGACGAGAAATGTCGAATGTCTTGGTAAGAGTCACCATCGGCATTGGCGATGACATCCACATCTCAAAAGCAAAAGCGCGACTTGTTTCTTGGGGATTTATCTCTTTCATGATTGGTGTTGATTTTTAGGTTGCAAAGATATGGAAAAAGTCGGATTTAGACGCAGCGGCGAGCTTTTTCTGTTTCTCTTTTTTGCGGCAAAAAAAGAGAAATTGAATTGAAAATAATTATTCATTTTACATTCTAAATTATTCATTTTTTTAACTTCTTTGTGATATTTTTTGACTTGTTTTTATCTTGAATCTTAATTTTATTCGCATAAAATAATTGTTTGAGGTTTTGTAAATCATTGATAATCCTTTGTTTGTAAATAAAAATAAAATTTTTGTAAAACTTCTTGCTTGGAAAGAAAAAATTGTATCTTTGCAGCGGAGAAATGGCAGAGCGGTCGAATGCGGCGGTCTTGAAAACCGTTGTACAGCAATGTACCGGGGGTTCGAATCCCTCTTTCTCCGCGGAACTGAAGTGACTGATTAAGTCGCTTCTTTTTTTTATGTCTAAAATGGCTCTGAGCCTTGATAAACAAACCACTGCTCACTACTCATTGCTCAATGCTCATAGCTATTTTAAACGAAGAACTTTCAACTAAAAATCGTATATTTGCATTCTTGATTTTTAGTATGGAAGATAATAAAAGCAGATACACACATTCTGAAGAGATCGCTAACAGCGTATCTCATATTTTCGGTGCGTTAATGGCTTTGGCTGTTTGCACCTTTTTTATTGTAAAAGTCATTCCTTCAGGAAGTGCGTTGGCGGTCGTCAGCATGAGCCTCTATTTCTTTGGCGTCGTCAGTTCTTATGTCGCGTCTTCTGTCTATCATGCTTGTCCTGCAAATAAAGAGAATTCTAAATATTTATTAAGAAAATTCGATCATGCTGCAATATATTGGCATATCGCAGGAAGTTATACGCCAATCACCCTTATTGCTATGTATAATCATGGCGCGACAATGTGGGCGGTTGGCATTTTTATTTTCATCTGGATATGCGCTATAATTGGAACAGCATTGACATTCAGAAAAATAAAGTCACATAGTTATTTTAAGACAGCTTGTTATGTACTTATGGGACTTACGATACTCGTGGCATTCAAGCCTTTATACGACAGCGTCGGATTGAAAGTGGTTTTGTTAATCGTTGCAGAAGGACTTAGCTACATAATAGGAGCTGTTTTTTATAGTTTCAAGAAAACAAAATATATGCATTTTGTGTTCCATGTTTTCGTAGTGCTTGGCGATGTTTTTCATATGCTGGCGGTGTGGAATGTGATTAGTTAGGATTTGAGGATTTGAGGATTTGAGGATTTGAGGAACTGAGGAACTGAGGATTTGAGGTTTTTTAATTTTGTAGAGACGTGTCAACAATACCTATGAAATAAAAAATGATTGTTGATGCGTCTAAATAATAAGATTTATGATAAAAATTACATAAAATGAAAGAGATATTAATTGTTGTATTTATCACATTTATAAGTCTGAGTCAGGGTTTGAGTCAGGGTCAGAGTCAGAGTCAGGGTCAGAGTCAAAAGAAAAAAGGTTTCAACGGTTATGATGGCGGTATGATGCTTCATGCGGGATATGTCTCTAAAACAGTCAAGCCTGTTGATTTCAAAGCTGAAGGCATTACCAAAGGTATCGGCGGCGCGATAAGATTCCATTTCGGGGAACATTATCGTCTTGGTACCGAAGGCTACGTATCGACTTTGTCGCTTAATAAGGATTTATCAGAAGGCAGTTATCTCAAGACATTCTGGGCTGGTTTGACGAACGATTTCTATTGGCAGTTCGGTAAGTTTATGCCATACGCTGGTTTGACTATCGGAGGCGGCACTGTTACAGATTGTTTTATTTTTGAAGGAGACAACCATGACTGGAACCCAGAGTCGAAGGTGATGGTTAACAAAACTGCTTTCATAGCCATCGACCCATATATTGGCTGCGACTATTGTCTCACAGATGCCTTGCATCTCACATTGAAAATAGATTTCCTCAACGGATTTAATAACAGCGAATTATATCTCCCAATCGGACCACGATTCTATATCGGAGCGATATTTTTCCATTGATTGAGTTGCTGAGTTGCTGAGTTGTTGAGTTGCTAAGTTTCTGAGTTACTGAGTTGCTAAGTTGCTAAGTTGTTGAGAACAATATCTTAGTAACTCAGTATCTTAGCAACTTAGTAACTTAATTACTCGGTGTCTTTAAACGTCAACATCGGGATATTGAGGTTCAAGAAATCGTCTTTGTCGATTTTACCTCTGAACAGGAAGTCGAAGAATCCTTTTTGATAAGCGATGAACGAGCTAAGGCTTATGTCGTTGCGTTCGCAGAATGTCTTGAGAGCCAAAGGTGCGTTATCGGTATAGATGAGTTGGAAATGAATCTCTCCGTCGAAGTCTTTGTTGATGAATGTTCGTTCCAGTTCATCCATCAAGACAGCTTCTTTTGGTCTGTCGGCTTCTTCCACGAAATGAATGACGTGGATATGAGGTTTATAAGGTTTTAAAATCTTGAAGATTCTGTTTATTGTTGCGATGTCGTATTCGTTGAAGTCTGTTGCGTAAACCACTTCATTGCTTTTTCTCCAGCTATAACCTTCAGGTATGAAGAGCATAGGCACGTCGCATTTTGTCATGACGTTTTTTACGAGGCTGCCTTCAAGGAAACGTTTGCCGCCTTTGCCGCGAGTGCCCATTAATATAAGGTCTGGATTTTCTTTCTTGGATAATTCTATCAACTCTTCTTCAGGGTCGCCGCTGACGAGGGCAGGACGCACTGTGATATTGTCGCTACCTTCTTCTTTAATTAAATCAATGAGATACTGAGTCTTCTCCTGCATCATCTGTTGTGAGTTCTTCTCCAGTTCAATCAGAATCTCGGTAGTGAAATAATTGTCGGTGTCCATATTTCCTGGATAGCAATTATTTCCGATGCAGATGTTGTCCATATAAGCATGGAAGATTATGATTTCGCCGCCGCCTGCGTTTTTCAAAAAATCTATTGCGTAGGGTAGAAGCACCTTGTTTTCTTCACTGAAGTCAGTCGATAGTATGATTTTCATTCCTTAATGATTTAGTCATGACAAAGATAAAAATTCTTTAAAAAATAACAAAGGTGTTGTAAAAAAGTTTTTTGAGATGACAATACTTTAAAAGCTTGATGATTCAGATGTTGGAATGATTAATAATATTCCCTTATATACATATACGCCTTGTTGAACAATGCTTCTTCTTTGTGAAGTTTATATTTCAACAGGGTCTTTCTTAGAGCCTTTTGTACTTCTCGTTCACCTGCATTAGTTGATTGCCAACCAGGAAAACGCACAATCTTTACAATGCTGTCAATGTCTGCCACGATTCTGCCCACTACAGCAGGCGTATCATCCGTACGCAATTCCAAGAATAACTCAGTCAACGCCTCCTTACCCGTCTTACGAACCTCGATGTGTTCTTCCTGTTTCTCAGCTTGAATCGTTTCTCTAGCTATTTGACAAAGTTCCTTGATAAACTCAATGCTGGAAATCAATCCTTGTTCTGCTTTATCACGCAGTGCTTCTAAACGTTTGCTCAGTTCAACGAATTTAGGTTTGCCAGAGTATTTCTTGAATCGCTTAATCAGTTCTTTCTCTATTTTCTTGGCTGTTCTTGGGTCTTTAGATGCCATGAGTGATGCGACCATTGTCTCATCCAATACCACTTCTTCCATATCAGAGTGTATGCCTCCAACATGTATGTTGTCGTACATGATTTTCTTGGTCTGAGCACCTAACGATAACCATAATAATTTACCCAATGAATCAGGTCCGGAAGGTTTTACTGATTGATATACATTTGATAGCCATTTGTAATCTGTACGATAAGGTTCCAATGCTGGGTCTGGTGACAATGATTCCCATATATTCGCCAACTGGCGATAGTCACTGGCAAAGGCATCGCGTTTTTCGTTGGATTTGATTGCATCTTGTGCCGCTTGTAATCCTTCAAATCCATCTATGGTTCTGTCTACGCCTTCAAAGTGTGCCAGATTATTCTTCATGATGCGTGGCAATTCTTCTAATTGTGAATTGAGGTTAGTGATAACTTTCTTCATCACTTCTTCATCAAATTCCAGTGCCTTGGCTGCATCATCGAATACACCGAAATAATCAACGATGCGTCCGAATGTCTTGTTCGGAAACTTTCTGTTCGTGCGACAAATGGCTTGTAACAAAGTATGGTCTTTGAGCGACTTGTCTAAATACATGGTTTGTAGGATAGGTGCATCAAAACCTGTCAATAGTTTGGCAGTAACGATGAGAAACTTCAATTCAGAATCTGGTTTGTTGAATTTCTCTATCAGCTTTTCCTGTTCGTCTTTAGTCAGGTTATATAGATGCTTCAGTTCATCGTCTCCTTTTCCAGATGTAGAGATTACTACGGCAGAAGCTGAATCTGGGAAATATTTTCCTAACTCCTGCTTATATAAGTGACAAGCCTCACGGTCTGGAGTAACAATCATTGCCTTGAATCCTTGTGGTTCTACTTTTTCCTGATAGTGTTGTGCAATGTCCTTGCATACAATTTCTATGCGTTCAGGAGATTTTAGGAACTCTAACATCTTGGCAGCCTTGTTGCTTAAAGTGATTTTTGCATCCTCATCCAATGTGTTAGATAATGCGGCAAATTCTTCATCTACCTTTTCTCTGTCGATGTGAATGTCCAAAAGACGAGGTTCGAAATGTAATGGCAAGATGGTTTTGTCGCGCAATGCATCTTCGAACGAATATCGGCTCATATATCCATTGTCATCTTCATTTGCTCCAAAAGTCCAGAAAGTATTATGGTCTGTTTTGTTTATAGGCGTACCTGTCAATCCGAAGAAGAAAGCGTTAGGCAATGCCATTCGCATACGTTGTCCTAAGTCACCTTCCTGAGTGCGATGTGCTTCGTCAACCATGACGATGATATTGTCTCGCAAATTGATGCTGGCTTGGGCATCCTTGAACTTGAAGATGGTTGTTATTATGATATATCGAGAGTCGTTTGCCAAGTATTTGTTTAATGTGTCAATGTCTTCGGTAGGCATCACATTAGGAGCTTCCTTGAATACATTTTGTGTCTGAGAATCCAAATCTACACGATCCACGACAATAATTACAGTCGGACTTTTCAGTTCTGGCATTTTGCGTAGTTTCTGAGCAGCGAAGAGCATCAGCAATGATTTTCCGGAGCCTTGGAAATGCCAGATGAGTCCTCTTTTGATTTTGTTTTCCAACACACGTTGTACAATGAGATTGGCACCTTCGTATTGTTGGTATCGGCATACCACCTTGATACGTTGACGTTTCTTGTTTGTGGAATAGGTAGTGAAGTTATATAGAATATCGAGCAATGTCTTTGGTGACAGCAGTTGATTCATCTCTGCTGCTACGTTATTCAGTCCCATCATGCGCGACATATCATCATTATCGTTCACGCGCCATGCGGACCAAAACTCCAATGGAGTGCGTACGGCGCCGTAGTAGAGTTCTTTACCTTCCGTAGCAAAGCTCAGTATGTTTGGTACGAAAAGTTCTGGCACGCTGTTTTCGTAAATGTCATGGATGTCAGATGCCGCATCGAGCCATGATACCGATGGTCGGATAGGAGTCTTTGTTTCTCCTACTACCAATGGAATACCGTTGACAAACATCACGATATCTGGACGTTTGGTTTCGCGGTTACGGATGCTGAATTGGTTTACCAGTTGGAATTTGTTATTGTCTATGTTTTCAAAGTCTATTAACTTAACCGATACATGAGCATAGTTCTTTCCGAAAGGCATGGTCTTGTTTCCTTTCAGCCATTCGGCAAATTCCTCATTGGCACGCACCAAGCCAGTGCTGTTTACCGACAACAAAATAGAACGCAGTTTATATATCACTTCGTCAGCTCGTTCTGGCAATGCGGCGATTTCAGGGTTCAGTTTGATGAGAGCATGTTTAAGTTCAGTCTCAACCAGTACTTCTGTAATTTCGCGCGACAATTCCGAGGCGGGAGTATATATCCATCGTGCGCCATACGATGGAGTAGGCTCGAACGATGTTGTTGTTTCGTTAAGATTAACACCCGTCATTGTCTTAATGACGAAGTTTTCCACTGAGTTTATTTCGTTGAAGGGCATAGATTACAATTTTGCTATAATTTTATCAAGTTCATCAATTATATTTTTGTCAAAAGAATGTTTTTCTATAATGATTTTAATACTCTTATCTATGATTGATAATACTTCTTCCATATGTTCTTCTGACATAAACAGTTTTTTAATCTTATTATATTGAACATCACTCTCTCTGTAATGTGCGCTAATATGAAAGACTGTTGTGTCAAGAGCATTATTATCTGTATTTTCATTAATGTCATCAGATTGTTTGTCTGTTGTGTAAATCTGAGAATCTTTCATTTCAACTAATCGTTTGGTATATTCTAAACCCACTTTATCTTCAGGATTAAGAATTAAGGCTAAAGAATCCAATAGAGAATAAGTATGATTAACGATATTACCCGATAATAGAGCCAACATTTCTTTTGTTATTGTTTCTTCATTTATCGAGAATGATAATAATGAATATCTGTCAATAAACTGGCTTGGAGTAAATTGCATCCATCTTAATGCTGAAGGATTGTTTGCGAAGAACTCTTTTAACACTTTAAACAAGCTTTTATCCCAAGTAATGAATACTGGGTCTATTTCATGTACATCGTTATTGTCTCCTAAATATTCTAACATAATAGCATCATTATTTAAAGCAAATGCGGTTTTGTTTCTATAGGATGATGCTAATTGAATCCCAAGCATTTTACTTGTAGAATTTATGTCATAAGCCTTAGGAATATCTATAATTTTGATGTCTAAATTATTTAAATATTGCTCTATTAATTGATTGTTATGATGATTATTGTAAACATGATTGTTAGAATTCTTGAATTCAAAATTAGATAAGAACTCTTCATATGAGTAATCTATTATATCAGATTCAAAAAGGTAACAATAATAATTATAAAATACATTTTTTGATTTTCCCAAAGAATTAAAATTCGATAATTTAGTGAAAGGAACAAGATTGAAAGCTTCTTGAATATGGGACGTTATTTCCCACATATATCTATTAGTTAAATGTAATTCTATACTATTTTTTCTGCAAAATTCACACAACTGTTTAGATAATTGATAATAATAATTTTCATATTCATTATCTTGTTCATAGAAATAACATAAAAGGTGTAGTGCTATGGTTGTATCAATATAGACAAACTTTTTTTCTTTTGCATAATTTTGCAAATCATCAATATTTATCTTTGAACTAAATATAGCACTGGCACAAACTTCTTGTATATATTTATTATTGTCACATATTGTAAGCAATTTTAATATCATTTGTTTACATAATATGTTGTCTTTTAGTTGGTTTTTTACATATGTAAATAAATGGTTTAATTCCAGTTTTTCTATGTCATCAGAAAGCCTAATTCTTTTACTGAAGTTATTGATGTATAAATCATAAAGTAAATCAATATATTTCGATAAGTTTTCTTCTTGATTATATGTTTTTAATATTGCAACTATTTCATTGAAGAAATGTTGTTCATCCAATTTGTTTTGTTCTATTAATGATGATATTTTTTTTCTTTCTTCTTCTGATAAAGAGTATTTTTTACTGTCTTTAGAATATTCAAGTCTCTTATCCTTGTTATACATTTTATTAATTAATTTAGTGTAGAAAGTTGTATTTTCTTTAGAAGAAAATTTAGCAATGCATAATTCGGCTATTTCAGTCTGACTTAAACTGTTCTTTTCATATAAGCATTGTATAATATAAGCTTCCACTAATTCTAACTTAATATCAGATGCTTTACCGAAACTTATTAAATCATATATAAGATTCTTATTGTCACTATCATATTGTGAGGTTTTAATTTTAAATTCTTCAAATCCACTAATTATATATATGGTCTGTTGCAAAGCTAAATATTCTTCTGATTCTTCGGCAATTTGATTCGCATCTATTATTTCCAAATCAATATTATATTGTGTAAGTGCATCTCGTTTATATTCTCTTTTTGTTTTATTTGTCATTTCATATGAATAGAAGAAATACAATCTATTACTAAATCCATATTCTTCTGCATTAATTTTAGCTTTTGCAACATCTTCAAATATCTTAGTTTTTAGTTGAGATTTCTGTTGGGTATTTTCGGATTTTTGTATGGTCATTTGATATTGGTTGTTCTCACCACCAATATCAAATACTTTTATATCAATACCTGTATCATCCTTGCCATCTGTTACGGCAATTCTTTCGAATCCATAAATATTCTTTAAATAGGATTTTACAATCTTGTCAAAATCCCTCTTTTCGCATCCATTTATTATCTGTATAAGTTGTTTTGTTCTACTCATAATATTAAAATATTCTATTGATTAATTCTTGCTTTAATTGCTGTGATATACACAATACCTGTTTTTGTTGTTGTATTAAAGACTCCATTGTATCCAATTGCGAGATTAACTCTTTTTGTTTTTCTATTGATAATAACGGAATCTCTAGATCCATTAAAATAGAGTAATGCCTTCTATATCCTTGAGGTATTATGTTTAGATTTTGTATTGCATAATACAAATACTTAGTTAATACAATATCTTCATTGGCTGATAGTATTTTCGTTCCATCTGCACCTAATATGAAAGGAAAATCTATATATTTCACAGACGTTGTATGATCACCAAAAATTAGTACTGGTAATGTACCATTATATACACATTCCTTATTATTGGAATAAGCAGTTATTTCATTCTTGCTCTGGTCTATAATAGGGTATAACCCAGACTCTTGATAATCCTTAGTATCCAGTTTCCCTACATTGAATTTATTTTTTAATAATACTTTTGCTACTTTTATATATTCATGCTTTTTAGATGAATAATAACCATTTTGACATATTCCTAAAACATTTGACAATATCAAGTTAATTTTATCTTTTACTTTATAAACGACTTTCTTCTCCTTCTCAATCATCTCATCCGCAGCCCATAGCAATTCTGCCAAACGCTTTTGTTCGTCTTTGGGTGGGAGGAGAAATTCGTAATCTGCAAGTTCCTTGAATTTTGTTCTTGGAGACAAAGAACCAGCAGAAGTCGCTAATGCTTTCTCAAAGAAACCATCGCTTTGAATTAAGAATGGTAGTAGTTCTGGAATCAAATTTTCTTCTATTGCTTCAAAAACAAGAATATCACCAGAACAAATTCCATCAAATTCTGCATACGCAACTTTACGCTGATATGCTCTACGACGACCAAAGAGAACTTGTCCCTTTACAAATTTACGCGTAAAGGTTGTTTCTTTCTCCAATGTTTCCCATTTCGTTATGTGCAAATTGCCTGGTTCTATGTGTTCAAGCCCGATAACGTAATGGAGTCCATCTGCTTCAGGTTTTTTAGAAGTTACATTGATTTGTTTGCAAACTTCATCAAACCGATATTTCTTCCAGTTGGTTTTATCTATCAATATGTCTATTCCTTCCTTCATGCTTCTCATTCGTTTTTCAACATCCAATCTATTACGTTAAGTTTTCGTATTCCGTCATAAACAGGATTGAAATCAACATCTGTTGTCAATAAATATTTTGGCGTAGAGTCTTTTATGGCTTTGAGTGATGCTAACTCTCGTTCTAAAGTTTCAGGGTTTTCTGTGGTCCATGCTACTTGGTAGTATGATGTGTAGTCGTTGTAATCTACCGCAACGAAATCTACTTCCATATTAAGACGTTTTCCAATGAAGACTTCTTTGTTATGGCGAAGCAATTCGAGATATACCATGTTTTCCAACCAATGCGAACGGTCTTTCAATACTGCTTTCTTCAATCTCACCTTAGCAAAACATGGGTCAACTACATAATACTTGTTCAATGTCTGTAACAATCCTTTGCCTTTAATCTCAAATCGTGGTACTTTATATATCAGATAAGCTTCGCATAATGCATCAAGATATTTTGCAACGGTCTCTTTGTCAACAACAGTTCCGTTTGAACGCAATGTGTCAGATATAGAACGTGGTGAGACGTAAGAGCCAACAGAGTCGAAAATGAAATCAACAATCTTGTTGAAGTCGTGTTTGTTTGTTATGTTAAGTCTTTGAAATATATCTTTTTCAATTATACTTTTTAATATGCTTTGAGCAAATAAGTCTGCTTGCTTTTCATTTATGCTCAGTTGTTTGATATATTCGGGCATACCTCCGAAGTGTATGAAATTCGCCAAAATTTCATTTTTTGATAAGTTTGGCGATTTTGATATTATAAAGTTGTAATATTCAGTGAATTGCAGTGGTAAAAGGTTGATTTCAACATAACGTCCTGTGAGTAATGTCGCCAATTCTCCGGAAAGCATATAAGCATTAGAGCCTGTAATATAAACATCAACATTAGGCTTTATATAAAGGCTGTCTATAAGTCTTTGAAAATCCTTTACATTCTGGATTTCATCTAAAAAGATATAATTGGGTTTGTCTGCTACCAATCGCTCCTTGATATGAGTATGAATTTGGAATATATCTCCAATTGATAAAGTGTCAAGGTCTTCAAAATTATAAAATTGGATTTGCTTGGCATCAACGCCATTGCTAATAAGTTCTTCAGAAAACATCATCAATAATGTTGATTTGCCACAGCGACGAACTCCAGATATTACTTTTATAATGTTCTGGTTTTTCAAATCACGAAGCTGTTGCATATATTGCTTTCGCTCTATAAAATTATGATGTTGCATACCAATTAATCTCCTTTTAATAATTTCTCTAATGCTTTATGTAATTCAAGTCTATTGCTATCCCATTCGGCATATATTTCCTCGAACGATTGCTTAGGCGTGTTATCCTTTACTTCCAGTCGAGATACATATTGTGAGATGTTGAGCGTTGCTCCATTATTCAGGATGTCATCGTTGGAAACAACTTTGGCAAAGCCTTCAATATTTTTGTAATCCTTATATGTTTTGAAAATCTTTTCTATATGGTGGTTTTCCAACATGCTGATGGTCTTATCTTTCTTTACCTCGTCCACAGCATTGATGAAAAGTATCTTGCCTTTGCGTTCTGCTGTTTTTTTTGTACAGCATATAAGGAGGCAGGCTTCCATAGGCGAGTTGTAAAAGAGATTGGCACCCAATCCGATGACACAATCCACACAATCGCTCTCTATCATCTTACGACGCATCTCTTTTTCTGCATCACGGAAAAGGATGCCATGAGGCCAAAGTACCACGCATCTGCCAGTATCTGGTTTCAAGCTTTTCATAATATGTTGCTGGAAAGCGTAATCGGCGCATCCCTGTGGAGGAGTTCCCCAAATGTTACGACCGAAAGCATCGTTGGTAAACGCTGCTTGGTCCCAGCTTTTGATGGAGTAGGGAGGATTAGCCAAAACAACATCGAACTTCTGCAATTCGTCATATTCCATAAAGAGCGGATTGCTCAGAGTATTGCCACGCATCACATTAAACTCCTCAAATCCATGCAGCAGCATATTCATACGAGCTATGCCTGAAGTGATCAGGTTTATTTCCTGACCATAAAGTCGTAGTGTGCGGTATTCCTTGCCTTGTTCCTTGAGCATCATAGCGCAGTTGAGCAATAAGCCTCCACTGCCGCAAGTAGGATCGTAGATGCTGTCGTGTTCATGTGGGTCTGCAATTAAGGTCATCAGCTTCACCACTGTACGGTTAGTATAAAACTCGGCAGCGGTATGTCCGCTGTCATCGGCAAATTTCTTTATTAAGAATTCGTATGCATTGCCCAATTCGTCGTTAGGCACATTCTTTATGTTGAGATTTTTGCTGGAGAAATGTTCGATGAGCTGGCACAACATTTCATCAGACAGCCGTTCTTTGTTTGTCCAATCTGCGTCGCCAAAGATGCCTTGCAATTGCTGTGCATTGACTTTCTGAATTTCATTCAATGCTTTGTTGATAGCTTTGCCAACATTGACGGTTGTGCTACGCACTTGTTTCCAATGGGCTTCAGCCGGCACTTTAAAACGATGGTTTTCATCGAAAGCTGCATATTCCAAATCTCCGCCGCTTTCTTCCAATGCTTCTTCGTATTCCTCATCATATACGTCACAAATACGTTTATAGAAAAGGAGAGGGAAGATGTATTGCTTGTAATCTCCTGCATCAATAAAGCCACGAAGATATGTGGCTGCTCCCCATAAATATGATTCTAGTTCTTTAAGTGTCATTTCGTAAATTCGGTTAATAGTTGTTTGAAACGTTCTTCGGCATCCCAAGCTTCTTGTATGGCGGTTTTTAACTGAGCCTTTGCTTCTTCTAATGTAGGGAGATTGTCTGCTATTTCTTTCTCAACATACAGAGGAATGTTAAGATTGAAGTTGTTGTTTCTCGCGTCATCCAAAGTAGCAATCTTGACATGATTCTTCACATCTTTAAAGTCAGAGTACCATTGGTAGATGGTTTGTATATGCTCTGTTTCTAAGGTGTTTTGAGCACGTCCTTTCTTTACTTGGTCGGATGCATCTATAAAAATAAATTTTCCTTTTTTGTCTTTATCTTTCTTGGCACGGAATACCATTATACATGCAGAAAGTGTAGCTCCATAGAATATATTTTCACCCAATCCAATTACAGCTTCCAATAAATCGTTTTCCAAAAGAACCGAACGAATTTTTGCTTCAGCATTTTTACGGAACAAGGCTCCATGAGGCAACACTACAGCAACGCGCCCTAATGTTTCATTCATTGATTTAATCATGTGTTGTACCCAAGCCATGTCGCCGTTGCCTTTAGGTGGAACACCTGCAATGTTACGACCATAAATATCATCAGCCCAGAGTTCGGCACCCCAATTACTTAATGAGAAAGGAGGATTGGCGATGACAATGTTGAATTGTTTCATTTGGTCGTACTCAAAGAACTTGGGATCGCGAAGCGTATCGCCACGTTCTATATGGAAATCCTCAACGCCATGCAGAAACATATTCATTCTGGCGATAGTGGAGGTGGTCAGATTCTTTTCCTGTCCGTATAATTTAAGAGTGCGGAAGTCTCCACCTTTTTGCTTTACTTGTTCTATACACTCCAAGAGCATGCCAGCTGTCCCACATGCAGGGTCGTATATAGTTTCGCCAGGTTGAGGGTTGACAATCATGCCAATCAGGTGAACAACTGAACGTGGAGTGTAAAATTCACCAGCTTTTTTGTTTGTCTGGTCAGCAAACATCTTGATGAGATATTCGTAAGCACGTCCTAAAATATCAGGCTCCACATTGGAGTTGGAAAGATTGTATTGCGAATAATGTTCTATCAATCTGCAAAGCAATTCATCTGAAAGTTTATCTTTATTGGTCCAAGCTGCATCGCCAAAAATATTAGCCAAGTATTGTGGATTGGCCTGTTCTATTTGTGAAAAGGCTCCTTTGATAGCGCTTCCCACATTGGTAGTAACGGAGCGAACATCATTCCAATGGCATCCATCAGGAATAATGAATCGGTGCATTTCAGCACCTGCCGCATATTCATGGTCTCCTTCGCTTTCAGCCAATGCTTCGTTGTACTCTTCATCATACACATCTGATATACGTTTGAAGAAGAGTAAAGGAAAAATATATACTTTAAAGTCCGCTGCGTCTACAGGACCTTTCAGAATCCATGCGGCTTTGGACAGATATTGTTCTAATTGTGATAAACTAAGCATAATTATAAATATGTCGCAAATTTACAAAAATTACTAGTAATTAAAAATAATACAATTAAAATTGTAAATCTTATTTTTTTTCTAAAAAAACTTATGTAAAATCGCAAATTAAATTGTTCTTCTCTTTGAAATAATATGTATTTTTGTAGAAGCATTATTAAGTTAATTTAAGAATATATTTTATGTTAATACAACTCTTATTTGTTCTCGTTTGTATCATTATCGGTGCACGTATTGGCGGCATTGGTTTAGGTGTTATGGGCGGTCTTGGCGTCGCGATATTGACTTTCGTTTTTGGATTGGAGCCTACTGCTCCGCCTATCGACGTTATGCTCATGATTGCGGCAGTTATTTCAGCGGCTGGTGCAATGCAAGCTGCTGGTGGTCTCGATTTCCTCGTTAAGATAGCAGAGAAAGTTTTGAGACGTCATCCTCAATACGTTACAATACTCGCTCCTTTAGTTACTTACACATTTACATTTTTAGCAGGAACTGGCCACGTTGCGTATTCTGTGTTGCCAGTCATCGCTGAAGTGGCTCGTGAGACCAAGATTCGTCCTGAGCGTCCGCTCGGCATCGCGGTCATCGCATCGCAACAAGCTATCACAGCCTCGCCAATATCTGCTGCTACAGTAGCGCTGCTAGGGCTCCTCGCAGGCTTCGATATCACCTTGTTCGACATACTTAAAATAACGATTCCAGCAACGCTCATCGGCGTGCTCGTCGGTGCCTTCGCATCCATGAGAGTCGGCAAGGAACTCGTCGACGACCCAGAATATCAAAGACGACTCGCAAGCGGCGAACTCGATAACGCTCACGTTGAATTAAACGATATCAAAAATCTCTTCAGTGCAAAGTTGTCAGTCATACTTTTCATCGCAGCTACTGTACTCATCGTGTTGTTCGGTTCCATTCCTTCAATGCGTCCTACCTTCGACGGAAGGACATTAGGAATGCCATCGTTGATAGAGATTCTGATGCTTACCACAGCGGCTATCATCTTGTTAGTCACCAAGACTTCTGGAGCTAAAGCTGCGCAAGGCAGCGTCTTCTCAGCTGGTATGCAGGCTGTCATCGCTATCTTCGGCGTCGCGTGGATGGGCGATACGTTCATCAATGGTAATTTGGCTCAGTTAACAGGTTCTATAGAAAGCATAGTGACAGAAATGCCTTGGCTCTTTGGTGTTGCATTGTTCGTGATGTCAATTCTTCTTTACAGTCAGGCGGCTACAGTACGCGCTATCATGCCTCTCGGAATCGCCCTCGGACTGAATCCAATGCTTTTGATTGCGCTTTTCCCTGCTGTCAACGGATATTTCTTCATACCAAATTATCCAACAGTAGTCGCTGCAATCAACTTCGACAGAACAGGAACAACGAAAATCGGAAAATATATCCTCAATCACTCCTTCATGATGCCAGGAATGGTAGCGACAGTTGTCGCAATAGTAGTGGGAATTTTGTTGGTGCAGATTTTTTAAAAGTTAGGAGTTAGGAGTTAGGAATTAGGAATTAGGAATTAGGAGTTAGGAGTTAGGAGTTGAGGCTTTCTCTAGTGGTTTTTGTGATACTACTTAAGATTCTCCTCAACTCCTCACATTTTTTATTTAGGTAATCAAACTCACATTCGTTTATGTAATTAGATTCTTTAAGTAATTCTAACCAATACTGACTTTCAGATGTTTCTTTGTATGATATATACATTTTTGAAAGATATTCTTTTTTACTAATTGAGCATAAAGCTTCATTGACATTGGCGCCAATGCTAGTTCCAGAACGAAGAATCTGTTTTGAAATCACATACTCCTTCTTATTAGTAGTTAAATGTTTGTATAAATTTATTATGCTTAAAGCAAAAACCTTGCTTTTATCTCGAACAATACTTTTCTTCATAAATTTTAATTTTGGTTATTAATAAAAATAGAATTCAAAACTCCTAACTCCACACTCCTAACTCCACACTCCTAACTCCTAACTAAAAATAATTCCTGCAAAAATCGCTACCACTACTTTAATCGCTTTCGAAACAAAAAACGCTTTCCTCGATTCTGCCAATAAAGGAAGTGCTCCGTGACCGTCCTGAACGATGCAGTTGGCGAGGAAGATGCCTAATGGCAAGTCGCCGTTGGCAAATAAGATGAGGAAAATCAAATGTGGTCCCGATTGTGGGATTAGACCTATTAATATCGCTATCAATAAGACTATGAAAGGCTTGGTGTCTATTATGTCGTGGATGTTGACGTAGTTGTTTAATATCGTGAGGCATAATATCACGCCGAACGTCCAGAAGAATATTTTAGGAAGATGAACTTTAATCACATGTTGCCATAAATGTTCTTCTAGGAAATGTTCTTCGGCAACAATGACGATTATCAAAATCGCTACAAATAATATTATCAGGATTATACGAATCCAATCCGCTTCACCTCCGTGGTCATGATGATGATGACCATTGGCCATTGACTGTTGACTGTTGACTGTTGGCTGTTGACCGTGAATATGACAATGATGATGCTCTTCTCCACAATCTTGTAGACTTGTAGACTTGTTGTCTTGTTGACTTTCAATAGAATGCATGACACTTTCCTCGCTGGCACCTCCCATCAGTAGATTAAGATGATGAGAGCCGTCGATGACGCCGCTTAAGACCAATGTCAAAACGCCAACGCATAGTGTTATTAACAAGGCTCTTACGAAGCTGATATTCTTGATATTTTTCTTGACGCTATGATGGTGATGATGAGAATGACTGCAAGACTCGTGTTCGTGTATTGGAAACGACATCTCTTTGTCTTTCAATCCGATGAATTTGTTTCTTAAGCTGAATTGTAATATCGTTGCGATGATTATTGCTATTGTTATCAATATAAGATTTATCAATAATGCCTTTTCTGGAAATAAAGAGAACATGAAAAATGCTTCATCGCCAGTCGTCGTGATGAGCGCGGCCATCAAAGCAGGGAAGTTAACAACCCTATGAATGTAAAGAGAGACAACGGTATATGTTCCCAAACATCCTGGAATGACACCCATGATAATGGCGAATAAAATCTGAATCCAAGGCGACTTTTGCAATCTCTTTGACCATAAACCTCCGGTTCTTACGTTGATAAACTCAATCACCATCATCATTCCGATGACTAATGTAGTGATGATAAGTGTTTGTTGCAAAATGATATATAATGTCTGTAAATTCATATCGTATATTATTTTTTTTCTATTTACAAAAATGCAATTTTTTTAGCAAATAGAGCTTGTTTTTGTTTAAAAAATCACAGCGTTTTTTTTGCTTAATGCTTGCGGCTTGGGACTAGTCGCTGCCAATGCGTTAGGGATTGAAGCGGCATCCTTTTGGGAGAGACGCAATATTTTGCGTCTATACATTAGCGGAAAGCCCGACGGCGATAGCCGGAACGCCCAGATGTTAATCTTTTGTTAAATTTAAACAATAAGTTTTCATAAATGTTTTTCAAGCAAAATGTAAAAACAACAAATTATGAAAAACTTTACAACACTTAGAAAAGTCCTCGTAATGACAGTGTTTGGTTTATTACTTGGAAATCAGGCTTATGCACAATTTTCATTAAGCGGAGAAGTCAGACCACGTATGGAGTATCTTCACGGATATTCAACATTGACAGACAAAGATGCTGATCCTGCAGGATTTGCGTCACAACGTACCAGAATCAATTTCAATTATTCAAACGACCGCATTAAAATGGGCGTTTCAGTACAAGATGTATTTCTTTGGGGAAGCCAGCCTCAATTGTTCTCAACATCAAACAGTGTAAGTGTTCATCAAGCATGGGGTCAATATTTTTTAACTCCATCACTTTCATTGAAGTTAGGTCGTCAGGAACTTTCATACGATGATGAAAGAATCTTTGGCGCTTCGAACTGGGAACAACAAGGTAGAAGCCATGATGTCGCATTGTTGCGTTATGATGGAATTTTGAGAATTGACATTGGTGCTGCATTTAATCAAGATAGGTATCATCTTAGCGGAGCTTATTACAGAATGAACAGCTACAAAATGATGCAGTTCGTATGGTTAAATACAGATATTGTTGACAACTTAAACCTCAGCCTTTTATTCTTGAATAATGGTTATCAACGTGATAAGGAAATGTTTAATGAAGACCAAACTGATGAAAAGAAGAATACTATTTTTAATCAGACACTTGGTGGTCGCATTGTCTTCACTCCTGGTGATTTTAATTTCCATGCATCTGGCTATTATTCAATGGGTAAAGATAATACAGACAGAGAATTATCGGCTTACTATGTAGGTTTGGGTGCAGATTATAGCGTCAATAACGATTGGACCTTCGGTTTGGGCTGGGAGCTTCTTTCTGGCACTGACCAAAAAGATATGATTGAAAATCCTGACGGCTACACCAACAAGTCTTTCAACCCTTTCTACGGAACTTCTCATAAGTTTAACGGCTACATGGATTATTTCAATACTAATAGCAACTGGGCTAATTCTGTGGGACTTAACGATTTGTTCGCAACAATACAATTCTCAAGAAGAAATTTTGAAATAAATCTTACAGGCCACGCTTTCTTGACAGCAGCCGATGTAATAAAAGATGGAAATGTTAATGAAAAAATGGAATCCTATCTTGGTACTGAAATCGACTTGACAATGTCTTATAAATTGTCAAAAACATCTAATGTGGTCTTGGGTTACAGTCAAATGATTGGTTCAGAAACACTTCAAGCTGTGAAAGGCGGCAATAAAGACGCTTGTAACAACTGGGCTTATGTAATGTTTACATTCAAACCAGTCTTCTTGAAATAAATTTATAAATAGCTAATTTTTACTAAGGTAGAGGGATTTTTATCTCTCTACTTTTTTTATATTTGCAAAAAAAATATTCATGACAAAAGATAAATGTTTTTATGTTGGTAAAATCGTTAAGACTCATGGTCTTAAAGGTGAGGTGACTTTGCGTATAGATAATGAGCAATTTGACGATATTGAAGAGTTGAATTATTTCTTACTTGATATAAATGAGAAACTTATACCATTTTTTATTGAAAATATAACTTACCATTCAAATAAATCTTTCATTTTATTCCAAGATTTGAAGACTTTGGAAGCTGCTTCACAACTCGTAGGAACCGCTGCCTATCTTCCTTTGGAATTACTTCCAGAAAAAGAAGGTAATGATTTCTATTCTCATGAAGTTGTTGATTTCATTGTTATTGATGAAGAAAAAGGTGAGCTTGGTAAGGTTCAGGAAATTATTGAATATCCAACACAATCATTGATACAAATCCTTATCAATGGAAAAGAAGTCTTGATTCCTATTCACGACGATATTATCAGAAATGTTGATAGAGAAGGAAAAAAGATTCTTATCAAGGCTCCTAATGGATTGATTGATATGTATTTGGAAAACTGATTTATGGATTGTCGTCCTTTTTTCTTTAAGAAGTTCGGGATGTTTCATCATCGCTCGACGATGCGTATTGGAACTGATGCAGTTCTTTTTGCGCAATGGGTTGAGGTGTGTTCTTCTGATAATGTCTTGGATATAGGAACAGGAAGCGGAATCATCCCGATGATTTTATCACAAAAAGGAGCTGGAAAAGTCGATGCTGTGGAACTTGATTCGGATTCTTATGAAGAAGCGAAACTGAATTTCTCAATCTCAGCATGGAAAGATAAGTTAAATGTTTTTAATACTGATGTGAGACTATTCGCTGACGAGACTGATAAAAAATACAATCTTATCGTTTCAAATCCTCCATTCTATGCTAGCGACGTAAAACCTATTAAAGAGAAAAAAGTGATGGCACGTCATGTTTCTACGCTGAGCTTTAAAGACTTGCTGCTTTCGGCAAAGAAAATGATGAAAGAGAACTCACGCTTCGCTCTGGTGTTGCCTTTCTACGAATCTAGATTGTTTATAAAAGAAGCAGAACAATTGGGATTCTATCTTCAAAAAGAAATGCAAATAATTCCAATCGAAGGAAAAGACGCTAACAGAGTCAATATGCAGTTCGTTTTGAATGAAGTTGACGTTGTTGAGACAGAATGCTTTACGATAAGAAATAAAGATTATTCATATACTGAAGAATATCGAGAATTTCTGAAAGATTATTATCTGGATTTTTAATTTTATATGTTGAATTTATTGCAAAATAATTAGTCTCGACGAAGACTAAATTTTGTATTTTTGTGAAAGAATTTTTAAACTATGAAAAAGATATTAGGTTTAGCAATCGTATTATTGACATTAGGAATGATGTCGTGCGCACCATCTCCTGTAGGAACATGGGTTGAAATTACTGGAGGTTCTGAAGAACAAGGTTTTACACTTAATAAAGATGGTTCAGCAAGCTCATTGAATATGGGTTTTGTGGCATTTGATAAATGGGAAAAAAATGGAGACCTATTAATATTAAAAGGTGATTATACAGGCTTGATTAAAAGGGAATTTTCAGACACTATGAAAATAGAGTCAATTTCTAAAACAGAATTGACACTTTCACAAGCGGGTTATACTGTTAGCTATATTAAGAAATAATTAAATTAAAAATAAATAATAATGAGTAAATTAGTAGTTGTAGCTCTTGGTGGCAATGCATTGTTAAGAAGCAACCAAAAAGGTACATATCAGGAACAAATCGCTAATGTGACAGAAACATGTCAAGCATTAACAGATATTCTCAAAAGAGGTAATCGTTTAATCATTGGTCATGGCAATGGACCACAAGTAGGTAACGTTATGTTACAACACGAAGCTGGCTTGAAGACTTTCGATTTGCCAGCAATGCCAATGGATTTCTGTGTTTCAGAAACACAAGGTTCTATAGGTTATCTTGTTGAATTAGGCTTTAAAAAGGTATTGGCACAAGAAAAAATAGACAGAAATGTCGTTACATTGATAACACAAGTCGTTGTAGATAAAAACGATTCAATGTTCCAAAATCCTACAAAACCTGTAGGTCCATACTACACACACGAAGAAGCAGAAGAATTTGCAGCACAAACAGGTGCTATCTATCATGAAGACCCAAGAGGTCGCGGCTGGAGAAAAGTCGTTGCTTCTCCTCAACCAATAAAAATCAATAATATAGAAATCGTTAAGTCATTAGCAGACGCAGGTCATATCGTTGTTACTGTTGGTGGCGGTGGTATTCCAGTCGTTGAAAAAGACGGCAGCGTCGTTGGCGTTGAAGCAGTTATCGACAAAGACCTCGCTTCATCATTGGCTGCTATCCAAACAGGCGCAGATGAATTCTACATTTTGACAGACGTTCCTCAAGCATATATCAACTTCAAGAAAGAAAACCAACAAGCATTGGGTAGAATCTCTCTCTCAGAAGCTAAGAAACACCTCGCTGATGGTCAGTTCACAGAAGGTAGCATGGCTCCAAAAATGCGCGCTGCTATCAAGTTCGTTGAAGCAACTGGCAAAGAAGCTGTTATCACTGACGCTACAACATTGTCAGACGAAAACGGCGGAACAAGAATCTATGCTGAATAATTTTTATTTTCTTACATAAATAGAAAAGGTGTGATTTTTTAAGTCACACCTTTTTCTTTTATGCACCTAGGAAATCATCGTTCATTCGGGAAGAGACGACTTTTGTTGTAAATTGTTCAAAGTTGTTGTTAGGCATCAAGCTGCCACCATTGCCATCACCGCCTGCGCTACCACCATAAGTCTCAACGATATCTTCAAATTTAGCATATTGTCCGACGAATTTCAATGTGACGTCGCCTAACTTACCATTACGGTGTTTTGCAATGCTGATGACGGCTTTTCCTTTTGCCGATTCACCTCCTTCGTCTTCGGTGAGGCCATAATATTCTGGACGATAGATGAATAATACCATATCGGCATCTTGTTCAATAGCACCAGATTCACGCAAGTCGGAAAGGATAGGTTTCTTAGAGCCTGGACGTGTCTCGACGCTACGGCTTAACTGCGAAAGTGCTAAAACTGGAACGTTTAACTCTTTTGCCAAACTCTTCAACGAACGGCTGATAGTACTGATTTCTTGTTCTCGAGTTCCGTTCTTGTCGCCTTTGGCTGTCATCAATTGGAGATAATCGATGAAAATCATCTGAATGTCGTGCTGTTGTTTCAGACGACGACATTTAGCTCTCAAGTCGAAGATTGACAGCTGAGCAGTGTCATCGATAAAAATCTTGGCGTTGACGAGAGGGGAGACCATTGTGTTAAGTTGTTGCCACTCGTATTCTGCAAGATGTCCTGTTCTTAATTTGTCGGCTGTCAGCATGGTCTCAGTAGAAATAAGACGTGTAACTAACTGAACAGACGACATTTCCAATGAGAAAAATGCGATTGGCTTATTGAAGTCGACAGCTGCGTTACGTGCGAGGTTGAGCGCGAAAGCTGTCTTACCCATACTAGGACGAGCTGCCAGAATGATAAGGTCTGACTTTTGCCAACCTTGTGTGATGCGGTCTAACTCGGTGTATCCAGAAGGAACGCCTCTTAATGTTGCACCATTGTTACGAGCTTTCTCAATGTCTGAAATCGCCATACTAACCAAATCAGGCATCTGGTCGTGGTTTTTCTTTAAGTTGTTTTCACTGATTTGGAATAACTTATTTTCAGCTCTGTCGAGCAAGTCGAAAATGTCGGTTGTATCTTCATAAGCGTCTTTGATGATTTCTGAAGAAATCACGATAAGCTGACGCTGAATATATTTTTGTAAGATAATGCGTGCGTGATATTCAATGTTTGCAGAACTCACGACGCGATTTGTTAATTGTGAAATATAATAGGGACCACCAACTACTTCTAAGTTGCCTGAACTTTTTAATTGATTTGTAACTGTAAGAATGTCAATAGGTTCTGATTTTCCGAATAAATCCTTTATCGCAGTGAAAATCAATTTGTGTGATTCTTTGTAGAAAACGTCAGGTGTTAACATGTCGATGACAGCGTTAACAGCTCCTTTCTCGAGCATCATGGCTCCTAAAACTACTTCTTCCAAGTCAATGGCTTGTGGTGGAACCCTGCCTTGATTGGCTAAAATTTCACTTGGAATATTTGCTGATCTAGTTCTGCCAAAACTAGCTTTTGTATAATTTGTGTTGTCGTTATTCATGCTTCAAAATTACAATAAAAATTATCATGTTAATTAATTGTTGATAACTTTTATTTGAAATATAAAATATTGCAAACCAATGTTTTATTGTAATAAGGATTTATATACTTTTTGAAGATGTATATTTTCATCTTCCATGTCCTGACTGACCAAAATTCTTTCTAACTCATTGTCACTTGTTGCGTTAAGAATGATTCTGCTATGTTCAAACATGGTTTCAGAGGGGAATAATCCTTCGTATATGGTCTTTAGCGAGAAGTCGTATTTTGTTTTGTTGTTGAAGAAATCAGAGTTTTTCAAAACATCTTTTAAGTTAATTATTTTAAACATAACATCTTTAGACTCGATGATGTGGTATCGTTGCATCATCAGATTGATGTTTTGGGGAGAGAAATACACGACTTTTTCGTATCGTCTCAGTTCTTCTGTCAAGATTTTCAGCCCTTCTTCCATCTTGGAATAATCATCGAGGCAATTCCATTCTATTGTCTCGCCAGTTTCGTTAGATAAGATTGAAAAGGCTAATATGATTTCCTGATAAGGTTTATGTCCGTCTAAAATTGGAACGGCAGGTCTGTAAAACAATAAGTTAAGAAAAGCTATGGAGTCTGTTTTCTTGCCAATTAAGTCATAGAATTTTTTGTAGTTGATATAGAATGTATTTTGTTCTAAAGCATCGATTTGACTTGTTTCTAAAGAAAACGGGTCTAATAATTTCTTGAAGTTTCTATTGTCTTGGACGCCGCTGTTGTAAAGTGAAAATAATTCCTTGTCGTTCATAGCGTTTGTATGGAGGAAAGAATCCTTTTCTACTTTTTTCCAACAATGGCCGACGAAATCGCATTTGTATGGCGTAAAACATTGAGTTCCAATGTTTATACGTGGAGCATTGCTGAGATTTACAATGTCTTTAAATTCGTTTACTTTTTTGTCTATGATGTCTAATTGTTGTTCTGCATATTCTTTTACGGATTTGAAGACAAAAAGATTATTGATGTCGATGTCACCGTCTTTAACGTAATTTTCATTGATATACATTAATTGCATGTCACTGATAGGAACATTACATCCGTTCAAGACATAATATTGAAGTGCAGCGTCTTTATAATAAGTTTCGCTTAGTGAAAGAGAGCTTTTCACTTCGATAGCGCGCCATTTGTCTCCGTCACGAACAAGTATGTCGAGCATGATAAGAGTGTCGTTATAAATGAAAATGGCTTCATACATTACATTGATATTCTGGTCGTTAAGGTTTTGCATTGTTTGCTCGAACATCTTTCCGAATAAGTTGGGATTTGATGGCGTCATGTTTGTCCCGCCAGCAAAATATGTTCTGGCTAAGATGCCGACATCGGTTCCTCTTTTAAACTTCGCTCTTTGTTCAATGCTTAGTTTGTCGCGCAAATACGGATGCTTTTTGAACATGTAAAGCGCTTTGGGACATTGTTCTCCTTTGATATATGTCGATTTTGAAAGTATATGCATCTTAATTGTTTTTAACAGTTATTAATATATTTTTCTTATACATGAAAGTCATGCTTAAGCCTCGAGCTATCATGAAAAATAGAAACGCAATCCATAATCCGTGGTTGCCAAATCTAGGCATTAAAAAATACCATGAAGGAATAAAAACGAAAATACTTGATATTATCATTGTGTTTCTTATGGCTTTAGAAGCTGTTGCACCGATGTATATCCCGTCCCAGATGAAAGCTGTAAATGTTATCAAAGGAATGATAATCATATATATGTAATAAGGCTTAATTTCTGTTAAGATTTCAGTGTTGTCTGAAATTATTTTGACAAATTCTGTTGGGAATAGTGCGTAAAGTATTGAGAATGGTATGCTTATAGAGAATCCCCATATTAGTAAAAGACGTATTGCTTTTTGAAGATTTTCTTTGTCTTTTGAACCTACGAATTTTCCTACAAGTGCTTCTCCTGCATAAGCGAAGCCATCGGTAAAGTAAGAGAATATGTAAAATGATTGCAATAATATCATATTGATTGCCAATATGTTGTTTCCTAATTTTGCTGATTGGTTGGTGAAGAAAGCGATGCTTATAATCAATAGGAAGCTACGTATCATCAAGTCGCGATTGACTTTAAAGAAGCGTTTCATTTTCTCAATGTTAAATAAAATTTTGGTGTTTATTTTTACAAAATAAGATTTGTAATTTTTTATTAACATAATGATTGCCAAAGTGAGACCGCTGTATTGTGCGATTACGGTTCCCAATGCTACGCCTTTTACGTTTTGTTCGAAAATGATAACCAATATAAAACTGAGTATGATGTTCATTACATTAATTAATATCGCGATGAACATCGGGATTTTTGTGTTTTGCATTCCTACGAACCATCCGTTAAGGCAGTAGAGCATAATGTTTGCAGGAGCAGCCCATATTCTGACATAAAAGTAGGTGATAGCCAGTTCTTTGACTTCATTGCTTCCATCTAGGAGCAGGCTGCTGATTTTTGCGATGGGAACTTGCAGTGATAATATCAATATAATAATAGGTATTCCAATGCATACGGAACGATATAATGAATAAATTGTCTCAATTTTGTCGTCGTTTCCGTAAGACTGTGCCGTAAATCCAGTTGTTCCAGCACGTAGAAAACTGAAGAAAGAATACAAAACGCTGAATATGGTTCCGCCTAAAGCGATAGCTCCTATATATATTGCGGAGTCTAAATGCCCCATTAAAATCATGTCCACCAATCCTAATAAAGGAATTGTTATGTTACTGATAATGTTAGGTATAGCGAGTTTTAGTATGGATCTGTTCATTTTAAAATACTTTTCTACAAAGATACAAAAAATGATGCGTTTTTATGATGATGTCTTTTTGTGTGGAAATAATTTTATTCTACAATAAGGTGTGGAGTGCTGTAGAAAAATTCTACAATATTCTACGTTGCATATTTAAAAAATATTTATTACATTTGCAGAGTCTAATTTGATTATCAATAAATTGAAATATTTGACACAATTATCCTTATTTGGTATGAAATTAGATTAAATAATATTGAATTGAACACTAACTTAATTAAAACTTAAAATAATGAAAAAAACTTTAACAATTTTATCAGTTGCATTAGTAGCTTTCATGTTAAGCTCATGCGTAGAGAAATCAAAGAAGTATCAACAATTATTAGCAGAAAAAGAAGCTGTTGTTGTTGAAAATCAAAACATTGAAAAAGAATATAATGCAGCTCTCGGCATTATCAGCGACGTTGAAAATAATCTTAGTGCAATTCGCGATGCAGAAGGTTTAATGTTAATCAAAGGTGAAAACAACACACAAAGAGATCAACTTAACTCAGAATTAATTCAAATTAAAGAAACAATGGCAATCAATCGCGCAAGATTAGATTCATTGTCAAACGTTATCGAAAAATCAAATAAAGATAGATCACAACTTCGTAGCACAATCAAGAAATTACAAGCTCAATTAGCAGAAAAAGAAGCTACAATCGTTGCTATGCAAGAACAACTTGCACAAAAAGATCAAGAAATCGCTGGTTTGAACACACAAGTTACAAACTTAAACGAAGATCTTACAAAAGTTACAGCTGAAAAAGAAGAACAAAGCCGTATCATTGCTGACCAAATTACAGCTATGAACACAGTTTACTACGTTGGCGCAACAAAGAAAGAATTGAAAGCTAGCGGTATCTTAACAGCTAAATATATCTTGAGACAAGAAGTTCCAGCTGATGCTTTCACAAAAGCTGACAAACGCGAAGTATCAGAAATCGTTTTCGCAACAAAGAAAGCTAGAGTTCTTTCAGCTCATCCAACAGAATCTTACACAATCGTTTTGAAAGATAATCAATCAGTATTACAAATCACAAACCCAGATTTATTCTGGAGTGTAACAAAATATTTGGTCGTCGTTACCAAATAATTTTTCTGCTCGTTTTCAATATTATGGAAAGGTCCGGTATCGCCAGATATCGGACTTTCTTTTTTATTGCAAATACATCTTTTCGTTTTGAAATATTCGCTAAATTTGCAATAAGTATTTGCAGATAATGAAAAAGAGAATTTTAATACTTGAGGACGACGTTACTTTCGGAACAATGCTTAAAACTTGGTTCGGTAAGAATTCATGGGAAACAACATGGGTCTCTAAAGTGGAACAAGCTAAGTCGGAGTTCACCGATAAAACATTCGATTTGATTCTTAGTGATTTAAGACTTCCTGACGGAGACGGTATAATTTTCCTTACTTGGCTAAGAGAGAATAATATCATGACTCCTCTGATTATAATGACGAGTTATTCTGATGTTCAGACTGCAGTGCTTGCAATGAAACTCGGTGCTTCAGATTATCTGCAAAAACCTATAAATCCAACAATACTTCAGCAAAAAATTGAATTGGCTCTGACTAAGCCAATGGAAATTGCTGTAAAAGAGGAGGACGTTAAACCTAAAACCAAACAAAAACAAGTAGCCAACAAAGTGGTAAAAGGCAACAGCGCAGTGATGCAACGCCTTTATTCTCATATAGATTTAGTCGCCCCAACCAAGATGTCTGTTCTGATACTTGGTGAAAGCGGTACAGGAAAAGAATATATTGCTCGAATGATTCATGAAAATAGTAACAGAAAGTCAGAGTCGTTCGTAGCAGTCGATTGTGGAAGCCTTTCCATGGAATTGGCACCATCAGAGTTGTTTGGACACAAAAAAGGCTCGTTTACTTCTGCTATATCTGATAAAGTGGGTGTTTTTGAAGCGGCTAATGGAGGAACAGTTTTTTTAGATGAAGTCGGTAACCTTTCATATGAAGTTCAGAAACAGCTTCTTAGAGCTTTGCAGGAACACAAAATTCGTCCAGTTGGTTCAGCTAATGATATAAAAGTCGATGTGAGAATTATAGCTGCTACTAATGAAAATCTCGAAAAAGCGATAGAAGAGGGGAGATTCCGCCAAGATTTATATCATCGTATCAATGAGTTTTCGCTTAATTTGCCACCGCTCCGCGAAAGAATTGATGACCTTGAAGAGTTCGCTTATCATTTTATAAATCAAGCAAATGATGAACTCGGTAAAGAAGTAGACACTATTTCTGATGAAGTACTTTTCATATTGAAACAGCAAAGTTGGCATGGTAATCTCCGCGAATTGCGTAATGTGATTCGACGCTCGGTATTGTTCGCTCAGGATAATGTCTTGAAAAAAGAAAATTTGCCTGATTTCCCTAAAGATAATAAAAATCAAATAGTTGTAAAAACAGAGTCTCCTGAAATTGTAAGTCATGATTTTAGCTTGAATAATAAAGCGAATGAAAAAGAACAGATTTTAGCTGCTTTAAAACAGACTAATGGAAATAAAACTATTGCGGCAAAACTTTTGCAAATCGATAGAAAGACATTGTATAATAAGATGCATCTGTATGATATAGAGCTGTAATTGCTTATATATCATATTCTTCGCTTAAATACATGATGAAATCGTCAATCTTGTTTATGAAGTAGAGCGATTTTTCTTTCCATTCAGGGAAAACACTCTCATCATTGTCTCTGAACTTGTCCATTATCAATAGAAAATCGGCAATCTCATCTTGATTTAGCTGTATAAACATAGGACGCATTTTATGACATAACTTAACAGCTTCTGAAAAATTGTTGCTATTTATTATATCATTGAATGTTACTATGTTGTTGGATGTGTTTTCCACAAATGTTTTTAGAATATCCCTGATGTCATCGTCATTGTCGAACATCAAACATAAATCAGGAAAGTCTTTCTGATATTTTGAGATATGTCTTGTTTTATGGTCAAAATTTGTATTGAATAATGAAGATAAGTCATTGATAGAAAATGGTTTCCTTAAATAATCGTCGAAACCTTTTTCAATGGCTATGTCTTTGTTATATTCAGAACGAGCCGTCATTAAAACAACACTCTTATCTTTATCAATTTCCTTAACCTTTTTTAACACATCAAGACCGCTGAATGCTCCCATCTCTCTGTCTGTCAATATTAAATCGTAATCGTTAAGATTATTTAATATTTTATCAAACTCAAAAGAAGAATGGCATTTTTTACAGTTTATTTCAAGTTTTCTTAACATTGATTCTATGACAGATAATAATGTTTCATCATCGTCAATAATCAAGACGTTTAATTTGAAGCTGGATTTAGTTTTTTGAATATCAGTCGTTTCTTCTTTAATTTCTTTTTCTTCAATAAATTCTACTGGAAGTTTTATTGTGAAAGTGGAACCTTTGCCAAGTTCAGAACTTACGTTTATCTCGCCATTAAGCAAGTCGATGAGACCTTTGACGACGAAGAGACCGAAGCCGCTGCCCTCGATAAGACTTTCGTTGTTATCAATGCGAGAGAATGGCTTGAAAATCTCGTCTAATTTATCCTGAGGAATACCGATTCCTTCATCGGAAATATTGAAAATCAGCAGATTGTTATCTTTGTAAACCTTGAAATTTATATTGCCTTCTATTGTGTATTTTATTGCATTAGACAAGATATTGCTTAGAACCTGTTTGATTTTAAGTGCATCCGATTTTATGAATGTGTCATTTCCTAACTTATTGTCATATATTAAATTAAGATGTTTGTTTCTTGCAAGAGGAGAGAACATCTCGCTTAAATCGTTACATAATTTATTGATGCAGAAATCTGATGTGATTAAGCTTTCTTTTCCTTGGTCTAATTTTGAGAAATTCAAAAGATTTGTTAACAAAGAAAGTATGTGGTCTGCGGAATTTTTCATAGATGAAATTACACGTCTTTCTTCATTTTCTGTATAATCCATTCCCATCAATTCCAGATACCCTAAGATTGAAGAAAGAGGAGACTTGATGTCGTGAGATACGGAGAGCAATAGTTTATGCCGGCTTTCCATGATTTCTTCAGTACGTTTTTTTGCTTCTTCTGTTGCCTTTCGTGCAATGATGACTTTTTTTATGTCGTAGAAAATTAAGAAGATAAATAACAAGATTATCAATAAAGCTATGCAAGAAATTATTATCGAGAAGTTTATATTTCTATTTATTATTATTTCGCTTTTTTGTATTTCTTTTATTACGGTATTTAAAGTGTATTTGTGAAGATTTATTAACAAATCGGAAATTTCTTTTGATATTTCTTGGTCGGCGAGTGTCAGATTATTGTATTTTCTTTCAAAATTCTCAATTTGTTTGAGGTAAATTTTTCTCCCTTTTTCCGTAGATAGTTGAATTTTATTCAATAAATCAGATGTCTCATTATTGATGTCAGCTATTGTGTCAATTGTTGTTTTGGAGACTAAAACTAAACTGTCAAATGAGTTGCTAGGGGAGAATACTTCGCCAAGACGTTTGAAGAAACTTTTCTTTTCTGTTTTGTATATGATGGTGTCTTGTATTGTCTTGCTGACTGTTATATTGTTTTGAATTTGTTGATAATTATTTACTACAGAATATATTTCAGTATAAGGATTGAAACTGTTGAGTTGCTCGCTTATTTCTTTGATATTATTCTCTTTTTTCTGAAGAAGAGTCAGGATGTCGGTTAGAGTTTTTGTGTTAAAGTTTTCATCACAAAGGCTTATTATAGAGTTGTTTAGCTTAGGTATTTCAGATGTGATGATTTGGAAATTATTAAGATGGTTGTTGTTGCCAGATAGCGTGTATAAGTTGGCGTAAGACTGAGCCTTGTTGATTTTTTCTATCAGTTGGTTGGTGAGAGATAAAATTTCTTCGTTTTTCTTTATGTTTTCTCTTTGATTGTTAATTGATTTTTTTGCTGTTACAACGTAATGAATCATGCCACCGCATAATATGACTGCAAGCAGGAATATTATTATTGCGTTTTGTTTTACGCGATTTTCGTGTTGGTGGTGATTTTTCATAAATACAAAGATAACAAAAAACCTCAGAACTTTTCAATTCTGAGGTTTGGATTTTTTGAGATTCTTAATTTCTCAAATACTTTTTTCTATTTTCCAGCTGAAGGCTCTGATGCCGAGTTCTTCAGTCTTTGTGTCGAGTTCGTGGAGATCGTTTAAGATGTTGTCAACGAATTCGTCTTCAACGAAAGTGAGTATTGCATCGTTGAAAGTAGGCCATGTGTGGCTTCCCATGTGAGGTTCGCCGCCACGGCTGCCACGTCCGCTGATTTCATTCCATCTGGTGAATCCTTTGCTGTAGTTTTTCTCTAACAGCTCAACTATCTCCATATAATACGCTTGATTGTAAGCTATGAATATACCTGTCATGATAATTACTCTTTTAGTTATATTTTTTAGAATGTAGAATGTAAAATGTAAAATTCTTCATTCTTCATTCTTCATTCTTCATTCTACATTCTTCATTTTTCATTTTTCATTTTTCATTTTTCATTTTTCATTATGAATTGCCTTACGTGCTTTACGTCTGTCTCTTCTGTCAACAAATGCTGCGTAGAGGGTAGGGATGAGGATAAGAGTAATCAATGTTGAGATTGTAAGACCCCATGACACTGTGATACCCAAACCGTTCCACATTTCTGCGCCTTCGCCAGAGCCGATAGCCATAGGAACCATACCGAGAACTGTTGTTAATGTTGTCATCAAGATAGGACGCAAACGTTGTTTTGAAGCTGTCACAACAGCAGTGTTGATGTCCATGCCTCTGTCGTGGCACAAGATAGCGTAGTCGATGAGAACGATACCGTTCTTAACAACGATACCGACGAGAATCAAGATACCAATCAATGCCATAATGTCTAATGCCATGTTATTGACTGTTATACCGATGAGAACGCCGACGATAGCGAATGGAACTGAGAACATGATGACGAATGGGTCGAGCAATGACTCGAATTGTGATGCCATAACGACATAAACCAAGATGACGATAAGTGCTAACAATAAGAACAATCCTGAGAATGATTCTTGTTGGTTTTCGTAGTCACCGCCGATTTTTACCATGAATTCTGCTGGTATTTCTGCTTTTTCGATATAGTATTGTGATACTTCTACAGCTTCACTCAAAGCGTAACCTTTTGAAACGATACCTGTTATTGTTACGATACGTTCACGGTCTTTACGTTCGATTTTTGGAGGTGTCATACCTTCGACGACTTTAGCGACGTCTTTAACTCTGATGCTTTGTCCTTGAGAACCATAGAGAATGATGTTTTCGATGTCTTCGATGCTTTGACGGAATTCAGGAGCGTAACGTACGCGTACTTTGTATTCATCGCCGTCTTCGCGGAAGTATGTCATCACAGAACCATTGATACGATTTCTTACCATAGTAGAGGCTGTTGTGATGTCAATGCCGTTGAGTCTCAATTTTTCACGGTCGAAGTCAACATAATATTCTGGAGTGTATTCGTCACGGCTTACGAGAATTTGTGAGAATTGTGGTGTTCTGAGAAGACTATCTCTAAGAGCAAGTGCAATTCTGTCGGAAGTGTTGAAATCGTAACCGTAAATTTCAAGTTTTAATGTTGTTGCACCACCCATACCCATGCCTTGACCAACATTGTATTTCTTGATGAGACTGTTGTTCTTCAAGTCATTACTGATGTATTCTGAGATTTCAAGAGTACTTCTGTTACGAGATGTCTTTCTACCTAAGTTGATATTCATCGAAATGATATGAGTACCATTGTTGTTCATAGAAGCGAAGGTGTTATCTTCGTCAGCAACGCCGTAACCGTAGTTAAGCATTACGATTTCAGGAATTTCAGCTTTGTACTTGTCGTATAATTCTCTTGCGAGCTGACCTGTGATTTCTTCACCTGTACCGACAGGAAGTTCAATGCTAATTGAAAGACGACCTTGGTCCATAGAAGGCATAAAGCCAGTCTTCATATTAGGAACTGTAAGAATTATTGTTACAACGAAAATGAGAATAGCGATGAATACAACAGATTTTCTGTGTGTTACAGCCCAGTTGATGAGACGTCCGTAACCTCTGCTGAGTGCATCGAGACCTTTATTAATAGGTGTGAATAATATGGTGTGCCATTTGTGTGTTCTTGGGTTTTGTTTCAACATTCTTGAACACATCATAGGAACGAGTGTCAAAGCAGCTGATGTAGAAACAATCATGATGATACTTACAATCCAACCCAATTGTTTGAAGAAGATACCGATGATACCGTCGACCATTGTCAATGGCAAGAACACTGCGAGCATTGTCAATGTTGAAGCGATAACAGAGATAGAAACTTCTTGAGTTGCGTGAACTGCTGCTTCTTTTGGTTTTGCGCCGCGGTCGATGTGTGAAGCGATGTTTTCCAAAACAACGATAGCATCGTCAACAACCATACCGATGGCGATGGTCAAAGCACTCATGGAAATGATGTTCAATGTGTTGCCTGTAGCGAAAAGATAGATGACAGAAGCAACCAATGAAATAGGAATTGACAATACGATGATGATTGTTGCTCTCCATCTTCCGAGGAAGATAAACACGACTATCATAACTAACAAGAAAGTAATCATGATAGTGTCTTTCAATGAGTTGATGGTGTCGATGATATTTGTTGAACCATCCATGATGATGTTGACCTTAACATCAGATGGGAGAGTCTTTTCGATTTTCTTGAGTTCTTTCTTGATACCGTTGATAACTTGAACTGTGTTAGCGTCGGTTTGTTTTTGGATGGTAATCATCGCACCTTGGCGGCCGTCGCTATAGATTCTTTGCAAACGTTCTTGCTCGCCGTCGTTAACAACAGCAACGTCTCTCAAATAAACAGGAGCGCCTGTTGCAGAAGCGCCAACAACAACATCAAGCATTTCTTCTGCTGACTTGAATTCTTTTTCAACACGTACAGAATATGTGTTAGAGCCGATGTCGATAGTACCAGCAGGAGTGTTGCGGTTTTCGTAAGCCAATGTCGATGATATAGATTCTACTGTTATGCCGTATGCTGCCAATTTATCAGGGTCGACGAAGACTTGAATCTCACGTTTTGGAGCACCTGATACAGAAACGGTACCAACGCCATTGACACGAGCCAATGTTGTAGCGACTTTGTCGTCCAAAATCTTGTCCAAACCGTTGAGACTTTCTTCAGCTGTCGCTGATAACAACATGATAGGCATGTCTTCCATGCTGAATTTGAAGATGGTAGGGATGCTGATGCCGTCAGGAAGCGCCTGTGTCACCATATCCAATTTGTCGCGGACGTCGTTAGTCGCTTCGTTGATGTCGATGCCGTATTCAAATTCCAATGAAATGATGGAGATATTTTCCTTCGATGTAGAAGAAAGGTGTTTTAAGTTACTAACACTATTAAGAGCGTTTTCCAAAGGTTTGGAAACGTTGGTTTCAATATCGGCGGCACTCGCGCCTGAATATGATGTCACAACGATGATGGTGTTTTCTCCCATGTCAGGGAAGAGGTTGGTTGACAGTTTGGTGAGAGAAAATACACCCAAGATAGCCACTGTTATGAATATAAGGGCTACTGTGACAGGTTTATTTACTGATGTTCTGTATAAACTCATTTCTTAATTTATTTTACGATGTCAACTTTAATGTTGTTTCTAAGTCTTGTTTGTCCGCTTGTTACGATTGTTGCGCCGTCGTCAATGCCGCTGATTATTTCATATCTCTTGCCCATTCTGACGCCAACTTTAACAGGAGTGTGTGTAACTGTTCCGTCTTCGTTCAAGACATAAACGTATTTTTCATCAGCGCCGACTTGCTTGAGAACTGCATTGTCAGGAACAACAACGCGGAAGTTGTTGCCATAATTAACAGTTACGCGAGCGAACATGCCTGGACGTAATTTCTCGTCTTTGTTGTCAACGATGATTTCAACAGGGAATGTGTGTGAACGTGGGTCAATTGTTGGATAAATTAAATTGACTTTGCCTTTGAATGTTTCGCCAGGGAATGCGTCAGCAACGATGTCAACTTCCATACCTTTATTGACTTTTGAGTAATTGCTTTCGCTGATGTTGATTAACATCTTGACAGGAGTGATGTTTTGTACAACGAAAAGAGGCTGTGCCATTGCGTACATATCGCCTTCGTCGTAGTTACGTGCTGTGATGATACCTGAAATAGGACTTCTTAATATAGTGTTTTCTAATAAGTTAGAATATGTCTTCTTTGAAACTTCGTAAGCAAGTGTCATTGCTTCGAAATTAGCTTGAGAAACGGCTCCTATTTCGTGTAACTCTTTTGTACGTCCATATTCTATGGAGTCGTTCTTTATTTGCAATCTTAATTTTTCTAAGTTGATGGCATCCATAGTTGCAAGTGTTTGATCTTTCTTTACATGATCGCCAACTTCAACTAGAATTTCATTGATACGTGATGCTGATTGAGGAGTGATGTTGTTGACAACTTCAGCTTCTATTGTAGTTGGATAGGTGCTTAATTGCGGAACATTCTCAGCGTAAACTTGTGTTACTGTTACCTTTGGAGCTTCGTCAACGACAACTGCTGCTGTTTGTTGATTGCTTGACTTTTGTCCGCAAGAAGTCATTATCAAAGCTGATGAAAGAATTAAAATTGAATTTAAACGTCTCATTTTTTATTTTGTATTTTATTGATTATCTTATTTGTTTTCTTCTTTTACATATTCTACGCCCATGAGTTCATCGATGGAGGCTTTGTTTGTCATATATTGGAAAATAGCTTGGCTCATATTGAGTTGAGCTTGTGTCAATGCTAATTGAGCATCGTTAAGTTCAACCAATGTAGCTTTACCAACTTCATACATCTTTTCTGAAATATTATAGCTTTTTTGTGCCATTTCCAACGTTGCTTCTGCTGCTGTGTATTTCTTCACACTTGTATTCATCTTGTCTCTGTAATTTTCCAAAGCGATATTTAAATTACGTTCGACATCTTCCATGTTAAGTCTTAAAATATCTTGTGTCTTTTGATATTGTCTGATGCTGTTGTGTTTTGAAAAACCGTCGAAAATAGGGATGTTAAGGCTTAAAGCAACGACAGAATAAGGATTCCAATTCATGTCGAAAGTGTTACCCATAGCCATGTAGTTGTATGAAAACTGAGCTGCAAGAGTAGGGATGTATTGGAATTTAGTCATTTTGATAGTTCTGCTTAACATTTCGTCTTGTAGTTTCAATTGCAATAAGTTAGTGTTGTTTTCAAAACTTACAGTGTCGTTTACAACCAAGGTTGCAACCAATTCATTTGCGTAATCTGATAAAGAACCTTCAACGTCAATTTCTGTTGCCAGGTCGATGCCCATGATGGCTTTGAGTTGCCAAATTGCTAAAACAACAGAGTTTTCTGCGCTATATACTTCTGGTTCATAGTTGTTTACATTGACTTTAGCTCTTAAATATTCGAATTCAGAAGCTTTGCCGACATTGTATTTCTTTTCTATATCTTCAAAATTCTTTTGTGCATTGTCGTAAACTTCCTTGTAAACGTTGTAAGCTTCTTTTGCTAAAAGAACAGAATAGAAAGCTTGTTTTACTTGTGAAACCATTGAGATTCTTGAAGAACGAGCTTGTTCGACTGCTAATTCAACGTCTAATGCTGAAAGTTTCAAGCTTTGCCAAAGTGTTGCGTTCACGAGTGGCATCGATGCTGTTACACCAGCTGATACGTTGTTGTTCTTGCCAACTTCAATCTCCATAGCTTGTCCGCCCATTTCCATCGCCATGACTTGTTTCTTCAAAGTTCTTTGATAACTGCCGCTAGCGCTGATGTTTGGATACAAAGAAGAGTAGGCTCCTTTCTTTGCGTAACCTGTTTTTTCAATTGTCATGTCGGCAATTTTTATTGTGTTACTTTCCGATAACGCAATTTCTATTGCCTCATTTAACGTGATTTTTTCTTGGGCATGCAAAAAAACGCCACAAGTACAAAAAATGATGGTTAATAATAAATGATTGAATTTTAACATTTTATAAAATATTTTTTTGATTGATTTCGATAAAATAGTGTGATTTTTTTTCAGACTGCAAAGGAACGAAATTTTATTGGATAAATTGTAAAAAAAAAGCCTTGTTTCAATAAAAAAATATTGGCATTTCAATGTAGTTTTTCACTACTTCAATGAATGTCCTAAATTCTTAAAAAATCAGTTTTTTTTAGTTGTGAAAAACAACATTTTTTTCACTGAAAATGTTCAGCCGTATTGTATGAATTTATTGTTATTTTTCTTAAAAAATATTAACCTAAAAAAGTAAATTAAAACTACTTTGGGATACAAAAAAAATCGTACTTTTACCGCCGAAATAAATATTTAGCTAAGTCAGATGAAGGCAAGAATTTTAGGTTTGTTTTTGTTGTTTGAGGCCTTGTTTATGTTGGTGACATCATTGGTCGCTTTATATTACTTTTATAAATGTGGCGACGGCGATGTCTTGGCATTGACGGTCTCGACAATTATTACTGCTATTTCTGGCTTCATATTGATCTCAGCTGGGAGAAAATCAGGAAAAACCAGACAAGAAATAGATAACTTTGAAGTTAAAGATTCTTTTATTATAGTCACCTTGACATGGATTGTTTTCGCCTTATTCGGCATGTTGCCATTTCTTCTTAATGGAACGGTAAACACAGTAACAGATGCTTTCTTTGAAGCGATGTCGGGTTTTACAACAACAGGTTCTACTGTCTTGAATAATATAGATGAACAGCCCCATGGAATATTGTTCTGGCGTAGTATTATGCAATGGTTGGGTGGCTTGGGAATCATCGTGTTGTTTCTCGCTATTATGCCTGCCTTGAATCGTTCTTCTAATAAAGTCATGATGTTCTCTGCTGAGATGTCGGGAATTGGCGTCAAAAAGCTTCATCCTAAAATGATGATTACAGCTAGAAAACTTCTTGGTATATATATAATACTCACAATATTGTGTGGGTTCATGTATTGGCTGGGACCCATGACAGCCTTCGATGCCATCTGTCATGCTTTGACAACGATGTCGAGTGGTGGATTTAGCACCCATCAGGCTAGTATCAGCTATTTCAATTCACCTTATATAGAGTATGTAGCATCGGTCTTTATGTTCGCTTCAGGAATAAATTTCTCTCTTTATTATTTTCTTTTTACTGGACAAGGAAAATTGTTTAGAGAAAATGAAGAGCTACGCTGGTATATTGGTACGGTTATTCTTATGACATCAATAATTGTTGCCTTGTTCTATTTTGCACCGAAATTAGATACAGTCCTAACTAATGTTGATTCTTATCCAGAAGGTTTTGAAAATAGATTCAGAACATCGTTATTTCACGTAACTTCGATTATAACATCAACTTGTTTCCAAGCAACAAATTTCGATTATGATTTGTGGGGCGGATTATTCATTATTCCAACATTCATCATGATGGCTAGTGGTGCTTGTGCTGGTTCTACAAGTGGTGGTATAAAAATTATTCGCGAAGTTATTTCTATAAAATCTATTAACAATATTTTCAGACGATTGATTCACCCAAATGCTTTGTTTAGTGTGAAGGTGTCTAATGAAGTTATCGATGATGATAAGACAAGGAGAGTCGTTAACTTCTTGATTATATTTATGTTATTATATATCCTGGGAGTGCTGCTGTTTGTTATAAGCGGCAGCAATTTGCAAGAAGGTATGTTCAATTGCATTTCAGCACTAGGAAATAGCGGCCCTGGAATAGGTTCTACTGGCCCTTCAGCTTCGTTTTCCGAACTATCTAATATGGGAAAATGGACAATGTCATTCTTAATGTTGATAGGACGTCTGGAAATTTACACCGTCCTTGTGACATTCTTTGCTTTGTTCCGCGGAAATAGATATTGACCGTTGACTAGTCAATCAAATCAGAGTCATAGTCTGTGTCAGAGTCGGAGTGAAAAGTCTTAATTGATATTTTATAATGATTTGTTGATTTTTTTTAAAAGACAACATAACTTGTTATATTTTTGTCACAAACAAATTCTATAATGAAAAAGGATAGCAATTTTTTGGATTTTCTTAAAAGCAGGTCTAGGATTATAACTGCTTGGTTAGCAATATTTTTGTTTATATTTCTTTCCTCTTGGTCGAATTGGGTTGTGTCCTTTATCCATGCTTTGTTGCTTACCGTATGTCTTTTGTTTACAAGTTATATTGAGTCAAGGTATGTCATAAAGTTATTGCAAAAAGGTAGTCATGCTTTATTCTATTTGCTTAATTTTATGATTATTATCTTAATGTCATACCTGACGACTTACTTGGAGCTGCGTTTGTTGATTTTTATGAATAAGCATTTCGCAATAGATATACCTATATTGGAAGGAGCTAAGTATTTCTTTATTCCAATGTTGATTAGAGTAGTTCTTTTTACGGCAACAATAGCTATTTCTGTAATTTCAATTCTGCAACAGATTGAAAAGGAAAATCAGAGAATAAAAAACGAACTTAAAAGTGAAAAACTAGATATGGAGCTGCGTCTTTTGAAGTCGCAAATGACACCGCATTTCTTGTTTAATGCATTGAATAACATTTATTCTCTTGTTTATACTGGTGATAAAAATGCTCCGCAAAGTGTATTGAAACTTTCTGATATGCTTCGATATGTGATGGTAGATTGTCAGGTTGATTTGATTTCTATAGATAAGGAAATCAAATATATGGATGCTTTTATAGGCTTCCAGCAGATGAGTATGGAAAATAAATCTAATGTTATTTTTGAGAAAAAAATAGGCAATCACGATTTTAAAATTCCACCAATGATACTTCAGCCTTTGGTGGAGAATAGCTTTAAACATAGTAGATTGGTAAGCGATCCTAATGGTTTTGTCCATTTTTATCTTCTTCAAGAAAATAACGATTTGATATTCATAGCCCGTAATTCTATAAAAGGAATGTCTTTAACAACGACTGACCAAAACAAAAAAACACATTCTGGAATAGGCTTGGAAAATGTTAAAAAAAGATTGGAATTATATTATGGAAATAATTATTCTTTTGAAGCAGAACAAGATGATAATAAATATGTGGTAACAATAAAAATAGGAGATAAATATAATGAAAAGAATGTATAATGTACTTATTGTTGATGATGAGTTTCTTGCAAGAAAACTTCTGACTGAATATGTTTCAAAAATAGATTATCTTAATCTTGTTGATACTTGCGCTGATGCTACAAAAGCAATGGAAGTGCTTAATAAAGAACGTATTGATATTTTGATGCTCGATATTCAGATGCCAGATCTTTCTGGTATAGAAATGTTAAAATTATTTAATAATAATAAAACAGCAGTTATCCTTACAACGGCTTACTCGGAATATGCAGTCGATGCTTTTGCTTTAGGTGTTGTGGATTATCTCTTGAAACCATTCGATTATGCTAGGTTTGTACAAGCAATCAATAAGGCTGTTAATTACAAACTGCTTGATCCTCAATCAGAAATATCTAACGATTATATAATGGTAAAAGCTGACTATAAATTATATAAAATCAATTTTGAAGATTTGCTTTTCATTGAAGGTCAACATGAATATGTTACATTCCATACAAGAACCAAACGTATTACAGCATTATATTCTTTGAGAAATCTGGAAGAAACGCTTCCGAAAGATAAATTTATTCGAACACATAAATCTTTTATTGTTTCAATAAAAAATATTGAAGATATTGATAAAGTGAATGTTACTGTGTCTGGAAATAAAATTCCTGTCGGAGCAAGTTTCAGAGATTCTCTTATTGAAAGACTTTCTTGAATTAGGAATTAAGGGTATGAGGAATTAAGGGTATGAGGAATAAATCCTCAGTTCCTCAAATCCTTCATTCTAAAATTTCTGGTAATACAGAGAGGCTGTTGCTTGAAGGTTTCTGATAGATTTTCAGGTCGAACATTGTTACAACAGCGAAGACATGGTCGAAAATGTCACTTTGTATGTTTTCGTATGGTATCCAAGACTTGTTTGAACTGAATGCGTAAATTTGAATAGGAACTCCATTTTCGGTAGGAGATAACTGTCTGACCATGAATGTCATGTCTTTGTTGATGTAAGGACAATTTGCAATATAAGCATTAAGATAAGCTCTAAAAATACCGAGATTGGTCTGACGTCTTCCGTTTACTAAATTAGAATCGTCAATGTTATTTAGTTTATTGTATTCTTCAATTTCTTTTTCCTTGTCAATAATATATTGACTTACCAGTTGGAATTTTTTGAAGCGTTCTAGCATTTCTGGTGTGCAGAATTTAATAGTGTCAATATCAATTACAAAAGAACGTGCAATGCGTCTTCCGCCTGAGTTTTCCATGCCTCTCCAATTGGTGAAGGAGTCGGAAATAAGAGAATAAGTTGGAATTGTAGTAATTGTCTTATCCCAGTTTTGAACTTTGACTGTTGTCAGTCCTATTTCTAATACCTCTCCGTCGGCTTTGCTTTTTTCCATCACAATCCAATCGCCGATACGTAACATATCGTTGATTGTCAGTTGTAACCCTCCAACAAAACCTAAAATAGGGTCTTTAAAGACAAGCATTAATACTGCTGATAAAGTACCTAGTCCTATTAAGATGTTTGATAATTCTTTATTAGTTAAAATGGCTATAACTAATAATATACAAACTATATATATCATAGTCTTCAAGACTTGTGTAAATCCTTTTATTGGTTTGCTTTTGGATATTTCGTATGTGTCGTAGATGTCGTTTAAAGTCGTTAAAATGGCATCTAAAACTCGGCTATAGATGAAAACTTCGTATATTTTTGTGAATAGAATTATAGTTGACGACAGAATTGGAAATGAAGGAATTGCGGCTTCAATGTTTAGTCTTATTAAATAAGCAGGAATAAGAAGACATAAACGTTTGAAGACATTGTTCTTAATTAATATGTCGTCTTTTGTACTATGACTCTTTTTTATGAGAAAGTGAATGGTTTTTCTTGTTATCAAAAATGAAATGTAATAGATGACAAATGTAAAAAGTAATAACGTTATTAAACTTATTATTTCGGCAGTAAAATTCGTGAATTTGTCATTTAATCCAAATTTGGACAATAGGCTTTCAATAAATGTGATATATTTGATAAACATATTAGTTATTTAATAAAATGTTGAGACTTAATGGTTTGATTTCTACTGTTATATCTTTGCTCATTGCAATAGGTTCTCCGTCAATATTAGCGACTTCTTCTTCTTTGCGAATGATTTTGATTTTCTCGGCTTTATATATGTCAATGAAGGTGCTTTTATCTATTTGCTTTGCCAAGAAAAACGTTGCTACGATGGGGACCTCTATGATATTTGGTTTTTTGAATACGCATACATCTAGGAGTCCGTCTTGAACACTAGCTTTAGGAGATATTTCGGCATTATATCCGAATTGACTTGAGTTAGCGAATGTTACAAAGAAAGGCTTACATTCGATGACACGATTGTCGTCTAAAATTAGTGTGTATTCTTTTTGTTTATAATTAGGATATTTCTCTGTTACTAATTTCGCATATGTTAAAAAACCTCTGTTTTCATCTTTTGCAAAGTAATCAGCGATTAAAGCGTCAAAACCAATCCCAGCTATGCTAATGAATGGCACCCCGTTCATTGTGGCAGTATCTATTTTATAAGCTTTACCATTGTTAATTACTTCATTTATAAGACGTTCAGGCTTGAATGGTAGTTCAAGATGACGAGCTAATCCATTGCCAGACCCTAATGGTATAATGACTAAAATTTGTTCTTTACCAATAAGACATTTTGCTATTTCATTGATCGTGCCATCACCGCCAACAGCTGCTATATATTCAAAGCCATCATCTATAGCCTTCATTGTCAATTCTGTAGCATGTCCAGCATATTCGGTGAAAACAATGTTATATTCATATTGATCCTTATCAATATATTTTTCAACAAGATGTGGAAAATTACTCTTGTTATGATGTCCAGAAATAGGGTTAATAATGAAAATTATTTTCTTTTTCATTTTGTATAATATAACTTGTTGTTAATCATTCTATTGTTGTATTGTTGTAGTCTCGATTTGAATTGTTCATCGAGTGTGTGCCAATCCATAGGATTGTTATTATAAATATTGTTTTTCAATGATTTATCTTTTCTGATGTCGTATATTTTTTTTATGTCGTTTCCATCAGATTGTAAAAGATATGAACCATCAGAAAACTGATATATGTTATTTGTATAACTGATAAATGTCGGTTTTTGTATGCTGTCGAATAAATTTCTTCCAAAACTAAACATATTTTCATTGATATTTAAAGCACTTATTATCGAAATGCCAATGTCTGTATGTTGGGCTATTTCTTTAACATCTTTAGCTTCAATGATTTGTGGTGCATAAAATGCGATTGGTATTCTGTATGAGCCGAACATGTTTTTGTATTCATCGAATTTATGTTCTGGGTTTACATGGTCGGCAGTTATGACAAAGATTGTGTTGTTAAACCAATCTTGATCATTTATTGTTTCAAAGAAGTTTTTCAATGCGTCGTCGACATAGCGGATTGTTTTTTCAAAAGGTGTGTTTATTGTAGAGTCGGAGAGTGTGTAATTGTCTGGCAGTGAATAAGGATGATGAGATGACAAGGTGAAAATTGTAGCAGCGAAAGGTTTTTCGTATTCGTTTAGTTTTTGTGCAGTAAACTGCAGAAAATCATTGTCATATATTCCCCAAGTGCCATCAAAATCTAGTTCATTGTCATATTCATTTCTTCCGTAATAATCGTCGAAGCCACTTGATTTAGAACTGGTGTTAAAGTACATGGTGCCATTGTTTCCTCCGTGAAAAAATGCGGTTTTGTAACCTTTATCTTTTAAAATATCACCAAATCCATCGAGTCTGTTTATTGCATATTTTGATGAAGGATAATCTGTTGGCATCAGTGATGGCAGGCCGCATAATATGGAAGGTAGTGCTTCTATTGAGCGACGTCCGTTAGATAATCCATTAAAAGTCAAACTGTTATTTAATAAAGAGTCTAAAAACGGTGTTAAACTTTTCTCGTAGCCTTTATTATAATATCCTATCATTTCTTGTCCAAAACTTTCAAGTATTATCAACACAATATTGCAATCTTTTGTTTTGTTGATGATAAACCTATTGTTTTTCAAATTGTTATGGATAGGGCTATATATTGATTCTATTTTATCCTCTTCGTAAAAATTAATTTTCTTTAAATCTGAGGACGAGATGCTCATGCAAATACTGAAAGGCGTGTTGATGACTAATGGCGTATTCTTGGCTGAGGTGTATTCAGCTGCAGTAAGCAAATTTATGGGCCTTAACTGAAAGCCGCCTCTGATACCAATGACAGATAGAATAATTATTATGATAAAGCTAAATGACTGATTTATATACCATAATCCTTTTCTATAACAGAATGTTTCCTTTAATATATTTTTTTTGACGGTTATAATTATAATTGATACAAACGCAATGATTATTAGTGGTATAAACCAAAAATCGGTAATGAAACTTATTATTAGACTTCCTTTTTCATCGTTCCCGTTGAAGAATGTAAATAATTCAGAACTCATTCTTCTGTCGAGATAACGATAATAAATAACATCGATAAGATTTAGTGTTATTGCAATAGAGTTCGTTATAACAAAAAGAATATCAGCTATTTTTTTGTATAAATTATTGTATTTTATTCTAAATGGAATTCCGTAAGCTATGATAAAAGGAATGTTAAAAATGATTAAGGTGTTGATGTCGAATCTAAAACCAACGAAATATAGTCTGATAAGTTCCTTAAAACTTGACTCTTCAAAATTGTCAATGTTAAATAAATATAGAAGCCATCTGCTTACTGAAAAAAGTAATAGAGTGATACATAATCTGTTAAGTATCATCTTGTATAAGCCGACTTCTCTGTTTTTTAACATTTTTAACATGAAAAAATAAATGATTTCTATATGCAAATATAGGAAAATAAACTGGTATATTTAGAGGAATAAAGGGAATTATTTATTAAATTTGTGGAAGTAAAATTTTTGTAAATATGAGATTTAATATATTGATAATCTTTTTGTTGTTATCTGATTGCTTGTTTTCGCAAAATGAGACTTTTCCTCAGTATCCAAACCCTGTTAAAATACCGGTTTATCTTTCTGCGACTTTTGCGGAAATAAGGACAAATGCTTTTCATGCAGGTGTAGATATACGTACGCAAGGCGTTGAAGGTAAGGAGGTTTTTGCCGTGGCTGACGGTTTTGTAAGTAGAATAGGTGTTTCTTCTTATGGATATGGAAAAGTTTTGTATGTAACTCATGATGACGGATTTACATCGGTTTATGCTCATCTTTCGAAGTTTAATAAAAATATAGGTGAGTTTGTTAAAAAGAAACAATATGAAGATAAGTCATTTACTCAGAATATACTTTTAGAAGATGATGAGTTTCCAATTAAACGTGGTGATTTTCTTGGATTTACAGGTAATAGCGGTGGATCGGGAGGTCCTCATCTTCATTATGAAATTCGTTATACGGAGACGCAAGAACCTGTGAATCCTCTTTTCTTCGGATTGAAAATCAAAGATAATATCAAACCTTGTATAAAAGGTCTCGCGGTTTATCCTCTTGAAAATTCAGTGCTTAATAATCAAATGTCACCGCTTTATTTGGATGTTGTTAATGCAAATAATACATATTTGCTTGAAAATCCAGTATTTAAAGTGAATGGCGATATTGCTTTCGGAATAAATGTCTTCGATCAGGCTGATGGTTCTAACAATAAAAATGGTCCTTATTCTATCGAGTTGTTTGCTGATGACAAATTGATTTTCAGTATTATATCGTATAAATATTCTTATTCCGAAACTCGTTATGTCAATAGTCTTATTGATTATTCTTATTTTATAAATAATAAAGAGCGTTTCATTAGAACGGAAATTGATGAGTTCAACAAACTAAGTGTTTATGATGTTAAAGATGGAATTGTTTCTGTGAATGAAGGTGATACGTTGAATATGAAATATGTTGTGAAAGATTATAATAATAATGTTTCCACTTTGTCATTTACACTCATAGGTGTGGATTCGCAGGGAATTGGGTATAAAGATACTGTCTCTGATTTGTGTTATAATATATTAGGTGAAAAATCTTCGGAAATTAAATTGGAAGGTTTTGAAGCTCAGTTTCCTAAATATGCTTTTTATCGCGATGTTTTATTAAATGTTTCTCAGATTGATACTATCGAAAATATATTTTCTGATTTTGCATATCAGATTGGTAATGAGGGAATAGCATTGCATAAGAAAATAAAAATACGAATGAAAATAGGCGATGAGTTTGTTGAAGACACATTGTTATATGTGGCGAATGTTGATAAAAATTGTAAGTTATCTTATTTAGGAAATAAATATAATGGTGATTTTATCGAAGCTCAGACAAATGTTTTAGGAACTTATCTTATTGCAAAAGATGAAATTAAGCCAAATATCAAACCTGTGAATTTTAAAAGTGGAGGTTATATAACAGAAAACTGGTCGCTGAGATTGGAGATAGAAGACAAGGAATCTGGTGTTAATAAATATGAGATGTATGTGAATGAAAAGTGGGTTTTGGTAGAATATGATGCAAAGAATAATTTGTTGATATATCAGATTGATAATCATATAAAAAAAGGTCACAATAAATTGGAAGTTATTGTGACCGATATGGTGGGAAATAAAACTATCTACGCGACGGTTCTTCAGCGATAGGAACATATTGATAAGCTCCTGCGTCTGGGTGGTTTTCTCTTGCAACGCCGTCTAAATCATACTGTAGCAATCCTGTTGAATATTTAGGATTGCCAATTCCTATCGCAGGCGATAAGGTGTCAAGGTGATAGTCGAAATCTTTGTTGACGAATTTAGGGTTCGTATTGAAGAGACATTCGTTGTAATTTACGTCATTGTTTCTCTTTGTCTTTAAAATGCTATTGTTGAAAATATATGTTGTATCAGGACCTGCAGAGAATTCTGTTTTAAACTCATCTTCCTGACTTCCATACATGATGCAATTGTTCATCTCAAACAAGAAATCATATGCGTACAAATTTCCGTCGAAAGGATTTTGGTAAGTGTTGCCGAAGAATAGGGCAGGAGTTGTTCTTGTGGACTTGTTCCAATAATTGGCTATTGTGCCTTGGTCGAAGATATATTGTCCGCCTCCTGTGAGTGCAACGGCATAATTGCCACAATTTGAGACTACAAAATTAGAAGCTTGTAGGTTGTATAAATTTGTGTAAATGCCAATACCTGTGTGATTATCAATGATAGTGTTATGTATTTTTAATAGAGCTCTGTTGGCTTTTTGGAAGCATTGTGCTTGAATTCCGATAAATCCGTTTTTGATTATAGCATTATTGATAGAATGACCGTATCCTTCGCGAGCTTCCATTAACCAGATTCTATCCCATTGTCCTGGTTCATCGGCATAAAAATCTTCTAGTCTATCGCCTTGGAACACAACTGGATTTTCAGGCGTTCCTTCTACGCGTAATTGACCTTCGCTATATGCCCACAATCCGCTACCGTCATGGAAGTGTATCTGTGTTCCTGGTTCTATGACTAATGTTCCGTAAGAATTGATTAATGCATAACCATAAATGACGTATGGTCTTTCGGCAGTCCAGTGAACTTCTTGAAGACTATCAGCGATTATTTTGAACTTTGGGAAGCCTTTTATTTCCTGATCTGCAATGATATAATTGGCGTTTTGTCCGTACGCAGTTAGACTTACAACTTGTTTATTTTGATTCGTTTCAAATACGATTCTATCTTCAACGAAGAATGGTGTGTTCAAATCGTTTGGATTTACTGTTACTCTTACGAAGACATAAATACTGTCTTTGGCATATATTTCCAAATCTGAGAATTTATATCCAGATTGTCCATCAACGTTGATGCTGAATTGAGATAGGTTTCCTCCCTCCAAACGGATGGAACTTATCTTTAAGTTTTCATCGTTATTGTTATATATCATGAGTTGGCGAGTGGAAGAGCCTATTGTTGTAAATACTGTATCAAATGTCACTGTATCTGTAGAAAATGCAACTTTTAGTGCAGTGTCGTCACTGAATTTAGGTGGTTTTCTACACGAGGTGAATCCAGTAAATATTATTAAGATTAATATCCAAATATATTTATACATAATTTATTGTGATATATACTTTTACGATGAGGGAATGTGTTTATTGTACTCTTTTGAAATATTCTTCCCAACTTTGTGTTTTGAAAGCATCGGAACCTATGTACTTTAAGATATACAAGAAATTATAAGCTTCTATATATCCAGGAACTATTGTTATAAGCTGATTGTTTTCACTCATAAACACATAAGAAGGGTAAGACATTTTGCCTTGTAATAAGGCTTGTGCTAATTCATGAGTCCCTTTTCTTGCTCCGTTAGGAGTTTTGTTTGTGAATGTATATCCATTAAATTCAATAGGTTCTGCTTGTTCTGCATTAAATTTTACGGCATAGAAGTTTTCGTTCATATAAGCAACGACGTCTTTGTCGATGAAAGTGGTCTGGTCCATTTTGGTACACCATCCGCACCAATCAGTAAATACGTCGATGAAGATTTTTTTAGGATTTGTTTCGTTGAGTTTTACGGCTTCTTCAAAACTTATCCAATTGATTTTATTGTTGGTAGTTTGTGCGTTAAGGTTAAATGTTGTGAATATGCTTAGTATAGTTAGCAGTATTAGATATGTCTTTTTCATAATTAATCGTATTTATATTTTGCTCTTTCGATTTCTTTCTTATTGTCTTTGTCTTTAAGGTTGTCGCGTTTGTCGTAGAAGTGTTTACCTTTAGCAAGAGCGATGTTGACTTTTGCCAGACCTTTGTCGTTGATAAACAAATCTGTTGGAACTATAGTAAATCCTTTTTCGTTTGATTTGGTTTTCAGTTTGTTGAGTTCTCTTCTGGTGAGGAGTAGTTTTCTTTCACGTTTTGGGTCGTGGTTGTTGTAAGTGCCGAGAGCGTATTCGGCAATGTGCATTCCAAGAACGAAGAGTTCTCCGTTTTTGAAGGTGCAGTAAGAATCAGCTAGACTAGCTTTACCTTCTCTGATACTTTTTATTTCAGTGCCAGTAAGCACTATGCCAGCCATATAAGTATCAATTACAAAATATTCAAAAGATACTCTTCTGTTTTTGATGTGTACTTTATTTTGTGTTTTTTCTTTTGCCATAATCTTTTTAGTTAGGAATTAGGAGTTAGGAGTTAGGAGTTATCCTAGTCCTAAATCCTAATTCTAGATTCTAGACTTTAGAATTTTCTAAGGCTCTAGAGTTCTGAAGTTTATTTCACGTCGCCAAGTATGATAGGCATTCCGTCGTTGCCGCCTATGATAACGACTTTTGAGTTTGGTGATTCTGCGAGTTTTAAAGTTGCTTCAATGCCTTTGTCGCGGAGAATCTTGTCTGTGATACTTGCGCTTACGATGCTGTTAGCTTTTGCTTTACCTTCTGCTTCAACGCGTTGACGTTCTGCTTCTTGGGCTGCTTTGTCAAGCTTGAATTCGTATTCGAGAGCTTCTTGTTCTTGTTTCAATTTGCTTTCGATAGCGGATTTAATGGTAGGAGGCAAGGTGACAGAACGAATAAGAACCTGGTTCAGTTGAACATATTTCTCGTCTAAAAGTTTTTTTGTTTCTTCAAAAATTTCTTCTTGGATAGCATCGCGTTTTGTTGAGTAGATTTGTTCTGGTGTGTAGCGGCCTACCACGCTTCTTGCAGCGGAACGCATAGCTGGGATGACGACTCTGTTGAGGTAGTTTGTTCCAATCTTAGCATGTAAGACGCCTAAGTCTTCCCATTTAGGTTGATACCATGTTGAAAATTCTATTTTTATTTCCAGACCGTTAGAAGATAAAGCGCTCATCTCTTCTGATGTCTCTTGTTGACGTGTTTCGTAAACGTACATTGTGTTCCATGGTGCTATGAAGTGGAAACCTTCTTCGTATGTGTGTTCCGTGTCAACACCGCCGCCAAACAAACGGAATAAGACACCGCCGTGACCTGCAGGAATTGTAACAGTGATACGGCTCCAGAAAATTATTAGTAATAAAACGATAGCACCTATGATGATGAAAGGTGTGTACTTCTTTAAATCGTTGTTGTTGTGATTGTTAGATTGTTGTGTGTATTCCATAATTGTGATATTTTTATATGTTACAAAGATAAGATTTTTTTCTGATATATGCCATTGTTTTATTCATAAAGAATAGAAATTCTCTGTTTGTATAGTCTTTCTCAATTTTCAATTTTCAATTTTCAACTTCTAGTTTAAATAGACCAAATAATCTGAATTTTTCCATCTCCTCGCCAGCAGCCTTCAATTGTTTCCAATCCGCTTCCGATTGTGTTTTTGTCGTCGTAAAAAGTAAGTCCTATTTTGCCAGAAATATGTATTGCGTCATATAACTTTATTTTCCCGACGAGATACGTGCGAATTCCTTTCCCAGACAATCCTCCTACAGCAAAGGCGTATAATACATCATTCTCATATGCATAGACACAGCCTTTCTCTGCATTGAATAACTCATATCTGAATGCAATGTTGTATGGTTTTTCTTTAGGGTTATATAAAATGTCTTGGTAAATCAAATAGGAGTGGTTTGTTCCATCGCTGCTATTGTTGAAATGGTATTCTGCTCTGTTTTTCAATGTGATGACATCTGATAAATTATAAGACGCATGAAATCGTATCATATTGTTTTTTTCTTCTGTCAAATATTTTTGAAATACATCAGTGTTTCCTGTATTTTTCATTTTGCTTTTATTTCTGTATTCGATGAATAGTAGTGTGTTTGAGTTGGGTTGATAATTTAGTTGAGAATCAAATTCGTAAGCTTGGCTAGAGGAGTAGGCCGTGTTTTTTAACCAATCTGATTTATGGAAGTCGACACTCGTTATGAATTTCCAGTTTGCCGCAAGTGATAATGCGCTGTTGAAATACCAACCTTTTTCGTTTCTAGTGTTGCTTCCAGAAGCGAAAGCGTTGCTGTAAAGACATTGATAATCTTTTGCATAATTACGATACAAAATTGTAAATTCTATATATCCTGTTGGCTGAATAGTCGTGCCGATAAGACCTGCTATTCCTTTGTTGTTACTCATCGCAATTTCTCCGTATAGTAATATTTTTTTTAATACATAATAAAAGTCAAGACCTTGATTCGTTAGTTCTTTACCTTTGAAATAGAATGTGTTATAGATGCTTTCATTTGGCGTTAGCTCTGCGTTTAAATATGTCTTGTGCAAGGTGTAACCAATCTGAAAGTTTGATGTCTTATAACTTAAATTCAATCCGCACAATTGTTGTCTGACGATTTTTCTGTCCAATATTTCGTTATATGTACGATGTAGTCCGCTTTGCTGCAAACTTGATATTTTCAATGGCTTTTCGTTAATTGAGTCGTATTCTACTATGTTGGCGTCGGTTTTCTTGTTGGAATAAAATATGCTGAGTTCTATGTTTTTGTATTCAAAAGTGCTTGCTATACCTCGTAAATAATAAGCTTCATTTGCTGATTTGCTGGCGGTTATTTTTTTGTTACGTCTTAACAGACTGCCTCCATTTGCAATGAATGCCATCCCTGAACCCATTGTCAGACCTTGACCAAAGGAGACCTTATAGTCTCCAATGGCAAGAGTCTTCAAGAACCAAAATTTTGTAATGTATATATGGAAAGAAAAAAAATCAAAACTGGAATAGGCTCTGTCTCCCAAAAGCTGAAGGATGGAATCGTTTATGTTGTTTTTGAATAAATATTCTCCAGGGTCTTTCTCTAATACGAAGCCTGCTTCAATTCTATCTTTGTATGAATAATTGTAACGCAGATAAATCTTCTGTGGACTTCCAAGATAAACAGAATTAGGATTTTCGTAAAGTAATGAATCTGCTATGTCAACATAACCCTTTTTCTTGTTAAGGCTCTGATTTACTTCAAGAAGTATTTTGTTTTTTCCGTATCTTAATATATTTTTAAATTTGATTTTGTCGTGTTCTTTTTCATTTTCAAAACAAATTATAGGTCTTATCATTTCAATGCTTAAACTGTCTAATCCTTCTATTTCATAAAGTTCTTCAATGAATTGAATATCACCGTAATACTTTCTGTAATTCTTGATGTTTTCCTGTTGAAATATGCTGATGAATTTCAGTTCTGCAAGTTGGTCTATATCATCGCTGTTTATATTGACTGGATTTTCGCTTATGCTCCAATAAGATTCTAATAATTCAGAATAGTCAGAATATTCATCTTCACTGTTTTCAGACATTTTTTCAAGATGTTCAATAATTAAATCCTTATTGACTTGAGCTTGAGTGCTAATGCATAGCAGGATCGTGAATAATAATAGAACAAGTCTTTTCATATTGCAGTCCTCCGATTTTTTATATTAAAAATGAAACTACAATTTATGGACGTTCCTAATTCTTGGTTCATTTGTGCACATACGTCAATGATGCACCATTTGTAGTTGTATCCGACACCGAACGTGAATACTTCTGGATTCAATTGGAATCCGCTTCTTAAGAATATGTTTTTGTAGATTTCATATTCCAATCCTATTCTATAGGAGAAATTATGCTCGAAATACTCTTCTATTTCACTTGTTATTAGAAAATCTTCAGTTACATAATATGAGAAGCCTAATCTCATGATTATTGGTATTTTATCTCTGTTGATAGTACTTAGTTTAACATTAATGGGATTGAAGATATATGCGCCTATGCATAATGATTCGTTTATCAGATATTGGATTCCCAACTCGAATGTTGGCGCAGATTTGTTGTCATAGTTTTCTGGAAACTTGAAAAACAGATAGTCTAATTTAAGTCCGATTTTTAGTTTGTTGCCAAAGTCTCGTGCAAATCCTAATCCGATAATATTTTCGTTGTATAAATTATATCCAAATTGTGAGAATGAAATGCCAATTACTCCAAGATTTAAAGGAAATAATATTCCAGCGTTTTTATATCCTAATTCTTTAAGCATGAATTTGTTTTGGTATGAAAAACCAATGCTGATTTCTTTTTGTGATGCGAATCCAGCAGGGGAGTTGTGGCACGACCAAAAATCATTTAATGCAACAGCGCAATTACCTAAAGAAGTAGTCCTTCCTCCGCTTGGTTGAAGTAAGTTCCATGCGTGCACAGGTGTGAATAAAAATAGGATAAAAAATCCCGATATCAAAAAACGTTTCATAATGGTTTCTGTTAAAAAGGTTTCACTGCAAAGATATAATAATCTTGCTGTGTTTTGAAATAAAATGTATCTTTGTCGTATGTTAAAAATTAATGTGTAGTATGTTAAAATTTATTGGGTAGTATTAAATTTAAAGTTATGGAATATCTAATCTTTTTATTAGCAGTTATTTGCATTATTATTGGAATTGTCGGTGACGTAGTTCCAGGACTTCCAGGTGTACCGATTAGTTATGCAGCTATGCTTTTGTTGCATTTTTTTACAGACATAACATACTCAAATGAGACATTAATTATATATGGTGTCTTATGTGCAGTGATAACAATTGTCGACTATTTCGTTCCTATTTGGGAAACTAAGAAATTTGGCGGTACTAAAGCAGGTGTTAGAGGCAGCACCATCGGATTGGTTGTCGGTGTTGTTGTCTTGCCAATTTTAGGAATTGTCATCGGACCATTTGGACTGATTGGTATTCTTGCAGGACCATTTGTCGGAGCTTACATAGGAGAGAAGATGTCGGGTGTTGACGACAGTCTCGCATGGCGTTCAGCAATAGGGTCTTTCGTAGGATTCGTAGCAGGAACTTTGTTAAAGGTGGTTTATTCTTTAGTCGTTGGTTTCGTTGTGATTAAGGATATTATCACTTCGTTTTTTTAATTGAAAATTGAAAACTGAAAGTTGAAAATTAGCAAAAAAAATCTCTCGCAAAGGCGCAAAGAAACGCAAAGAAATTAAATAAATCTCTGCGATACTTCGCGTCTCTGCGAGAGAAAATAACTCTTAATACCTATATTAACAAAGGTTTAAAGTCGTGATACCGTGTTCTTTACCAACGATGTAAATTTTTGATTCCTGGCGGAAGTCGCTCATGACTAATTCTTTACCTAAGATAAATTGGTGGCATACAAAAGTGTCACCTTTTTTCATTGTGGAGTTCTCGCATTCTTCTGCAATGAAACGATTGTCACCGAGATAACTTATTATACATAATCTGTTTGGCATCCAACCGATACGGATTTTATCTCCTACTTTAAGGTCTTCCGTTGAAATGACTTCTAAATTAAAGACTTCCGACTCTATCTTGTTTTCTTTCTTCAACAAATCGCAGAATGAATTCCAATTATCTCCAATAGCGAAATTTGACAATACATTAAGAGTGCGTAATGAGACATTGTCGTAACCTCTTGTTGAATAATTCCATACACGTTCCAGAGTGCTTTCTGAAATATGTTGGCGTAACTCTAATTCAATCAATGATGTGAGTTCGATGAAATCAGAATGTGTGTTTAATGTTTTTCCAATTTTCTTTTCAATACGTTCGCGTAAGGCGCAGATTTGAGGTATATCGCTTTTTATTGTCATAATTCTTTCATGTCTAAAGACAAAAGACTAAAGGCAAAAGATGCTGGTGCATGCCGAATAGTCAGTGTCAATGTTTTTCTTTACAAAAATATGATTATTTTTGACAGATAAAACATGCGATATGATGAACGAGAGCGGCATATTTGAAAATAAAGATTTTGAATTAGATAAAAATCATTCTTATCACGATTTTAACTTGTTGAAAACCACTGCTACTTCTAAGTTGTGGAGAACTAGTCGTGATGGAAAATATTTTTTGATAAAAACGACAAAAGACAATTCTGAGTATCAGATACAGATGCTTCGTCGTGAATATGAACTATCAATTGGATGCGACAATCCGCATATAGTTCACACTTTTACATACGAATACGACATACACGAAGGCGACGGCATAGTGATGGAATATATCGAAGGACGTACTCTGAGAGAATATCTTTTGGAAAAACCATCGCTCGTATCTCTACAAAGAATATTTGATGAATTGCTGTCGGCAGTGAGTTATCTGCATAAAAGAGGCATCATACATAACGACTTAAAACCAGAGAATATCCTTATCACACGAGCCGACGACACTTTGAAAATCATCGACTTCGGACTCGCCGACAAAGACGCTTATTATGTTTGGAAGACCTTGGGTTGCACGCCCGAATATGCATCTCCGGAATTAAAAAGTCAGAGCAAAGACATAGATTCTCGCAGCGACATCTATTCGGTAGGAATGATAATGCGCGAGATATTTGACGGCAGATATTCCTATATTATAAAAAGGTGTTGTAAGGAAAATCCGCAACAACGTTTTTCTGATGTCTCTGAATTACAGAAGAAATGGAATAACAGAAACAAAATATGGAAGTGGCTGGCAACATTATTTATACTTATTATGATTGCAGTTCCGACCTTTTTATATGCCGACTTGAAAATGGAGGAGGAGAGGGAAACAAGATATAGAGAACAGTTTATAGAAAGTGTTAAAACAGAAGTGAGACAGAAATTTGAAACCGCCATTGACAGCGTTGCGAAGTTTGAAGACGAAGTGGCGAAATATCAATACATTAGAGACTTTATCGAAGAATATTCAGAGTATAGTACAGAAACGATATCAGAAATACAAGACCTCGAACTGAAAAACATAGTCACATTAGAAATGACAATGACGGCGAATGAATATTGGGATAAGCTGAATTAGAATCGTAAATTTTCACAAATCTCTCGCAAAGGCGCAAAGCAACGCAAAGTTGGAAGTTGAAAATTGAAAACTGAAAGTTGAGAATGATGGACAAAGTCTGTTGTCTGTTGTCTGTTGACAAAAAAAAGACGCCATCTTTCAATGACGTCTCCTATATCTAGGTGACTCGGTGTCTTTACATTTCCTCCACAATTCTCTTCTTCCAAGAATCAGGATATCCTGCTTGTTTTGGCTTCGCTGGATAGCCGTGGCCGTTGTCGATGAATCTGCCGTTTTCTTCTTGTTTGATATTGCTGTCTAAATATTTAACCAACAAGAAGTTATCTAATTCCTTCCAGCGTCTGAAGGTGTTTTGTCCAGCTTGTGATGAGAAGTCGGTCAAGAAAGCGATGGTCTCTTCTTTGGAGTTTTCTATCATACTCAATGCCTTCGCGTCTGTCTCCTTGACTTGTTCCTGATATGATGTCTCTAATTCTTTTTGTACTTTCTGTATGTCGCCGATGACTCTGTTGTAGAAGAGATATTTGAAGTGTGCCACTCTGTTGAAGAGCCAGAATGCTGAGTTGTCTGAATAGGAAATCATATTGCCGTTGCCTTGTCTGAATTCTTCTGTCACTTCAGTGATGGAACAGTAGAACGGAGTGTAAACCGTTGAGTTAGTGTCATCAACGCCGAACCAGATGATGCCGCCTATTTCATTTGGGAGCCAGTTTCTTGTCTGAGCTATGAAAGAGAATCCTGTCTGTTGTGTTACTGTGCTTCTCTCGTGGAAATATTCTTGTCCTTCGTATTCCCAGTAGAGCGGAGTCCAGCGGTAAGGAGAACCGAATGGCTCGGCACCTGCACCTTGTGTCTTGTCTAACTCTGTGTTTTGGAAGTGGTTACGCATGAAATACATCATGTCGTCTAAAGATATCTTTCTGTTAGGTTTCACATAAAGTGGCATTCTTGGACCTTCAAGGTTCTTGCCAGTGGCGTAATCCCAATATTGGTCCATGTCGTCGCAAACGTCGTTGAACATCATCCATACGCGGAGGTCGCAGATACGAGCTGCTGAGAAATCGACAGGGGCGAAGGCAGCGCTGAAGTCGAAGTCGGCGTCCTTGCCGATGAAGTATTTCTTTCTTCTTGCAAAGTCGATGATGTCGTGTTTGTAAATCACTTCAACATCTTGATTATAAAGTTTCTTCCAGTCTTTGTCGGTGATTGATTTCTTTCCGTCGCGGAGTGGAAATGTGGTGATACGAGCTGCGTTAGCGTGACCTGATACATAACCGTCAGGGATACGAATTGCAACCCATACCGCGCCTTTGTCGGCGTTGACAGTGTCGTTCGATTTCTTGTCATAGACAGGATTATATCCTTTGCCTATTATCTCCATGTACCATACTTCATTGGCATCTGATATTGAGAATGTCTCGCCGTCGCTTCCGTAGCCGTATTCTTCAACGAGCTCTGCCATGATTTTTATCGCCTCGCGTGCTGAGGTGCTGCGTTCTAATGCCATGAACATGAGACTACCATAGTCGATGAGACCTTTATGGTCGATGAGTTCTGTGCGGCCGCCGAAGGTAGTCTCTCCGAGAGCGACTTGGTTTTCATTGATATATCCTACCACTTGATAAGTATGTGCTGGCTGTGGGACGTAGCCTCTGATGGCGTTGGTGCCTCGGTCGTAGATGGCACGCATGCTGCCTGGAGTCCAGTCGGCGGCAGGGGTGAAGTAGAGTTCGCCGTATCTGATGTGCGAGTCGGCAGCGTAGGTGATGAAGTTAGAGCCGTCGACGGATGCGCCTTTGGTCACGAGGAAGTTAGTACAAGCTTGAGAGTTGATGTTGCAAATGCTTATAAATAAAAATGATAATAATAATTTTATGTTTTTCATAATTGGAATTTTTTATGTATGCAAAGATATGGTTTATTATTTGATTTTTGTATCTTTGTGATGTAAATATTATCTCGATAAATCGAGGGGAACCAATTGAAATCTAATTATTAATAATTTATGGGACTATGCTTTTTATAATCATGGAATGTATTTATATCTGTTGCAGCCCTTCAGGCTGCTGATGGTGGGTGAGTGTTATACTCCCAATATGTTATATTGGGTTATATATGTGGTAGCCCTTCGGGCAACCAACCTTAGCCTGAAAGGCTGAAACACATATAGCGTATTGCATCGCATTACGCATAGTGAAAGGAATACCACTCCCAGCCTGAAAGGCTGAAACACATATAGCGTATTGCATCGCATTACGCAAAAAAAATATAGCGTATTGCATCGCCTTACGCATAAAATTAAAGAATTAAAAACTAAATTGTTATGGCACAATCATTATCAAAAATTTATGTTCACCTTGTGTTTCACAAGAAATATAGCTCCGTAGCTATACTAGAAAAGGATCTTCCAAAGTTATTCGCTTATATCGATGGTATAATAGTGAATAACAAAGGGTTCGTTATACAAATTGGCGGTATTCCAAATCATGTGCATATTTTATGTTCGCTACCTCGTACTATCACCGTCGCTAAATTTGTTGAAGATATAAAAAGATGTAGTAGCAAATGGATAAAAACACTTAGTCCATATTATTCGGACTTTGCTTGGCAAGGAGGATATTCTATATTTTCGGTCAATGCATCGCATTATAGTAGGGTTAAGGAATATATAATCAATCAGAAAGAACATCATAGAAACCAATCTTTTGAGGAGGAATATATAGCATTACTCAAAGCATATAATATAGAATATGACGAAGATTATCTTTTGAAAGATTGATGTTTTATCCTTAATCATTACAAACAATTTCCTTATCTTTGTAAAAAATTAAGTGATGAATTACCAATCGACACCATTAGCGGAGAGACTGCGTCCTACTTCTTTGGACCAATATATTGGACAAGAGCATCTTGTGGGTGAGAATGCCGTTCTGCGTCGTGCTATAGAGAGCGGACGAATCCCATCTATGATTTTCTGGGGACCTCCTGGCGTGGGCAAGACTACTTTGGCTTCTATCATTTCCAAACAAGTAAAACGTCAGTTTTATGTGCTTAACGCTGTGAGCAGTGGTGTCAAGGAGGTGCGCGAGGTGTTCGATAGAGCTCGTATGGCTCCCGACACTCCAATTCTCTTCATCGATGAAATCCATCGTTTTAGCAAGTCGCAGCAGGATTCTTTGCTTAATGCCGTAGAGAAAGGTCTCGTAATATTAATAGGTGCAACAACGGAAAATCCTAGCTTTGAAGTCATCTCTCCATTACTTTCCAGATGTCAGGTTTATGTCATGAAATCACTGGAGAAAAGTGATTTGGAGAAGCTGATTGACATCGCAGTTCCGGTATTGGAGAATGATTATAAGAAAAAGATCGTCATACAAGAGAGCGAGGCTCTCATGCATATCAGCGGCGGCGATGCTCGTAAGTTGCTTAATGCAATAGATTTAGTTGTCGGTATGATGAGCGAGACTGCCACTGACGAAACACTGACGATAACAAATGAGATTACAAATCAATATATTCAAAGTAATCTGCTGAAGTATGACAGGCAAGGGGAGATGCATTACGACATCATCTCTGCTTTCATCAAGTCGATGCGTGGCTCCGACCCTAATGCTGCGGTATATTACCTCGCTCGTATGATAGAGGCCGGCGAAGACCCGCTCTTCATCGCTCGCCGTATGCTCATACTCGCTTCTGAAGATATCGGCAACGCTAATCCTAACGCGCTTCTGCTTGCAAATACATGCTTCGATGCTGTTAACAAAATCGGTTTCCCTGAAAGTAGGATAATACTTTCGCAGACTGCCATATATCTGGCTTCGTCGCCAAAGAGCAACGCTTCTTATATGGCTATCAATATGGCGCAGGATGTGGTGCGCAAGACTGGCAACCTCAGCGTGCCAATGCATTTGCGTAATGCGCCAACGAAACTGATGAAAGATTTAGGTTATAAAGACGGATATAAATACGCTCACGACTATGAAGGCAACTTCGTGGAATTGGAGTTCCTCCCGCAAGAGATTTCCGGCACTAAATTCTATCAGCCTCAAAACAATCCTCGTGAAAGAGAATTGCAGAACTCGTTGAGAAACAAGTGGAAAGATAAATATGGGTATTGATAGAGTTAGGAGTTAGGAGTTAGGAGTTAGGAGTTTTTTTAGTTACTAAGTTGCTAAGTCAATAGTCAGAGTTCAGAGTTTATTCTCATAACTTGCGGAATAAGCATCTCAATTCCGTCATTATTAATAATGTAATCGGATTTTGCTATTTTCATTTCTTCGTCCCATTGGAGTTGCATCCTTGATCGGACGTTTTCTTCATCGCATTTGTCGCGTAGCATCGCTCTCTTAACTCTTACATTTTCAGGCGCTGATACGAAAATAATCTTGTCAAACTGCGTGTCAAAATTCTTCTCAAATAAAATAGCGGATTCAAACAAGACATAGTTCGATGTTTGCTTCTCGCACCATTCGTCAAAGACTTGATTTAGTTTGGGATATAACAAATCCTCAATGAATTGCAGGGCTTCTTTGTTTTGAAAGAGATGATAGGAGAGGAGTTTCTTGTTCAGACTTCCGTCTTCAAAATATACTTCTTCGCCGAAACGTCCGACGATTTCTTTCTTTACGTCTGGAAGAAAATATAGTTTCTTGGTTTCCTCGTCAGAGTGAAAGGTGTTGATGCCTAAATGGTTGAAAATCTTACAGACAAGGCTTTTGCCGCTTCCGATATTGCCCGTTATTCCGATGCGTTTAATTCTCATTTTTCTCAATGATGATATATTCAACTTCTTTAGGTTCTATACTTATAATCCTTGTATTGCTTGGATAATCAGTGAGATATATTGGAAGATAATTGTTTTCAGGTTTTATGTCGGTAGTGTCGATATTTACTTTGAAAGAATTCTCTTTTATAATATTATAATCTGTTAATGACACTATATATTTGATATTCACCTTGTCAGGGAAAAGTCTTAATGATTCTTTAGAATTATTGATGATAGGAACGTTGGCGATAGCTTCCGTGTATTTTTCAACGAATATTTTTACGTTGATGTCTTCGTAATCTGCGTTGAGCATATTGTCAAGTTTAAGAGGAAGGTCAGTGTCGATGTTTTGGTTTATGTTTCTCAAAGTAAGGGTTTGTGTATAGACATTGTCTATTGAGGAAATTTTGTTTTTAGGTCCGTAAATAGTGACAGAATCAGGTGTAAGCTGTATTTTGCCCAATCTGTTGTATTGTTTTTCGTATGTCAGATCGACATTAGGAATGACCTTGACTTTGACAGAGTCGAGCTGTTCCATGTTGAGAACGATTCTGCTTTCGTCGAATGACACTTCGTTTGATTCCAGTGTAAGGAAATTGGCAATTTTTTCTTTGGCGTAACTGCTGCCAAAAGAGTAGGTGCTTTCGCTGTCTTTATGCAAAGGCACCTCCTCTAATGAGATGTCGACTTTACGTCTTGAGCTTGGCTTGAAGTAGTAGTGTAACAATTCAAAACCGCTCGTTGATAAAGTGACTTTAATCTCTTGTGTTCCATTAGTAAGAACAAAATTGGCTGGCGTATCTTTTATGTTGATGGTAAGAGGTTCTGTTACAGTATAATTGCTTGATAATTTGATTAATAACCAAAATAAAGCAGCGATTATGACGAATGTCATCATACTACTGAACTGCTGAAAAGCTTGTGGCTTATTTTTTTTTCTTACCATTTTACAAGATAAATTTATGCTGCGCCACCTACTTGACTTGCGTTAGGAATGATAGCTGATTTTTCAAATTCAATCTTTGTGTTGTGGTCAACGCTTACAACAACAGTGTGTTCTCTAACTTCTTCAACTTTACCGTGGATGCCACCGATAGTGACGACTTTATCGCCTTTTTGTAAGCTTTCGCGGAATTTTTGTTGTTCTTTAGCTCTCTTGTTTTGTGGACGGATGAAGAATAACCAGAAAACAACGAAGATTAAGATAATCATAAAAATTCCTGACCATGAGGATTGTTGTGTTTGTGTTGCTTGAAGCAAAGTGATGTTTAAAATGTTCATAATTAATTATTTAAAAAGTGTTAATATTTTCAACTTGTGCTTTTATTCTTAAAATAGTCTCTGAAGGATTGGTGTTAGCTTTCACGATAAGTCGTTTGTTTTGGAAGCCTTTGTGTCCTTTACTGTCGTATGTCACTGTGATTTTGCCACTTTCACCTGGTTTTATTGGTTTGTTTGAGAAGTCTGGTGTAGTGCATCCACATGTCTTTTCAATGCTTGAGATGATCAATGGCGCATCACCTACGTTCTTGAATTTGAAAGTATGACTGACTTGTTCGCCTTGTAATACTTTACCAAAATCGTGTTCCATATGCTCAAATTTTATGGAAGGAGCGTTGCCTTTTTTCCCCTCTGCAGAATTAGGATTGTTGACTAAACTTGTACTTAAATTGTCGCTTTTTGTCTCACAAGAAATCAATCCTAATATTACTATCAATGACAAAATAAATTTTTTCATATTGCTTATTTTCTATTTAACGTTCTTTTTATAATAATTGTTCAACTCCTAACTCCTAACTCCTAACTCCTAACTCCCAACTCTTAACTCTTAACTCTTAACTAATAATCACCTTCCGCTACCGAAAATTGTCACGGAACCTTGATAACGACAATCGTCGTCGTATTTTCCGACGCATTCCAATACGTAGAAATATGTTCCGTCAGGGAGATTGCCTCCGTCCCAGTCGTTTTGGTAGTCCTCTGATTTATAAACTATACGACCCCATCTGTTGAACACAGTCAATTTTGTAGTCAAATAATAATCGTTTAATGGATTATAGTTGTTATATTCAGTTCCTCTTTTTTTGTTTTCTTCAACATTGTCAGATGCAGCTGCAGGATCATTGTCAATGATGAAAAAGTCATTGATTCCGTCTCCATTTGGTGTGAAAATATTAGGTATCTTCAATTTTACAGGCAATACTATGATGTTAGTCGAAAATGTTGTATCGCAACCATAATCCAATGATTTTACGTTTAATTCAATTCTGAAAGGACTGCCTGCTTTAGAAACTTGAGCATAAACGTTTGTTGGCTCTTGCTCAATAGAAGTGCTTGTGATTTCACTTGGTTTGTCTGGATTGTCGTAAAAAGCCCATGACCATGAATTGTATTCTATCGAGTCGATGTCGCCTTCAAAACCGAACTTTACAAATGGATTTTGAATGTATGCTGTGTCTTTTGGGTCAGAAATGATTTCTAATTTTGGGTTAGGGTAGGCTCTCGGAATAAATGTGGCTGTTTGTGTACAGCTGTCACCGCTTGCATTTACTCCAGTTACGGTGACGTAATATTCTCTCCATGCTTTCAATCCTATCGCTTCCTGAGGATTGTTGGGATTTGTCCAGACATTGTTTTCGATATTGCTTCCCCATTCGTAAGTGAATGATTTGAATCCGTTACCTGATGCTGTAGCTATGACCTTGGCATTCTGTCCGTTTTCTGCATTGTTGTTGCTACAAGTCAACTGTGTCTGCTCAAACTCAATGTCAAACGAATCAATCATATCAATGATAATCTCATCGCTACATTCTTCTTGTGTCTCTGTATTAGTGACTTTAACACTATATTTTACATCGTCTTCTGTTATGGCAGTGGTGAAATGAAAATTCGTTTCTCCGCTGATTTCGATTCCATTCTTTGCCCATTGAAACGCACAGCCAGGAATTGCCTCGACACTCATGGTAATCTCTTCTCCGTAACATACAGGCATGCTTACCCATTCGTCAATCTTAATCTCGCAACTCATTTGAGCATTGAGTTTCATTATATTAGTTAATAATATCAGTAGGATTGATAGTCTGACTAATTTTATTTTTTTATTCATTTGTGACATTTTCATAGTTCTGCAAATATATGAATTTTCTAAATATAAATAATGTGAAACGCTCTGTTTTATTGCACTTTATTGTCATTTTTTTTGAAGAAAAAATCCTTAATATTTGTTTAGAAAATAGTGACAAAATGTCATTTTTATTGAATTGGAAATAATTTTGATGAAATAATAACAAACAACAAAAAAATAGTAAAATGGATTTAAAACAATTGACAATTGATAGTTACGCCCGTAACCTCAATGATTTGGCTTCGTCAGGAAAACTTGATCCTGTCATTGGCCGCGATGAGGAAATAAGAAGGGTGTTGCAGATTTTATCTAGAAGAACTAAAAACAATCCTATATTAATAGGTGAACCTGGTGTCGGTAAGACAGCCATAGCAGAAGGCCTTGCTCAGAGAATTATCCATGGCGATGTGCCTGAAAATCTGAAATCTAAAAAAGTCTATTCTCTTGATATGGGCGCACTTATCGCTGGCGCAAAATATCAGGGCGAGTTTGAAGAACGTCTGAAAACAGTTGTGAAGGAAGTCGTTGACAGCGAAGGCGAGATAATTTTGTTTATAGACGAGATTCATACTCTTGTCGGCGCGGGTGCTTCTGGTGGTGCAATGGACGCTGCCAATATCTTGAAGCCTGCTCTCGCTCGCGGCGAACTCCAAGCCGTAGGTGCGACAACATTAAACGAATATCAGAAATATTTTGAGAAGGACAAGGCTCTTGAACGTCGCTTCCAAATAGTTATGGTCGATGAGCCTTCCGAAGAGTCGGCAATTTCAATCTTAAGAGGTCTTAAGGAAAAGTATGAAAATCACCATCAGGTGAGAATACTCGACGAGGCTATCATCGCCGCTGTCGACCTCTCAATTCGTTATATCACAAATCGTTTCCTTCCAGATAAAGCCATCGACCTCGTTGACGAGGCGGCTTCTCGTTTGAGACTGCAAATAAATTCTTCGCCAGAAGAACTGGAAGATATTGAACGTAAGATTCGTCAGCTGGAAATCGAACGCGAGGCTATCAAACGTGAGAAAGATAAGAAGAAAATCAATGAACTTACTAAAGTCATCGATGAACTCAATGACGAACGCTCTAAGATTAAATCTCGTTGGGAGACAGAACGTGGATTTATCGAAAAGATTCAGAATGAGAAGAAAAATATAGAACGTTATCGTTATGAAGCCGAAAACGCTGAACGTGAGGGTAATTATGGTCGCGTGGCGGAACTTCGTTACGGAAAGATTCCTAATGCGGAACAGAATATAGAAAATGCTAAAGCGGAATTGAAAAAGGTTCAGGGCGACACACCTCTCATTGATGAAGTGGTTAATGCTGAGGATATTGCAGAAATCGTTTCTCGCTGGACGGGCATTCCTGTGAATAAGATGTTGCAGAGCGAGCGCGAGAAACTGCTTAATCTTGAAAAGGAATTACATAAACGCGTCGTGGGACAAGATGAGGCTATCGTGGCTGTTGCTGATGCGATAAGAAGGAGCAGGGCAGGACTTCAGGACGCTCGCCGCCCGATAGGTTCGTTTATCTTCTTAGGAACGACGGGCGTGGGTAAGACGGAACTCGCTAAGGCTCTCGCGGAATTTCTTTTCGATGACGAGAATAATATGGTGCGTATCGATATGTCGGAATACCAGGAACGTCATTCGGTCTCTCGTTTGATAGGAGCGCCTCCAGGTTATGTCGGCTACGATGAAAGCGGCCAGCTGACAGAAGCTGTGCGTCGTAAGCCGTATTCAGTTGTTCTTCTTGACGAAATTGAAAAAGCGCATCAGGATGTGTATAATATTCTTTTACAAATCCTTGATGATGGTCGCTTGACTGACAACAAAGGTCGTCTCGTGGATTTCAAAAACACTATCATCATTATGACGTCTAACATCGGCGCGATGGCAATACAGGAAATGATGACGCAAAACTCTGACACTGACCCTGACTATGACTTTGAAGAAATGCGTAATAAAGTGATGGAAATATTGCGTCAGTTTATGAAACCTGAGTTCTTGAATCGTATTGATGATATTATCATGTTTACGCCATTGACAAAAGAACAGATTATCAATGTTGTTTCAATGCAGTTCCATTCTTTGAAGAAGATGTTAAAGAAAAACGATATCGACATTGAGATGACTTCAGAAGCGATGAAGCATATTGCAGAAACGAGTTACGACGTCCGTTACGGCGCACGTCCGGTGAAACGAATGATGCAACGCGAACTCATCAACAACCTTTCAAAGATGATTCTGTCTGATAAAGTCAATAAGGAAAAACCAATTATCGTAGATTACGACGGGGAAGGGGTTGTGTTTAGGAATTAGTTAGGAGTTAGGAGTTAGGAGTTGGGAATTGGGAGTTAGGAATGAATAATTGTAGGGGCGTGGTTTGCTGCGTCCCTAAACTTTTCGTGAAGATTCGTGTCAATTCGTGGACAAAACTCTCTGCGAGATTATCGTAATCCGTGGAGAAATAATTCCGTGAAAACAAAAAAAATCCGCCGAGGTTTTCGACGGATTTTCTTATTATCAAGATTTAGAATCTCAAGCTTCTGCTTCTGTTGTTTCTTCAGCTGCTGGAGCTTCTTCTGTTGCTTCTGCGTTTTCTGCTGCTGCAGCTGCTTCAGCTTCTGCTCTTCTCTTAGCTAATTCAGCGATACGTGCTTCATTAACTTTAACTTCTGCTTCTAATCTTTCTTTTTGGATAGCTCTTTTTTGTTCTGCTGTAGCTTTTACTTCTTCAGCTGCTTTAGCTTCCTTCTCTTTCATCCAGTTTTGGAACTTAACTTCAGCTTGTTCTGCTGTCATAGCGCCTTTCTTAACACCAACTAATAAGTGTTTTTTCAATAAAACGCCTTTTTGTGAAAGGATAGAACGAACTGTGTCTGTTGGTTGAGCACCTTTGTTTAACCAATCCAAAGCTTTGTCAAAGTTGATGTTGATTTGAGCTGGTTGAGCTACAGGATTGTAGGTACCGATTTTT
>JAZOSK010000111.1:0-1164 GCA_045657145.1 Bacteroidales bacterium | reverse complement strand
CGCTTCTTTGCTTTGCAACTCTTTGAACACTACACGACGAGAGTGAGTAGTATCCATTTTAGCTTTAGTCAAAAGAGGCTCAATATAACGTTTGAGAGCTTTTGCTTTAGCAGTAGTCGTAGAAATGCGTTTGTGCATGATAAGCGAAGTTGCCATATTTGACAACATAGCATCACGGTGAGATGCAGTACGACCCAAATGATTGAATTTTTTATTATGTCTCATCTTGATTATTCTTTATCTAATTTATATTTTGTCAAATCCATTCCAAAAGAAAGGTTCAAAGAAAGTAATTTAGCATCCAATTCAGTAAGAGATTTCTTACCAAAGTTGCGGAACTTCAAGAGTTCTGCACGTTGAATGCTACACAATTGTCCAAGAGTTTCAATGTCAGCAGCTTTCAAGCAATTGAGAGCACGAACAGACAAATCAAGGTCAGACAATTTAGTTTTGAACAATTGACGCATGTGAAGCACTTCTTCGTTGAATTCATCATCACCTTTACCATCATTAATTTCAAGAGAAATACGTTCATCGCTGAACAACATGAAGTGGTGAATCAAAATACGAGCTGCTTCTTTCAAAGCCTCTTTTGGATGGATAGAACCATCAGTTGTAATCTCTAAAACTAAGTTCTCGTAGTCGGTCTTTTGTTCCACACGATAAGGTTGTGGATCATATTTCACGTTACGAATAGGAGTAAAGATAGCATCAATTGGAATAATACCAATTTCAGGAGTAACCATTTTGTTCTCGTCAGCAGGGAGATAACCACGACCTTTGATGATAGTCAACTCCATATTGAAAGAAGCAGAAGGGTCCATACGACAGATAACCAATTCAGGATTCAAAACTTCGAAGTTTGACATCACATCATTAAAGTCACCTGCACGCAATTCCTCGCGACCGCTAACGTTGATAGTAAATACTTCGCCCTCAGCATCCTCAACAAGGCGTTTAAGACGCACTTGTTTGAGGTTGAGGATGATATTTGTCACATCGTCGATAACTCCAGGAATAGTGGCGAACTCATGTTCTACACCATCAATTTTAATACATGAAATAGCGAAACCTTCGAGTGAAGAAAGAAGAATACGGCGCAAAGCATTACCTATTGTAATACCAAAACCTGGTTCCAACGGACGAAATTCAAATTTACCATAG
>JAZOSK010000110.1:0-60017 GCA_045657145.1 Bacteroidales bacterium | reverse complement strand
TCTGCGGCTATTGCTTCTCTTACTATAGATTTTAGATATCTGAAAAGAAATTTCTTCCTTTGGAGATTGTCTGGGAATATTTCATCATAAGCCCCGCTTTTGATATTCTTGATAAGATTGTCGGTAAGGTGAAATAGCGGTAAAAGATGACCGATGAGTTGTTGTCTTTCGTGAAATTCTAAATTGGCTGCGTAGGCACGCAACTCTTCTCTTGTTTTTGTAGATTTTTCCATTTTGATATTAATTTTTAGACTTCGGAACAAATAAAAAACGGTGTCCCGACCCGCTGTCTAAAGTCTAATATCAAAGGCTCGCATACGCCATTACAACGCATGCACGGGAGGACACCGATATATCGTCAGGGCATAAAAAAAGCCCGCAAGAACGGACGTGAATTTGTTTCCACGCCTTTGATATTTTAAACTTTAGACGTGGCAAAGATACGGCCTTTTTTCAATTTGTCAAGAGTTTTTTGAAAAAAAATAAAAAAAGTCCCGGAACTGGGAATTCCGGGAACTTCAAATAACTAAACTTGTTTTATGAATTAAAAAAAAGGAAACAATCACTCCAATTTTGATAATATTATCTTCACCTGGTGAGGCGAATAGACGTTGCCTATTTTAGGCCCTATCTCCGCTTCAAAAGGCTTCAGCCATTTCTTCACCGTCTTGCATGATACGCCCCATCGGTCGGCAAGCTCCTTCAATGTCATTGCTCTTGGCTCTTGGCTCATCGCTCATTGCTATTGATTCTTTATAATTTCATAATAATGTTTGTTTGATAGTGCTTTCTGGTTTACTCTGTTGACCGTCTTCTCTACCTCGTCATAGTTCATCACGTCATCCTTGCGCTTCTTCGGGTTGTCCGTCGTGGCGAAGATAAAGAACTCGGTCGCAAAGGTGTAGAACACTGGCGGAATGGTCGTGAAGCCGTGACCGCAACAGGCGAAATCGACATCCTTCTGTCGCAATGCCAACAGGAACTGCTCCATATATACACGGTCGCTCGGACGGATGTAAGCCTTGCAGTCGTCGAATATCAGGAAGCCGTTGACGAAGTTACGCTTGATGTTTTCAAGTATTTCCTTCTCTCCATGGCAGATGATACGTCGTGCGCCCCGATATCTTCTTATGCGTTCCGGAAATCTCGGATGTACCATCGGAACGTCCACCCACTCGTTTTCGTGCGGCGTGACAATCAAGGCTCGGCGTCCGCTTTCCAGGCATTCTCGAAGAATGGAGCGCAAGACCGTAGTCTTGCCTGTGCCTGGCTTGCCTACAAACACGAACTTGAAGACCTCACGCGTTTCTTCCGTCTTAGGCTTTTGCACTATCACGTCTTGCGAGTTCATTTTCCAGTGCTTTGATTTTGTCTTCAAGTGTGTTTTGTCTTGTCTCTACCTCGGTCAATCGACGGTCGTTGAACGCCTGTTTTGCCAAAGGTGCATAGACAATGGCATATAACACCATCAGAGACATATAAGGAGAAACCTCCCATTGCTTTTCTTCTGCAATCTCGCCCCATGCTTCAGCGATATCTTCAAGGTCTGAAGGATTTGCCTTGTAATCCTTGTCGCTATGTGCGATGAAGTTAGAAGCCACGAAGTTGAAGCCGATATCTATCACCTGTGCTATGCGCTTGCCTGTACGTCGTGCGCGTTCAGGTGATATCATCCTTTCAAGCTGCTCTTCATCCTCATATATGCCGGAATAGTCAGAGGCTGTCGTCTCTTGGGCTGGGTCATAAAGAGGGTCACGGACGAACTTTTGTTGTTCTGCTGTCTGCTGCTCTTCCTTCGTTTCGTAATAGTCCTGTCGCTGGGTTCGAGTTCCGAACCTGCCTGTTATGTCGGCCAGGGTGATGACAGGCGCGTCACCTTTCAAGTCATTTATATCCATTTTTCATACCCTCCACAATATTATTGATTAATTCGTTAACGGAAAACCTTTCTTTCATTTCCACTACTGAAAGACAGTCGTTGAGAGTCACGATGTTGATCATGCAAGTATCGCCAGCATCGAGGATAAGTGCCGCCGCAGTCTCGCCGTCTTTCACGGCAACGGATTGGAGCTTCGCGGATATGAAAGCGTTGATGACCTGTGCAGTCTCGTCAATCTTGCTTTGTGGCAATGCCTTTAGCACTGTTCCGATTGACGGACCGCCAAACATTTCCTTTAAACCTTCCAACATCTCAAGCCTCCTTTCTATATTCTTCCGGATGTGCTTTCTGGTACTCCTCCAGCTTTGCTTTTATCTCCGAGCTAGGCACTATGTATGGAAGGTTGTTGGCGCGTGGGTTCTGAAGGTCTCTGATGAAAAGGTCTGTGAGGATATAGCCTGGTGTCTTCTTGGTCTTCTCCGCCATGCCTTTGAGGAAATGGAACGCTACAGGATGAACTTCAACCTCGAAGATATTGTCCGGTCTTTGCGCCTTTTCATCATCCAAAGATTTGAGCTTGGCTTCTAAATTTTCTACTTGTGCGACGAAATTCTTATTGCACTCCATCAACTCATCAATCTCGTCTTGAAGTTCTTGGTTTTTCTTTATGAGTTCAGGATTGTCGACTTTCACAGTCTTAGGATTCTCAAAGAAATCCATCAGGGCGTTGAACGCTTCTCTGTTAGACTTCACATTATCCATTTCGGATGCCAGTTTCTGGAAGCGGTCGATGTCTTCCTGGTACATTTTTATTGAGTAAGGTTTACACACTTCTCTTTTTGCGGTGTTTTCTTCCATATTTTTATTGGTTTTTAAACATTTATATCAATTTATTTGTATATTTGCAGTGCTATAGCGCTCTGCTCGTGGACACTACACTAAAATCCATGTAGTAAGGATAATTAGCAATGTCAGTAGTGGGACGTTGGGATGGGTGCGCTCCCTCAATAAAGTCGTTAACTTCGGTTAGCGACTTTATTTTTTACTCCATATCAACTTTCTTTTTTCAAGACGTTTAATACTTCGTGGCTGCGCTGTGCAGATCTCCCAATATTCTCCGTCATCAACATATTCCATTGAAATAGCTGCAACATTTCTTAGTTTTTCAGAAACATGAGGACTTACTAAGAAAAAAGAGTTGTCAGAACTATCTCGAATCTCTATAAAATTACCGACAATATATTTTACATACCCCAAAGGATCCATTCCTAATTGACCAAGCTCTTTTTGATGATCCTTTGATATATGTCCAATGTGATAATCGCTTATACAAATATCTCCACTCTTGATCAAACCTTTGGTTTGCTTCTCTATACTCTTACTAATTTCTCCAAGTTTTACCATAACTTTTAATTTTCAATTCTCAATTTTTGATTTAATTGATTATCAATATCATTTTCCTTTGGTTTGCCTTTGGTTTACTATCTGCATACCGTTGGAATACTTTTACAAAAGTATAGCAAAAAATCGGGATAAATCCAAGTTTTGGGCATACCTCACACTTTAGAGAAATGAATTATCGTTTTTTTTAAATTTGAAATCTTTGTAGATTTTGTAGATTTTGTAGATGGTTTATATAATATATTGTATTTCATATATTTATTTATCTACAATTAATAAATTTCATTGTAGATATTGTAGATTAATCTACAACCATACTACAGCATTTACAACCATTGTAGATAATAAGTTATTGTATTTCAGTTTATTCTACAATATCTACAGAATCTACAGACTTTTTGAAAATATTATATATTTTTTTATTAAAACTTCGGCGCATTTTTAAAAATCCTTTCGTTCAGATTCGGGTCGTGGTGGTTGGTGTATATTGCCTGGATGGAAAGATTACTGTGGTCGTAATGGTGTTGCACCGACAGTTCATCAACGCCAGCGTGAAGTAAATCAATCATACCAGTGTCGCGGAGACTGTAAAGCTGCATTTCCTGAGGAAGGTTTAATTTCGTTCTCATATCATCCCACAGTTTCCGGAACTTCGACAAAGCGCAGCGTTTAGCATCTGGCAACAGGTCTTTATTCATTCCGAATAGAAAATGGTTGTCCGGCAGGTTCTCTGTCAGAGGACGTAAATATTCTATAACGTCAGCGGTAATTGTGGCACAGCGTGCTTTGCCGTTTTTCGCGTTGTCTTCTCTCACTATGATATAGCGGTCGTTCAGCCTGATGTCTTTTATCTGGATGTTGGCAATCTCCTTCGGACGCATAGCACTATTGTAAACCAGCTGGCAAACAATTAGGAATTGCGGATTCTTAACTTTCAGATATTCCGATATCTTCTTTCGGCTGTTCTCGTCGATGAGAATACGTTTCTTACTTTCCTTCGTCTTCATTTTGATATTAGCAAACGGATTTTCTTTGCAGTAGCAATGTTCCACCGCCCACGAAAAGAAGGCGCGCATTCCTTTCAAGGTGTTGTTATACGTTCTGTTGGAAAATCCTTTATCATAGACGTAATCCATATAGCAAATAGCGTCGTAACGCAAGAAATTACCTGTTACCTTTCCGGAACGGTTACTTCCTTCAATCCATTCGTTGAAAAGATTAGTCATTGACGTGTACGACCTCATCGTATCGGCGCGGAGGTCACGTTTCTTGTTGTTTAGGTATATGTCGCGAAGCTGGAGAATCGGAGTGTATAACCTTTGGTTCTCAGTCTCGAAAATAGGAGTCCAACCGTTTTTTAGCTTCTCGTTCAGTTCGTGGACTATTCGCCTGGCATGGTTCAGTCCGTCGCTTTTCTTTTTGTAGGCGTTGACGATACGGTTAAGATAATAGCGTTTGCGCACCAGTTTGTTGGTGATTTTGTCTTTGAAATGATATTCCACAAGATAACCTTCTGACGGGGTTTTCTTTAGCACAGCAGGGATGAAATCTATAATTACATTTCTATCTCGCTTGGTCGTTGAGTTGTCAATTTCACTTATAGGCATTTTTTTTTTGGAAGAAGTGAAAAATGCACTCTTCGCAAAAGAAAAAAGTTATGCCGGACTTCTGCCGGAGTTTTTTAAGCGTCCAGAGGTTTTTGACTTCGTAAATTGTTAATTTATAATATGTTATAATGCTTTGTGGAGGATACCGGACTCGAACCGGCCGCCTTCAGATTGCGAACCTGACGCTCTACCTGATGAGCTAAACCCCCATTGTTTGATGTGTGCAAATCTACAAAAAAAATGTTGCATGGAAATGTAATTATTTTACATATTTTTTTACATTTGCACAATTAATAAACTATAAATTAAATAACTAAACAATGGAAATAGAAGCTTATATCGTTAAAAGAGTGAATCTCTTAATGAATGCTACAGATGCTAAAATATTGAAACGCCTCGAAGGTGGTATGAGTAATTATACATACGTCGTAGAATGCCAAGGTATCAAATATACATATCGCGTTCCTGGTAAGTTTGCAGAACGTTTTGTCGACAGAAATGAAGAATGGGATAATATCCAAAAAGTTGATAAACTCGGCGTTAATAACATAACAGAATACGTTGAATTGAGAACTGGTGAAAAACTCGCTCTCTATGTTGAAGGAACTATCATGTCAAATACAGACATTGTTTCTTACAATGAAATGTCTGCAAAGGCTTTGAAAGAATTACATAATAGTGATTTACAATTCAATGAATATAACGCATTCGACCGACTCGATACTTATGAAAAATATTGCATCGAGTTAGGTTTTACTCATCCTCAAGAATATGTAGAATTACGTAATCGCTTGAATGCAATGCGTGACACATATAAAGATATAAAACACGTTCCTTGTCATTGCGACTACCAACCAACAAACTTGGTTATTGACGGCGAAAAACTTTATATCCTCGACTGGGAATTTGCTGGCATGAACGATCCTTATTATGACATCGCTTGCTACGGCAACGCTGGTTTCGATAAGGCTTTGAGTTTGTTAGAAGCATATCTCGGACATAAGCCAACAAGCGAAGAGTTGAAACGCCTCCACTTCCACAGAGCATTCCAATGCTTGCAATGGTACAATGTCGCTATGTTCAAAGAAATGATTGGTTTGAGCAAAGACCTCAATATGGACTTCACAGCAGTAGCTCAGATGTTCTACGGTTTCGCAAAAGACTTAATCGACGCTTACGATACTTTATAATTAGTAGGGACGTGGCTTGCCGCGTCCAAATATTAACAAAAAAAATCCCGATTTAATGTCGGGATTTTTTTATTGTTAATTCGTGAACTGAATCAATACATCAAGTCTCCTAAACCGAATCCGTCATCAAATCCTAACTCGGCACGCGCTTCTTCTGTCATCATCGATGGATTCCATGCTGGCTCAAATGTCAACTCAACCTTACATTTCTTGACTCCCATCATGGTGCCGACTTTCTCCTTGACATGCATAGGAAGCTGGTCTGCTACAGGACAATTAGGTGCGGTTACCGTCATCAAAATGTTTACATTGGCGTCATCGTCGATGTTGATTTCGTAAATCAATCCTAATTTGTATATGTCAACAGGAATTTCAGGATCGTAAATAGTTCCTAAAACCGCTATGATTCTTTCTTTTAATAATTCTTTTTCTTCAGCTGTCATTGGTTCTTTCTTTTTAAAAATATCCCACATTTTTTTTAGTTTATAGTTGAGAGTTTATAGTTTATGGTTGAGAGTTTAGAGTTGAGAGTTTAGAGTTGAGAGTTTAGAGTTTAGAGTTTGTAGTAGTTGTAAGTTTAAAGTGGGAAGATTGTAGTGTATCTATTATTTTTATAAACTTTCTACCTATAACTTTCCACTTGCAACAACTCTACACCCTACACCCTACACCCTACACTCTACACTTTATTATTAAACACTTCTGCGTAAAGCATCATCTGCTTCACCATACTTAATAATCCGTTGGAACGTGTAGGAGAGAGATGTTCCTTCAATCCTATCTCATCCAAGAAACTCATGTCGGCTTCAACGATGTCTTTTGGCGTTTGTCCTGATAAGACTTTGATAAGCAAATTGATGATGCCTTTAGTAATGACGGCGTCGCTGTCTGCGCTGAAATATACCTTGCCGTCTTCCATCTCGGCGTGTAACCAAACTCTCGACTGACATCCGTTGATGAGATAGTTGTCGTTACGATATTGTGCGTCAATGATTGGACAATCTTTACCCATTTCTATCAACATGGAATATCTGTCCATCCAATCGTCGAACATTGAAAATTCTTCAACTATAGAATCTTGTATTTCTTTAATAGTCATCTTGTTCCAATTTTATTTATCTTAACATATTAGCTGCTTTTTCTACAGCCTTAATGAAAATGTCGATTTCTTCTGTTGTGTTGTACAATGCAAATGAAGCTCTTACGGTACCAGGGATGTCGAAGAATGTCATCACAGGTTCCGCACAGTGATGTCCTGTTCTCAAAGCTACGCCCATCTTGTCAACTAAAGTTCCTAAGTCGTAAGGGTGAATGTCGCCAATTAAGAATGAGACGAGTCCGCTTCTCTTTGGAGCTTGTCCGATGAATCTGATGCCTTCAATCTTTGAAAGTTGTTCGGTAGCATAATTCAAAAGATGCTCCTCGTATTCTTCAACGGCTTTTCTGTCAAGGCTTTGTATGAATTTTACTGCTGCTTCCAATCCAAGTGCTGCCCCGACATTTGGTGTGCCTGCTTCAAATTTAAAAGGCACTTTGTTAAATGTCGTTTTCTCAAAACTGACTTTGTCAACCATCTCGCCGCCGTATTGATAAGGTGGCATCTTTTCCAACCATTCCATCTTGCCATAAAGTCCGCCGATGCCCATAGGCGCGTACATCTTATGTCCTGAAAATACAAAGAAGTCACAGTCAAGGTCTTGAACGTCAATGATATGATGCGCCATAGATTGTGCTCCATCGATGATGACAGGAATGTCGTATTTATGTGCCATCGCAATCATCTCCTTGATAGGGTTGATGGTTGCTAATGTGTTGGAAACGTGAGCGATGCTTACAACTTTAGGCGATTGTTTCAATAATTCTTCGTAAGCGTTTAAGTCTAAAACGCCATTTTTATCCATCGGAATTACTAAAAGCTCGCCGTGTTTTTCTTGTATCATCTGTTGCCATGGAACCATATTTGAATGATGTTCCATTGCTGATACTAAAACCTTATCGCCTTCATTGACAAGAAGTTTGCCGAGACTTGTGGCAAGAAGGTTCAGCGATTCTGTCGTTCCTCTTGTGAAAATGATTTCGTTAGAGTCTTTTGCGTTTAAGAAAGACGCGACTGTCTTACGGGCGTTTTCGTATGCCTCTGTCGCTTCCTGACTTAAATAATGAACGCCGCGGTGTATGTTGCAGTTTTCATTGAGATAATATTCTCGTTCTCTTTCAATTACGCAAAGAGGTTTCTGTGTCGTAGCGGCGTTGTCGAAATATACCAATGGTTTTCCGTAGACTGTTCTGTCTAAGATTGGAAATTGTCGGCGTATCTCGTTTATGTCAAAATTATTTGTCATATCTTGCTTAAGTCAATTTTGAAATCGTATTCTTTAGGCGTATTGCATTGGAATACACAGTTTTCGCATGATGATAACTCGCCTTTCAAACGACGTTTTATCATATCGTCGATGCGTTCGCGAAGTGCTTCAATGCCAATGTTATTGCTAATTTCAGCAGCGTAAGCGTACATCAAAAGCATACGTGCGTTTTCTTTGCTGATGCCTCTTTGTTGCATATAAAACATCGCCTCTTGATCTAATTGTCCGATTGATGAACCATGTGAACATTTTACGTCGTCGGCATATATTTCAAGGAAAGGCATTGTGTTGACTTTGGCTTTATCTGTCAAAATGATATTGCTGTTGTTTTGATATGCGTTGGTCTTCTGTGCGTTAGGAGCTACATAAACGTGTCCGTTGAAAACGGCTGTCGCTTCGTTGTCGAGGATGCCTTTGAATTTCTCGTTGCTGTTACAATTAGCTACGTTATGATTTACCTTCAATTGATTGTCAACGTGTTGTGTCTTATCAACGAGGTAAAGTCCGTAAAGATTACATTCTGCGCCTTCTCCGTCAATGTCGACATGGATGTTGTTGCGAATCTTGCCGCCGTTGAAACTGATGGTGTGAGTCTGTAATCTGCTGTTTGCTAATTGTTTAGCGGTATTTGTATTTAATAATGAAGAATTGTCGTTCAAATTTTGAAGCTTGTAGTTATCAAGCTGAGCGTTTTCTCCAATAAATATTTCAGTATATGAATTTACAAAACTTGATTGTTCTTTTATAGAGTCGTCACAATCAATGATTTGCAGTTGAGCGTTTGCTTCAACAATGATAAGGTTTCTTGTCTGAATGAATGGATTGTTTTCCTCATCAATGATTTTTATTATCTGTATTGGTTTTTCTCCGACAGCGTTTTTAGGTGCGTAGATGAAGAATCCGTCTTGCCACAATGCTGTGTTTATATCATAAAAACCATTGTTATCGTTGATGTTACAAGTTCCGAAATATTTCTCAAATAATTCCGGATACCTTTGCATTGCTCTGCGTGTGCTGCCAATGACGATGCCGTTTTCTAAAACTCTAAGACATTCGTTGTCTGAGAATTGACCGTTTGTCATGGAGATGACTTCTGTATCTAATTCGCGTATTACGCAGCAGAAATCATGTTTCTTATTCTCGATTTTGTCAATGTTGAAATCTTCGTTGACGCATTCAACCATGCGAGAGTTACGCCATTTCTCCATTTTTTTTGTTGGGAAACCATTGTCGATGAATCTCTTAAGAGCTTCTTGGCGCAACTGTTTCACTCTTGGTGTATCGTTGGCAGAAATCATTTCCATCGAATTATTTGCATATTCGATGAATTGATTCTGTAATGTTTTATTATCTTGATTTTCCATAAGTTACAAATTTTAAAATTAAAGAATGGTGTCTTTAATCCATTCGTAACCTTTTTCTTCAAGTTCCAATGCGAGAGATTTATCGCCAGACTTAACGATGCGTCCGTCGTACATGACGTGAACGAAATCTGGAACGATATAGTCGAGAAGTCGTTGATAGTGAGTGATTACGATGAAAGCATTGTCGTCTCTGTGAAGTTGATTTACGCCATTAGCGACGATTCTTAATGCGTCGATGTCGAGGCCTGAGTCTGTCTCGTCAAGGATTGCGAGTTGTGGTTCGAGCATCGCCATTTGGAAAATCTCGTTTTTCTTTTTCTCACCGCCTGAAAATCCTACGTTTACATAACGATTTTGCAATTTAGCAGTTATTTCCACCATCGCTTGTTTTTCTTTCATCATCTTGACGAATTCTGGCATTGGCATATTTGGAAGTCCTTGATATTCACGCTTTGCGTTGACTGCGGTACGCATGAAGTTTTGGATGCTTACGCCTGGGATTTCAACAGGATATTGGAAACTGAGGAAGATGCCTTCGTTGGCGCGGTCGGCAGGACTCATCTCCATGATATTCTTGCCTTTGAACCAAATCTCGCCTTCTGTAATTTCGTAACCTTCTCTTCCTGTTATGGCAGCAGCCAAAGTACTTTTGCCGGTTCCGTTAGGTCCCATAATGGCGTGAATCTCGCCTTCGTTGACGCTTAAGTTAAATCCTTTTAATATTTCTTTGCCTCCAACTGAGACATGTAAGTTTTTTATTTCGAATAACATAGTTATAAATTTTCTTTAAGTTAAAAATAATTAACCAACACTGCCTTCCAATGTGATTGACAATAATTTCTGTGCTTCTACGGCGAACTCCATCGGAAGTTTGTTCAAGACGTCTTTTGCGTAACCGTTTACAATCAATCCGATTGCTTTTTCAGTGTCGATGCCTCTTTGGTTGCAATAGAATAATTGGTCTTCTGAAATCTTTGATGTTGTCGCTTCGTGCTCAAGAATTGCAGTGTCGTTGCTGCATTCAATGTAAGGCCATGTATGTGCGCCGCATTTGTCGCCTAACAACAACGAGTCGCATTGTGAGAAGTTGCGGCAGTTGCTTGCTTTAGGAGCGATGCGGACCAAGCCGCGATAGCCGTTTTGACTATGACCTGCAGAAATACCCTTTGAAATGATAGTGCTTTTACTATTCTTTCCTAAGTGAATCATCTTGGTTCCAGTGTCGGCTTGTTGGTAGTTGTTTGTCACAGCAACTGAATAGAATTCTGCTGATGAATAGTCGCCTTTCAAGATGCAACTAGGATATTTCCAAGTGATTGCGGAACCAGTCTCGACTTGTGTCCAAGAGATTTTTGAGCGGTCACCACGACAGATGCCACGTTTTGTTACGAAGTTGTAAATACCGCCTTTGCCGTCTTTATCGCCTGGATACCAATTCTGTACAGTTGAATATTTTACTTCTGCATCTGTCTCTGCAATGATTTCAACTATAGCAGCATGAAGTTGGTTTTCATCACGTTGTGGAGCTGTACAGCCTTCCATATAACTTACGTATGCGCCTTCGTCTGCAACTATCAAAGTACGCTCGAATTGGCCAGTGTTTGCTGCGTTGATACGGAAATATGTCGACAATTCTAATGGGCAGCGTACGCCTTTAGGAATGTAACAGAATGATCCATCGCTAAATACAGCGGAGTTCAATGCTGCGAAGAAATTGTCTGTGTGTGGAACAACGGTTCCTAAATATTTTTTAACTAAGTCGGGATGTTGCTTGACGGCTTCGCTGAACGACATGAAAATGATTCCATGTTTTGACAAAGTGTCTTGGAAAGTTGTCTTTACAGAAGTGCTGTCCATGACAGCGTCAACAGCAACGCCTGTCAGTCTTTTTTGCTCGTCTAAAGAAATTCCTAATCTGTTGAATGTGTCCAACAATTCTGGGTCTACTTCGTCCAGACTTTGGAGTTCTTTTTTCTTCTTTGGAGCTGCGTAATAAATAATATCCTGATAGTCAATAGGAGGGATGTTGAGATGTGCCCAAGTAGGCTGTTTCATCGTCAACCAATGTCTATATGCTTTTAAACGAAATTCAAGTAACCATTCCGGCTCTTCTTTCTTCGCAGAAATGAGTCTGATGATGTCTTCGCTAAGGCCTTTCGGAGCGAAATCTGTCTCAATATCAGTTACAAAGCCAAACTCATATTCTTTATTGGTTACTTTTTCAATTATATTTTCATTAGGATTTGAATCCATATTGTTGTTTTTAGTGTTTAATAGTAATGTGTTTTATTTATAAATTTTTACAAAAATACAAAAAATTATGATACGAAAAAGTCCATTTTTAGCATATATTTGCAGTCTTATACGTTCATTTTAAAAACAGTTTTTAATGAAGATAAAACAACAGAATATAAATAAATGTTTGATTTTATTGTTAAGCGTAAGTGCTTTATTGAGAGGCTTTTTGGCGTATTTTCTTGAGTTGGGTAATGATGAAGTCTATTATTGGACTTACGCGATGTATCCTGATTGGAGCCACTTTGATCATCCGCCGATGGTGGGTTGGTTTATGCAGCTGTTTAGTTGTAATCTTTTGTTTACTAGCGAGTTCTTTTTGCGTTTGTCGTCGGTTGTGTTTATGACGGTAAATACTTATCTGATTTATCTTATTGGTAAACAAGTAAAAAATGAACAAACTGGTTTTTATGCAGCTTTGCTTTATACAGCTTCGGTTTATGCTTTCGTGATAACTGGAATTTTTATCTTGCCAGACACACCTTTGAGTGTATTTTCGTTTCTTTCTGTTTTACAGTTTGTTAAATATTTTCAGAATGAAAAAAATAAACATCTCATTTGGGCGGGACTCTTCGCTGGATTGGCAATGTTGTCGAAATATTCTGGGGCTTTCATTTGGATTGGAATAGGCTTGTATGTGATTTTTTATTCAAGAAAAGAATTTAAGAATCCGTATTTATATCTGTCAGCTTTAATATCAGCTGTTTGTATGCTTCCAGTTTTGATATGGAATGTCAATAACGATTTTATAAGTTTTACTTTCCATGGAAACAGAGTCGGTTTCTTCGGTGACTTCCATCCTGAATATTTTCTTGCAGAGTTGGCAGGTGAGTTTTTGTATAATAATCCTGTTAATTATATATTGATTATCATTGCTTTAATAGCTTTGATTAAAGGAAATAAATTTATTTCTGATATGCCAAAACGATTGATATTATGTCTTACACTTCCGTTGATAATATTGTTTTGGTTTTTCTCTTTGACACGACAGATTTTGCCGCATTGGACTTCACCGTCTTTTGTTTTGTTGCTGATTTTTGTAGCAGCTCAACTTTCTGATAAATATGAAGTTGATAATAATAGCATGCTTGTTCCAAAATCAATAATTGTGGCTATGACTGTTTTGTCTTTTATATTGATTTTTGGTGTTGTTGAAATAAAAACTGGATTTATTCCATTAAATTTTTCAGAAAGATCGAAGACGGTTCAACGTTATGGAGAAGGCGATTTTACTCTTGATATGTATGGCTGGCGTCAGATAAAGCCAGAATTTCAAGAGATTAGAGAAGATGCTATTGCGGAGGGAAAGATGAAAGAAAGCGATGGTATGCTTGCTTTGAACTGGTATCCTTTGGCTAATTTAGATTATTATGTGGCGTATCCTTTAGGAATTGATATTTATGGATTTAGAAATCCGTCATTCATTCATAAATATGCATGGATTAATAAGGAAAGAGGAGACTTGAAATTGGCTAATGATTATTGGTTCTTGACGGAAAGCTTTGATTATTACGAGCCAAATAAATATTTAAAACCATATTTTGAAGAAATAGTCCCAGCAGATACAATAACGATAGAACGTTCTGGTAAACCTGCTAAATATGTGTTCGTATATATGTTAAAAGATTTAAAGAAAATGCCTCAGACTTGGTTTGAAGCCGAGTGAAAAGTCTTGATTGTTAATGTTTTTTAACATAAAATCTTAAAATTTTCCACTTTTTTGTTAAAAATTGTTAAAAGGGTTAAAATTCTTTCTAAAACACTTGACAAGTCATATTTCGATTTTGTAATTTTGAAGTCCAAAGTTTATGAAACGAAATTATGAAGGAAGAATTTATATATTATTTGTGGGAAAATCGTCTTCTAAATCTTGACTTAAGGACGACTGAAAATGAGGAGTTGTCGGTGCTTTCTGTTGGAAATCGAAACTTTGATTCAGGAGCTGATTTTGTTAATGCTAGAATTAAAATAGGAAGTACGTTGTGGGCTGGTCAAGTTGAAATGCACGTGCGTGCTTCGGATTGGTTTAAGCATAAACATCATAACGACGATAACTATAATAATGTGATTCTTCATGTCGTTTACGAATGCGATACCAATTTACTTACTATTCCGACCTTGGAGATAAAAGGTAAATTTGATATATCGTTGCTGCTTAATTATAATAATTTCGTTAACTCAAAAAAATGGATACCATGTGGAGAATTTATTGGTGGTGTTCAGGGATTTACTATTAATTCATGGCTCGACAGAATGTTGGTCGAACATTTGGAGAATGAATGTAAAGAACTGGATTTTAAGCTGAGGAATAACCATTATGATTGGGAACAGACTTTTTATCAGCGACTTTTGCGTTATTTTGGTATGAAGGTAAATAATGATTCTTTTGAGTATCTCTCAAAGATATTACCTTTAAAAGTTCTTTTGAAGCATCTTGATAATGATCTTTCTATAGAGTCTATGATATTTGGTTGTTCAGGTTTTTTGGTTTTTGATTTCTATGATGAATACCCATCGCTCCTAAAGCGTGAGTTTCATGTGCTAAAGTCGAAATTCGGATTGAAAGTCATGCCCTTGTCGAATTGGAAGTTTCTTCGGCTTAGACCACCAAACTTTCCCACAATAAGGATTGCTCAGATTGCTCAGATGATTATAAAAAATGGCAATATGTTTTCTAAGATAAAGGATTCTATAGATTTGACTGAGATAATGAATCTTTTTGAAGTGGATATAAATAGTTATTGGGATACTCATTTTGTATTTGATAAGGTATCAAAACGTTGTGTGAAGAAAACATTAGGAAAGACATCTGTTGATTCTATTATCATAAATGCAATAGTGCCAATGCTGTTTTACTATGGGCAATTCCATTCTTTGGAAAGTTATAAGGAGAAAGCTATGTCTTATTTGGAACAGATAGATGCGGAGGATAATGTGGTTGTTAGAAATTTTATAAAAGCAGGTTTGTCTTTTGATAATGCATTTCAAACCCAAGCAGCTTTGTTTATGTATAAATATTATTGCAAACGACGACGATGCCTCGAATGTCGAATATATTTGATATTGTCGAAAGTTAGGAATTGAGGAACTAAGGAACTAAGGAATTGAGGAATTAAGGGTATGAGGATTTGAGGAGTTTTTTTTAGTTTCTAAGACGCTGGGTTACGGATGTGCGTCTTTCAAAATAGGTGAGTTGGAGTTTAAAAAAATCTTTGCATAATCAAAAAAATAATAAGACCTTTGCAAATTCTTAAAATATACTACAATAAACGAAGATGATATATGTCTATGATTGTGTTTATTGAGCTGAAGATAAGAAGTTTAAATTGGTATTAATATTAAAAATTATTTCAATGAAAAAGTTATTCGTAACCTTAGCTTTCTTGGCTGTATCTTTAATTAGCAACGCTCAGTTTTTCGTAGCAGGTTCTGTAAGTGCTTATCATGTTTGCGGTGAGACATCTTATAAAGCTCCATTCCATACTGTTGATAAAGCTCCTGTTCAAAATGGATTTACAATTACACCAGCTGTCGGTTATATGATTCCAGGTAAGAGCTACGGCTTTGGTCTTGGTCTGGGTTATGGCTATGCTTCACTTAAAGATAACGACTATACTCTTCCTAATGGTGATGTTGCCGTGGAAAACGTAAAAAAAGGCTTTTCTAACACATTTGATTTTGGACCTTTCTTTCGTTATGCGTATGCTAAATTTGACAAAATAACATTGTATGTTGACGCAAAAATACCTGTGAGTATTTCTAATGATAAGACAAAAATTGGTAACGCAGTCGCTGTAGATGGTGATAAAATATTTTCAATCGGTGGTCGTTTGATTCCAGGTTTGACTTACAGATTTAACGATCATATTCTCTTTACTACGGAAATCGGTTTGTTGAGTATCAATTGTATGCATACAAGGATGACATCTCCTAGCGGAACTGTCAATAAAACTAATGAATTCAAACTTGGAGCTAACACTCGCCAAACAGCAGCATTTGGTTTTGTTTATCTCTTCTGATTTGGATAAAATAAAAAAGCGACTCGTCGAGTCGCTTTTTTATTATTGCTTGAGTTTTGATTATTCACCGCAACCGCCGCCACAGCTGTCGCAGCAGCTTTGATTGTGACAGTGACCACCGCCGCAACCACCGCCGAAGTCTGATTCGTTAACTTCACGAACATCTAAGATTTCGCCTGTGAAATATAATGGAACACCTGCTAATTCTGGGTTGAAGTCAACTTTAACTGTTGTTTCGCCGATTTCCATGATTTTGCCTGGGAATGGTTGACCGTGGTTGTCTGTGAACCATACTGTTGCACCAACTTGGCATATTGTTTCGTTGAAAACGCCGTCTTGTACGAAGATTTCTTTGTTTACATCGAGGATGTTTTCATCTTTGCGTTCGCCGTAGCCTTCTGCTGGTGTCAAAGCAAAACCGAATGTTGCGCCTGGTTCTAAACCGTCTAAGTTTTCTTCGAATTTTGGTAATAACATGCCAGCGCCGAATATAGCTTGGAATGGTTGTTCTTTTGTTGTTTCTTGGATGATTTCACCGTCAGCTGTTTCGCGGTGTAAAACGTATGTCATTGTGACAACTGTGTTTTTTGCAACTTTCATTTTCTTAATTTTTATTGTTAATAATATTTGTTCTTGTTAAGACTTTCAATTTTCAATTTTCAGTTTTCAATTTTCAGTTTGTTTAATATGTTCCGAACATTTTTCTTAAAAACCATTCAATTGAAACGAGCGATAAAATTACAAAAAATATCAATTTCATATTGATTAAATCTTTATAATTTGTTTCTTCTCTTGTTATTGATGTTATTCTATCATCATTGTCAATGCTTTCGATGAGTTGATTTATTTCGTTAACATTGAAATTCTTTCCGTTTGTCAACGAAGCTAAAAGTTTCATTCTTTGGGAATTGGCAACTAAATCTTGAGCTTCAGCTCCTATACTTACAACGGAAAAACTTCCAGTTTCTGAATATGTTGTGTTGCCTAATTTCGCTTCTGCCGTGAAGTTGTAAATGCCTTCTGGTAATGAGTTGATATTTAAAGAGTAAGATTTGTCTTTTCTTGCGAAGTCGTATTCATAAACTTTCTTTGAGTGCTTGTCGATGATGCGAATACTTAAATCTGGATCGTTGATGAGTTCTTGACTAGGGTTTTTTAAATCGGCTGTGAAAATGATGTTTTCGTTGTTTAAATATTCGTCTTTGTAGTTGATGATTAGTTCTTTGTCTTTTTCTGTTAGAAGGTATTTTGCTGATTTTGAAAATAGTTCTTCGAAATTATCGTATTCGTTATTGTCATGGAAATCGTATAACTTCCATCTCCATATGCCAGTCCCGAAAAGGAATGCATTTTTGTGGCCTTTTTCATCGCTGCTGAAACTCATCAAAGGTGATAGAGTTGATATTTCATTGATATTCATGTGGAACAAGACATCGTGATTTGTCTTGTATATGAATTCAAGATGTGGAAGTGAGAGCGGTGGAAAAATATTAATGGCATCAATTAATTCATTGTTGATGTTGAAAAGTCCGAATGTATTGTTGTAGTCGGCCTTTATGTCTAGTACACTGTTGACAGCTCCTTTCCTTAATATTATAGATGATTGTATTGAGTTGAATGCTTCTATATCAGTGTTTTCGCCTACGATGTAAAATATGGGCGTTTTTTTGTTTTCTTTTAATTCTCGATTAAGGTCAGCTTGGTTTCCCATTCCGAGATATGGAATCTGGTGTAAGAAGATTATGTCGTAATTTTTAAAGTCGGGGAACTCTTCATTAGAAAAAATTATGTCGGTTTCAAAATTGTCTCCTAAAACATTTCTCAGGCTTCCCAAATCTGGATGTGGCGATTTGGCGTAAAATAGTGCTTTGTATTGTTTGTCAATGACGTCAATGAAAATACGCTTGTTGTTATTGTTTGTGATGATTTCTCCTTTTATGTTGTTGATTATTACATCTATTTGTCTTACGCCTTCTTCTCTGGATTCTATGTTGAAATCAATTGTACTTGAGAAACGGTTTGAGTTAATGGTAATTTCTTTTTCTTCAATGATTTCGTTGTTGACCAAAACCTTGATATTCATAGCTTCATTGCGGCAGTTGCTGGCGTTGGCTATAATCCTGATAGGGATTGTAGTTTGCGATGGTGCTGTCTTGTTATAGAGAATATCTTTTATGTAAAGGTCGGGATAATTCGTTGTGTCACCTAATGTTACAGTATAAATAGGGAGTGGGTATGACTCAATGTCCTGCTCTGGGGAATATGATTTGTTGCATATTCCATCGGATAAGAGAACGACGGCGCCGACATTTTTTTTGTAATAATTTTTCTTAAAAGTTTTTAAGACATCGCTTATGTCTGTGTAATAATCTTGATAATCAAGATTGTCGAATTCTTTTGTTTCGTTGCCGAAAAGGTATTTGTCGACAGTGTGTTTTTTGCTGAGCTCGTTGGTTAATGAATCGAGCAGAAGTGGATATGTGTTTTTGTAAAAACTAGAATCTTTAGTGAGGATTAATGATGTGGAGTTGTCTTGTGCTATGATTATCGTCGAAGGCTCTACCGTTTTCTGCTTTATTTTGATGTAAGGGTTGAAAAAAAGCAAGATGACTAAGCTTACGGAAATGAATCTTAATGTAAATAACAATATTGTCAAGGATTTGCTGTAATGCTGTTTGTTGTTAAATAGATATAAAATTGATGCGAAGCAAAGTCCGAAAAATATAGCAATTACAAATATCCACATGGTTATGACTCATTTTTTACTAAGTTGCAAATTTAATAAAAAAACTCAGAAACTTTGCCTTTTTGTCATTTGCCATTTGTCAAAAAAAAATTATTTTTGTTGCAAATAAAAAAACGATGTTTTATGAATAATTTTGATGCAGAAGTAAATAAATGTTGTGAATTGTTGAAAGAAGGTAAAGTTATTATATATCCGACAGATACGATTTGGGGAATAGGTTGTGATGCTACGAATTATGATGCTGTCGAGAAGATTTATAATATAAAGGAACGTTCAAAAGGTAAGGGCTTGATAGTGCTTGTGGATAGTGTGGAGATGTTGAAGGAATATGTGAATAACTTTCCTCCAATTGCTCCTGATATTATCAAGGCTGCGAAAAACCCATTGAGCATAGTTTATTCGGAGTCGAAAGGTTTGGCAAAAAACGTCTCTGCCGATAGTACGATTTGTATTCGTGTAGTTGATAATGATTTCTGTAAGGCTTTGATTCATAAGTTAGGTCGCCCGATAACATCAACTTCAGCGAATCTCGCAGGCGATAAGGCACCTTCTATATATGTGGAAATTACAGATCAGATAAAGTCGTCAGTGGATTATGTTGTTCAGTTGTATCATGATGTTTTGACAAAGCCTAAGGCCTCGACAATCATAAGGTTATATGAAGATAATCATTTTGATGTTATTAGACAGTGAGGAGTTTAGTTAGGAGTTGGGAGTGAACAATTTTGGTTTGGTGTTGTTAAAAATAGAAAAAGTATGAAATACATTAAATTATTATTGTCTGTTGTTTTTGTTTCTGTCCAGTTTTTGTTGTGTGCTCAAAATCAGGCTAAAGATGTAAAAATGGATTATAAGGCAGCTGTCCAAAAGATGTCTACTATTTATCATTTGATTAATAATTTTTATGTCGATACTGCTGATTTTGATAAATTGACAGAAGATGCTATCGTTTCTATACTCAAGGAGTTAGACCCTCATTCGGCTTATATTTCAAAGAAGGATGTTCAGAAAGCTAACGAACCTTTGGAGGGTAGTTTTGAAGGTATAGGTGTTACTTTTCAAATATTTCAAGATACGATTTTGGTTGTCTCACCTGTGCCAGGCGGTCCTTCTGATAAGGTTGGTGTTATGGCTGGGGATAAGATAGTTACCATAGATGGTGAAGATGCTTTTGGTAAAAAGGTTAATAATGAATATGTTGCAAAACATTTGAGGGGAGAAAAGGGGTCTAAGGTTATTCTCGGTATAAAACGAGGCGATAGTAAAGAGTTGCTTGATTTTGAAGTTGTTAGGGATAAGATTCCTTTGAATAGCATTAATGCGGCCTTTATGGTAGATAAAAAGGTCGGTTATATCAAATTGGATCGTTTTGCAAAGACGACAATGGAAGAGTTTGATGTCGCGTTAAAGGAGCTTAAGTCTCAGAAAATGAATTCTTTGATTCTTGATTTAAGAGGAAATAACGGTGGATTTCTTAATGTTGCTGCGGAATTGAGTAATCAGTTTCTTAAAAAGGGTTTAGATATAGTTTTTACGGAGGGCGATAAAAGTCCTAAGCATGTCTTTAAAACAGATCATAATGGAATATTTTCTGACGGAAAACTCGTGGTTTTGATTGATGAAGGCTCCGCTTCAGCTAGCGAAATCGTTTCTGGTGCAATTCAAGATTGGGATAGAGGCGTTTTGATTGGACGTCGTTCTTTTGGTAAAGGCTTGGTGCAGAGACCATTTAATCTTTCTGATGGCTCTGTGGTGCGTCTCACAACAGCTCGTTATTACACGCCAACAGGTAGATGTATTCAACGTTCGTATGAAAAAGGATCGGAAGATTATTTTAAAGAAATGACAAAACGCATGAAGCATGGTGAATTTTATCATGCTGATAGTATTCAGTTTCCTGATTCTCTGAAGTATTCAACATTGATAAGCGGTAGAACTGTCTATGGTGGAGGCGGAATAATGCCGGATATATTTATGCCTGTAGATACTTCATATTCAACAAAGTTATATACCGATTTGATTAGAAAAGGTGTTTTGAATCGTTTTACTCTTGAATATGTTGTGAAAAATAGGAACGAGATAGCAAATCAATATGCTGATTTTGATAAATTTAATAAAGAATTTGTGATTTCAGAATCCTTGCTCGAAGAGTTTAGGGCTTTTGCTGAAAAAGAAGGCGTGACTTGGAATGAAGAGCAATTCCAACGCTCAGAACCAATTATTAAGTTGCAGCTAAAAGCTTTGATTGCTCGTAATGAATGGAATATGGAAAATTATTATCAGGTGGTTTTACAAGAAGATAAGGTTGTGAAAAAGGCATTGGAAATACTGAATGATACTAATCAATACCGGAAGATACTTAAAAGATGATAAGATATTGGTTTTTATGAGTTTGTAGATATAAGGAGGCTTTGAAAGTCTCCTTTGTTTTTTTATTGAAATATTGGTGATTAATTATTAAAAAAATATATATAAGTATAAGCGAAAAAATCGTAAATTTGTAAACTTGTTCTCGCTCGTAATTTTAGAGTGTTAATGAGTGGTAAATATGAAATAAAATTAAGAATATAACAAAACTAATCCCAAATGAAAAAAATGCAAATTTCTATTTTTCAGAAAGTTATGGTTTTGAGCATGGCAATGTTGTTGAATGTAAGCCTTTTTGCTCAAGGTCGTATTGAATTGAAGACTAACACCAGAGGTGTTGCTCAGATTTCAGAATCATCGTTGAATGGTTTTGAAACAACATTCTCTTACAATGCAATTGAAACAGAACTTGTTGAAACCGAATTTGGAAACTTTTCTAGAATTATATTGTCGGATGCTGTTATGAGCGGTGAGATTGGAGCTCCATCATTGCCAGTAACAAAGAAAATGTTGGTTGTTCCTTTTGGTGCAAAACCATCTGTTAAGGTTGTAAGTTACACTACATCAGACTATAAACTCGCAGAATATGGTATAGAAAGAGTTTATCCACAACAACCATCATATAGCAAGGATACAAAACTTGAAGACGTTGAATTTCAATATAATGAAAGAGCGTATAAGACAAGATCTCTTACTAACGCGCCTGAAGTGACAATGGAGGTTTTGGGAACTATGCGCGGTGTGCAAATCGCATCTTTACAAGTGGAGCCAATGAGTTATAACCCAGTAAATAATACACTTAGAGTTTATAATGACATCAATATAGAGGTTGATTTTGAAGACGCTGATGTTGAAATGACAGAAAAAATGTTGCTCGATTCTTATAGCCCGTACTTCAATGTTGTTTATAAACAAATGTTTAACTCTAGAGTCGTTTCTGATGTTTTTGAAGAACATACTGATTTGTATCGTACGCCTGTTTATATGACTGTTGTGGCAAATAGTATGTTTGAAGAAGCTCTTCAGCCATGGCTTGAATGGAAGATGCAAAAAGGTTTTTACATTGACGTGAAGTATGTTGACTCAACCACATCGTCTACTGTTATCAAATCTTATATTAAAGAACAATACGATAATGTTAAACCAACATTCCTCGTTATTGTTGGCGATAGGAATAGAGTCGTTCCAAGTTTGGAGTCGGGTGTCAAGACATCTAAAGTGACTGACTTGTATTATGGTAGTGTTGATGGCGATTATTTCCCAGATATGTATTATAGCAGAATGAGCTGCGAGACGGTTGAGGAATTGACATCTCTTGTCGAAAAAGTTCTTCAATATGAAAAATATACAATGCCAGATCCATCTTATCTAGACGATGCTTTGTTTATTGCTGGCGTTGATGAATGGTGGAATGAAAAAGTTGGTGTCCCTGCTGTAAGTTATGCAACTAACTTCTATTTCAATCAAGCTAATGGAATGAAAAATGTGCATAAATATACTTCAGAATATAATGGCTGTTACGATAATATTAATAAAGGCGTAGGTTTTGTTAATTATACAGCACACGGACATGAAATATCTTGGGATGATCCTATGTTCAATACTACTGACGTCTATAATCTTACAAATGAGAATAAATATTTCTGGGCTATGGGCAACTGTTGCTTGACAGGTGACTGGGGAACAGATAAAGGACCTTGCTTGGCAGAAGCATTCGTAAGAGCTGATAAAAAAGGCGCATGGGGGTATATAGGTTCATGTCCTGTAAGTTATTGGAATGAAGACTATTATTTCGCTGTAGGTGCAACAACGGTGTTTAACAAAATGCCAAATCCTTCACAAACAGAAGAAGGAGTTTATGAAATGTTCTGGAAAGACGATGTGTATAATGTTTTATCATCAGTTCCTTTTGTTGGAAATCTTTCTGTAACAAACGCTCATGCAGGTTCTTATGAGACAACACACGGAATAGACTTGTTATATTATTGGGAAGCTTATCATACAATTGGTGATGGTACAGTGATGCCATATCGTACAAAGCCTACACAAAATGAAGTCTCTCATTCAGAAGTTATCAATATGGGATTGGATTTCTATACAGTGTCAGCAGAACCTTCTTCGTATGTCGCGATATCAAAAGACGGTGTCTTGTTGGGTACAGCGGTAGTCGAAAAATCAGGATATGTTGATGTGCCAATTATTCCAATCTTGACAGAAGGAAATGCAACAATCGTTGTGACACACCCAAGACGTATCCCTTATGTTAAAGAAGTGCTTGCATTGCCTACAGATGGTCCTTACTTGTCAGTGTTTGATTTTACACCAAAATCTTATCCTGTAAATCAAGAAAATAAAATGAGTTTTACAATAAGAAACGTTGGTAATGACCCAGTTGCTGGTGAGACAAAGGTTACTTTGACAAGCCAATCGGAGTATATGACAATTATTGATTCTGTTGCAACATTTGAAGCTTTGGAGTCGGGCTTAACACTTGATTTGGTTGATGAATTTTCATTCGTTCTTGACAAAGCTCTTGAAGATGAAGATGAAGTTGTGATAAGTACTAAGATAGAATATGATACTTTGGTTTGGGTTAAGAATATAGCAATCAAGGCTCAAGACCCAGTGATTGTTTTTGATAGCCTTGATTGGAATGGCGAATATGAACCTGGTATGTCGTATACTCTTCAGGCTAAATTTAAAAACATTGGCCATTATAAAGCTGAGAATGCAGTTGTAACAGCATCATCAACAAACGAATATATTACATTCAAGAATACAACAAGCGAGGTAGAGACAATAGAAGCTAATGGCATAGGTGTGTTCAATTTTGAAGTAACTATTGATGAGTCTTGTTTGATTAATGAAAGAATTCCTGTGGAATTTACATTTGCTGCTGATAATGATATTGTTTCAGAAGGCTCAAGTGTCTTGAAAAATTCATGCGTAGTCGTGTTTACTTTGAAAGACAGTTATGGCGACGGATGGGGAAAATCAGCTCTTAAAGTCGAGTTTAGTGATGGCACACCAACAGATACGCTTTCAATATTTGATGGAGCAGAGTTGGTTGAAGAAATGGATGTTGTGGTTGGTACAACAATGACTGTTTCATTCATAAAAGAAAAATATAATAGCTACGAATGTACTTATCTTATTGAATATAAAAATGGTAGATTGATTTATGATTCTGGCAAAAATATCAAAGAAGGTGTTAATTGTCAGTTTGATGTCAATTGTTTAGAATTAGTTCAAAATCTTAAGGCAGATGTTGAAAGTAATAATGTCATACTTACATGGGAAGCTCCTCGTGCTTTGACAGGTTATAAAGTCTTTAGAAATAATGAAATGATAGGCGAAACTGATAAGTTGACATTTACTGATGAAAATGTGCCTGCTGGTGAATATGAATATTCAGTTAAAGTTCAATATAACGGTGGCTTGTCTGATGCAGAAACAATAACAGTTAAAGTCGGTGGCGAAGGCATAGAAGATGCTTTGAATGTAGAATTTATGATATATCCAAATCCAGCTAAAGATGTGATTAACATTAAGTCAAGTGCTCAAAGATATGAATATCAGATGATAAATGGTTTGGGTCAAGTTGTACTTGATGGCGTTTTGTCAGGCGAAAGTGTTATTTCATTAGAAAATATCAATAATGGAGTTTACTTCTTGAAGCTTATCGCTGATGGAGAAGTGTCAATTAACAGAGTTATAATTCAGTAAAATTAAGAGAAAGGGCGAAACTGTTGTTTTACCCTTTTTCTGTTAATGTTAAAAATAAGAAATGAGAAAAACTTTTTTAATAGTATTATGTTTGTTCGCATTGTCGCTCAATGCGCAGGAATGGGTTGGAATTAGCAAAGGCGGTTCAACCAAAATACAAGAAACATTAGTGTCATCTTCTGAAAAGAAGATAGTTGTTGATGTTGAAATTGATGGTTTTTATAAAGAAACTGTAAAAACATCACAAGGCGAACAGTTGGTTATCGGCGGAGAAGGTATGGCATATATGCCGATACAAGGCGCACCAAATCTTCCAATGTATCCAATATCAATGATTGTAGGTGATAAGGCAGAGATGAAAATATCTGTTGTTAAATCGAAATATGTTGATTTTGAAAATATAGAAGTTGCACCATCAAAAGGTAACTTCAGTCGTCAAATCAATCCAGCAGACGTTCCTTATGAGTATGGCGAGATGTATCAGCAAGATGCGTTTTATCCAGCACAACAAGCAGTATTGGGCGAACCATATATTCTTCGTGATTTCCGTGGACAAAATATGATGGTTTATCCTTACGCATATAATCCAGTAACAAAGACATTACGTGTTTATACATATCTCAGAATAGAAGTTAAAAAGATAAGTGATAATGGCGTAAATCAAAAACTTAATCGTAAAAGAAGCAATGCTTTAGACCCAGAAGTCAATGCTTCATACAAACGTCGTTTCATAAATTATCCTACAAATGAGAGATATACATTCGTAGAAGACGAAGGCGAAATGTTGATAGTGTGTGCTGATAAATATATGGAAGCTGTTCAGCCTTTGGTGGAATGGAAAAATATTTCAGGACGTCCAACAACAGTGGTAGCCTTGTCAAAGACAGGAAGCAACTTGAAGACTTATGTTCAAAAGTATTATGAAGAACATCCAGAGCTTGTTTATTTGCTTTTAGTTGGTGAACATGTTGACATACCTCCATTTGCAATTAGCGGAGGCAAATCAGATAATTACTTCGGCATGCTTGAAGGCGACGATAAATATGAAGAGGTATTGGTAGGACGTTTGCCAGTGAAGTCAGTAGGCGATGCTGTAAATCAAGTGAATAAAATTATCTACTACGAGCGTGATATTACAGATGATGCGACATGGTTGACAAGAGCATCAGGAGTAGCAGCTAATGAAGGCGAGGGCCATTATGGTGAAATCGATTATCAACATATGGACTTCATTCGTGATACTTTGTTGAATTATACATACACACATGTGTCGCAGTATTATGCAGAAATTAACAATCCAGCAGCACCTGCTATGATTGTTGACTATAGCAAAGGCTTAGGTTTGATAAACTATTGCAATCACGGTACTCCAACAACATGGGCTGTGGCTAATTTTTCTACAGACGATATTCATCGATTGACAAACGACTATATGTTGCCAATCGTATGGTCGGTGGCATGTAATAATGGTGAGTTCGACTTTGATGAATGTTTCGGCGAAGCTTGGATGCGTGCGGTAAATCCAGCGACAGGTGGTTTAACAGGTGCTATTGGCGGCATGTTCTCATGGATCTCACAACCATGGTTGCCTCCAATGTATGGTCAAGATGAGATGAATGCTATATTGACAGAATGGCGTGATGGTTATAAACATACTCTCGGTGGAGCTTCTTGTAACGGTAATATGTTTATGATGGATATGGATCCATTCGATGGTCCAAGAACTCACGATACATGGATTCTTTTCGGCGACCCATCATTGATGATTAGAACAGATGTACCTAAACCGATGAATGTTACAGTGCCTCAAAAAGAATTGTTTATAGGAATGACATCGTTGAACGTCAATGCACAAGCCGATTACGGTATCGCAACATTGTCGTTGAATGGTGAAGCTATCGCTTCAGCTCCTATAATTGATGGCGTGGCAGAACTCAATTTCAGCCCTTTAATCGGAGGAGAATCTGCAAAATTGGTCGTGATAGGTTATAATAGAATTACTGAAACTAAAGAGTTAGATATCGTCCCAGCTGATAATCCTTACATAATATACGCAGGTCATGAACTGCTTGATGATAACCAAAGACTTGATTATGGAGAAACATTAAATCTATCAGTTAGTGTTAGAAACATTGGTTTACAGGCAACAGAAAATGTAAGCGTGAAACTTAGTGCTGACTCTGAATACGTTACAATAACAAAAGATAATGCCCAGATAACTGTAATAAATCCAGAAGAGACGATAAAACTTGATAATGCGTTTACTGTCAATGTTAAACCTAATGTGCCTAATGAAACAAAAATAGAATTTGTAGTGACATGTACAGACGGTAAAAATACATGGGAGACATCATTCTATACATACGCTTATGCTCCAGTTTTAGCTATCGATGGCATTAAAACACTTTCAGGTAAAATCGTTAATCCTGGTGAAACGGAATCTTTGGAGATTAAAGTAAGCAACATAGGTGGATCAACAGCTTATAATATACTTACTGAAAATTTCAGCAGTTCTTCAGATGTGAAATTTAAAAACCAATCGATACTTACAGAAAAAATCGAGGCTGGAGAAACATTTACCGTGAACGCTGAATTTACAGTAGAACCTTCAGTGTTGGTGGGTTCTGTTTATGAAATCATCAGTTCTGTAAACTCCGATTACGCAACATATAAGTTAAACCATGAGTTGAAAGTAGGTCTTTTGGGAGAAAATTTTGAAACAGGAGACTTTACAGCTAACGAATGGAAAATAGAGACTAATAACAATGCTAAAGGCAATTGGGTTATCGATAGTGTTAATGCTTATGAAGGAAAATATTGCGCAAAAAGCGATATGGTAAATCATAATCAGTATGCTAAATTAAAGATACAATTGGAGGTATTGGCAGAAGGTCCATTGGAATTCTACGTGAAGACCTCATGTGAAGAAAGTTATGATCTTCTTGAATTTTATATCAATTCTTTATTGGAACAAAAATGGTCTGGTGAAAAGGATTGGATGCATTATAGCAAGAAAATGAAAAAAGGCGTCTATGCTTTGGAATGGAGATTTAGAAGAGATTCATCAGGTGAAGCAGGCGACAATTTGGCGTATATCGACAATATTTGTTTCCCTCCAGTAAGTGTTGTTAAAATGCTTGGAGCCGTGTCGGATTTGAAATATAGTGTTAAAGATGAACAAATTACGCTTATGTGGAATGCTGTTGAAAATGCAGAGGAATATATTGTAAGACGCGACGGCGAAGTAGTCGCTACACAATCTTCAACATCATTTAATGAAAATGTCGTTAATGGTATCGTTACATATACCGTAGTGGCTAGAAATGGAGAAAACTACTCAGAACCAGCATTCTTAATCGTTGATTCAGAGAATGAGTCAGGTGAGAATATTGTCAATGTTGAAACACAAAAAGTCTCTTTATATCCAAATCCAACATCAGGAATGATATATATTGAGCTCGATAAGACATTTGATGCTGTAGTGTATAACTATCAAGGTCAAGTGGTTATGAGAGAATATAATAATGAAAGACAATTAGATTTGTCCAATTTGTCAACAGGAATTTATTTCGTTGAGATAAGAGAAGGACATAATATAATGATAGAAAAAGTTGTGGTTAAATAACATTGGTGATGAAAAAGCTATTTTTAATATTAGCAGTATTTTTATTAAACGTAGCAGACATATCTGCACAAGAATGGATTGGCGTTGATGGCAGTTCATCAATGAAGATACAAGAACGTCTTGTGTCTTCGTCAGATGAAGAGATAATCGTTGACATCAATGTCGCGGGTTTCTTTAAAGAAAAAGTGATTACACCTAATGGAGAACAGCTGATTATCAGTGGAGAAGGCATGGCATCAATGCTTGATGCTGGTGCTCCCGACCTCCCAATGTATCCGATATCAATGATAATTGGAGATAAGGCTGAAATGACAGCTTCTGTCCTTGAATCTAAGTATGTCGATTTTGAGAATATTGAAGTAGCACCATCAAAAGGAGATTTCAGCCGTGATATAAATCCAGATGATGTCCCTTTTACCTATGGCGATATGTATCAACAAGATGCGTTTTATCCAGCACAAATCGTAACATTGGATAAACCTTATATCATCAGAGATTTCCGTGGACAGAATTTGATAGTCTATCCTTATACTTATAATCCTGTAACAAAAACATTACGTGTATATACAGAGCTTCGCATATCGGTGAAAAAAAATAGTGATAATGGAGTAAATCAGAAAGTTAGCACTAGAAAAAATAATGTCATAGCTTCAGAATTCGATGCTACATACAAACGCCGTTTCATCAATTATAAAAATGATAGCAGAAGTTTTCTAGTAGATGAGGGTGAGATGCTCGTGGTTTGCTACGACAGATATATGACAAATCTTCAAACTCTCGTCGATTGGAAAAATATCTCAGGCCGTCCAACGACGATGGTAGCTTCATCAAAGACAGGTCAAGGAGAACAACTTAGACAATATATCGCTGATTATTATAACTCAAATCCAAAGTTGACATATGTTCTTTTAGTTGGAGAATATACAGATATTCCTTCACATCAAATGAATGGAGGTCGCTCGGATAATTATTTCGGTATGTTGGAAGGCGATGACTATTATGAAGAAGTCTTCGTAGGACGTCTTTCTGTTAAAAATGCTAAAGATGCAGATAATCAAGTTAATAAGATTATCTATTACGAACGCGATATAGATGAAACAGCGACTTGGCTTTCTAGAGGTGCAGGCATAGCAGCAAAAGAAGGTACAGGCCATTTTAATGAATATGACTGCAATCATATCGATTTTATCAGAGACACCTTATTAAATTATACATATACAGATATCTCTCGGCATTACGATAAGGTTAATGATCCAAAAGTGACAGATTTGATAGAACGTTTCAACGAAGGTGTAGGCATCATTAATTACTGTAATCATGGAACAGTAACAGGTTGGAGGGTAACGGGATTCACTAATGATCATGTTTACCAGCTGACAAATGATTACAAGCTTCCGTTTATTTGGTCGGTGGCATGCGACAATGGATATCTTCAATACGATGATTGTTTTGCAGAAGCTTGGATGCGTGCAACGAATCCTGAAACAGGAGCTCCAACTGGAGCTATCGGAGGAATGTTCTCTTCGATATTGCAACCTTGGAGACCTCCAATGTATGCCCAAGATGAGATGAACGCAATATTGGCAGAATGGCGTGAAGGTTATAGACATACTCTTGCTGGCGCATCATGCAATGGTAATATGTATGCCTTGGATATGTCAAACAATGAAGAAGGTGAAGAAACACATAATACATGGATTTTGTTCGGCGACCCATCAATGATGTTAAGAACAAAAACTCCTGAGAAAATGACTGTCACAGCATCGCCATCAGCAATTGTAATGGGAATGACATCTATGACGGTGAATGCTGAAACAGATTTCGGCATCGCTACATTGTCGATGAATAATAAAGTAATTGCTTCTGCAAATGTTGAAAACGGAATAGCAGAACTAACATTTCCTGAAATTGAGGAATTTGGTAAGGCTCAGCTTGTTGTGCTTGGATATAATAAAGTCACCGAAATAATAGATATAAACATATTGCCAGCAACAGGAGCGTATTTGGTTATAGATGAGTTTAACATCAATCAAGAAGATGCTCAGGTGGATTATAATGAATATATCGACCTCGACATAAATGTTAAAAATATAGGCTTAGAAAAAACAGAGAATATAAGCTTAGTATTATCAACTACATCAGAATATGTTGAGATAATAGATGACAATGAAATAATAACATCAGCAGATATTGATGAAAAGATAAGCTTAGAGAAAGCATTCCGTTTCTATGTCAGCGCAAATGTGCCCGATGGCGAGAAAATCAATTTTGTGTTGACATGTACAGATGATATGAGAACATACGAAATAAGTTTTGTCATCAAAGCACATGCCCCTGTTTTTGAATTGAATGAAATCACAATATTAGATGGGACAGCAAAACCAGGCGAGACAGCAACAATGAAGCTTTCATTCAATAATGTGGGAAGTAGCGCAGCTTATGACGTAGTTACAGAATTGTTCGTCGGTTCTTCTGATATTGACTTTGAAAATACCATGATGCATACGGAAGAAGTGGCAGCAGGAGAGACATTCTTTTTCACAACAGATTTTACAGTATCATCTTCTGTAATCATGTCGTCGGTATATGAAATTATTTATTCTGTAGGTTCAAAACATAATACACTGCAATCAAAATACAATCTTGCAATAGGTTCTGTAGTAGAGGATTTTGAAACTGGTGATTTCTCATCATTTGAATGGGCAGACGTGACAGAAAATCCTTGGATTATTGAAAATACAACACCTTATGAAGGTGTATATTGCGCTAAATCAGCGACGATAAGTCATGGACAATATTCAATGTTAAAGATAGAAATAGATGTGCCAGCTACAGGAGAGTTGAAGTTTTATAGAAAAGTATCTTCTGAACAGGATTCTGATTATCTAGCGTTTTTCGTTGATAGTCGAGAAAGAGAACGATGGTCTGGAGAAATAGATTGGGACGTTTATTCATATAAATTGTCGAAAGGCAAACATGTTATAGAATGGAGATATGTTAAGGATGATGAAATATCGGAAGGAACTGATGGAGCTTTAATTGATATGATTTCATTCCCACCTAAGGCAGTAGTTGCTCCATTTGTTGCAGTTGCAGATCTTAAGGCAAAAGCCCATGATGACAATACATTGACATTGACATGGACTGCAAGCGAAAACGCTGATGAATATATAGTAAGACGCAACGGCGAAATAGTTTCAACTCAGTCAGAGACAGTGTATACTGATAAAATAGCAGAAGGAATTTATACCTACAGTGTGGTTGCGAGAAGCGGCGAGTTATACTCAGCACCTGCTTTCGTGATATTCGACTCTAATCAAAAGTCAACGGAAAACATAAACGAACTCCCGTCAAAAAAAGTGTCGTTATATCCAAACCCAACATCTGGAATGATATACGTCAATTGTGATAAATCGTTCGATGCTGTGGTATATAACTACCAAGGCCAAGTCGTTGTTAGAAAAAATAATAATGACGGACAAATAGATTTGTCAAGTCTTACAACAGGCGTTTATTTCCTTGAAATAAGAGATGGTAAAAATGTAATAATCGAGAAAATTATTTTAACAAAATAAAGATTTTAAAAATTTTGAAAATGAAAAAGTTATTTTTTGTAGTGACAATGATGTTGCTGACATCAATGTCTATTTTTGCACAAGAATGGGTCGGAGTTAATAAAAGCACTCCGATAAAAATCCAGGAAACATTAGTATCGTCATCAGATGATGAGATTGTTGTCGATGTGAAAGTCGGTGGTTTTTTCCAAAGCTCTGTTAAAACACAAAATGGACAACAGATGATTATCGGTGGCGAAGGCATGGCATCTATGCTTGTAGCAGGTGCTCCAGACCTCCCAATGTATCCTATCTCAATGATAATAGGTAATACTGCAGAAATGAAAGCTTCTGTCATCAAGTCATCATACGTCGATTTCAAAGATGTTGAAGTGGCTCCTTCAAAAGGCAATTTCAGCCGTGAAATAAATCCAGAAGACGTTCCTTTTGTCTATGGTGAAGTTTATCAACAAGATGACTTCTATCCAGCACAAGCTGCAGCATTGGATAATCCTTATATCCTAAGAGATTTCCGCGGACAAAACTTGATGGTTTATCCTTACGCTTATAATCCTGTAACAAAGACATTACGTGTTTATACAGACTTACGCATCTCTGTTAAAAAAGTGAGCGATAATGGGTTGAATAAAAAAACCGCTACAAGACGTAGCAATGTCGTTTCTCCAGAAGTCAAGGCTTCATACGAGCGTCGTTTTATCAATTATCCAACAAATGAAAGATATAGCTTCATTGAAGACGAAGGCGAAATGTTGGTAGTATGTGTCGACGAATACAAAGAAGCTGCTGAGAAATTGGTCGAATGGAAAAATATCTCAGGCCGTCCTACAACATTGGCTTTGACATCAGAGACAGACACCGTCTCCAAACTGAAAACTTATATCGAAAATTATTATGAATCAAATCCAAATCTTACATACGTGCTTTTAATCGGAGAATATGACAATCTCCCTCCATTTACAATCCAAGGACTCGCAGGTGGTATCCCTTATTATGCTGGTTCTGACAACTATTATGGAAGATTAGAAGGTGAAGATAATTACGAAGAAGTATTAGTCGGCCGTCTTTCTGTAAAAGACTTAGAAGATGCACACAATCAAGTTGATAGAATTATCTATTACGAACGTGATATAAAAGAAGACGCAACATGGTTGTCGAGAGGTATCGGTATGGGCTCAACAGAAGGTTATGGTCACTTCGGTGAAAAGGACTATCAACACATTGATTTCATTCGAGATACACTCATGCATTATACCTATACTGAAATTTCTGAAAAATATAAAGGCATCGATGGTTATGAACCTACAGCAGACGACTATGCCGTTGACTTCAATAAAGGCGTCGGTATAGCTAACTATTGTAACCACGGTGAAATAGAGAAATGGGTGATGGGTAACTTCGATACAAAATGTGTTCATAACTTGACCAACGATTATATGTTGCCATTTATTTGGACTTCATCATGTAGAAACGGACAATTTGACGTCGATGAATGTTTCGCAGAATCATGGATGCGTGCAGTAAACCCAGCAACAGGAGCTCCTGTAGGTGCAATCGGCGGCATGTTCTCATGGATTTCACAACCATGGCAACCACCAATGTATGGACAAGATGAAATGGTGGCTATCTTGTCAGAGTGGCGTGGCAATTATAACCACACACTTGGCGGCGCATCATTAAATGGTAATATGTATATCCTTGATATGAGTCCAGAAGACCGCGGCGATACTCACAATACATGGTTCCTCTTCGGCGACCCTTCAATGATGCTCAGAACACAAGCTCCAGAAAAAATGGACATCTACTGCAGCTCTTCATATCTCTTGGTAGGTATGACAAACTATACTGTCAATGCTGACGTAGATTTCGGTATCGCAACATTGTCAAAAGACGGTGAAGTGGTGGCTTCTTCATACATAAGAAAAGGAACTGCAAACCTTAATTTCCCTGAAATTACTGAAGAAGGTACGATGAAACTTGTTGTGATGGCTTATAATAAAGTTACTGAAATTATAGACATAGAAGTTAAGACTCCAACAGATGCCTTCTTGATTTACAATGAATTTGAAATAAACGAGGCTGACGGCCAGTTAGATTATGGCGAGACAATCAACCTTGATTTGAGTGTTAAGAATATCGGCGTTAAAGACGCTGCTGAGATCGAAGTCGAACTTATCTCTAAAACAGATTACGTGACAATAACAAACGGTAAAACAAAGTTAGCATCATTGGCAGTTGAGGAAGTGGCAGAAATTAATGATGTGTTTAAATTTACAGTCACCGACAATGTCCCAGACCAAGAAGAATTGGGATTCGACGTGAGATGTACATCAGGTGAAGAGTCATGGTCAAGTTCATTCTCAATAACAGCTAATGCACCAAGTTTCGTAATTGATACAATCTTCATTAAAAACAAGATGATCGAACCAGGCTCAAGCGATGTCTTGTATATATCTGTTAAAAATGCAGGCCATAGCGAAGCGCGTAATATAGTTGCAGAAATGACTAGCAGCTCCTCCGACATAGTGTTCCCTGAAGAAAATGTGACAGAAGAGTCTTTGAAACCAGGCGAAATTATAGAAATAGTTGCTTTCTTCGACGTCGACAAAAATGCTGTGGTTGGCACTAAATACGAAGTGTTGTCTACTATCACAGCAGGCGCTTATAGAATGGAAACAAATTATTACGTTATGATTAGCCAAGCTATGGAAGGCTTCGAAACAGGCGATTTCTCTAAAACAGACTGGCAATTCGAAGGCGCATCAGATTGGTTTATCTGTGAAAATGCTTACGAAGGAACATATAGCGCAAGATCTGGTAAAATAGCTGATGGCCTCGAAAAAGACCAAAGAAATTCTTCAATGTTAATAACAGTAGAATTGGCTGAAGATGAAGAAATCAGCTTCTATCATATGATGCACTGCGACTTTTACGCTAAGTTGGAATTCTTTGTCGATGGTGAATTTGTACAAGAATGGAGAGGAAATAACTCAACACCAACAGAATGGGAACAATTCACTTATAACTTGACAAAAGGAACTCATACCTTGAAATGGACTTACAACAAACGCGTTGCTGATGCAAAGGGTGAAGACTGCGTGTACTTGGATAACATCGTCTTGCCTCCATTTAGTGTCATCGGCTTTGTCTCTCCAGCAACAAACCTTAGAGCTGAAGTCGTCGCTCCAATCGTTAAGTTGACATGGGACGCTGGCGAAAATGCAAGAGAATATGTCATCTTACGTGATGATGAGCAAATCGCAGAAGTGACAGAATTAACATTCACAGATACAGTACAAGAAAGTGGCTCATATACTTACAGCGTCATCGCTAAGAAATACGACTCTAAAGCAGAAGCCGCTACAATAGTAGTCGAAATGTTAAGTATAGATGAAGTTGATTCAAATAAAATCAATATCTATCCTAATCCAGCATCTGATGTTATTTATGTAGATGTTAACGAAACTTTCAATGCAATTATCTATAATTATCAAGGACAAGTCGTTAAGAATGTTATCGTTGATAACGGACAAATAAATGTTTCGGAACTTAACAACGGAATGTATTTCCTTGAAATAAAAACAAAGGATAATGCATATATAAATAAGGTGTTGGTAAGATAAGCTAATAAACCTTAATAAAAAACTAAGCAGAATGATAATTAATTGTCGTTCTGCTTTTTTTTATGTAAAAAAAACTGCAAAATACTTTTGTTTAAAATATTAAAAGTATAACTTTGCAAATAAGAAAATAATATTAACGAAAACTTATGGTTATGAAGAATGTAGCGTCCTTGTTATTTGTTTCAATGATTATGTCGCTGATGCTGTCTTTTGCGTCTTGTAATAAAAATAATGTAAAGACAGTAGAACTTGACAATTCATTTGCGGTTTCTTTGTTTTCTGATACGATAGAATTGGAAAAAATGTTAAACATGATTGACCCTGCTGTCGCTAAATGGATCAAGATTAGCCCTGATGGAGAATTGTATGCTAATTATTCAGATTCATTAAAAAACGCAGTTGTGGGCGACGACATATTGTCGGGAATAGACGATTTTACTTTCGACTCGAATAGTGAAATTGAACTCCCAAATATTCCAGCATCGCCAGTGCCAGTGCCATTAAATTATACATTTGAAGATTTATTGGCAGTGCCATTCGCATTTGAGGGCTATTCGATAAACTCAGTGCTGTTGAAAAGTGGAAAATTCTCTATGGAACTAAATACAGATTTACCTGTGTTAGATAAAATAGAACTGAAGACCAAAAATATCAAACTGTCAGATGGCAGTGACCTGACCGTTGCCTTGGATATTAAAAACAATGATACCAATATTGATATAAATCTTGAGCAATGTAGGATATTCCCAGAAAATGGTGAGATTAAGTTCTCTGCATCATTGTCGGCAACAATATCTGACGAGCCAATTGGAGGGGATTATAAATTCTTCCTTAAAGGTGGTATGAAAGACTTGAAATTTGAATCAATAGATGGAGCTATCGAAGATATGGTGTTTGATTTTGCTGGCTCGCATGATATTAGCTTCGGTATCAATAATCTTAGCGGCGATTTTACAATATCGAAACCTATAATAGATATAAGATATGTCAATACATTCGGATTCGAGTCAAATTGCGTGGTCGATACATTATGCTTGTCGACAACATCAGACAGTGACATAAGCTTGATAAAGGATTGGAACCAATTTGAAATAACACTGAAGACTACTGATGAAAGTGCAGAGTCTGCAGCTGATTTCTCGGGACAGATCGTGAATGAAATAAATATCTTAAATGATTACAATCAGTTGCGTTTCTCTGGAAATGTTGTGATGGGCTGCAAAGACCTTCAAGGCGATATGATTTCAAACGACTCTCATATAGACCTCATTGCAAATGTTATGATGCCAATGGAATTTAGTATGAATGAGTTGAGATACTTAGACACAATCGATTTTGATATTTCTATGGGAGAAGATAATACAGAAAACTTTATCTTCGAAAATCCTTTTGATGAACTTGAATTTAAATTCGTTATAAGCAATGAATTGCCTATTAAAGTAATACCACAGTTATATTTCGTTGAGAATGGCGTAGTAATAGATTCAATTTTTACTAATGAAGCTTGTATCAATGCTAGCTTGGATGGCAAAGCTACAGAAGATGTTTTGATAGTTTCTGTCGTAGATGATAAAATTGAAAATGTTTTGTCGGCAGATAAGCTCATTATGGATTTGCGTTTCTCTACAGAAGGCAATATGGTCATGATGAACGTCAAAGATAATATCAAAATACGCCTTGGTTTAAAGACAAAGACAACAGAAATTACATTCTAAAAAAGATAAGATATGAAAAAGATATATAGAATCCTTACAGTAGTAATATTGTTGTCACTATCGTTGACAGCAAAGTCACAAAGTGAAGCCATCGGATTGACATTGATGCCACATGTGCCATATGGCAACTTATATAATCCGGCATTGCCTATATCTTCAAATATATTTGTTGGAGTTGGTATCTCAAATATAAATCTCTCAACATACAATTCTTCAATAAAATACAAAAATATTTATAACTATGAAGATGGCAAACCTGTGTCTATCAACGCTACACAATTGATAAATAGTTTAGATGAGCATGATAACTTCATTAGCACCAACTTCTCTTTAGATTTGTTCCGCTTCGGATTTAAAATCAAAAAGCTTTTGTTTGATGTAAGTTGGAAAGTGAAATATCATAATGAATTACATTACTCTAGAGATTTCTTGGGATTTTTTGTCAATGGCAATGGCAACTATTTGGGAGATAAATACGCCGACTTTTCTGTGGGTGTCGATATGAGTCTTCTTACTGAAATAGCTTTTGGCGTTCAATATGCAATCAATGATAAATTGACAGTCGCGTTACGCCCGAAATTGATTTGCGGTGTAGCTAATGCACAAGTTAATGACGACAATACAAAAATCTACACCAATGCGAATACTTATGATATGTATGCAGATATAAATCTCAATGTCAAGATGTCGACATTGTTTGATTTGGGAGATGACCTTTCATCTATAGACTTCAGCAACATAAGTCTCAAAGATGCTATTCGTCTTAAGGATAACTTCGGATATGGTATTGATTTGGGCGCAAGTTATACTTTTAACAAGCATTTCGGCGTGGCATTAGGCGTTTATGATTTGGGCTATATTAAGTGGAAAAATACAAGAGAGACACATGTGGTTAGTGAGAATGTCGTGATAAACGATGCTTTATGTAAAGATTATGAAGACTTGATGAACCTTGAACTTGATGTCGATATCTTATTGAAAGATATGGTTGACAATATCTGGGGTGATGCAACCTTAGACGCAGGAGCTGACTATAAAAGCGCACTGAAAACCAGAATTATGCTTCAAGGATATTACGAATTATGTCCGATGGTAAGATTCACCGCGATAAGTCAGTTGTATTATGTCAATAAAAAAATGAGACCTATGATGACCTTGGCTTATAGTGGCACTTTCTTTAATATCTTTGACTTGACTACAAGTTATACCATGTCTAAATTCTCAGGTAATAGTTTGTCGGCTGGTATCGCCTTCAATCTGGGTCTCGTGAAATTCTATCTGTTAAGCGATAATATAATGGTGCTGTCTAAGGTGTCTAAGACCACTGTGGAATTGCTTACTTCTTATGAGGTTGCCAACTTCAGATTAGGTTTGATATTTACTTTAGGTCATAAATAATTGCTATAAAGATGGAAATTAAGTTTATTGGCGCTGCAAGAGAAGTGACGGGAAGTAAACATCTCATCACTACTCGTCATGGAAAAAAGATTCTTTTGGATTGCGGAATGTTCCAAGGTAAAGGTCTTGAGACAGATGCGTTAAACAGAAATACGATGGTCGACCCAGCTGAGATTGACCATATAATTCTTACTCATGCTCATGTCGATCACTCTGGCTTGATACCTTATTTCTATAGGAGAGGATTTCGTGGCTCAGTGATTTGTACTCAGGCAACACGTAATCTTTGTTCCATCATGTTGCCCGACAGTGGCTTTATTCAAGAAAACGATACGCATTGGTTTAATAAGAAAAGAGCTCGTCAAGGATTGAAACCAGTCGAACCGATATATACTGAAAAAGACGCTCATGCTTGTATGGACTTATTTATCAGTGTGCCTCTGAATCGACAGTTTCATATCGACAATAATATTAAGGTGAAATTTACTAATACAGGACATCTCCTTGGCAGTGCATCTGCTACTATTGAAATCGATGAGTTCGGTGATGTGACGCGAATTGGTTATACTGGCGATATAGGCCGTGACAACAACTATCTCCTACGCGCTCCAGATGCTTTCCCTCAATGCGATTATCTTATCGTTGAGAGTACGTACGGAGACAGACTGCATCAGGATAAACAGTTTTCAGAAGATGAACTGCTAAGAATTATTAAGCATACCTGCGTTGAGAAAAAAGGCAAACTTATTATTCCAGCATTTGCTATTGGCCGTACTCAGGAAATCGTCTATATCTTGAATAATTTCTATAATGAGAAAAAACTTCCGTTTATACCAGTTTATGTTGATAGTCCTTTAGCTGTCAATGCAACGAATATCTTCCGTTTACATCTTGACTTGTTCAATAAGAATGTTGCGGAAGTGTTGGAACACGACGACGACCCATTCGGTTTTGGAACATTGAAATATATCACTAATGTAAATCATTCGAAGGCTTTGAATAGGAGAGATGAGGCGTGTATTATAATCTCGGCTTCTGGTATGATGGAAGCAGGAAGGGTAAAACATCATATCGCCAATAGCATTGACAATCCTAAAAATTCTATATTGGCGATTGGTTATTGCGCGCCTACAACACTTGGAGCTCGTATCTTAAGAGGTGAGAAAGAAATATCTATCTTTGGTATGCCTCATAGCGTCAAGGCTGAGGTGTTTAGCATCGATGCATTCAGCGGCCACGCCGACTATAAGGAAATGGAAGAATATTTACGTTGCCAGAATCCAGAAAAGGTGAAAAAGGTGTTTATCGTCCATGGTGACTATGAAGCACAAGTGCCGTATAGCGAAGTGCTGAAGAAAGCTGGCTTTAAAGATGTTGTGATACCAAGTCCAGGAGAGGTTTTTCAGTTAGGAGTTAGGAGTTAGGAGTTAGGAGTTAGGAGTTAGGAGTTAGGAGTTGAGGGTAAAAAATAGAGGCGTCATATTTCCATGACGCCTCTAGCTTTTAGTCTTGTAGACTTGTTGTCTTGTAGTCTTATTATATCGCTGATGAAATCAAGAATGTTGCAGCAACTGCGATGATAGCATACAATTCAGGGAAAGCTGCTAAAATCAAAGTCTTGCCGAAAACATCGTGACCATTGCCGATTGCTGTGATACCGTTAGCGCAAAGCTGACCTTGACGGATAGCTGATACTAAACCAACAACGCCGAGGAATAAACCGCAGCTGAATACTGCTAATGCTTGGTTCATGGCGATGTCTGGTGACAAAACACCTTGTAACAAGAAGAAGCCTAAGAAACCGTACAAACCTTGTGTACCAGGCATAGCACTTAAAACTAAATAGTTACCGAAAGCTTCGTCATTCTTTTTCATTGCACCCACTGTTGCGTTGCCACCATATGTTACGCCGAGGGCACTACCGATACCGCATAAACCAATCATAAGAGCGATACCTACATAAGCTAATACTAATGCTGTTGTCATAATGTTAATTTTTTTATTTGTTAATTTTTAATTTAATTTTCTTTATCAACAGGCATCCTGCCTGCCTTGTATCTGTTTAGCCCTTTCAGGGCAAATTGTTAATTCCTAATTTTTCTTAAATGGACTATACTCTTTAGCTCCGCCGACGAATCCAGAGTTTTTGTAGAACTCAACGAATGTCAGACGCATAGGGTGAACGAAAGCACTCAATGCCGACAAGGCTATGTTCATGGTGTGACCGAAGACTAATATCAAGACCATCACTATTGTTCCGACTACTGGAATGTCAGGTTTCATATTCATGGCTAAGTCGTTGAAGACTAATCCTAAAATTGAACCAGATAATCCTAAAGCGAACAATCTGATGTATGAAAGAACATCACCGAGGAGACCTGTCGCCATATTGTATGTGTCCCACAATCCAGAGCCTATGTTCTTGAATGGCGCTGCAAATGAATTGATAGGTCCGTTGAGCAGATATACCAATACTGCGCCAACGATGAGACATGCGTAGAACGGAATGCCGATGCCGTCAATCAAGAAACTGACGATGCCACCTAAGAGCATGATGACCCATCCTATGGTTGATACTGCTGCACCGAAACCATATAACTTAGTCATATTGATAATCTTAAGGCACATGCCGAATAAAATCTGGAACACGCCTATTATCAATGACACATAGAATGCTGAATAGATGCCGTCTGGCTGGAACATGATGCTTTTGAGTTTGTCAAGGACAGGGATGCCTTCAACGTCGAGCAATGGAACACCGAAGAAGGTGCCGCTGATGGTTCCCATGATGATGGTGCCGAATCCTAAGAAGAAACCGAGCCAAAGTATGTTGTTCATGTCTTTGAGTTTCTTGCTTAATATCAGAGCTAAGGTAATGACGCAAATCAATGCGCCGTAGCCGAGGTCGCCCATACAGAAACCGAAGAACATCACGAAGAATGGCGCGAAGAATGGCGTCATATCCAATTCCCAATAAGTAGGGATGGAATACATATTGCCAATCATCTCGAATAACTTTGCGAATCTTCTGTTCTTAAGTTTGATAGGAGGGTTGTCGACATTCTTTTCTGGCTCTGTTGCTTCGAAGTAAACTTCTTTTTCGCTGAGCCATGATGTGGTGTTAGCTTCAATCTCTGCAGGAACCCAGCCTTCCAACATCATGATTTTGTCGTCGGCTAGGGTGCTGGCAGCCTCACTCACCTTATAGAATTCAGTGTCGTTTTGAACAGCAGTCTTATATTCGTTGAGTTTCGCGATGGCATCTTCAGCTATCTCGCTGAGATATTGCTTTGTTTCACTCAACTTATTTTTCAAGTCATCAATTTGAGCTTTTATCTCTGACTTCGACAATGAAGGGAAATGATATTTCTCTGCTTCGATGTTTACGTCCTTGTCTTTAGATGTAAGAGTAGTAAAGTATTTGAATCCAGATATTTCATTGATGACGAAAGCGTTGAATTCCTGTTCCCAAGTCGCGTCGTATTTGTTCTGTGGCACGCTGAAGAATCTTAGGTCCCAGTTGTTTTGGATTTTCTTTATCTCTTCTTCAGGGAAATTGCCCCAAACATTATACACGTTGTCATCTTTTTGCAAAGAGGCGATTTGTTGTTGGATAGAATCAATCTCTGCGAATTTATCGTCGATGAAAGCAATCAACTCGGCGTTGTTCAAGTCCATCAACTTGTTGACTTGTTGACTTGTTGACTTGTTGACTTTTTCTAATAGTTTAATAGTATTAGAGATATGCTTCATCTCCGTCATCTTAGCCTTCATGACATCGTCTTGCAGAGTCTCTTTCTTTGCATGGACATGCACTACGCCGTGTTCGCGGAGGTCGATGAGAAATTGCTTATAGTCGCGATGATAAATTAGCATCGTCAATTTTGTCATAGGTGTAATCATGATGCTACCTCCTTTTCTTGACGCATTTTAACTATCTTCTGAGCTGCTTTGGAGAGATTCTCTTCGTCTTCCATGACGCGTTTTATCTTTCTTATAGCGTCTTCGAAGCCAGGTATCTGCACCTTTTCATAAAGGTTTACCTTCTGTGTGGTCTTCTTTCTCGCCTTGCTGAGCAGCTCCATTTTACGTACCCAGAACTCGCGTTCCAATGTGATGTCTATTAACGACTTCATATATTCTATTCCGTCTAATATCCATGCAGGCATATTGAATACGCTGAATTCTTTTATCTTATACGATGCACCTTCGTAGACTGGAGTGTTGACGCCAGCGATTTTTTTTACGCTGAATCTTACGTCTTCGATGCTGATGAGGTCTGGTTTGAACTCACCCCAAAGACGCAAGATGTCGCCCGATTGCTGCAAGATACTTTCGAGTCTCTCGTCAAACTCCTCGACTTTTTCTTTCGAGCGTTTCACTTCGAGACGCAATGCCGACTCCTTACTCTTGATGGTAGGAAGCGTACGCACACGTATCTTCAGCTGTTTCTCCAGCTGCTGCATCGATGTTTTGTTATATTGAAATTTTATTGCCATAATTTCATGTTTTTAATTTAGTGGCAATCAATCTTCTTTACCAGTCCAATATTGATCCATGAATTCTTTCTTGATAGATACTTCTGACTTTGTGAAGTATCTGCCGAAGAGGTTCCATGCTGTGTCGAGCATCTGTTCTATCTTAAGGTCGACGTCGATAGCAAGTAAATCGTTAGAATATTCTTTTGCAAATTCAAGAACACGGTTGTCGTAGTCTGTCAAGTCGAAGCCGTTTTCCATCTTGGTGCGAGCGTTGGCAGCGTCGGCGTAGAGACGGATACAAGCATTCATCACCTGTGGGTGGTCGGCGCGAGTCTTTTTGCCGATGACGAGTTGTTTCAAACGAGACAAGCTTCTGAATGGGTCGACGATAACTTTACCGATTTCTGTGTCTTTACGTAAGAAGAGCTGACCTTCAGTGATATAACCAGTATTGTCTGGAATAGCATGTGTGATGTCGCCGCCTGATAATGTTGTAACAGCGATGATGGTTATAGAACCGCCACTTGGGAATTGTACCGCTTTCTCATAAATCTTAGCCAAGTCGGAATAGAGAGAACCTGGCATAGAGTCTTTAGATGGGATTTGGTCCATACGGTTGGAAACGATACTCAAAGCGTCGGCATATAATGTCATGTCGGTCAAGAGAACCAACACTTTTTCATTTTTATCTACTGCGAAATATTCTGCTGCGGTAAGAGCCATATCTGGAACGAGAAGACGTTCTACAGGAGGAGCTTCTGTTGTGTTTACGAAAGAAACGATATGATCTAAGATACCTGCGTTTTCGAATAAGTTTTTGAAATATAAGTAATCGTCGTTGGTAAGACCCATGCCGCCGAGAATGATACGGTCGGTTTGTGCCTTCATCGCTACGTTAGCCATAACTTGATTGAAAGGTTGGTCAGGGTCTGCGAAGAATGGAATCTTCTGTCCTGACACCAAGGTGTTGTTCAAGTCGATGCCTGCTATACCTGTTGCGATGAGTTCTGATGGCTGCTTGCGTTGTACAGGGTTTACTGAAGGTCCGCCGATTTCGCGTTCTTCGCCCTCTACCTCAGGACCGCCGTCGATAGGCTGACCGAAGGCGTTGAAGAAACGTCCGCATAACTCGTCGCTGACTTTGAGGGTAGGAGCTTTGCCTAAGAAAATGACTTCTGCATTTGTTGGAATGCCTTCTGTTCCTGAGAAGACCTGCAAGGTGATCTCATCGCCCCAGATCTTAACGACCTGTGCCAGACGTCCGTGTATATATGCAAGTTCATCGAAACCTACGCCAGTAGCCTTTAAGCTGCATGTAGCTTTCGTGACCTGACTGATCTTTGTATAAACTTTTTGGAATGCACTCATATATATAGTTTTTTTATTTTCATTTATTTGATGATTCTTTCCTCAAGGATAGCATCAGATTCTTTCTCAGTATTGTAAAATTCTTCTGACTTGAAGACTGTGTAGTTCAACTGTCTGAAAGCATTGATGAGTCTCTTGAAATAGATACCTACTTCTTCAAAGTTGTCGAACCTGAATTCAGAACGTGTTATGCCGATAATTTTCTTCAACATATATTCCTGACGTTCAAGTGATGTTGAAGCATCAATTTTATCGAAGGCATCTTGTTGTAAGATGACAAAGTCGACCAACTCTGATTTCCATAAGGTGACATGATAGTCGATTGGCACGCTGTCGTCACCGAGGATGTTGATTTGTTCTTCTGTCTCTTTACCACGAATCAATATGTTACGTGCTTCACTTACGATTTCGACCCAGTTTTCGTCTAGTTTATCTTTTGCATATTCTATGAATTCTGGATATTCTAGATATTTAGAGTATGAGTCGATGGTGTCGATGGCAGGGTAACGTTTTGAGTCGGCGCGGTTTTGTGACAATGCGTAGAAGCATCGTGCTGCTTTCTTTGTTGATTCTGTAACAGGTTCTTTCAAGTTACCTCCAGCTGGTGATACAGTGCCGATGAATGTTACTGAGCCTGTTTCGCCATTGTTGAGATAAACGATGCCGGCACGTGCGTAGAAACCAGCGATGATAGCTGACAAGTCCATAGGGAAAGCGTCTTGTCCTGGGAGCTCTTCCAAACGGTTCGACATTTCGCGGAGTGCTTGTGCCCAACGTGAGGTGGAGTCGGCAAGCAAGAATACTTTCAATCCCATCGCACGGTAATATTCACCTATTGTCATAGCTGTATATACAGAAGCTTCACGAGCTGCAACAGGCATGTTAGATGTGTTAGCGATGATAGTTGTTCTTTCATATAATGACCTTCCTGTGCGTGGGTCTTCAAGGTGAGGGAACTCAGCGAAGATTTCTACTACTTCATTAGCACGCTCGCCACATGCTGCCATGATGATGATGTCGGCATCAGCGTATTTAGCTAATGAGTGTTGAAGAACGGTCTTACCTGTTCCGAATGGTCCAGGAATGAAACCTGTTCCGCCTTCGAGAATTGGATTCATGGTGTCGATGACACGGATGCCAGTCTCTAACAAACGGAATGGACGTGGTTTGTTTTTATATGCTTTGACGGCGAGCTTCACTGGCCATTTCTGTACCATAGTGACTTTATGAATCTCACCTTCTGTGTCTTTTAATGTTGCAATAATATCATTGATAGTGTATTCGCCCTCAGCAGCGACGCTTTCAACAGTGTATTCTCCTTCGAATTTAAAAGGCACCATGATTTTATGGTCGAGCCAGTTTTCTTTTACATTGCCAAGCCAGTCGCCAGCAATGACTTTGTCGCCTTTTTTTGCTAACGGAGTGAAAGCCCATTTCTTGTCGTCTTCAAGAGCTGGTGTGTAAAGTCCTCTCTTTAAGAAAACACCTTCCATCTTGTCGAGGTCGTTCTGAAGTCCATCGAAGTTCTTTGAGAGCAATCCAGGACCGAGTTCCACTTCAAGCATGTGGCCTTCAAACTCAACCTTTGAACCAGGCTTAAGACCACGTGTGCTTTCAAATACCTGAACGTATGCAATGTCGCCAATGATCTTGATAACTTCTGCCATCAATTTCTCTTCACCTAAATAGATGAAACAGATCTCGTTTTGGAAGACGTCGCCTTCTATGCGAACCAAGACCAAGTTGGAGATGATACTTACTACTTTACCTAATGTCTTATTCATGTTATATGTTTTTATTATTATATATCAAATTCTTTGGCAAACTGAAATTCATTCTTGAAACGGTCGAGCAATTCACGGAAGATGGCTTTGCCTTGTTCTGTCGTCATCATGCTCCATCGTTCTAAAATCATCAGCTTGAGTGTAAATGCAACTACATTGTCAAATGTGAAATATTTATGTTCTGTAATCTCGTCAAGAAAATTCCAATAAAGCATGTCGATTCTGTATTCTCGTTCTGCGGCATTGCTTTTTTCAAAAAGAGATATGACAGCGTCTACATATGGATATTCGTCCGACAACTCGAAGTCTTTCGCACGTGATGTCTTCAGCTGTCTGCTGAAGTAAGAGTCTCCGATAACTTCCTTTTCGATGTCTAGATGATATTTGCGGCAATTTAATGCAGTTATTAAGTTCTTGATGTTTAAGGAGAACTCTGCATATTTCTTGACAATATTTTCTTTTTGAGAAATCATGAAGTTCCAATATCTCTCGCTGAGCTCCACTTCAGGAAGTCTGTCGCTTTTCTTGTCTTCTTTTTCTAAGTCGTTGAGATATTCTTTAATATAAGAAGGTAAGAACATAGGTTCTGTTATCTCGTCTTTCAGTTGCGATGGTGTGAATACCGTCTGAAGGCTGAGGTCAGGTTCTTGCTTCTGCAAAATACGTAATATCTGTGCGTTATCATTAGGGAAGAAGAAAAGGTTTATTATGTCGACTTCCTTTTCTGTAAGATAATCGTTGAGATATGTGCGTAATTCTTGTACAGAAAGACTCAGTTTCTTGTCGTCGGGACTTATTTCTGGAAGTCCTGCTATCAAGCAATAATAATTTCCTCCTGCTATGTTCATAATATAATGTAATAATAAACAATGATTACTAAAAAAAAGATATACCTGAATCAGATATATCTAATTTAAATTTAAGAGAACAACAACTTTTTTGAATATTCTTTTAAGTAAGCATTGAAGAATTCTTCAAAAACTTTTTCAGAGAATGTTACTTTGTAACTGCCGTCTTTAGGTTGGATTACGAATCCTTCTTTTTGGCTGCTGTTAGTTACTATTGTCAGATTGCTGTCGAGTAAATTCTTATGTTTTTCGATGAGGAATTTCTCGAAGCTTTCTTTTTCTTTATCGTTCATTATCACATTGAGGTTGACATTGCCTTCAATGTTCCATTTTTCTATTATCTTAGCCATGAGTTCTCTGACGAAGTCTTCGTCTTTGAATGCGGCTGTTGTTATGTCAACGGCAATTGTATTAGATAACAAGTTTGTGATTTGTTGTTTTAGAGCTGCCACTGCTTGTTTTGTGCTCATGCTTAGTTCTGTCTCTGTTTTTTGACGTAAGACGACTGCTTCATTTTGAGCATTTTCTATAATAGCTTTAGCTTTGTTTTCTGCTTCTTTGATTATGTTTTCAGCATCGTGTTGAGCTTTGTCGATTATGTTTTTAGCATCGCTTTGAGCTTTTTCGATACCTTCTTCGTATATTTTTTTTGTTAGCAGTTCTAATTTGTTGTCGTTGTTTTCCATAGTTTTAGCTTTTTATATTGTTAAGCGTCGATATTTGCGTAAGTTGCGTTTTGTTCTATAAATTCGCGGCGTGGACCTACTTCATCGCCCATCAACATTGAGAATACGTAGTCGGCTTCGGCTCCGTTTTCTATTGTGATTTGACGCAATGTTCTGTGTGCAGGGTCCATTGTTGTGCTCCACAATTGTTCAGGGTTCATTTCACCGAGACCTTTATAACGTTGGATGTGTAATCCTTTGTCGCTTCCGTCTGATGACAGTTCTCTTGTTATCTGTGCGCGTTCTTCTTCAGTCCAGCAATAGCGTTCTGTCTTGCCTTTTTTGATGAGATATAAAGGTGGTGTTGCGATGTAGACATAACCTTTATTTATCAATTCTGGCATATAACGGAAGAAGAATGTAAGAATCAATGTTGAGATGTGGCTACCGTCCACGTCAGCATCGGTCATAATGACAATCTTATGATATCTTAATTTTTCTATGTTCAAGGCTTTGCTGTCTTCTTCTGTTCCGATTGTAACACCTAAAGCAGTATAAATGTTTTTGATTTCTTCGCTTTCGAATATTCTGTGTGGCATTGCTTTTTCCACGTTGAGGATTTTACCTCTCAAAGGAAGGATTGCCTGGAATGAACGGTCGCGACCTTGTTTTGCTGAGCCGCCCGCAGAGTCACCCTCAACGATGTAAATCTCTGTCTTTTCTGGATTCTTGTCTGAACAGTCTGCCAATTTTCCTGGAAGTCCTGATCCTGACAATGCGCCCTTGCGTTGTACGAGTTCTCTCGCTTTACGCGCAGCATGACGTGCTGTGGCTGCAAGAACAACCTTGTCTACAATCATCTTGGCTTCTTTTGGATGTTCTTCCAAATAGTTGTTGAGACGGTCGCTGACAATCTTATCGACGATACCCATAACCTCGCTGTTACCGAGCTTGGTCTTTGTCTGTCCTTCAAATTGTGGTTCTGGAACCTTAACTGAAATGATGGCTGTCAAGCCTTCACGGAAGTCGTCGCCGTTAATCTCGAATTTTAATTTGGCAAACATGCCTTGTTTCTCTGCGTATGCCTTCAAGGTACGTGTCAAACCACGACGGAAACCAGAAAGGTGGCTGCCGCCTTCGTGTGTGTTGATGTTGTTAACGTATGAGTGAAGGTTTTCTGAGAATGATGTGTTATATTCTAACGCGATTTCAACTGGAACATTGTCGCTCTCACCAGCAATGGTGATTGGTTCTGGCGTGAGCTTCTCGCGGTTCTTGTCTAAATAATCGATGAAGTCGGCAAGACCGTTTTCTGAATGGAATGTCTCGCTCTTTGGAGCAATGCTCATTTCTTCATTGACTTCACGCTCGTCGCTCAATGTGATGGCAATGCCTCTGTTGAGGTATGTCAACTCGCGCATACGTTTCGCTAATGTCTCGTAATCGTATATGTTTGTGAGGAATATCGAATCGTCTGGTGTGAAGGTGATGATGGTTCCTGTGTCTGATGCTTCGCCAACTACTTCAACTTGAGTTATTGGTTTGCCATATTCGTATTCTTGCTTGAATATCTTGCCTTCACGATGAATCTCTGCTGTGAGGTGCTTTGAAAGCGCATTGACGCAACTAACACCAACACCGTGGAGACCGCCTGATACCTTGTAAGAGCCTTTGTCGAACTTACCGCCAGCGTGCAAAACAGTGAGAACAACTTCCAATGCTGAACGTTGCTCCTTCTCGTGCCAGCCTGTAGGAATACCACGGCCATTGTCGGCTACCCTAATTGAATTGTCTTTTAATATCTTGATATCAATTGTGTTGCAATAACCAGCCATCGCTTCGTCAATGGAGTTGTCAACAACTTCATAAACCAAATGGTGCAAACCTCTTACGTTGACATCGCCAATGTACATGGCTGGACGTTTGCGAACAGCTTCGAGTCCTTCTAAAACCTGAATGTTACTAGCATTATAATTGCTTTCAGCAACTTTTTTTACTTCTTCTGACATTTTTCTTATATGTAAAATGATATTTTTATTCTCTTCTAAAAAATGAAAATTTATGCGCAAATATAATAAAAAAAATCGTGCGATTGTTACAAAAGCACGATAAAATTTGTTATAAAAATAAACGTTTTTATTGAAAAATCGTAACAAAAAATAAACCTTCTAACTTCTAACTCCTAACTTTACAAAAATCTATACTTGAATCCAACAAATCCTTGGAAACCATAACTTGGATAGTTGTAGTATATCTGATACTTGTTGTGAATCAGATTCTTGATTTCTGCATAGAAGGCTAGGTTCTTGTTGAGGTTGTAGTCGCAACCTAATTGTATGTCGACAATAGGTTTCAATTCCTTGATGTCGTTGTAGGTGCTTCCATTTAATGCGTATCGCTTTCCTTCAAAATATGTCGCTATATTGAAGTTCCAATGCTCATCCATTTTATAAAATCCTCTTAATGTGAATTCTGTTTTTGGCTTGTACCATGCATGCGCTCTTGTAACAGGTGCGTCGTCTGTTATATATGCTTTTATGAAATCGTATTGGTTGTATGCAAAGTCGGCTGCTACTTTGATTTTGTCATTTATTTTTACATGCAAATCGGCGTTTATGTTGAATAAGTGACAGTTGTTTAAAATTATGTCGAATGTCTCTGGTTGATTGATAGAGCTTATATAAAACACTTGATTGTCAATAATTCTGTATCTTACTCCGATATGTCCGTTAACTATATTGAAAGCCTTGAATTTTAATCCTCCTTTGAAGTCTATCCATGTTTTTTCGTAGTCGAATTCTGCATAGTTCAATGGATTGTTTACCACAAAAGGATTTTGTTCTAAAATCTCTTTCAATGTGTTTATTTTTGTTGTGCCGCCAAGTCCCGCGTAAAACTCGATATTCTTTTGGAAAAGGTATAGGCTTCCTTTGATGTCGGGATATATGCCGCCCATGCTTGTGGAATTCGTCTTTGCATCAACGCGTAAGCCAAGGCGTAAGTTATAAAAGTCGCCATTGAAATCAAGGTGCGGATTGATTGCTATAAGGAATAAGGTCTGGCTTATGTTGCTTATCTCTGCTTTGATGTCGGCTGTCAAATACTGCCTTCCATCGCTGTATCTGAACCATGAATTGGAGTGTTCTAAATGTGCTTTGAGCGTTAAAAGGTTTTCCTGCATGCCGCCTTGTATGCCTGAATAGTTGTAGCTTAAAGAGAACTCATCGTAAAGCGATTTGTAGCTTGATTTGTTGTTGTTGGCAGTTAAGTCTGCATTTAACGAATGAATCTTCCTTGTGCCTAAGTCGGAGTTATTTAGATGGTACATGTCATAATGATAATCAACATGTGAGTGGAGCTGGAATTGCGAGAAACGATTTGTCATCGACATTCCGAATGTGTTGTTCATATATTTGGTATCTGGATAGTTCTTCATGCCGAGCCATGTCGAATTGTGGTCTATGGCTATGCCTAAACTTGTTCTCTTTGATAGGTTTGAATAATGACGGAAAAGGAAATCTGGTGATAGTCGTGTTCCTATTCCAACCTTAACGAAATTGTTGTTGAAGTCAGTCTTGTCGTTGAATGTGTAGTTTAATGGGCTGACTGGCTCTAAGTCGGCTTTGTATCTGTATGTAAAGTCTTCTGTGTTTATTTCGTAATTAGGAATGTTGAAATCGCGTTTTGGTATTTCAGGGGTTTTTACAAGTCTCTCAGATTTAGCAATGTGAGGAGTGTAAGTCCCTTTTACAGTGATTTCTTCATTATGCGATTGAGCATTTAATGATGAACAGATTAAAATGAAAAATACTGTTATGATGAAGCTTATTTTTTTCATATAGTTGTATTCCTTATTCGTTTGATGTTGTGTCAATTATATTTAATTTTTCTTGTGCTTTGCCAATGATTTCTTCATAATTGACTTCGTCGTCAGGATAATTTTCGATGACGCTTTTTAGTGTTTCTTTGGCTTGGAAAATATTGTCTTTTGCAACATAGACATCGCTTAATACGATGAATGATTGTGCGGTCCAGTTGATGTAGTTGCTGAATTTGTCTGAAACGAAGAATACTTTTTCTTCAGCCTTGTCGTATTGTTTTGTGTTATATAGACAAATTGTTGATAGATAAGCGCATTCTGCTCCTGTTTCTGTATTGTCAATATTTGCGCATATGTCGAAATATTTAACTGCTTCAGTATAGTCTTTTTTGTCGAAGAAAGACTTGCCTAAAATGTAGTTGGCTTGCTTTTTCTGATTTGTATTTATGTCTTGTATTCCAATGAGTTGATTGGCTTTTTCTATAGCCTTGTCGTATTTTTTATCGAAATAATAGCTTTTCATACAGCCTTCTATGGCTTCTGTTACAATGTGTTGGTTTTCTGTTATTTTAAGAAGTCTTTCATAATGTTCTGCTGAGCTTGAATAACTCGATTCGTCATAATCCATGCGTGCAATTAATAAAAGTGCATGGTCGGTGTAGTCGTTGTCGTTCTGATTTATGATGTATTCGATATGTGTTCTGATTTCGTCGGTCTGTTTGGTTAATTCCATGGAATTCATGGCGTAATAATGAACTTTTAACAGATACGCTCCGTTAGGATGCTTTTCTATATATTGTTTCGCGCCTTTGATGACTTGCTGGTATTTCTTGCTGGAATAGAAGTCTTCTATATTTCTGAATGTCAACGAGTCTTGCTTGTCGATGCTTATTTCTGCTAAATTGTTTTCTGCTATATAATCGAAATAAGACTGAATCTCGTTCTTGTCGCGGTAAATATTGCTGATGATATTTAATGCTTCTCTCGATTCTTCAGTGTTAGGGTATTGTGCTACAATGTTTTTAAGTCTTTCTAAGGCTTTGTCGTTTTCGTCATTGTTGTAATAAATCATGCCTGTTTTCATCAATGATTTGCGGGCGTATTGTGAACGAGGCCTTTCTTTGATAATCTTGTCGAATGAATTTATCGCTGAGCTGTAGTCGTTATTGTTGAGGTGAGTTATACCGATTTCATAAATCGCTCTGTCGTAATAAGATGATTTTTGGTGTCTGTTTACGATGATATTTAGTCTGTCGATTTTTTCATTTGATTTACCTAATGCTCCGTATCCCATGGCTTGTTGGAAATAAGCGTAATCTGCGTTTTTATTGCTTATTTTCAATGAGTTGTTGAAAGATGTGATGGCGTTGTTGTATTGGCGCTGAATGAAATAGCAGTCGCCGATGCGCATCCATGAGTCGCCTTGTCTTTCCTTGTCGGATAATTTGTCGTTGTTGATGAATTCCTTGAATTTTATCGAAGCGTTGTTGTAGTCGTTGTTGTTAAGATAGATATATCCTAAGTTGTAATATGCTAATGCATAGACATCTAATGCGTTGGCGCCGTTAGTGTTGATGAATTTAAGATATGTCTCAGAAGCCTTGTCGTAATCTTTCATCTGATAATAGGAGTCTGCCAACCAATAAATCGCTTCTTTTTGACTCTTGGAATCTATGCCTGTATTTGCTGATGATTTTTCTAGATATTCGATGGCTTTTTGGAAGTTGCCTTCGTTGTAGTATTGAATGCCAACGTTGTAAGTTAATTCTGATTGTATTTTCTTTAATTCTGGACTTAGTTTGTCGTATTGTTCAAGTGTTTCGAGTACATTGCTGTAAGCATTGGAATTTAGAAGTAGGTGGATTACAATGTCTTGAAAATCGCTAATTTGACTCGACTGAGGATTGTTTTTTATATATTCGTTGAGCACATTGATGGATTCGCCGAAAGGGTCGATGCCTGGGATAAAGCTGAGGACAGCATAGTTGTAAAGGGCGTTTTCTTTCAAGGTGTCGTTGAAGTCCATCTTGTAAGCCTTGAGGTATGTGTTTCTTGCAAACTTGTCTTGCTCTGTGTTGCTATAACATTGCGCCATGTAATATGATGCGTATTGTGCCAACTCGTCGTTCTTGTCGGCCACTTTTGTAAAGTGTTCGATGGCGCTGTCGTAGTCGGCGTTTTTCATCTTGCAGAAACCGATGTTGAATTCTATTTCTCTAGGTAATTTGCGGCGTGAGTTCTGTAATGCGATTGTGTAATATTCGTGACTCTTAGCGTAGTCGCCTTGTTGTTGCCACGATTCTGCTATCATAAGTGCAATGTCCGACTTGCGGTTTTTGTGTGCTTTCTTTAACGCTTCGTCTCCTTTTTCTATGACCACGGCGTAATTGCCTTTGTCAAAGTTTATTTGAAGAATGTATATGTTTGCGATGTCTTTATACTTTGTGTCGTCGGTTAATGTGTTGAAAAAAGTGAGCGCTTCGTCTTGCTTGCCGTTGATATACAGTATATGAGCATAGTAATATCTCGCGTCGTTGCGGTATTTGTTTATGGTTTTTGTCAGTTTTTCAAAAATAGGAGTGGCTTGCGCGATGTCTTGTGTTTGGTAATAACAATATGCTTGTTTGAAGTTTAGTTCGTCTTGTTCTTCTGGGGTAAGGTTATTTGCCTTGATTGTCTTGTATGTCTTTAAAGCGTCACGGTATTTTCTAGTCTTGAATAAATGGTTGGCGTATAATAGTTTTGCGTGATTCGCCATGAGGCTTGTTGGGTTCTCTTTTATGAATGTGGTGATTTTGTTTTCGCCGTCGCTGTCTTCAAGATATAATGTGGAGGCTGCTTCGTAATATTTTGCCATGACGACATTGTTTCTGCTGTCGTCTTCAGTCAATGAAATATATTGCTCGAAACATTCTAATGCAGAAGCATAATGCTGCTTCTCGAATAATAATACGCCTTTCTCGAAAATGCTCTCTGGAGTGTATTGGTTTATTTCTTTTTGTGCTGATAAATAAAGCGTTGCGAATGACAATATTATTGCAAAAAGAATCTTTTTCATGCTTGGATATGTGGTTTTAATAAAGATTAATTATCTGATTAAAAATTAACGACAAAGATAAGAAAAAAGTATATAAGTCTATGAGTCTATGAGTCGATAAGTTTATTTAATGAAATAACTCATAGACTTATAGTCTTATTGTCTCATAGACTTTAAAAAAAACGGAGCCTTTAAGACTCCGTTTTTTTTATAAAAAGCATAAGCGGGATTCTGTTCCTTGTTTCCAAGGTGATTGTCATTTCTCTAGGTCTGTCGTTGCCGAAAGACTCAAGCAACCTACCCTCCCGACTTGGACGAGCAGCCCTCAGCGTCGGTATATTTGGTCTTGCAGCCCGTAAGGTTTACCCCGAAACCATGTCACCATGACTTCGCGTGAGCTCTTACCTCACATTTTCACCCTTACTCCGAAGAGCGGTAATTTTCTGTGGCACTTGCTGTTATCTTAAAGATACCTTCCTGTTAAGAAGTACGGTGCTCTGTGCTGTCCCGACTTTCCTCACGCAGAATTACTCCTGCCTGCGACAATCGCTTTTCAAGTTGCAAAGATACATAAAAACCCTGAACTCTGAACTCTGAACCCTGAACTTTTTTTACAACTCCTAACTCCTAACTCCTAATTCCTAACTCCTAATTCCTAACTCCTAACTCCTAACTGACAAAAATCTTTCTTTCTCTCTAAAGTCTTTATAAATATTAACGTTAGAAAATCCCATCTCGCAACATAAGTCCGTCATTTCTTTTCCTAGGTATTCATTGATTTCGAACCAAACTTCGCCATTTTCTTTGAGATGTGACTTCGCAAATTCTAATATTGTTCTGTAAAAAATTAAAGGGTCGTTGTCGCTGACAAACAATGCGTTATGAGGTTCCCAATTTAAGACATTGTCGCGCATCTCTGCTTTTTCCAACTCTCTGACATAAGGTGGATTGCTGACAATGATGTCGAATTTTGTATCAATTTTATTTGTTAAAGATAAAATATCGTCGTGAATGAAAGTGACATCTACTTCATTGTTAATAGCATTTTCTTTTGCCACTTCTAAAGCCTTTTCTGAAATGTCTAAAGCGTAAACTTTGCTTTGTGGAAGAAGTTTCGCTAAGCTGATTGCGATGCAGCCACTTCCAGTTCCAATGTCTAAAATCGACTTTTGACTTTTGTCTTTTGTCTTTTGACTTGTAACGATTTTATAAATCATTTCCGAAGTCTCTGGTCGAGGGATGAGAACATTTTCGTTGACTTTGAATTTCAAGTCGCAAAATTCTGTTTCTCCTATTATATATTGTATCGGTTTGTTTCTTAACAAATCTTTCACGGCAAAATGGAATGTCAACATTTCCGACTCGCTGAGACGAAGCTGAGGCTCTAATGCCATCTTGACTCTGTCGATTTTGAAATAATGTTCTAATAAAATGAGAATCATTGCATTGGCTTCGTCTTTGTCGTAAATGGAACAAAGTTGCTCGCAATAATGATTTCTGATGTCTTTTACTAAATTTGATGGTACTTTCATGCTTGCAAAAATATTGAAAAATATCTTATCTTTGCGGTAAATTAATGACTAAAGTCTAAAGGCAAAAGACGAAAGATGTTGGCCGTTGATTGTTGACCATTGACTTGAAAAATGTTCGAGGATACATATAAAATATTAGTTGAAGAAGGTGATGGCTTGTATAAGGAAAAGGGCAGTAAGTTTATTGCCAAGGCTTTCCCTGTGCATAGTGAGGATGAGGTGAAAGCGCGTGTAGCTGACTTTAAGAAGCAGTACTTTGACGCGCGTCATCATTGTTATGCCTTTATCATAAATCCTGACAAATCGTGTTATCGTTCCGCCGACGACGGTGAACCGGCAGGAACAGCTGGCAAGCCAATCCTCAATCAAATCTTGTCGAAAGATGTCACAAATGTTTGCGTTGTGGTTGTTCGTTACTTTGGTGGTATCAAACTGGGTGTCCCAGGTCTCATCGCGGCGTATAAAGCAGCTGCCAAAGAAGCACTCGAAAATGCAACTATCATCGAAAAGACAATCGATGAGGTTTATTCTGTTGAATTTGATTATCCTCTCATGAATGAGGTGATGAGAGTGTTGAAAGATGAAAATCTCGAACAACAAAATCCAAAGTTTGAATTGAACTGTTATCTCGAAATTTCAGTGAGAAAGAAAGATGCTGATAGAGTGGTAGATAAGTTGAAACGCTTGTATGGTGTAAAAGTAGAATATCTTAAAACTGTTTGATAATCTGTTGTTTACAACTTACTGATTTTAAACCTTCCTTTGCTCGTAATATAAATCAAAGAAAATTAATATTCAATATAATTTTGGTTTTTTTATTAACTTTTTTGTCCTCATTTTTGTTGAAAATTTTGGATACGAAATCTGAAATTGTAATCTTTTGATTTTTAAAACATTGTGTTTTTTTAACTGATAGAATGAGCGAACTTTGTGTCGAAATATGGAATGCTTGTCTCAAAATGATACAAGAGAACACTCGTCCTCAGAGCTACAAAACTTGGTTTGAGCCAATCAAACCTGTGGCTTATGAAGAAGACGAGAATGTCTTGACTATACAAGTTCCGAGTCAGTTTTTCTACGAATATCTCGAGACTCAATATATCAGCCTTTTAAAACTTACAATACATAAAATTTTAGGTCCGACAGGTCGCTTGAAATATAGCATCGTGATGGATAACTACGGCTCGGATAATCCTCTGGATATTAAAGTGCCTACGATAGACAGAACCAATACTGTCAATCCAGCTGTTCGCGTGCCTATTAATTTCGATGATGAACAAAATAAGCAAGTGCTGAATCCGTTCGTCTTGCCAGGAATCAATAAGATTAAAGTGGAATCTCAACTTAACGAGAATTATTCTTTCGATAATTTCATCGAAGGCGATTGCAACCGACTGGCTCGCTCTGCAGGCTTGGCTGTGGCAGAAAGACCAGGTAAAACCGCTTTCAATCCATTGTTTGTTTATAGCCAGACTGGTTTGGGAAAGACTCACCTCTGTCACGCTATAGGTCTTGAAACAAAAAAACATCATCCGAATCTTATCGTTCTCTATGTTAACGCGGAACAGTTTATCCAACAGTTTATGAGTTCTTGCAAAAATAAGACGAGAAACGATTTCGTACATTTCTATCAAATGATAGACGTGCTTATTATTGATGACATTCAATTCCTTTCTGGTAAGACAAAGACTCAAGATGCTTTCTTCCATATATTTAACCATCTGCAACAAAATGGAAAACAGCTTATCTTTGCTAGCGATAAGGCTCCTGTGGAAATCAAAGACATGGAACCTCGCTTGTTGTCACGTTTCAAATGGGGATTGTCAGCTGATATGCAGACGCCTGACATTGAAACACGTATCAGAATATTGAAACGCAAGGCGTTTAATGATGGTATAGAACTCCCTGATGAGGTTATAGATTACGTGGCATCAAGGGTGAAGACAAATGTGAGAGAGATGGAAGGTCTCTTCATCTCGTTGATAGCACAGTCGTCACTGAATAAAAAAGCCATCACCATGGACCTGGCTCGTCAGCTTATCGAGAGATTCGTCCATAATTCTACACAAGAGGTCTCGATAGAATATATCGTAAATGTGGTTTGTAATAACCTGAATATTCCTATAGAAGAGTTTTATTCTAAGTCGAAAAAACGTGAAATGGTTCAAGCTCGTCAACTTGCAATGCATTTCGCAAAGAAATATACAAAATGTTCTTTGGCAACTATCGGTCAACAATGCGGAGGCAAAGATCATGCAACAGTGATTCATGCTCTTAAGACTGTTTCAAATCTGTTGGAAACCGATAAGCAGTTCAGAACATTGGCTACAGAAATTGAGAAAAATATCTGCTGATGAATAGTCATTTTGGAAAACTTTATCTTATTCCAACCTTACTCGGCGCAACGACAGCCGAACAAGTAATCCCTCAAGGTACTTTAGAAATAGTAAGAAAAATACGCTTCTTCGTGGTGGAAAATGTTCGCACCGCACGCCGTATGCTTTCAAAAATGAATATGCCTTGTCCAATAGATGAACTTACTTTTGTTGAATTGGATAAACACGATAAATCTAATAATCCGGATTTGATGACGTATCTCGGAGAAGCTCTCAACGGCAACGATGTCGGACTCATGTCGGAAGCGGGAACTCCTTGCGTTGCCGACCCTGGCTCCCTTATAGTAGAACTAGCCCATCAGGCTGGAATAAAAGTGGTGCCTCTCACCGGACCAAACGCCATGATACTCGCATTGATGGCTTCAGGTTTCAACGGACAGGCATTCTGCTTCCATGGTTACCTTCCTATAAAATCTCCAGAAAGAAGCAACGCGATAAAAAATCTTGAACGCCGTTCCGCGACAAACAACGAGACACAGATGTTTATCGAAACACCATTCCGTAACAACGCGATGATTGAGGAGCTTACAAAGACTCTTCATCCAAACACAATGCTGTGCGTGGCTTGTAACATCTCAATGCCAGACGAGGAAATCGTGAGCAAGCCAATATCTGAATGGAAAAGAATCAAAAAAGACTGGAATAAAAGACCAGCAGTATTCTTAATCTATAAATCTAAATATTAATCAACTAGCCATTAGCCATTAGTCTTTAGCCATTAGCCTTTAGTCATGAATAGGGAAGAATATCTTATCTATTGTCTACTTTACGCGATTGATGCTGCAAATGTCAAGAAGCAGAATCTTGTACAGATGGCGTTGAAGACAGATTCTGTCGACTTCGTCAAAATCTATAATCTCATCCAGCAACATGACGAGACGACAAGAAAAGATGTCATCGCTTCATGCCAGAATGATTTTAACAAATGTGAAATCATTGAAGAAATAAAAAATACCTTTCTCTCAGAATTGGAGATTTCAATACAAGAAAATATTATTGAAGTTTTGAGCCCTGAAAGGGCGAGACAAATATAGGGTAAGGCAACACCTTGTTAGTTAGGAGTTAGGAGTTTTTTGAATTGAAAGTTGAAAACTGAAAACTGAAAGTTAATTTTCAATTTTCCACTTTCAGTTTTCAACTCCGACTGCGTTAGGGATTGGAGCGGCATCCTTTTGGGAGAGACGCAATATTTTGCG
>JAZOSK010000109.1:0-25148 GCA_045657145.1 Bacteroidales bacterium | reverse complement strand
GTTTGTCTATGAGTCTATAAGTAATTAAACTTATTGACTTATAAACTTATTGACTTTTTGACTTCATAATAAACGGCAGGTCTTCTGACTTACTCCTTACGTTCGGCGTCTTCCCATCTTTTGGAGAAAAGAAAGTGACATTATGTCGAACGCTGTTAGAGATTACAGCAGCGGGAACTGTCCGGGATTCACACCCGATTCCCTATTGAGTCCTTACGGACACCATTTATCGTCAGCAAAGATAATAAAAAAGCCTAAAGTCTAAGGACTAAAGGCTAAAGTTTTTTAAAAAAAAGAAAATTTATTTTTTTGACTAAGGCTATTGAACTAAGAACTAAGAACTAAGAACTAAGAACTAAGAACCAAGAACTAAGAACCTTGGGACTCGGTGACTTAGTGACTTAGTAACTTAGCAACTTAGCAACTTAAAAAATCCCTCATCCCCTTAGTTCCTTAGTTCCTCAATTCCCAACTCCCATCTTATACTCCTTCACTCTTCCTTTCACTTCACCATTCTTATATGTGCATTCTGATTTAAGGCTGCCATCTTCGTAATATTCCGTTGCATGGCCATTGGCTACATTATCCGAGAACATCTTTACCGTCTTCACTTTTCCACTTTCATAATATGTCTCCTGAGCACCTTCAAACTTACCGTCCTTATAAGTGTACATCACATACTTAGGACCTTGCGCTTTTTCTGCATACAAATACCATGTTGTAATGCCATCTCTCTTACCAGCCTTATATTCCGACTCTTCTTGAACAAAGCCTTGGTCTGTGTAAATAACAGACTTTCCATCAAGCTGTCCTTCTTTATATTCTTGTTTTAAGGCTATCTTACCGCCTTTATTCCAAGAATAACTCCAGCCGTCAATCATATCGTTCTTATAATCTATCTTCTTAAGGATATCTGCATACTTATCAAATTCAAGATAAAGTCCCTCTTTTTTATCTTCTTTATAATGAATGATATAATGTGGAAGATCAGTATTAGGATGTGTTTCCACCCAAGCTCCTTCTTTCATTCCATTCAATACATTGCCTGAAATTTTTATACTTCCATACATCTTTTCAAATATTCCATCTGGCATAGAACTAACTCTGACGTTGTAAATCTGTTGAGAAAATGCTGTCATAACCAACAGCATCATCACTAATGTAAAAAATGTCTTTTTCATGCTATCTTAATTTATAAAACAGGGACGCGATTCATCGCGTCCCTACTTGTTGTCTTATAGTCTTATTGTCTTGTTGACTTAATATATTCATCAATACCTTTAGCAGCTTTCTTGCCTGCGCCCATAGCAAGGATTACTGTTGCTGCTCCGCTCACTGCATCACCGCCGGCGAATACGCCCTTGCGTGTTGTCTGCATTGTTACTTCGTCGGCGATTAAGCACTTATGTCTATTAGCTTCCAAACCAGCTGTTGTACTTAAAATCAATGGGTTTGGTGAAGTACCGAGTGACATGATAACCATATCGACATCGAGGATGAAGTCGGAACCTGCTTTTTCGACAGGGCTTCTTCTTCCTGAAGCGTCTGGTTCACCGAGTTCCATCTCAACGCATCTCATGCCGTTGACCCAGCCGTTTTCATCGCCTAATATTTCTTTAGGATTTGTCAACAATCTTAATACAACGCCTTCTTCTTTAGCGTGATGCACCTCTTCAGCACGTGCTGGAAGTTCTTGTTCTGAACGACGATAAACGATATAAACTTCTGCTCCGAGACGCAATGCTGTACGAGCTGCGTCCATAGCGACGTTACCGCCACCAACGACTGCGACTTTCTTACCTACGAAGTTTGGTGTCTCAAAACCTTCTTTATATGCGAATAACAAATTGTTTCTTGTCAAGAATTCGTTAGCTGAAACGACGCCGCAGAGGTTTTCACCAGGGATGTTCATGAACTTAGGAAGACCTGCGCCTGAGCCGATGAATACAGCTTCGAAGTTTTCTTTTTCCATCAAGTCGTCGATTGTTACTGTACGACCGATGATGACGTCTTTTTCAAACTTAGCACCGAGTTTCTTGAGGTTCTCGATTTCATGACGGACGACTGTTTCTTTTGGAAGACGGAATGAAGGGATGCCGTATGACAAAACACCGCCTAATTCGTGCAATGCTTCAAAAACAGTAACGTCGTAACCCATCATGATAAGGTCTTTTGTACATGTGAGACCTGCAGGACCGCTACCTACGACAGCGACTTTATGTCCATTCTTTGCGCTTGGCTTTTCAAATTCGACATTGTTTTCGCGTGCCCAGTCGCCGACGAAACGTTCGAGTTTACCGATAGCGATAGGTTCGAATTTCTTGCCCATGACGCATGAGCCTTCACATTGTGACTCTTGTGGACAAACGCGGCCGCATACTGATGGAAGAGCTGAGTTGCGGTTGATGACGCGTGCTGCTTCTTCGAAGTTGCCTTCTGCAACGAAATGTACGAATTGTGGGATTTCAATATTTACAGGACAAGCCTTGACACATTGTGGGTTCTTGCAGTTCAAGCAGCGTTGTGCTTCTATGATAGCTTCTTCTGCGTCGTAGCCGTAACATACTTCTTCAAAGTTTGTGGCTCTTACTTTAGGGTCTTGTTCGCGGACCGGAACGCGTTTCTTGTTATCGCGCATTTCCTCAACGATGCCGCCCACATGACATTGGTGTCCTTCTTCTTTTTCTTCTCTCTCGAGAATCTTATGTCCTTCTACATTATTATACATAGCCTGACGTTTCATCACGTTTTCGAAGTCGACTTGTGCGCCATCGAATTCTGGACCGTCGACGCAGGTGAATTTTGTCTCGCCGCCGACAGTGACACGACATGCGCCGCACATACCTGTGCCGTCAACCATGATAGAGTTCAAACTTACTGTACATTTGATACCGAGTTTTGTTGAGAGTTGTGAAACAAACTTCATCATGATAAGCGGACCAATAGCGATGACTTCGTCATATTGCTTGCCTTCATCGACGAGACGTTGTAGCATCTCTGTAACTAAGCCTTTATATGGTGATGAACCGTCGTCTGTTGTGACGTATAAGTTAGAAATAGCTTCGAGTTCCTTTTCATAAACGAGGAGGCTTCTGGTTCTTGCGCCGACGATGACGTCAGCTTTGATGCCGTGTTCGTATAACCATTTAACCTGAGGATAGATTGGAGCGATACCTACGCCGCCGCCAACGAAAACGAATCTCTTGCTCTTACGTTCTTCGTCTGTGAGATGAACGAATTCTGATGGTTTTCCTAATGGACCAACAACATCAGCGAATTTGTCACCTACGTTATATTCAGCCATTATTCTTGTTGACTTACCGATGGCTTTGAAAACTATGATGATTGTTCCTTTTTCAACATCGTAATCACTAATTGTCAATGGAATACGTTCTGATTTTTCAGTCATCTTAACGATTAAGAACTGACCTGGCAATGCAGATTTTGCCAAACGTGGAGCCTCAATTTCAAACAAATATGTTTCTTGAGCTAACTCTTCTTTTCTAACTATAGTAAACATTACTGATATTTTTAGATAAATTAATGCTAATGAATTAAAGTCGCAAAGATATAAAAAAAGTCAACAAGACTACAAGATAAGAAGACAATAAGTTTGTATTAAAAATTATCAATTAACGACCAACTTACTAATCCTATATCTATTCAAATCATCATAAAAAGCGACTATATAAGTTCCTTGCGGAAGATTTCCTACATATATTGTATCATCTTTAAAACCAAGCGGCTGCTTTAAGACCAGCTTTCCGTACAGATTAAAAATCATAATATCGCCATAGCAATATTCTTTTTCAACGACTATAAAATCAGAAGTCGGATTAGGTGACATCACAAGAATCTTTTCTTTTTCTTTATCCTTATCCTTATCCTTATCCTTACCTTTATCTTTACCATCACCTGTATACTCAAAATTAGCTATAAGCAACACATTTTCCTTAGCTTCAAAAATGTATTCTGAATCTGTAGAAATCTCTTCTCCATCTTCATTGATCCACTTCTGGAAAACATAATCTTCATTTGGAGTAGCGACAGCGTAGACTGTATCTCCATACAAATAAAAGCCCTCACCTGACGTGGTTCCGCCTTCTTCTGGATTAGAAATCAGAGTGACTTCAAACTCTTGCATTTCTAACTTTGCAACGAAATGACGATTGTAGTTCGGTTTCAAATAAAATTCTGCAGAAGCAGCGACTAGCTTACCATTTTCATAAAGTCCTTTATATGTATAACCTGGATTCGGCGTGACTTTCAAAATACAAGTTTCATTACTAAGATATTGTCCCATGCCAGTAATGACACCGCCTTCTGCAGGATTAACTTCTGCTGTTATCTCATAATACGTTTCCTGCACCGAAAATTCTGCCACGAAATGGCGGTTGCTTTGTGGCACAAAAGAAAACACTGTATCCATGGTGACAAGTTCACCTTTTTCATAAAGGCCTTCATAGACATAGCCTGAATTTGTCTTGACACTCAAGTTACAAGTCTCTCCTTCAAAATATTTTCCTGCGCCTATAACAACGCCACCTTGTTTTGGGTTAGCCTTTGCCGTAATCTGATAATGATTTTTCTTCACAGAAAACTCCGCCACAAAATGATGGTCGTCATCTGGCATAAATGAATAAGTTGCCGCCTTAGTAACAAGCCTTCCATTCTCATAAAGTCCTTCATATTTGTAGCCAGACGCTGCCGTAACATGTAATCTACACATCTCACCATCTAGGTATTGACCAGCGCCTGTTATGGTTCCGCCTCCCACAGGACTTGCCTCGACCGAGATTTTGTAATATTCTGTCATCTCAGAAAACACAGCCTCAAAACGCCTATCCGACAGGACCTCAAAACTATAATGACTCTGTTTTGTCAAGGTATCACCATTTTCCAGCAACGCCTCGAATTTATATCCTTTATTGGAAACAATCTCTAGGTGACATGTATCATATTCATTATAAGCGCCGCCACCAACGACAACGCCGCCTTCTTTGGGCATGACATCTACGGATACATAATACTCATATTCAACCTCAAAAGAAAACACATAAGGCGCATTGACATTGCCAAGAGTCTCATTTGTTGTGAATTTAAGATACGATTTTGGTTCTACTTCAAGTTCCACATTGAGGTTATGATTGTAACAACGTAAATTCAGACTATCACCATTGTTACCATAAACCATCATAAACAAAAAATATCTGTCGAATTTATCATTATACTTAGCGACAGCGCTACCACGACATTCTTCACCACAAAAAACGCCTACCTCTAAAAAATCTGAGCGTTGCTCTTCTCCATTAAAATCCACAACACCTATGACCGTCATATTATTCGGATACTGGTACGGATTCGGAGTCCAATGATTATCATCCAATATATTCAAAGCATCTACACCTACCGCCTTAAGAGAAAGACAGCAGAAAAAGAAAATCATCATCAAAAAAAATCTTTTCATAAGTAGATACCTTTAGCTTTGCAAATGTAAATATTTTTTTGACGTAATGAGAAAAGTTCATCATCAAAATAGTGTTTGTGTCAAAGTTTTTTAACACAAATTGTTAATTTTTTCCTAATATTATTTCACATGTCATTTTTACCTTCATTTTTATGTAAAAACACATTGACATCTCATCTTTTTAAATTAACTTTGCATTAAATGCACAACGACACAATTTTTATATGACTTTGAGACTTTGCGTCTCTGAGACTTTAAAAAAAATGGAACTGACACGAAACATATTACAACAATATTGGGGCTACCCTTCTTTCCGTCCGATGCAGGAAGACATTGTCGATTCTGTCGTCAATGGCAATGACACTCTTGCTTTACTTCCCACAGGCGGCGGCAAGTCGATATGTTTCCAAGTTCCAGCCATGTCTATGGAAGGAGTCTGTATCGTCATCACGCCGCTCATCTCACTCATGAAAGACCAGGTGATGCACTTAAAAAAGATTGGCATCGCGGCATCAGCGATATTCTCTGGCATGCATCACAACGAAATAGAAATCGCCTATAACCAAGCAGTCTTCGGAATGCTGAAATTTCTCTATGTCTCGCCAGAACGTCTCATGACGGATTCTTTCATCGAGGCACTGAAAAAGATGCGAGTTTGCCTCCTTGCTGTAGACGAATCACACTGCATCTCGCAATGGGGATACGACTTCCGTCCTCCTTATTTAAAGATAGCAGAGATAAGGAAATATATCCCTAACACTCCTGTGCTCGCGCTCACCGCAACGGCAACGCCACAAGTTGTAGAAGACATACAATATCGTCTTGCTTTCAGAAAAAATAATGTATTTCAAACGAGTTACGAACGTAAGAACGTGACTTATAACGTCATTCACGAAGCCGACAAATTCGGTCTGATGTATCGTCTGTTACAAAAGATGACCTCAGGCAGCGGCATCGTTTATGTAAGAAGCCGCAAACGTACCAAAGTCATAGCCGATTGGCTGCAGTCGGTAGGAATAAGCGCGTCGTTCTATCATGCAGGCCTCGACGCCAAGACTCGCGATTATAGGCAACAGCTCTGGATGGATGGCAAAATCAAAGTCATCGTAGCGACTAACGCCTTCGGCATGGGTATCGACAAACCCGATGTGCGTCTCGTCATTCACCTCGACTTGCCCGACAGCCTAGAGGCTTACTTCCAAGAAGCTGGCCGCGCTGGCCGCGACCTTCAACCATCAGAGGCGTTTCTGCTCGTCGCCGACACCGACATAAATAAACTAAAAGAAAATCATTCAGGTTCCTACCCTGCCCTCGATAGGATAAGAACAATATATAATGCTATCGGAAATTATCTCCAAATCCCAATAGGCGCAGGAGAAAACCAAACATACGACTTTAATATCGACGAATTTACGAAATATTACAACTTCCCTTTACTTGAAGTCTATAACGCCATACGACTCATTGAAAGAGAAGGTTATCTCGTAACATCTGAAGCTCTCAACACTCCGTCAAAAATTCATATCCGAGCTGAACGTGAGGACCTGTATCGTTTCCAAATCGAATACAAGGAATACGACACATTGATTAAATATTTATTAAGAACGCTCCCTGGAGTATTGAGCGACTTCGTCAACATAAGAGAGGAACAGATTTCTCAAAAAACAGGAATGCAGCTTGATGTGATAAACAAGCAGCTTCATAATCTGGAGCGACTTAACTTCCTGAATTACATTCCTCGCAACGACAAACCTCAGATTCAGTTCTTGACTCCAAGAATGGACACCAAATATTTCTCTTTATCAGATGACATTTATAGAAATAGAAAAGAAGACGCCAACAAACGCGTTCAGGCAGTCATTGATTTCGTCAATAATAATGAAGACTGCAGAAGCGTGCAACTATTGAGATATTTCGGAGAAAACATTAAAAAGACATGCGAAAAATGCGATGTTTGTTCTTCTAAAAACAAAATGACTTTAAGCGAAAACGAATATCAGGAAATAAGCGAAGCTATCTTAAGCGAGTTAAGAGAAAACGAAGCTGACGTCTATGAGATTTTGAATAGCAATCATAAACATCACGAAGAGAAAGTCCTTACAACAATCAAATGGATGATTGACAATAACGTCATCAAACAAGACGAAGAAGGAAAACTGAAACTTTGAACTAAAAACTCTGAAAGCTGAAAGCTGAAAACTGAAAACTGAAAGCTAACAGCTGACAGCTGACCGCTTGGTGACTACAAAAAAAGACGCATCAACAAAATCCATTTTTTATTTCATAGGTATTGTTGACACGTCTCTGCTGACAGCTGATTGCTGACAGCTGACAGCTAATTTTCAATTTTCAACTTTCAACTTTCAATTTACTTATAACTTCTTATATACTCCAAAGCCGCATCAAGTTGTCCTTTTACGCCAGCGTCTCTTGTAAGGACTTCTTTATCTGGTGTAAATCCTACGCCTTCTGGCACAAAGCCTTCGTGTGTTTTAATTTCGTAAGTTGAAGTATATACATAATGTTGTTCATCTTCTATATCACCGAATGGACCGCCATATGTAAAGTCGATAGCATTAGACAAAAGCGGACCTGTTGCACCATATGTACGTTCACCAATAACATAACCTGTTGGCAATTGTGAAATATTATAAGTTGTTATTTCACCCATACTGATTGAATAAATATTAGACAAAACGACGTATGGAATATTTTCTGAAGCCAAGTCGCGGTTTTCTGTCGAAGCTTTGATTGTCACTGGAGCCCATACAGAATGTTCAAGTCGACCTGGACCTTCTTTGTAACGTGTTGATATTACAGCAAGATCTTTCTTTATAAACGGTGACACTACATGATTCAAATCAGACAAATAACCGCCATTGTTACAACGATTGTCAAGGATAACACCTGCCAATTTGTTCTTTGGTGTCTTCAAGGCTGCGTTTTTCCATTTATCTATCAACTGAGCTGCTTTGTAATAAGATGAAGAAGAATTATTAACGCCAGACATTATAAGGCTCATCTTATATCCATTTTGCCAGAGATAAGGCACCAATCTTCCATCTGGAAGTTCAAACAATATATAACATATCACAATTTGTCCATCGTCTGTACTAACTTTTTCATAACCGCCATATGAGACCTTATAAGCTGAATTTGAATTAGAGGCGAGTTTTTTATTGAATTGATTTATTTCATCGTAAAGATCATAACTACCTTTGAGATAATAATCTCTAGTTTTAATTTCATTATTCGCTGGATTAACACTTATGATATTATTACCACCACCATACAAGTTCTTTATCTGAATCGACATATGATGATCAATAAGTCCCCCCATTATTTCATCATAAAGTACTTGAAGTTCTTTAGTTGCAACGCCATTACCTGATTCTATGCGCATATCTAAGGCTTCAAATTGAGGCATATATTTTTCATATACTGCATCCCAGTCTGTTGGGTCAACATCCCAAAAGACATAGCCTGTGTTTATATTATTCCACAACACATCAAATTGTTCCGCGTATGTCCTATAAGCCAATTTTGATGTTTCTCCAATATAAGGAACATAATCTGGAGTTTTTCTACAAGAACTGAATGCCAGCGCGATTGCTGCTAATATTATTATTGATATTTTACGCATGATACTATAGTTTATATATTACACCTAATGTTAATGAAGCTGTATTATTATAACGTGGCTGAGGCGACACCTTGCTTATTTTCATATAACTCATCAAGTCATAATAGAACAAGGCATCTACTTCCAAAGAAATATTATCAGACAAATCGCAGCTTAATCCAGGACCAGCGACAACACCTGCAACAACACGATTATGATATTCATTAAATTCCATTTTCTCATCAAATGGCATTATCTTATCATAAAGGTCGAAGGTATTTCCGCTGACATTTGCCAACATCCAATAGCTCACATAACCACCCATGATAAAATGACCGCGCACCTTCGCTCCGCCAAATGTAAAGTCTGCCATAATAGGAACTGTAAGATATTGATTATTATAATCTGTATAGATATCTTTAACAGCATTCAGATTACGTTTCATAGTATGAGAACGTGACAACATTTCAACATTAGCTCTCATCGCAAACCAATCATTGATTTGATAGGACAAGATAATACCATAGTCTGCCCCATTTTTAGCATGATATGTCTCATCTACACGTCCTGCATTCGAGCGAGTGACTGAATTAAAATCGAGACCTCCTTTCAGTCCAATTCCAAATTGCGCATTAACATTTGTTGCAAGCGCAATGAAAAATAGTAAAATAAATAATTTAACTTTGTTCATAATTTTCTTTTTTATGCGTTGCAAAGTTAAGAATTTAACACATAAAAAAAAAGACCGCCGAAGCGATCTTTTAACTTTTTTTAAAATATCTTAGAGACCTTTTACAAGTTCAGCACCTGCTTTGAATTTAACTACAGTCTTTTCTGCAATCATAATCTCTTTACCTGTTTGTGGATTACGGCCTTTTCTTGCAGGGTGTTTTGTTGTTGAGAATGTACCAAAACCTACTAATGATATGCGTTCACCTTTTTTCAATGCTTCTGCTGATGCGTCCATAAATGCTTCGAGTGCTTTTTTTGCATCAACCTTTGTCATACCTGCTTTTTCTGCTATGACATTTACTAATTCTGCCTTGTTCATATTAATTCAATTTAAATTAAAATATAATTTTAAAATTGTTAAGTAACTATAACTTAATCGTTTTCGCTCACAAATCTAATTATTAATTATTAGAAAAACAAATATTTTTAATAAAAAAAAATCATAATTACTCCAAATCACAAAGGCATTTTTCCTTTCATTTTCTCAAAAGGCTTGTGTTTACTAAAATTCACAGCAATCTGCATATTTTTAAATTCAACAAAAAAATCTCTTTTTTTCATTAAAAAAAATCAAAGAAATGAGATATTTTCGCATATCTTTTACTCAATTTCATATGTATATTTATAAATTTAAGATAAAAAAAATCACAGTTTATATAAAAAAAGGAATCTAACCTTACATTTTCACGAGATTAGATTCCATTATTATAATCAAAATATTTCTCATTTCACTTGCCAACAGCCTTCAAGACGTGTACCTCTCAAGAAATCTGCTATCGGCATCGCTTTCTTTCCTGCCTGCTGAATGACTTTTATAGAGATATTATTTTCACCCAAGACAACATCTAGATAAGATTTACCATCTGTTTTGATTTTATATAAATCTTTATCCTCCAATTTATTTTCTTTCAAAGCGACTTCAAAGACCTTGATGTCAATGGTCTCGCCATTTTCTGAAACAAATTGAGTATGAGCTGCAGGATATGGCGACAAGCCTCTGATAAAATCGTATATCAATTTAGCGTCTTTGGTCCAATCTATTCTACAATCTTCCTTAAAGATTTTAGGAGCTGGCTTCAACTGCAGATTCTCTCTCTCGATAATCATCTCCTGACTTTGAGATTGAACTCTGCCCTCCTCTATTATCTTTATTGTCTCCACAACGACCTTATTTCCCAATAACATCAACTTATCGTGCAAAGTTCCAGCAGTCTCGTCATCTTCAATAACGACTTTTTCCTGCATAATAATTTCGCCCGTATCTATTTCTTTATCAAGAAGGAATGTTGTGAGACCTGTCTCTTTCTCACCATTGATGATGGCATGATTGATAGGAGCCGCGCCACGATATTGAGGCAACAACGAAGCATGAAGGTTAAATGTTCCCATAGGCGGCATGCTCCACACCACTTCAGGCAACATTCTGAATGCCACAACTATAAACAAATCTGCTTTATATGAAGAAAGCTCTTCAATAAACTCTGGCGACTTCAAACTCACAGGCTGTAATATAGGCAAATCATACTTCAAAGCTGTAAGCTTAACATCTGAACTTTGGATTTTCTTACCTCTTCCTGCTGGTTTATCAGGAACAGTGACAACAGCAGCTACTTCATAACCTGCCGCTATTATAGCTTCCAACTGCGATGACGCAATCTCTGGCGTACCAAAATATATAATTCTCATATTTTTCTTTTTTGCAAAAATAAAAAAAAAGACAACAAGACTACATGACAACAAGACTACAAGTTTTTTAAATCCTAGTTGATTAGACGCATCAACGACATATTGTTTATTTTCATCAGCGTCATCAACACGTCCCTACAGATTTTCAATTTTCAGTTTTCAGTTTTCAATTTTCAATTTTATTTCTAAGGTATACTTTCTTTGCGTATGACAGAAATAAAACAACCGACATCAAAGAAACTGCTGCTGACAAGAGAAAGGCCGCGTTATAACCACCAAGATGTTCTGCCACATAACCACCTCCAATAATTCCCATACCAACTCCTAAGTCCCAGCTTGTCAATATAGTAGCATTAGCTGTTCCTCTTTTATCATTAGTAGTCATATTCAAAAACATTGTCTGCACAGCTGGATACATGCTTGCCTGACCAAAACCTATTACAACTGCAGAAATATAATATCCACATATGTTTTGCCACAAGGCGAACATCAAATAACCAATGGCAACGACAATAACTCCATACGTTGCATTTCTTATCTCATGGCCTTTGCTTAAAGCTTTCACGCCAACGACACGCGACAATATCAAGCCGAATGCAAATAACATAAAGAACGTTCCCGTTCCTGTAGTGATATTTAACACATCTTTACTATAAATCGCTATGTAAGTAGAAAGTATTCCATACGACATTGCTATCAGCGCGATGCAGATGCCTTGACTCCAGCCTTGTATTAAGACGAATCTATCCAAAGACACTTTCTTCTTTTCCAATATTGGCGGACGATACTTACAATCCACGAAGGAATTGATAAGCAAACCCACAAATGCGCATAACAATGATACTGTAAATAAGATATTATAATCATTAAAATGACTATACAAAAGCAAGCTTAATGAAGGTCCCACCGCCATTGCAAAGTTGTTGCTAAGTCCCCAGTATCCAATTCCCTCACCTCTTCTTTGCGAGGGCAAGACATCGATTGCGACGGTATTGCTCGACACCGATGTCAATCCAAAAGGCGCGCCATGTAAAGTTCTTATGACAGCAAACAATATCAATGAGCCTGTAATATAATAGCCTGCGAAGAAAAGCGCGAATGAGGCATAAGCTATCATCAGCACTTTTTTTCTAGAAAATCTATCGACGATATAACCGCTAAAGAAACGTATTGCAAGAGCCGCGATGCTATATCCGCTCAGCACAAGTCCTATCATTGCCTTATCTGCGTGAAATACATCACGGAGATATAACGGCAACAATGGGGTCACGAAATAAAATGAAAAATACATCATAAAGTTAGCTATCCATAGCTTCAAATAATTACCAGTGAACAGCTTTATTTTCTTTTCATTATTCATTGTCTATTTCATATTTACTTCAAAAAAAAAGCACCCGACTCTTTTTGAATCGGGTGCCGGACTATGTTTTTTTCTATTATTTCATTTCAGCTTGTGCTCTTGCGATATTCTTTTCAATGCTAAATCCTTCATTGCTGTTAGGATAGTCAGCCTTGATTCTATTGTAAGCCTCGATAGCTTTTGCATAGTTGCCTGCCATTTCGTAAGCAATACCAGCTCTGAGTAAATACATTGGAGATGTGAAGCTATTAGCTGATTTCAAAGCTGCTGCTTCATAAGTTTTAGCTGCTTCTGCTACATTGTCTAATTCCATATAAGCATCTGCTAATGCGCCCAATGCTAAAGATGAAACCAATACATCTTTACCTTTATATGATTTAAGATACTCAACAGCCTTATTAAAGTCACCTGTGTTAAGGCAAGATACACCTGCGTAATATTTTGCCAAGTTAGCTGTTTTTGTTCCACCGAATTCGTTGATAACATCTACGAAACCGAGATAGTTACCATCTCCATTCAATGCTGTTGCGAAATTGTCATTTTCAAAATACTGTTCTGCATGATAAATCGCAGCTTGAGCATCTTTTTCACGTGGTTCTAAATAATACTTCTTAACACCAAAGAAAGCAAGGACTGCTACAACCATTATTGCTAATACTACAATGATAGCTTTTTGATTATCAATAACGAATTGTTCTGCTCTTGTTAAAGTTGTTTCAATTGATTCGAGGCGTTCATCACCTTCATTCTTAACATTTTGTTTTGCCATATCAAATTTAGTTTTTCGAACTGCAAATTTAGTTTTTTTATCTGAAAAAACAACAAAAAAAATAAATATATTTGCTCAATTATTTTTAACATAAAAAACTTAAAAGCAACAGAACATACACATTATTATATTAATGTAGAAATCAAGAATTTAAACAATAAAAAAAATATTAGTAATGTCACCAAAGGATCAGGAATTATATAAATTTTTACAACAATTTACGACCGAAGAAAGAAAAAAACGTTTTGAAGAAGTGCTCAACTACAGAACTCGTCACGTCACTATTGTGTTAGAAGATATTTACCAATCTCACAATGCAAGTGCTGTTTTGAGAAGCTGCGACATCAACGGCATACAAGACATTCACGTAATAGAAAATCGTTGGGTTTACAATGTAAATCCAGACATTGTCGTTGGCAGCGTAAAGTGGCTAGACCTAAAAAAGTACAATGAAAACGATTTCAACACACCTGAAGCATTCGACAATCTTCACAAGAAAGGTTATAAAATTGTTGCTACTTGTCCTCACCAAGACGACTTCACACCTGACGAGCTTCCTTTAGACCAACCAGTCGCCATAGTATTCGGAACAGAAAAGACAGGTCTCAGCGATTACGCTTTAGAACACGCCGACATGTATGTTAAAATCCCAATGTTTGGTTTTACAGAAAGCTACAACATCAGTGTTTCTGCAGCTTTGATGATGTACACTCTGATGCAACGTTTACACAACAGCGACATCGGTTGGCATCTCACAGAGGAAGAAAAAGACGAATTGAGGTTAGACTGGAGCAAGAAAAGCATCAGACGTTTCTGGGATTTCGAGCAGAAATTCAGAGAAATGCACCCTGAATTTTATAAGTAGGAACTAAGGTATGAGGGATCCCTCTAATCCCTCTAATCCCTCTAATCCTCTAACCCTCTAATCCCTCTAACCCTCTAACCCTCTATCCCTCTAACAACTCTATAAACAAGCTCCTCTCCTGGTCGGGCGAGACGCATTCTTTCGCGTCTGTTTTCTTCCAGTTCGAAATATAATCTGTCGGCATCAACATCAAATCCGGCTTTGCGCAGAATATCTGCATAGTCGCGGCCAAATTGTCTGACGTGGTCATATTGTCCGAATAGACGTTCTCTTTCCTTTGGATCTGTTATCGTCAAGTCCTCAAAGGTGTCCACACTAGGATTTATCGGGACCATCAAGATAGCCCAACCTCCTGGCTTCAAGATTCTTTTAATTTCCGAAAAGGCTTTATCAACATTATCAACATGTTCCAACACATGATTACATATAACCACATCGTAGGTATTATCTGGCAGATTGATATTCGTGACATCAAGATGCAAGTCTGCAATTGGAGAATCAAGGTCGGCTGTTGTATAATCCAAGTTCTTAAGGCTTTTAAACTTCTTTAAGAATGGCTGCTCAGGAGCAAAGTGCAGCACCTTTAAATTATCTGTAAAAAATCCAGTCTTCTCCTTTAGATACAACCATAATAGACGATGTCTTTCCAACGACAAGCAGCTAGGACACAGTCTATTATCCATAGCCTCGCCATAACCATAAGGCAAGAATTTACGGAAATGATTTCCGCAGACAGGACACTCCACTTTATTTCCCCAATAAAATGGCCTTATCAAAATACTAAACAAATAACTAAATTTTATTAATATCTGACGAGGAAATATCTTTGTCAAAAGCGAAATTATCTTCTTCATCATCGGCGATTATTTTGAAACTTCATTATATAACTTTTTGATGGTCTCCGACATCTTCGACCACTCATACTTTTTCTTTTCTTCTATGACATTATTTTCAAAGAATTCTTTTCTGTTGTTATCATAGAAATCACAGATAGCATCAGCTATTTTAACAGGTTGCGGTTCAACAACATAACCGACTTTTCCATCAGGAACAATCTCTCTCAAGCCTCCCACATCTGTCACGAGCATTGGTTTTTCAAAATGGTAAGCCACCTGGGTAACACCGCTCTGCGTCGCTGACCTATAAGGTTGAACAACCATATCCGCAAGGTTGAAGAAATTCTTCACTTCTTCATCTGGTATATATCTATCACAAATGATAACTTTATCATTAATTTGATAATTGTCAATCATCTGTAAATACGGCTCTTTCTTTTCATAAAACTCACCAGCCACTATAAGCTTAACTGGATAATTATCAATACGTTCATCGGCCATAGCTTTAAGAAGAAGATCCAAGCCTTTATATTCACGTATCAAGCCAAAGAAAAGAAGATAATTATATTTATCATCTAGATACAAACTATTTATAGCCAAAGATTTATCCTCTCTATCTCCGTAATGGTCATAAAGTGGATGCGGTGAAAAACATTTTGGCTTTGATTTTTTATCTAACTTAGATATGTCTTCCAAAACTGATTTTGAAAGTGCCACAAATGCGTCCATTTTTTTTACGAAACAAGGAGAGAATACTCTATCTAAAATAGACTTTTCATGTGGCATCATATTGTGAACCAGACCAATGCATCTGGTCTTTTTATTTCTTGATATTATCTTAGCCATTTTTGCATAACATGGAGCGAAGAAGGACATCCAATATGCAAATATCACTATATCAGGATTTTTAGCTTTTATTTCCTTTGCCGTCTTAATCCAAGAAATTGGATTTATAGAATTTATTCTCCTAAAAATTCTAATATTTTTTGGAGCTGGAGCGTCAGAATACTGTGTCTTGCCTGGAAACAGTATCGAAGGGTATTGTAAGGTAAACGTGTACAGGTGAACATCATCACTTTCTGCAACGAATTCATTTGCAAGGCGATCCGTAAACGCCGCTATTCCGCCTCTATAAGGATGCGAAGGTCCTACGATTACAATTTTCATATTATTTTTTTGTCATTTTTAACAACGACAACACTTTATCTATGATGTCGTTAACTTGTTTTGATATTCTTAATTTATATATTGCAACTATTCCCAGCAACAACATCAACAATGTTCTGATTATTGAGTCGAACAACTGACCAACTATCTCGAAATTGAATAATGATATTAATTGATGAGACATATATTTCTGTAAAAACCAATCCATTACAAATAACGAAACTATTATAAGCAAAGTATATAATTCATTGAATGACAAAGGTATAACTTTAAGTTTCCAATGAATGAATGCTAACAATAAGATATAATATGCCAAATATGAAATCAACGATGCCATGGCAGCGCCTTCCATACCCCATATCGGAATGAGTTTGATATTCATCACTATTGCCGTTATTGTCAACACTATGGTGAAAAACAATGAATAATAATAGTATTTAGAATAACTTAAAACCGTGGCTCCTACATTGAGCGATGTATTTGTTATTTTTACCAAAGAAAGTATGAGAACCACGAACTTAGCTTCGTTATAAACATTTCCATTAGGTACCAAACCATATATCAAATCAATATTAATCCATATAATGAAGAAAATAAAAGACGAAGCTATGAACTGATGTAGAGAAACGCTTTTTACCAGTTTATTAACGCCAAGCATATCATTATCTTTCATTCCTTGAGAAATATGAGGACGCGATATCGCCGCCAACGAGCGGTATGGTATTTCCACCAAACTTGCGATATAAACAGCTATCGTATTGACACCAGCTACTGCCAAACCTAGTTTTCCTGAAACGAAAAAAGTATTCAATACTGGTATCAAATTACCTGCTAACGAAGTTGCAAGTAAGAATAAAGTATAGAAAATGAAATCCTTACGCAACCAAGCCGTAACATACGAAGGCTGTATTTTGAACGAAACTTTCTTTAATGTAAAAAGATAAATAACATTAAAAAGCGTTGCTATTCCGTATGTTAGACATAATGCTATCACCATTCCGTCGAGGTTTATCACTCTAAAGGCATAAAGCAGATAAACTATCAATGTCATGATACGTATTCCAACTTCTCTAATGAATTTTGGGACTACTATTCTCATCAACAGATTTGAATTAGTCTCAAAAACAAGAAGATACATCATAAAAAACGACATCGGAAGTACGAAATAGATGTAATCAACGAAAAGTTCGGAGTTTTGTGAGAAGTATTTTTCTATTGGCTGCTGAAAAACAAAGAACAATATTGAGAATAGTATAAAACCAAAGAAAGGTATTATAACAGACCAGCCAAAGAAACCATGGTCTTTTTCCTTTTCATCTTTAAAATATGGGTAATACCGCATTGCGGAAGTATTCGTTCCTAACTGAGCAAGACTCGACAAAAGAATAGATGCATCAACGAGAACGCGTGTCAAACCAACTTCTTCTGTCGTAAGATATTTGGTAACAATAAAAAAGGTGGTGATGAATCCCACCAACACCCCCAGATAATTCATTATTGCACCTTTTATGCTCTGTCGAACAACAACACCCATTTTTAAATTGAAAGTTGAAAATTGAAAGTTGAAAATTGTAGAGACGTACCAACTACGCCTATGAATTTAACAATATGTAATTGATGCGTCTCATAATTATTATTTTATTTTGTTCAAGGCATTCTTGACAAATTTCTTTGTTGGGTAATCGTTATCATTGAACACATGATAGAGTTCAGACATAAGAGGATATGCATTTATATCTATCGCACTATCTTGAACTTTTTGATAGAAAACGTCAACGGCGATACGACCTTCGAGAACTACTTTTTCTGATATTCCGCTATTGAAGAATCCCTTGCCTATCAAAAGGCCTAATGTTCTATTACGGCTCATGTCGTTGAGAGAAGTTAGTGCGAAATCACCAAAGCCACAGTAGTTGAACATCGTTATTTCTTGTCCTCCAAAAGTAATCATAAGGCTACGCATCTCATTGATTGACTTTGTAATGAACAAAGACCTCATATTAGCAGAGTCGTAGTTTGCATCAAGCATTCCGATTATGATAGCGTAAATATTTTTTAAGATACTTGCAAGTTCAACTCCTGTTATGTCATTTGAAAAATCAAATCTAACATTAGTGTTTTCAAACAATTCTGATATTTCACTAAAATACTTATTATCAGAACAAGCAAGTGTAAACCCTGTATCTTGACGATTTATTATCTCTCTAGCGAAAGATGGCCCTTTCATCATCATGATTGGATTCGAAAAATGATCTTGAATACAATTTGGAATAAGAGAATCGCATTTACCAAAACCTTTAGCCAAATTCACGATGATTGACTTTGGATTGATATATTCTTTATTTGCGAAAAGATAGCCCACAACTGCTGTTGATGGAATTGCCATAAACACAACATCTGCATCTTTTAACACATTGATGTCAGTTGTCGCCTTAAGGTTTCTCGACAATTTAACGTTAGGGAAATATGTAAGGTTATATCTTAAATTATTGATCGATTCTACAACTTCTTCTTCGATGGAAAGCAATGTGATGTCATCAACACCTTTTCTAGCCAACACATTTCCTATTGCCGTTCCGATAGCTCCGCTACCAACAAAAACTACTTTCTTCATAAAAAAAATTTTATGCAAAGTTAAGGTATTTCTTCCTAATTAACAAAGAAAAAAATACCTTTTATTTAGCACAATTCAAAGTTCAATAGTCAATGGTCAACAGTCAATGGCTATGATTATAACATGCTGACTTTTATAACTCTACTATTGTCAGTGTCACCCAATGTTATTTCGACTTTTATGAAATGTTCCGGCATCAAAGGGTCAATTAGTTCTGGCCATTCCAAAAGACAGAGGCTACCTCCATAAAAATAATCTTCATAACCAATATCGAAGACTTCTTCCAAACTTTTAATTCTATAAAAATCAAAGTGAAAAACCGAATCCAATGTTTCAGTCTGATATTCATTCACCAAAGCAAATGTCGGGCTATTAACCTCATCTTGCACGCCCATTTTAGCACAAAGGTTTTTAACAAGTGTCGTCTTACCAGCTCCCATATTACCATAAAAAGCTATGATATTTGATTTGTCGCGCCAGCTGATAAGCAAATCCGAGACCTTCGATAATTCTTCTATACTATTGATTTTGAATATTATATCTTGCATTGTTAAAATTTATTTACTTGTAAGAAATGCAACAGGAATCAACATTTCGTTCATCGAAATGCCACCATGTTGGAATGTGTTTTTGTAATAATTGACGTAATAATTATAATTGTTAGGATAAGCGAAGAAATCGTTTGCTCGAGAGAAAACGTAACTTGTGCTAACATTCATTTTAGGCAAGAAAATCTTTTCTGGGTCGCGCACTTCAAACACTTCTTTCGCATTATATTTCAAGCTCTTGCCATATTTATATCTAAGATTTGTATTAACGTCTCTGTCACCTAAAATCTTGACAGGATTCTTAACCCAGACAGAACCGTGGTCGGTAGTGACGATGACATTACATTTTTTCTGAGCGATATATTTCATGATATCGAACAAAGAAGAATGTTCAAACCATGAAAGCATCAAAGAACGATAAGCCTCTTCGTCTGACGCCAACTCCCTGATTATCTCCATCTCGGTACGAGCATGCGACAACATATCAACGAAGTTATAAACTATGACATTGAGTTTGTTCTGCATCAGGTTCGACATCTGCTCAGCGAGTTTCTTTCCTGCAGCAAGATTCAAAACCTTATTGTAAGAACACTTTATATTTTTTCCGAAGCGACGCAACTGCTCTGCAAGAAGCTCTTCTTCATATTGATTCTTAGTTCCTTCATCTTCTTCATCGACCCAATATTTTGGGAAACGGCGACGAATTTCAAGCGGCATCAATCCTGCGAAAATCGAATTACGCGCATACTGCGTGCTTGTCGGCAAGATACTATAATAGATGTCATCGTTTTCAGTTCTGAAGTAAGGTTCCAACAAAGTCTGAATCGACTTCCACTGGTCATAACGAAGGTTATCTATAAGAATGAAAAACAATGGCTTGTCATTATCATCGAGATGAGGAATGACTTTATCACGAATCAAAGTATGCGAAAGCGTAGGTTTGTCTTCGCAATTTGGCTGCACCCAATCGACATAGTTGCGCTCAACATAACGTGAGAAAAGAGTATCAGCTTCCAACTTCTGCATTGCAAGCACTTCCTTGATGCCTTCATCATTTGACTTCTGAAGTTCAAGTTCCCAACGAGTGAGGTTTTTATAAACGTCAACCCATTCGTTATAGTTCAGGTTGTTGTTCATCTCCATTCCAATCTTACGGAATTCCTGCTGATATTTCGATGTCGACTTCTCATCAACAAGTTGTTTCTGTTCAAGGTTTCTTTTCAGTGAAAGCAGAATCTGATTTGGATTTACAGGCTTAATCAGATAATCGGCAATTTTATTTCCGATGGCATCTTCCATCACGCCTTCCTCCTCGCTCTTGGTAATCATCACGATAGGAATATTTGGAAATTCATGCTTTATCCTTTCCAAAGTCTCGACGCCAGAAATGCCAGGCATCTGCTCATCTAAAAACACTATATCGAAATGACGTTCACGAACCAAGTCGATGGCTTCACTGCCATTGTTTGTCGTAACTACTTCATAACCTTTCTTTTCCAGAAACATAATATGAGGGCGAAGAAGTTCTATCTCATCGTCTGCCCAGAGAATCGTTGTTTTTATCATAGTTTTAATTTTAGCTATCAGCCTCAGCAATCAGCCGCCAGCACTGATGGCTGAAGACTGATTGCTGAAAGCTAAAAAATAACGGCGTATTTTTAAAATTGTTTTACAAAAATAAAAATATTTCGCCAATTTTCAGCTTTCAATTTTCAACATTCAATTTGACAGAAGACAATCACTTCTTTTCCTTCGACTTCAGCACAAGCTGTTTCGCTTCTTCCTGCAACTTTGCTTCAAGTTCTGTCGTTGGCGTGATGACGATTCCGTGAGGCTGTGGCACGGTATCGTCATTAACATGAACGAATGTAGCGAAACCGTCGCAAAAAATTCTGTCTGGAGTCTTGTTACAAGTCACTTTCGTGTAAACCGTCAAAGTGCTTTTCCCGTTTGCGATAACCGTACTTTCTATCGAAAGAGCGTCGCCAGCATAAATCGGATGTAAGAACTCCAGTCCGTGGACTTTCAAGCATACAATATGTTGAGGGTTGATATATTCAGCCACTGCTATAAACGAAGTTTCAACAAACCACTCAGCGCATCTTCCTGCGAAAAACGTCTTGTGGTGATTAAGGTCCTCACTTTTGACCAAACGTTGTGATAATGCTTTTGGTAACATAACTTTTAAATTTAAAGGTTAAAAAATTAACTCTATATTTTCAATTCTACAGACGCATCAACGCTGACTCTGAACTTTGACACTGACTCTGAGCTTTGACACTGACTCTGACTTATTGACTCATTGACTTATTGACTCATTGACTTAGCAACTTAGCAACTTAGCAACTTAGCAACTCAGCAACTCAGTGTCTTGGTGTCTCGGTGACTTTCAAAAAACTTCATACCCTTAGTTCCTCAAATCCTCAATTCCAAATTCCCAATAATGTCTCTCGCTATCATCGACTCCATTCCGATTTTTTCCGCAGCGACATCGCCTGCTTTTCCATGAAGATAAACACCGAGCAATGCTGCTTCCTGTGGCGTATATCGTTGAGCGAGAAGCGACAATATCATTCCCGTCAAGACATCGCCACTGCCAGCCGTCGCCATTCCTGGATTACCCGTCGAGTTGAAGAAACACGTTCCATTCGGAAAAGTGATGGCAGTATGCGCACCTTTCTGTACGATTATTATATTATGTACGACCGACATTTTTCTCTGAAGTTCAAGACGCTCGTAAGAATTATTCGTCATTCCAAACATACGGTCGAACTCTTTCGGATGAGGAGTTAGAATCGTGTTATCTGGCAAAAACGAAAGCCATGTAGGATTGTCGGCTATGATATTCAAGTCATCGGCATCAAGCACCAGAGGCTGCGTCGCTTCTTGAATTATCTTCTTCAAAAGCGTCACAGTATCTTCATTCTTTCCTATTCCTGGTCCGACACCGATTGCTGTATATGGAAGTATGTCATTTATTTCCGTACAATGTGTATTCGACTTATCGATGCTCGTCATCGCTTCTGGGAGATAGACCTGCATCGGAAGCAGTGCGTCTTTTGGAAGATGCGCCGTCAGCAGACCGACACCTGTTCTCATACACGCCTCGGCTGCGAGAAGAGCAGCGCCCGTCTTACCCGAAGAACCCGCCACCAGCAAAGCATGTCCGTATGTGCCTTTATGCGAGAACTTCGTGCGCTTACGAATTATTGGTTTCACCACATCTTCGGTAGTGAAGAAATTCAAAGTCTCTACATTGTCAATGAAATCCTTATGAAGTTTTATGTCAAGGACTTCCCACTTTCCGACGAAAGCATCATATTCTGGAAACATGAAAGCCAGCTTCGGAAATTGGAAAGACAAAGTATAATCTGCTTTTACAATGTGTGCAACTGACCGCTGACTGCTGACTGCTGACTGCTGACCGCTGACCGCCATTAATCCAGATGGAATATCAATTGCGATTTTTATCGCGTTGGATTTGTTGATATATTTTATCAATTCCGCTGTGAATCCTTCTATCGGTCTATTTAAACCCGAACCGAAAATAGCGTCAATGATTATGTCGTTGTCATAAATTTGAGGGAAATCGTCTTCAGAGAAGATATCGTACATCGGGACTTCCGTCTCTTCTTTAAGGCGAGTGAAATTTATCTCGCAGTCGCGGCTCATCTTGTCAGAATAACGGACAATAAAAACCTGCGGAATTATGCCGCTGAAATAAAGCATGCGAGCGAGAGCGAGGCCGTCTCCCCCATTATTGCCGATTCCACAAAAAATTTTAACAGAGACTTCCTTGGTCTTGCAGCGTTTCATAAACCATTCATAAACCTTCGACGCCGCACGCTCCATCAAATCGACGGAATCAATAGGTTCATTTTCAATTGTAAAAGCATCAGCTTCTCTTATCTTTTCAACAGGAAGTATCTTCATTTTTGTTGGATTTTCGTTTTTACAAAGATACATTTTAATTAGGAATTAGGAGTTTTTTTTTGAATTGAAATTTGAAATTTGAAAATGGAAAGTTAATTTTCAATTTTCAGTTTTCAATTTTCAATTTGACAGACGCATCAGACATATTATTATTTTTTAACGTGTCTATGATACGTCTCTACTAATACTAAATTATGGCACGATGAATCACGTCCCTACAATTCCTCATACCCTTAGTTCCTCATACCCTCAACTCCTAACTCCTAATTCCTAACTCCTAACTAAAAAAATCTTTTGCCTTTTGTCTTTAGTCTTTTGCCTTTTCTTATCTTTGCAACATGAAAAAGAAAATTAAACAACCTGAATTTTTAGAAGACGTCAGCATCATCGACGCTGGCGCTGAAGGCATGAGCGTTGCCAAACCTGACGACAAAGTAGTGTTTATCCCATTCGGTGCTCCTGGCGACATCGTCGACATACAAGTCTTTAAGAAAAAGAAAAAATGCTTCGAAGGCAAAATCCTTAACTTCAAGCAGATGTCAGACAAACGCGTCGAACCTGTGTGCCAACACTTCGGTCTCTGCGGCGGTTGCAAATGGCAGCACATCGACTATCAATGGCAGCTTCATTACAAACAAAAGCAAGTCAAAGACAACCTCGACAGAATCGCTAAAGTGGAATATCCAGAGATACTTCCTATCTTAGGTTCTGAGAAACAATATTTCTACCGTAACAAATTGGAATACAGCTTCTCAAATCGCAAGTGGCTCGTCGACGGCGCACCTGCTGGCACTCACGATGAAGAAGCAGTGAAAGGTTTCGGCTATCACCTCCCAGGATTGTTCGACAGAGTCATCGACATAGAGAAATGCTGGCTGCAACAAGAGCCTTCTAACGCAATCAGATTGTTTATCAAAGATTTCACTTTAGAACATAAGTTATCATATTATAACGTTCGTTCTCACGAAGGTCTGATGCGTAACGTCGTCATCCGTTGCAACGGCAAAGGCGAATTCATGGTCATTGTCGTCATCAACGAAGAAAACGACCTTGTAAGAAACGTGATGATTCCTGAGATGCAGAAACGCTTCCCAGAAATCATTTCAATAATGTTGGTCATCAACAATAAATTCAACGACATCATCACCGACCTCCCATTTGAAAACGTATACGGAGAAGAATGTCTCATCGAGACGATGAAAGCTCCACGCGAAGGTCACGACGACCTCAAATTCAGAGTCGGTCCTGTATCTTTCTTCCAGACAAACGTCTATCAAGGCGAGAGACTTTACAAAGCCGCTTTCGATTTAGCAGACGTGAAAGGTGACGAACTCATGTACGACCTTTACACTGGAACCGGCACAATCGCTTTGTATTTCGCTCGTTTCGTGAAAGAAGTCGTTGGTGTGGAATATGTTGAAGAAGCCATCGCTGACGCTAAGATTAACAGCGAATTTAACAATATCAATAATGTGAAGTTCTACGCAGGCGACATGGCGAAAGTCTTCACCGACGAATTCATCGAAGCCAACGGCCGTCCTGACTTCGT
>JAZOSK010000108.1:0-31079 GCA_045657145.1 Bacteroidales bacterium | reverse complement strand
GGTTATCATTTTTTTAATTTTGGTAATTTGTTCTTCTGTTATAGATGTTTCGCCTATCTCCCTCATGGAAAGTATGACTAATTGCATTAGTTTAGATTGAAAGGCGAAGTTTCCAAGGTCGTTGCTGTGGCGAAATGTTATACTTTTCCCATCGCCAAATTTAATTTGCCGAGCAGAACCATCTGTAATATATACAATATTTGATGGGACTTGTGTTGATAGTCCAATTTTATTAAGAGCGTATGCGCCAGTTGGTATGATACGAGCATTATCTCTTTGGGCTATCTTTTGTGCAATGACATCCAATGGTGGTTCAAGGAGTGAACCATCCCATTTGTCATATTTGGGTACATAATAAATACCTTTGGCAAAGCGATGTAATTTGTTGTTGCGACATAAGCGAGTCAATCCAGAACGAATTGCGTCTGGAGTGCCGAATATCACAAAATCATCAGGAATGAAAATCGTTCCGTCGTTTGCTTTTTCAACAAAGTCATACATTGCCTTATAAGAACTATTAGCGCCCATAAATCTAAATTTTGCCACAAAGTTACATTTTTTTTGTGGCAAAATGAATATTTGTAATATTTTTTCCCTCCAAACAATATATTCAAACTTCAATAGTTATATTTCCAAAACAATTCGTGTCAAACATTTTCTTTTACATAATTACAACAATCTTTGGTGCGTGCTGCGCTTTTATAACATGGCTATCTAAGATGTTTGGATGGACATATACCGAGGCTTGTGTTTATATCAATCTGTATTTGCAATATGCAGTGCTGTTGTCGTCAACATTGTCTGTTGTTTATGTCGCTGCAAAGAAGATGAGTCAAGGTTTTTCTAAACCTAGATTGCTGGTGCTAATAATGAGTGTTGTTTATAATGTTCCGTTCGTGTGGTTTGGTTCATGGTTATATAACAGATACGGAAAAATCAATTGCGACGCAGCATTTCAACTTTGCAAAAACGACCTCTGGAAATTAGGCGAACATCTTGATTTGCCAACAAATATTCCTTGCTACAGCAAGGACTGGACGGAATATTATGTTGTGAATATTATCATATTTATTGTCTTGTACTTGCTTGTCTTCTTTATAAATTGGGGCGTTAAAAAGTTAATCAAGAAATATTTGTGAAATTAATAAAGTTAAACATAAATAAAAATATCTTATGAAAAAGTTCTTGCTGATTTTATGTTGTTTGTTTATTGCAGTTTTTGTAGCAAAGTTATTCATTACTAACGATGTGCCTTCTGATATTTCTGAAATATATGATTATTGCAAGGATAATGGATATAGCACGGAATATTGTTTCCTAACGGATTTTTCCAAACCATCTGGAATCAAGAGATTCTATATCTATAGTTTTAAAGAGAATAAAATCGTGGACAAAAGTCTATGCGCACATGGTCTTGGTAAATGTGATAATGTTTTTGAGACTATTTATAAAACTTTTAAAACTACTTTAAAACCAACTTTTAGTAATGAAAAGGGGAGCTGCTACTCCAGTTTAGGTAAATATAAAGTAGGAAGTTTAACGCCAATGTCTAAGCCTTATTTTAAAGAAGGATATTTTTTGTACGGACTTGATTCTACAAATTCAAATGCTAAAGAGAGAGAAATACTTATACATAGAGGCAATTTAGGATTCGAGACATTTCCTTTGCCTTGTCTGCCTGTCAGCAAAGGTTGTTTCGCAGTATCAAATTCCATGATGAAGCATATTGAAAGTATTAAAACACAATCTGATAAACCGATTTTATTGTACGCTTATAATTAAAGTAACTATGAAAAAATGGATTAAAATAATTCTTATTGCAATTCTTTCAATCATCATAATAGGTCTCCTCATTCCTCAAAACTTGAAGATGCCTGTCGTGGGTGCGAACTCTAACAGCTACAACCATAATACGTTTTGGCATGGAGGCTGGGGGAGTTCCGTCGTTCATAAAGGCGTCGATGTCTTCGCAAAGAAAGGCACTGGCGTTCATTCTTCAACGAAAGGAATCGTACTTGCTACATCCGAAGGTAACAAAAGCGGTAAGTTCGTGACAGTGCTTGGTCCTAAATGGAGAATTCATTATTACGCTCATCTGGATGAAATAAAAACCAAACGTTTTGCTTTTGTAGACCAAGATACTGAGATTGGAACTGTCGGCAATACTGGAAACGCTATCAACACACCAGCGCATCTGCATTATGGAATCGGCACATTGGTTTTGTATCCTTGGAGAATCGACAAAGCTCCGCTTGGATGGCAGAAGATGTTCTATCTGAATCCGATAGATTATTTGAAGAATGATTGAAGTGGAATAATTTGTCAATAATAAAAAAATCCAACTTATAAGTTGGATTTTTTTTCTGCTTTAGCTTGTTGTTTTCTCAGCTTCTTTAATTTCTTGTCGATGGCTTTCTGATGTATCCTTGGATTGTCGCCGTGGAATTCGTATGTGTCGTAAATGTATTGGCTTCTGTCTTCGTTAAAGACGTATATCAATCTGGCTGTTATCACATTATTATATTGATCGCGAGTACAATCAAAATCGCCATTGATAAGATAAAAGTCTCTGGTTCTGATTTTCGCCATAGAATATTGATAACGAATGCCTAATTTGAGTCTCTCGTATATTCTGAACTTCAAATCTGCCAGTACGCACCAGTCGTTGAGATTATATTTGTCGTCTCCTTGATAATTCAAATTGACATCAGTAAGTCTTCCGTGTTCGTATTCTTTCAGGCCTACGAGTCTTCCGTATGAGGCGCCAATGCCAAAGGATGCTATTTGCTTGTCGCTGAAATATACCATCAAAGGCACTTCAAGGTAGTTCAGTTGAAGGTCATATTCTCCTGTTATGAGCTCGCCAGTACTAAGGGTGTCGTTATACATTCTCCTTTGATGCGCGCCTCTATGGTTGAACGCCACTTCAAGAGCTATGTCGATGCTGAAGTTATCTTTTTGAAATACAGGAACTATTGCGCCTAAACCACCATGTATTCCCCAATGCTTGTATCCATATGCCTGGTCTCCATCGACTTGAGTTGCGTTAAGGCCAAGGAAAGCTTCGCCTTTGACGATTTGTGCTTTTATGTCTGTCGTTATGAGCGACAATAAGATACACGTTGTTAAAATTATATAAATCTTTCTCATATCTTATCAACGATAATTATTTCATTAAATTATGTTAATTAGCATTTTTCATGCTTAAACTTATTCTCTTTCTTTCGACGTCAACTTCAGTTACTGTAACTTTTACTTTCTGATTGAGTTTCACAATCTCGTTTGGGTCTTTGATAAACTGATTTGACATCTGGCTGATGTGAACGAGTCCGTCTTGATGCACGCCTAGGTCGACGAAACAGCCGAAAGCGGTGATGTTTGTCACGATGCCTGTCAACTGCATTCCTGCCTTTAAGTCATTGATAGTACGTATATTTTTGTTGAATTCAAACACTTCGAATGTTTTACGAGGGTCGCGACCCGGTTTTTCAAGTTCGCTGATGATGTCGTTTATCGTCTCGATGCCGAAGTCGTTTTCAATGAATTCTTTAGGATTTATCTTTGAAATAAGTTCCTTGTTGCCAATGAGTTCTCTCACTTCTACATTGAGTTTCTTTGCCATTTTCTCAACGATATGATAGCTTTCTGGGTGTACGGCGCTTGCGTCTAAAGGCTGGGCGGCATCATGAATCCTCAAGAATCCTGCACATTGTTCGTATGCTTTTTCACCGAGACGAGGCACTTTCAGTAACTGCTTGCGGCTTTTGAAGCCGCCGTTTTCATTACGATATTTCACTATGTTGCTAGCGATTTGCGGACCGACGCCGCTGACGTATGAGAGCAGCTGCTCGCTTGCAGAATTCAACTCAACACCAACGGCATTGACGCAGCTCTCAACGACATGGCCGAGTTCTTCATTCAGAAGCTTCTGATTCACATCATGCTGATATTGTCCGACGCCAATTGACTTAGGGTCTATTTTGACCAATTCGGCGAGCGGGTCCATGAGACGACGTCCGATGCTGACTGCACCTCTCACCGTGATGTCGTATTCTGGGAATTCGTCACGAGCGACCTTTGAAGCTGAATAGACAGAAGCACCGCTTTCGTTGACCATGACAGCGATTATGTCGCGGTCGAATTGTATTCCGCGGATGAAGTCTTCTGTCTCGCGACCTGCAGTGCCGTTGCCGATGGCGATGACTTCAATCTTATATGCGTTTACGAGCGAGCGAATTTTGTTTGTCGCCTGTCTGGTTTCATTTTGTGGTGGGTGAGGGTAGATGGTCTCATTATGTAATAAAGCTCCGTATTCGTTGAGAATAACGACTTTACATCCTGTTCTGAAGCCAGGGTCTAAGGCGAGTACGCGTTTCTGTCCGATAGGTGCTGCCAACAAAAGCTGACGAAGGTTTTCTGCAAAAACCTTAATTGCTACTTCATCGGCTTTCTCTTTGTATAAAGCGCGAATTTCTGTTTCTAAAGAAGGTTCAAGCAAACGCTTCCAAGCATCGTCGATTGCGTCTTGTACTAAGTCTGTCGATGAGTTGTCGGCTTTGATGAAGATATTGTCTAATGTCTTAAGTGCTTCTTCGTCATTGACTTTCAGTTTGACTTTAAGAAGTCCCTCAGCCTCGGCACGAAACATCGCTAAGATACGGTGGCTCGGTGCCTCGGCAATAGATTCTTTCCAATCGAAATACTGCTGGTAAGTCTTAGCTTCTTCTTCCTTGCCCTTGACTAATGTCGAGGAGATGACGCCTTCTTTATGATATATCTTACGAATCTGATTACGTCCTTTGATGTTTTCTGAAATCCATTCTGCCATGATGTCGCAGGCTCCTTTCAAAGCGTCTTTGGTATCTTCAACGCCTTTTTCCTTGTCGATATATTTCTTCGCAAGTCCTTCAACGTCATCGCTGTTTTGTGCCATAATCAATTTAGCAAGAGGTTCCAATCCTTTCTGACGAGCTATCTCTGCTCTGGTCTTACGTTTTGGTTTATAAGGCAGATAAAGGTCTTCTACATCTTGTAAAGTAGTAGCTTTCTTGATATTAGCTTCAAGTTCTGGTGTTAGCTTATCTTGTTCAGCAATGGATTTCAGTACAGATTCTTTTCTCTTTTCGAGTTCGTCGAGTTGTTCGAGACGTTTTTGTATGGCGGCAACGACTTCTTCATTCATCGTGTTTGTCATTTCCTTACGATAACGAGCGATGAAAGGCACAGTGCAGCCTTCACTCAAAAGACGTATTACATTACTTGCAACCGTTTGTGTTACTGAAAATTCTGTTGCTATCTGTTTGCTGAAATCCATGTTTTATTAGTTTAAAGTTTAAAGTTTAGAGTTTAGGGTTTAGGGTTTAGGGTTTAGGGTTTAGAGTTTAGAGTTTAGGGTTTAGAGTTGTTTAAATGTGGATAGTGTAGTGTGTTAAGTGTATTTTTAATTATGAATTATGCATTATGAATTATGAATTATTCCAAATTCTCCAGGAGGCTTCTGCTTGTTCGTGTAACATAATCATTCCGTTAAAAGTAGATGCTCCTTTTAGTCGGGCTTTCTTTAAAAATAGTGTCTCTTCGGGATTGTAAATCAAATCGATGAAGATATGACGCGATTCTATGGTGGAGTAGGGAAGTTCTAAACATTCATTAACATTTGGAAACATCCCAACTGGCGTTGTATTTATTATGATGGAATAAGGAGAAAATCCCGTGGTGTTAATCTCCTCATAACCAACTCCTAACTCCTCACTCCTAACTCCTAACTGATTACCACTCACTCCTAACTCCTCACTCCTAACTCCTAACTGATTACCACTCACTCCTAACTCCACACTCCTAACTCCTAACTTAAAAGCCCGACTCGCAATCTTATAAGGAATATTCTCTTTCATCAAAACATATTGAACCGCCTTCGACGCGCCGCCACTGCCCAAAATCAAAGCTGTCCCTTTTTTGCTGATAGCTGACAGCTGACAGCTGATAGCTTTAAAACCTATAACATCCGTGTTAAAACCCTTTAACATTCCATTCTCAACCTTCACTGTATTAACAGCTCCTACTTCTTTAGCTGTATCATCAAGATAATCGAGATATGGAATGATTGCTTCTTTATAAGGAACCGTGACGTTAAATCCTTTTAAGTTTTTATTTTCCTTAACAAAAGGAATTATGTCAGCTATATCTTCAAGTTCAATGTTTTGGTAAGAATAATTAAGGTTTAACTTGGAGAATTTCTTGGTGAAATAATCCTTCGAAAAAGAATGACCTAATGACTTTCCAAGTAAACCGAACATAATTTATAATTTATAATGTATAATGTATAATGTATAATTTATAATGTTTAATGTTTAATATTTAATATTTAATTTTTCATTCTTCATTCTTCATTCTTCATTCTTAATTATGAATTAGTCTTCTTCGCCATCTTCTCAGTCAACACTATCAAGGCTGCTCCTATGAGCATGATGACTAATGCTGTAGCGAATTCCATATTGAATTCAGGGAAGTAATATTCGTAGCCTGTCACTTTTGCTTCGCTGCCGAAATATGTGATGACGTCGTTTTTCCAAGGCCAGATGATAGGCATGCTGCCTAAGATGAAACCTGTCAAAACAGCGATGGTTATATCTCTATAGTTTTTGAAAATCCATGATAAAAGGTGAGAGAATGCGAGTAGACCAATGACGCCTCCTAATACAACTGGAAGTAATATTTGAAGATTCAAGTCGTTGACGGCGTCAATCATAATGAGTTGATAATTACCCATTAACACCAAAACGAAAGAACCTGAAAGTCCAGGGAGAATCATGCTGCAAGTTGCCACTGCACCACAGATTATCAAGTAAAAAATGTTGCTGTTTTCGTTTGCTGGTGTTCCAAATGCGATGAACAATGCGAATGCTGTTCCAATGATGAATGAGAGAACGACTTTCCAATTGAATTTTTCTATTGTTATTCCAACGTAATATATTGAAACTAAAATCATTCCGAAGAAGAATGACCAGAGGTAAATCGGATATTTATCAAATAAGAACTCAAATAATCTTGCTATTGATAAGATTGCAACGATGACGCCTGAACCTACAGAAATCAAGAACTTTAAATCAATGTATTCGGAAAATTCTTTGAATTTACCAGTGAAAAATAACTTAATAGCTGTTAAGTTACAAGATTTTAACGCATTGATTAAGCGTTCGAAAATACCAGTGATAAGTGCTATTGTTCCTCCAGAAACTCCAGGGATTACGTTTGCAGAACCGACTCCGATTCCTTTAAGAAAATTTGCAATGTATTGATTCATATTTGTTAGTTGTTTTTGTATCTGTTTATTAAATCTACAATATCTTCGTTATTCAAGATGAAATTAGGATCGAAATCGATGAATTCTTGTACGCCTTCGTAATCAAGAGTCAATGCTTCTTCAAGGTTTAACATTCCTAACTCAAAATCTTCATCAACGAAATTTATAAAAGCCAGTCTGTACAACAAAGAAGCTTGTCGTCCAAGCAGTTTCAATCCTTTTTCTATATATTTAATCGCATTTTTCACGTCGTCCAACAAAATATAGACTTCCATATATGCGATATATAAATTCACATCGTAAGGAAAAAGTTCTTCTATTTCCTTTAAATATTTTAACGAAGTCTTGAATTTTTCAATTTTGTTATGTTCTTCAACGAGAACGTAAATATAATCAGTGTTATAAGGAGCGAGTGTATGAGCTCGTTTCAGAAACTTGATTGCAGACTGATGATTGTTTTCTTCGCAAAAGATAAATCCTATTCCTGCATAAGCTTCTGCTATGTTTTCATCTAATTCAATGGCTTTGTTGAAATTATAAATCGCTTCTTGTTTATTGCCTGTTTTAGCTAAAGCTTCGCCGTAAAGACAATATAAAATAGGTTTCTTCACATCATTTCTAAATGCTTCCTCGATAATGTCGATGCTGTCTTGGTATCTGTCTAATTCGTTGTAAATCGTGGCAGTATTGATATACGCGCTTGGGAAATGCTGGTCGATTGCCATCGCGTATTCATATTGTTCGACAGCTTTTTCGAGGAGATGAGCTCTTAGATAGCAGTTGCCTAGAGTCATCCAAGCAGTAATGCTATAAGGATTTTTGTCGACTTCGCCTTTGAAGAACTCGATGGCTTCATCGGCCTTGTCGAGGAAGAAGTAGCAGTTTGTGATTTCGGCATACTGTTCAGCGATGTCGGGACTAGCCTTCAGTCCTTTTTTGAAATAATGAAGCGCGCGCTCAAAATCACGTAACAGCATGTATTCCACTGCCATGGAATTATATATATCGTCGCAATTCTCGTTATCAAGAAGCTTGATGGCTTTTTTATATGCCGACAAAGAACGTTTATGTTCTTCTAACAAAGAGTAGCAATATCCTAAACTTAACTGATAATCTGCATCTTCAGTATTGTTGATTTCATCGAGAAGATATGGCAAGGCATTAGAAGCATCTTGAACTGAAAGATATTTCTTTGCCATAATCAAATTTGTTAGCGGATTGCTTGTGTGATAAGTGCTTGCCAAGTCGGCAATGATATTGATTTTTTGAATGTCGTTTTTCTGGACGTAATGTTCAATGATAATATTCAATTCATCGGCATCAAAGAAAAGAGGCATACCGCTTTCGAGCTGATTTTCAAAGCGATTTATCAGTTCTTGAATCTCGTAGTCATCTAGAAAATTATCGTCGTTAAAACCCATATCTTTTTTTTGCAAATTTAAGAAAAACTACCTTATATTTGCAAAAAATATAACGTTATGACATTAATAAAATCTATATCTGGTTTCCGTGGAACAATAGGTGGAATGCCTGATAACGGACTCACTCCAGTTGACATTGTAAAACTCACATCATCATTTGTATGTCTGATTCGCCGTTCTGGCGTAAGTCGTCCTCGCATCGTTGTCGGTCGCGATGGCCGTATCTCAGGAACTATGGTAAATCAATTGGTTTGTGGAACCTTACAAGCTATGGGTGTAGATGTAATTGACATCGGTCTTAGCACAACACCAACAGTTGAAGTAGCTGTTACAGAAATGAAAGCCGATGGTGGCGTGATTTTGACAGCGAGTCATAATCCAAGACAATGGAACGCTCTTAAATTGTTGAATAACAAAGGTGAATTTATTTCAAAAGCTGATGGAGAATGGCTGCTAGAAAAAGCAGCTGCCGATGATTACGAATTTTCTAATATAGATGAAATCGGAACTTATTCTCTTGAAAACGACTGGATTGAACGTCATGTCGATATGGTTTGCAAACTTCCTCTCGTAAATAAAGATTTAATCGCAAAAGCTAATCTTAAGGTCGTTGTCGATGCTGTCAACTCGACAGGCGGAATGGCAATGCCAATGTTACTCAGAAAATTAGGCGTAAATGATATTATTGAATTAAACTGCGAGGTGACAGGTGAGTTCGCTCATAATCCAGAGCCTCTCGCTGTAAATCTTGTTGAGACTTGCGCTAAGGTCAAGGAAGTCGGCGCCGACTTCGGTATTGTCGTTGACCCAGATGTCGACCGTCTCGCTTTCATAGACGAAAACGGCGAAATGTATGGAGAAGAATACACTTTGGTTACAGTGGCTTCTTATATCTTGAAAAATAAAAAAGGCAATACCGTTTCAAATCTTTCATCAACACGCGCATTGCGTGACGTGACAAAACAGTTTGGCGCAGAATATTTTGCAGCTGCAGTAGGCGAAGTCAATGTAGTGGAAAAAATGAAAGAAGTGAATGCGGTCATTGGCGGCGAAGGCAACGGCGGCATCATTTATCCAGAATTGCATTATGGTCGCGACGCTCTCGTCGGCGTTGGCCTTTTCCTCACTTATCTCTGTGAAGAAAAATGCACTTGCTCAGAATTGAAATCAAAATTCCCATTATATTATATGTCGAAAAACAAAATCGAACTCGATCCTTCGACCAATGTGGACATGATTTTAGAAAAAATTGCAGATAAGTTTAAAAACGAACAAGTTACAACAATAGACGGCGTTAAGATAGACTTTGAAGAAGGATGGGTTCATTTGCGTAAGTCAAATACCGAACCTATCATCAGAGTTTATTCAGAAGGCAAGACAGAAGCTGAGGCTGAACGACTTGCACAAATGATGCTTGATGAAGCTATGAAAAATTGAAATTTTAAAACTGAAAACTGAAAATTAAGGAATCTATGTCGTCTAATAGAAATAAGAAAAAAAGTCGCCGCAGGTATAAATATCATGCGGTGACTTTTAAATTGACATCAGGTCAATATAAATCTCTCAAAAACTATTGTAAGGCTAGGAAAACAACGCCTATTAAACTAGTGAAGAAAAGCATAGAACGTTTCATATCTCATTATGAATATGAAGTTCCTGCAGAGTTATATCTCACAGAAAACCAGCTAGATCTTTTTGAGGAAATTGAGAATGTAGAATGTATAATTGACAATGAACAATTAAAAGTTGAGAATGAAAAATTAACAATTGAGAATGAGCAACTGACAATGAATTTTGAACTCTAAACTCTAAACCAATTTTCAACTTTCAATTTTCAGTTTTCAATTTTTATTATATGGAATACGATTCGCTATAGATCTTCCCAGGGTCACTTCGTCGGCGTATTCGAGTGCGTCGCCAACGGAGATTCCTTTTGCGATAGTGCTTATAGTTCCCTTAAAATCTTTTAATATTCTAGAGAGGTAGTAGTTGGTTGTATCGCCTTCTATTGTTGCTGGTAGTGCTAATATTATTTCTCTAATGTCTTCTTTAAGGGTTCTTTCGAAGAGTTCGTTGATTCTTAAGTCGTTTGGAGATATTCCTTCGATAGGGTTGATGATGCCTCCGAGGACGTGGTAGAGACCGTTGAATGAACAAGTTCGTTCTATGGCGAGCACGTCTCTCATGTCGGCGACAACGCACAGCAGAGACTCGTCGCGCTTTGGATTGGAGCAAATCGAGCAAACAGGCTCATCACTGATGTTATAGCAGCGTTTACATAAAACTATATTATTTCTCATGTCACTCAACGATTTACATAATTGGTCAGTCATGATTTTATCTTCACCTAATAGGTGTAATGCTAGTCGTAATGCGGTCTTTCTGCCAATGCCTGGTAGTTTTGATAATTCGTCAACTGCTTTTTCTAACAATATAGATGAATATTCAGCCATAAATCAAACAACTTTTTTTGCAAAGATACGTTAAATCTAAAAACTTTTTAACTTTGCAAAAAAACAAATTATGAAAAAATTAACACAAATATTCATACTCTCATTAACGCTTTTATCATTATTGTTTTCAAATAATCTTTGTGCTCAAGATAATTATAATAAAACAGATAAAGAAGGTCGTCGTCAGGGTAAATGGATAGATTTTCATAGTAATGGACAAATACATTACAAAGGTCAATTTAAAAACAATGAACCAGTAGGTGAGTTCCTTTATTATTCAGAAGATGGCAACTTGTTTGCAAAGAACAAGTATTCAAAAAACGGTGTTATGGAAAGTGAGATATATTCTCCTGAAGGTAAGCTTATAGCCAAGGGTAAATATATCAACAAAAAGAAACAGGATAAATGGGAATATTATAGTGAGGAAGATGGTTCAATTATTCTGGAAGAGAATTATAATAATGGATATTTGGTTGGAAAAACATTGGCATATTTGTCGGGGACACAATTTGTCATAGAAGAAACAGAATACGTAAATGGAAAGAAAAATGGTTTGTATTCAAGGTATTACGACAATGGCGTTCCTATGGTGGAAGCCTATTACGTCAATGACAAATTAAATGGAAGTTATATACAATACTATCCCAATGGCATAGTTAAGGAAGAAGGTATTTTTAAAGACGGCGCGAAAGTAGGAGAGTGGAGATATTATGATATTTCTGGTGAATTGGTTTCCACCGACAATTATCTCGAAGTTATTGAAGAGTTTTGATATTCTTCAGTTCGTTCAGTTTGGTTATAATTGGTTTGTTCTTTGTTTCGAGACGCTGCTTGGAAACATGACCTCCGCTGAATAAGATACAGTCGAATCCGCATTGTTCTGCTACTTCAGCATCGTGTAATGTGTCGCCAATCATAAGACACTCAGATGGGTTTAGATTTAATTTCTCGACAACTTGTTTCCCTAAAGATACTTTCTCTCTTGCGTAATTGTCGCTAATACCGAAAATGCCATCGAAGAAATGTGATATCTCTGCATTTTGAATCATCAGTTTAAGATTGTCATCTTTCATCGCAGACAATACAATTTGTCGGTAATTATTTTCTTTGAAGAAAGTAAGAGTTTCAACAACGTCAGGGAATAATTTTAATTCAGAAGCTCCAGCTGCATATAACTTGACGTATTTCTTTGCTGGTATTTCAAATGGCTCTTTGTCAAAATCGAAGCCAGCTTTTACGTAATAATCCACGACAGGGAACCCGAATATATCTCTATATCTTTCAATGCTTAATGTAGGAAGATTTCTTTCTTCTAACAAAACGTTTACTGATTCTAAGGATAAATCAAGGTCGTTTAAAAGAGTTCCGTTCCAATCCCAAATTATAGTCTTTACCATAGCAGTTCATAGTTCATAGTTCATGGTTCATAGTTCATAGTTCATAGTTCATAGTTCATAGTTCATGGTTCTTGGTTGTTATCTACAATGTTTTGTGTAGTCTTCCATATTTGGTCGGCCTTTTGCTTCTGCTATTTTGAAATAATAGCAAGCCATATCGTGATCATTTATGCTTCTGTAATATAAGCCGAGGTTGAAATAAGCTTGGAGATAATTTGGATTTAGTTCTAAGGTTTTGTTGTAATCTTCCAAAGCAGCTTCTTTTTGCAAGATGTTGTATTTAGCGCAGCCGCGATAGAAATAAGCTTCATGGTTTTCTATGTCATATTTTACAGCTTTGTCGAAATATTCTATAGCTTCTTCAAACTGAGAACAATAGAGGTAATCCATTCCTTTGTCAAAATAAACTCTAGATTTTTCTGGGTTGTTGCCACAGCTGGCTAAAAATAATATTAAACCTAATGTTATAATTTTAAATGCTTTTCTCATATTTTTTAATTTTTGCAAAGATAAAAAAAGTCAACGGATAACATACATCAGACAACAGTTTTTTTAAAAGTATAACCAGTAAGCACTGAATTTTCCTTGAGAATCAAGCATTAGTGCTGGCATAGGAATCTTAATGAAACTTAACACTTTTAAAGTGGTTTTTAAGAATTTGTTTTTTACAGGGATTCTTGTTAGGTCTATGTCTGGGGAAAGCACGAATTGTCGTGTGCGGATAAAGTCAGGAGTAGGGTTATAAGTGCTGTGTGTCATGCCATTTCCGCTATAACCTAATGCGATATTTATCCATGTTGGGAATTTTGAGTTTTTGTCAAGAAATAAAGACTTGATGTTGAACGACATCCAGATAGTTTGTCCGTTATAGTCTTTTAACATTTTTTCTGGGAGTGTTGTGCCTAAAAGTTGAGGGCAATATTGAGGGAATTGGGTGTTATGATAGGAATATTTCATAGATATTCTCTGTTCGTGCCATAGAGCTTGTTGTCCCATGAACAATCCCGTTCCCAAAGCATTTGCTGCCATATCTCCCCAAGAGAATCCCCAACCAGAAGAAAGACCGTCGAAAATTTCTACAGTAGTAAGGAAAACAAATCCTATTGGTGCTCCATATAATGTTGATTTTTTTTCATTGCAACCAGCAAGTCGTAAAGCTTCATATCCAATAGCTCCTATATGGTAAGCAGCTGTGGCATGTCCTGCCTTGTCCATTTGAAGCCAGTTGTTGTTATCATTGTGAAAATGAAAAGAACCTTGGTTATAATCGGCGTACCATAAGTAGTATAATCCTGTCATTGACCCTGCATAAAGAGCTGCCTCGGTGCCTAAGACAATACTGACATTTTTCTTGACGTCTCTTAATGAATCATTTTCTTGTGAGAAAGCTGTCAATGAAAAAGCAAGTGTCAATAGCAAAGCTGTGAGTTTTGAGCTATGAGTTTTGAGCTTATAATTATGCATTATGCATTATGAATTATGAATTAATAAATGTTATTTCCAGATTTTCTTCTTATTCAATGCTTTTCTGTATTTTTCTGCGTTGATATTATGTTCTCTCATATTTCTTGCAAACACATGATAACCCGACATGTCTTCTTTTGCGCAAAAATAGAAATACTTATGATTTTCAGCATTTAACACAGCATCGATTGCAGCGATAGAAGGAATGCATATTGGTCCAGGAGGAAGTCCTGCATACTTGTATGTGTTATATGGGGAATCTATTTCTTTATGAATATCAAGGACTCTTTTTATTTCAAAGTCGCCGAGAGCAAAAATCAAGGTTGGGTCGGCTTGAAGCAGCCAGTGTCTTTTCAGTCGATTGATATAAACGCCAGCGATACGCGGCATTTCTGATACTTTTGTAGTTTCTTTATCGACAATAGAAGCCATGATGCTTACATCTATGGGATTCATCTTTAATGAGTTGGATTTAGATGTACGTTCTTTGTTCCAGAATTTCTTATATTCATTGATCATTTTCTCAATGAATTCGTCAGGCTCAATGTTCCAATATAATTCGTAGGTGTTTGGAATGAATAAAGCAGCGACGTTTTCTTTGTCGAATCCCATTCCCTTAAGGTCTTCGTTTTTATTTATGGCATTTAAAATCGACAATGAGTCAATTTCAAGTTGTTCATCAATGCGAGCAGCAAGTTGTTCAATGGTTCTTATATTATTAAAGGTAAATTTCACAGGCGTCTGACTGCCAGAACGAAGCATATTTAAAAGATGACGGTTGCTCATCCCGTCTTTAATGATGTAATGCCCTGATTTTACGTATTGTGGATAGTCGAGTTTTTTAGCGACCCACTCGAAAGATTTCTTGTTGATGATGATATTATCAGAATAAAGAGTGTTCTTTATCGTTTCGAAATCGTAGTTAGAATAAATGTACAAAGAATAATTCCCTTTTGTTGAAATGTTAGGCGTAATTATGGCATTATACATTTTTATGAAAATGAAAGCGAACAATATCAGTAATATGCAGAATACTCCAAATGATATACGTTTCATTTTTTTCATTTTGTTGATGTGTTCTTTATGATATGATTTCAAGGTATTCATTGGAAATTCTTGTTAATATATTGAAGTTCAATTTCGTCTATGAATCCGTTTGGTGTTCTTATCCATTCTTTACGGAGGCCGCATTGAACGAATCCTATTTTGGTAAATAAGTTAATGCTGTCGGTGTTAAGTACATCGATAAGGCAATAGATTTGTTTGAGCATCAAGGTGTTGAAGCAGTAGTCGATTAGTAGTTGCAGTGCTTCTTGGGCGTGACCTTGTTTTCTGAATTCTTTTTGCAGCAGAATGCCAACGCCGGCTCTCATGTGTATCGGGTCGAAGTCGTATAAGTCGATGCAGCCGATGTTTTTGTTGTCTTCTTTTCTTTCTATGATGAAACGAATCTGTCTTACGGAGAATAAATCTCTGTTGTTCAGCAAGAACTCTTCAATCTGATAAAGAGAATAGGGCATGTAAGTCTCGCTTACTCTCCATATTTCCTGGTCGTTTTCCCACCTATATATTAATGAAGCGTCTTTGGGTTCAGCAGCTCTTATGATTATATTTTCGTTTTGTGCGAACATGGATTTTATTTTTGAGATGCAAAGATAAATATTCCGTCAAAAACGTGTGCCGCAGGACCTGATAAAATAACGTTTTTAAATTGCTCGTTTTCTTTATCAAATCTGACGTTTAACTTGGCTATTTGTGTATATACATCAATGTCATTACCTCCAAACCACAATGAAGCTGCTATTGCAGAAGCAGTTACGCCAGTTCCGCAAGCCAGAGTCTCATTCTCGACACCTCTCTCGTATGTCCTTATATGAATGTTGCCATTGTCATTTAATAAGAAATCAACATTGACGCCATCTTCTGATATTTTTTTGTCATAACGAATTTTAGCACCTTCTGCGTTGACATCTAAATCTGACAGATTGTTAATTTTTTTAACATAATGTGGTGAACCTGTGTTGATTAAAAGGGTGTTTTCATCACATTTGTAAGACAAAATGTCGCACATTGACAATTCCACATGAAATTCGTTAAAAGATTTTTGCAAAATACTGACATTATGAATGCCGTCGACAGCTTCGTATGTCGCATTTTCTTTTATGATGCCTTGTTGATAAGCGAAGGCTGCTATGCAACGACCTCCATTACCACAAAAAGTACTTTCTTTGCCGTCACAGTTGTAATATTTCATTCTAAAATCATAGCTTTCAGATGGCAATAACATTATCAGTCCGTCAGCACCGATGCCAATGCGGCGGTCACACATTTTGTATATTAATTCCTCGCTTAATAATATTTCGTTTTTAATTGCGTTTATCATGATGAAGTCATTACCAGCACCATGAAATTTGCTGAAGTTAATGCTTTGATTTATAGAGTTGTTCATAAAAATATCTAGTTTAAAAACATTCTTGTTTTGGCAGGAATTTTGATGTTGTAAAAATAGCATTTTTTTAAAAACAAACCATATCGAAAAAAGAATCTTTACTCTTTAAAGAAATCAGGTCGATGTCTACTGAAAAGATTTTTTAAATAATTATAGGCATCATTTTTATTAACTAACTAATTTTTAAAATATGAAGAATAAAACAAAAGTGTTATTTGTGACTTTAAGTGCTATTGTGATAGCATTATGTGTTATGATTGTCAATCTGTATGTGTCACAACGTGAGTTGAAGCAAACAATGGCAAATGTTGAAAGGCCGACAAATTTGATTGACGAGAAAAATGTTCCAGCGATGAAGGCTAGTTTTATGTCTTATGATGAAGAAAATGACTTCGTTGATGCTGCAGAAAAGACAGTAAATACTGTAGTTCATATCACTACGGAAGTTGTTGCAAGAGGTAATAGTTATTATGATTTCTTTGGTTCTCTGATAGAACAATTGTATGGAGGTCATATGCAGGTCCCTAATAATGTTTCAGTTGCATACGGTTCAGGCGTCGTTATTTCTCCAGATGGTTATATCGTAACAAACAATCACGTTGTTGAAGGCGCAAGCAAAATTGAAGTTACTTTCAATGACAAACATAAAAGAACAGCGACAATCATAGGCAATGACCCTAGTACAGATCTGGCATTGATTAAGGTTGATGCATCTGGTTTGGAATATCTTACTTTTGCTGATTCTGATGAGGTGAAAGTAGGAGAGTGGGTGCTTGCAGTAGGTAATCCATTTAATTTAACGTCAACTGTTACGGCAGGTATTGTGAGTGCGAAGGCACGTAATATCAATATTTTGGGAGACGGCAGTACTATTGAATCGTTTATTCAGACAGATGCTGCTATAAATCCAGGTAATAGCGGCGGAGCATTGGTTGACATGAATGGTAATCTCATTGGAATCAATGCGGCAATTGCATCGCGTACTGGTAGTTATGAGGGATATTCTTTCGCAATACCTTCTAATATAGTTAAGAAAGTCGTGGAAGACTTCTTGCAATATGGTTCATTACAAAGAGCATATTTGGGTATAAGCATCGTTGAAATAACAGAGGAACTTGCAGAAGCAAAAGGTATTGAAGAGATGTCAGGTGTTTATATTATGGAAGTAAACGAAAGAGGTGGTGCTAAAGCAGCTGGTATTAAAGAAGATGACATTTTGTTGAGCGTCAATAATATTTCTGTTAATTCAAATTCACAATTGGTGGGCGTTGTCGGACAATATCGTCCTGGTGACAAGGTGAGTGTGAAGATACAACGTAATGGCGAAATATTGACTAAAGAAGTGACTCTTAAGAATTTGGAGGGAACAGAAGAAATGCATAAGGACGGCGATAGCTTCTATAATGAAGTGTTGGGAATAAAAGCACAAGCATTGCCTGCATCATTAAAAAGTGAACTTGGAATAAATCACGGATTAAAAGTGGTTGAAGTTAAAGATGGAATATTTAAGCAAAAAGGGATTACCAACGATTTTATAATATTGTCTGTTAATTATCAAAAGGTAAGCTCTGAGAATGAACTTAAAAAAGCTTTGAGCAATGATAGAAACGGTAAGGTTAGAATAGAAGGAACAAATTCTACCGGAACTTATAACATCATTTTCGAATTTTATCGATGAAAAAAAAGTCCATGAAAAGCACAAATAAACACGAAATATTAGTGCGGATTAGTGTATGTAAATAAAAATCGTGGATGAAATAAAAACTATAAAACAATCTAGAAATAACTTTGTTAGACTAATGTATGAGACAATTAAAAATTTCAAAATCGATAACAAATAGAGAGTTAGGATCTCTTGATAAATATCTTGCTGACATAGCAAGAGAAGATATGGTGACACCAGAAGAAGAAGTGTTGCTTGCTCAAAGAATAAAGGCTGGAGATGATATTGCTCTTGAGAGACTGGTAAAAGCAAACTTAAGATTTGTGGTTTCAGTAGCAAAGCAATATCAGAATCAAGGATTGAGTTTGCCAGATTTGATTAACGAAGGCAACGTGGGCCTTATAAAAGCAGCTCAAAGATTTGATGAGACAAAAGGATTTAAATTCATTTCGTATGCTGTTTGGTGGATTCGTCAATCCATATTACAAGCTGTGGCAGAACAATCGAGGATGGTGCGACTTCCTTTGAATCAGGTTGGAGCTTTATCTAAAATCAAGAAGACATCAATGCGACTGGAACAGCTATATCATCGTCAACCAACGACTAATGAGATTGCAGAAGAATTGGATTTGCCAGAACACAAGGTTATGGCCGCGCTCCGTATGAATGCGAAAGAAGTGTCAATGGACGCGCCAATGGGAGACGATGACGACATGTCGTTGATTGACACCTTGATTCCTGAAGGCTCTGCTTCTACAGATGAAAGCATAATCCGCAAATTCGATGGAACGGAGATACGTCGTTCTATGTCGATACTAACGGATAAGGAAAGGGAAATTATAAATCTTTACTTTGGCATCGATGTGTCGCATAACTACACCTTAGAAGAAATTGCATATCGACTGGATTTGACAAGGGAAAGAGTGCGACAGATTAAAGATAAAGCTCTTAAGAAACTGAAACAACATCCCAATAGAAGCCTTTTGAGAATGTATCTGGAACAATGAAAAAAATCCTGCTATGACGGCAGGATTTTTTAGTTAGGAGTTAGGAATTAGGAGTTAGGAGTGGAGTATCATGTTTTGAAAAAAATAAAAATTAAATCTCTTTTTTTTGTCAATAAAGTTTAGTAATTTTGCAACCCGTCTAAATAGTTGTTTTATCGTATAAAATCCTTTTTTATGAAAAAGACAAAATACATTTTTGTAACCGGTGGTGTTACATCATCTTTGGGTAAAGGTATTATTTCTTCTTCTTTAGCAAAATTGTTGCAAGGTAGAGGATTTTCAGTAACAATCCAAAAACTCGATCCATATATCAATATAGATCCAGGTACATTAAATCCTTACGAACATGGTGAATGTTTCGTGACAGAAGACGGTGCAGAGACAGACCTCGACTTAGGTCACTACGAACGTTTCTCGAATACAGCGACCTCAAAGGCTAATAACGTCACAACAGGTCGTATCTATCAAAGTGTTATCAATAAAGAAAGAAAAGGCGAATATCTTGGCTCAACAGTGCAAGTCGTTCCTCATATCACAGACGAAATCAAAAGATGCGTCAAGCTTCTCGGTCATACAGGAAAATATGATTTCGTTATCACAGAAATCGGCGGCACAGTAGGCGACATCGAGTCATTGCCATTCGTAGAAGCTATCCGCCAAATGCGTTGGGAAATGGGACAAGACTCAGTGGTTATCCACCTTACATTGGTTCCTTACCTCTCTGCAGCACAAGAACTCAAGACCAAACCTACACAGCATTCAGTAAAATCATTGCAAGAACAAGGTGTTCAACCAGACATCATCGTCTGCCGTTGTGAAAAACATCTCTCACAATCAATCAAATCTAAGATTGCTTTGTTCTGTAATGTTGAAAAAACATCAGTCATAGAATGTATCGACGCCGACTCCATCTATGACGTTCCAGTCTTGATGATGGAAGAAGGCCTTGATAGAGAAGTGTTAAGAAAGACAAACACAGAAATACCAGAAAAAATTGACATTGAAAACTGGAAGAAATTCTTGGAACGTCTTCACAATCCAAAACACGATATCACTGTTGCTTTAGTTGGTAAATATGTAGAATTAAAAGACGCATACAAATCAATCCGTGAGGCTTTGATTCATGGTGGTGTTGCTAATGAGACAAAAGTTCATATCAAGAGCATCCATAGTGAAGAAATTACAAGAGAAAATGCTAAGGATATTCTCGCAGGCGTCGATGGTATCTTAGTCGCTCCTGGTTTCGGAAGCAGAGGCATCGAAGGTAAAATAAATGCTGTTGAATATGCTCGCGTTAACAAGATTCCTTTCATGGGCATCTGCCTCGGTATGCAATGCGCCGTCGTCGAATTCGCAAGAAACGTCCTCGGCTACGAAGACGCTCACTCACGCGAAATGAGCCCAGATACAAAACATCCAGTCATCGACATCATGGCTGAACAAAAGAATATCACCAATATGGGCGGCACAATGCGTCTCGGCGCTTATCCTTGTAAAGTTGACGAAAACTCAAATCTTTACAGAGCATACGGCGAAACACTTATCTCAGAACGTCACCGTCACCGCTATGAATTCAACAACGAATATATCGAAGAATTCAAGAAACACGGCATGAAGATAACAGGTGTCAACCCAGATACAAACTTGGTTGAAGTCGTTGAAATCGAAGACCATCCATGGTATGTAGCTTCACAATATCACCCAGAATATAAGAGCACAGTGGCAAAACCACATCCTATGTTCGTCGGTTTCGTGAAAGCTATGCTTGAATATAGCGGAAAATAATCAATAAAATATCAAATTTTATCATCGAATAATAGGTGTAAAAATAATGTAAAATACTCTTTTATGTTATTTTTGCACCTTTAAAAATTAAATAGAAGTATATGGATAAAAATTCTCTTATTGGTATCATCCTCATTTTAGGAATCTTAATCGGTTGGTCAGTATGGATGACACCATCTAAAGAAGAACTTGCACAACAACGTCACATTCAAGACTCTATTAACAGAGTCAACAGAGAACGCTTCATCAAGGATTCTATCTCAATGGCTGAAGCAAATGTTATCATGACAGAAAATAACAATTCTGTTAAAGACGAATCTTACACAGCACGTTACAATCAATTCGGTTCATTCGCAAACGCATCTGTAGGCGAAAACAAAACATGGACTCTAGAAAACGAATTGCTCAAAGTAGACCTTTCATCAAGAGGTGCTTATGTGAAGACTGTCGAACTTAAAGATTACAAGACTTACGACTCGCTTCCTTTGATTGGCTTCGATGAAGAGACTTCAAGATTCAACCTCGAATTTATCGCTGATGGTAAAGGAATCAATTCATACGACCTTTATTTCGAGCCTTATATCAACGGCTTGCCTTACGAAGGAAATGAAACTATAACACTCGACGGAAGAGATTCTTTAGTGATGTCGCTCCGCGCTTATGTCGCTGACTCAGAAGGCAACAAGAGCCTTGATAAATATTTAGAATATCGTTACACAATGTACAAAGACCAATATATGCTTGGCTTCGACATTGTTACAAATAACCTCAAAGGCATCATTCCTGCTAACACACGCTTCATGACAATGGATTGGGCTGTCGATGTTCTTAAACAAGAAAAAGCTAGCGACCGCATCAATTTCGAGACTATTTATTATATGTATACAAACAACGACGTGGAAGCTCTTTCTAAGACAGAAGTCGCTAATGAAGAAAAAGAATTGAGTTCAGGCGTGAAATGGATTTCCTTCAAACAAAAATTCTTCAGCTACGCTCTTATCTCAAAAGATAGTTTCAACGATGCATTTGTTGAATTACATACTAAATCAAGACCATCAAACAAACGTTACCAAAAATCTATGAGCGCCGTTATCGACGTTCCTTTTGAAGGCTTGAACGAAGACAATAAGATTGAAATGTCATATTATTTCGGTCCTAATAACTTCAAAGTCTTGAAACAATACGACTTACATCTTGAAGACCAGATTCCTCTCGGCGGAAAACTCGTCGCTTGGATTAACAAACTCATAGTTATCAATGTATTCGACTGGTTGGGACATTACGGCTGGAGTTATGGCGTTGTAATATTGGTGTTGACACTCATCATCAAAATATGCTTGATGCCAATCGCTTTCAAATCATATATGTCATCAGCTAAGATGCGCGTCTTGAAACCAGAAATCGACGAAATCAACGCAAAATATCCAAAACAAGAAGATGCCATGAAGAAACAACAAGCTATCATGGATCTTTACAAGAAAGCTGGCGCAAGCCCAACATCAGGATGTCTTCCAATGTTATTGCAATTCCCAATCTTGATAGCGATATTCCGTTTCTTCCCATCAAGTATCGAATTGCGTCAACAACCATTCTTATGGGCAGACGACTTGTCAACATACGACAGCATTTTGGATTTACCATTCAATATCCCATTCTATGGCGATCACGTCAGTTTGTTCACATTATTGATGACAGTTTCAACATTGCTTTATACTTACATCAACAACAAACAAATGCAACAAGCACAAGGCGATCAAGCAATGCCAGGTATGAAGCTGATGATGTATCTCATGCCAATCATGTTCCTCGGAATATTCAATAGCTACTCAGCTGGCTTGAGCTACTATTATCTCTTAGTCAACTTAATCACTTTCTTGCAAATGTATCTCTTCAAGATTTTCCTTAATGAAGATAAATTACGCAAGCAAATTGAAAAAGCTAAGAGAAAACCTGTCAAGAAATCTAATTTCCAAAAACGCTTGGAAGAGATGCAAAGACAACAGCAACAACAAATGAGAAGATAATAAAGACTAATGGCTAATGGCTAAAGTCTAAAGATAAAGGGCTAAAGATTTAATTTATTCTTTAGCCTTTTTTGTGATATGTGGAATAAATACACACATTGTAGAAGACAACAAGAGCACAAGACTATAAGTCTATAAGTGCTTGTTGTCTTGTGGTCTTGTAGACTTGTAGTCTTTAATAAAACCAAATCCTTTCTTAAACGTTTTAGCATTTGAAAATGATTCTTATGTTAAGACGTTTAATTTTATTAATGATAATTGTTATTTCAGCTGTTTCGTTAAAGGCGGAAGGCGAGGAGTTGTCGGTAGGAGTGACTGACAGTCCGCCGTTTATCATTATTGATAATGAGGAAATTTCTGGTCTTACGATAGATTTATGGAATGTGATATCCGATTCGTTAAACGTGAATTATCATTTCGTTCAGACAGATTATGAGAAAGTAGTGACGAATATCTCCGAAGGCGAAATTAATATCTCCATTGCGCCGATGGCGATTAGTTCTTCACATGCCGACAGCACTTTCCTGACGCAGCCGTTTTATATAACTTCTATGTGCGTCGCCGTTGAAAACCACGACGAATCAGGATTTGTGACCATAGTGAAGAATCTCTTTTCTATAGCTTTTTTAAAGACTATCGGATTGCTGTTATTCATCAACTTCTGCATAGGAACCTTGATATGGCTTGCGGAAAGAAAAAATAATCCTGCATTCAATGATAAAGTCAATGGAATTATAGACGGATTCTGGTGGTCGTGGGTGACGATGACGACAGTTGGTTACGGCGACAAATCGCCACAGACTAAGAACGGCAAGATATTAGCAACGATATGGATGTTAGTAGCGATTTTGATTATCAGCGGCTTCACTGCTACTATTTCATCAGAATTGACGACGAAAAGATTACAGAATAATGTAAGCAACCTTCACGATTTACATAAGATGAAAGTTGGTTGTCTGGAAGGACGGAACACTGCAATTTATCTTGATTACAAACATATAAAATACAAGAAATATCTATCTTTTGAAGCAGCCTTTGACGCATTGGAAAAAGGAGAGATAAATGCTTTAGTCGACGATGGCGCAACATTAAGCTATTATTTCAATAAGAAAGAAAAGAGTATAACTAAGAAGATAACATTGATAGAACTGCCTAATAATAAAGAATATTATTGTTTTATGTCGTCGCAACCATATCTTGTCAATAAGATAAATCCGTATTTGCTCAGTTTCTTGGAATCGGAAGACTGGAATAAATTGTTGAGAAAGTATGGACTTGGGGAGTGAAGACAACAAGACAACAAGACAACAAGACTACAAGTAGAGACGTACCAATTACACCATTAAAAATAAACAATATGTAATTGATGCGTCTCTGTTTAATTATGAATAGATAAAATTTGTTAATTGTAATTGTCAATTGTTAATTTTATATTATCTTTGTCAACAATCAAAAAATAGGAAATTATAGAAAGATAAATATAATCAACATATTATATAACAGAGCTTAATGCTCTTGTTCTCTACTTAGTAAATCTGGTAAATTTAATATGCAAGGAGAATAAGGGATCAAGTTGTTTTACGTCAAACGGCGTGAATTGATCGTGCTTATTTAGTTGCAACGGTTTTACCAGAACCTACTAAGTCTAATGAGGCAATGAAAGCAGTTCACGCTTTTTTATTGCTTATGAGCAAGGTTTGAACGTAAAAACAGATTCTATGGAAAAACGACGACAATATCAGGAAAATGAATTGCATATCGGCAATTTGATTAAAAGCGAATTGGTAAAACAAGGCCGAAGCATCACTTGGCTGTCGTCGCAAGTGAATTGCACCAGAGAAAATTTATATAAGGTATTCCGTCGCTCATGGATTTACACTGATTTATTGTTTGAAATAAGTGAAGCCTTAAACCACGATTTCTTTAAAGACTGTTCAGATTATCATAAAAGCCGTAAAGAGCTTTAATATCCACATATCACAAGTATTTACGCGTATCTTTTTTGTTATTTTAACATTGAGACTCTGTGACTATGAGACTTGGCCTCTCTGTGACTTTACATCTCTAATCTGTTAACAAAAAGGACAATCTTTCATTACAAATATTCTAATAAATTGCTACTTATAGTTACAGTTAATTTGCTGATTGATAGTGTAATTAAGATACATTTGCATCAGTAAATTAATGTTTAACTTAAAAGTAAAAAGAGATGAAAAAATTATTAGTATGCTTGTTAGCATTATGCGCTTTGACATTCACAAGTTGTAACCCAGATCCAGAACCAATAAACTATGCGGATGATTTTGTTGGAGAATATATATTCTCAGCTACTCTTAGTATTGTATCAGAAGAATATGGTTCTATTGTGAATGAATTTGATGGACTTTTATGTAAAATAACAGAAACTTTTACAAATAATGTTACTGTTTCAGTTTATCAAGGATCTAGTTTAATTTATAGAGTAGGAGGTATTTGTGATGTAAGCGGCATGCGTTTAGGTGAGTCAGAATTTGGATTTGCGTTACAAGAATATGTAGATGGTGTTTTAGTAACATTAGAAGGAGAATCAGAATTAGGTGGTGTTTATGTTAAAGAACCAGTAGGTGGTGCAATATCTTGGGTAGCACCAATAACATTGGGTAATATTGATATTGTTGTAGAAAACATAACACTTGATGCAGGAACAGTTACTGGAAGTATAGCATTCGAAGGAGAAAGAATATAAACCACAACATTTCACATTATCAAACAAAAAAAAATCTCGCCTGAAATCCAGACGAGATTTTTTTATTTATGAGATTATTAAAGGATAATGTTAATTTTTCATTACACTTTTTAACATTTTTTAACTTTTTTATTTGATTCCGATATTCTAAATTTGCAGAGTGAAACCAATGTTAATTTTATAATGTTTATGGAATCAAAAAACCAAATCGCAAAACTTTATACTCAAAATGAGTTAGAAAAACAATTTGAATATGTTAATTCATTAATAGAGCAACATCGTATATCTGCAGTTGTAAATGTTAATGTAGAGGTATTGCTTACGAGTTGGGAAGTTGGACAATATATTTGGAAAACGTCATTTGTACAATATGGTAAAATTTTATGAGACATATAGTCAAGTAGAATTTCTTAATATGACAAAACGTTTGCATCTGTTTGAATTTGTGCAATTCCCAATTGCACAATTAGAACAAAATAAAATTGTGCAGTTGCCAATTGCACAATTAACTACATCAGAAATAAATCAAGACATGCTTTGGGTGAGGCTATTGAGAACGGACAGAAAAATGCGATGTGCGTTAAAATGTGGCGCTAAATAATAACAAAAACCCCTGTGAGAAAAAAATAACTACTAACTCCTAATTGTTTTTAAACCTTGCCGTTGTCGGAAAATTTTGCTATTTTTGTACACGTTTTACATTAAAAATTTGCCGATATGAAATATTTGTCAGTAAAAGATTTTGCTTCTAAATATGGAGTTTCTGAAAGAACAATCCGTAATTATTGTGTTTATGGTAAGATTGAAGGAGCGTTTTTGACGGGAAAGACGTGGAATATTCCCGAAGATGCAAGTCTACCTCAAAAAGGAAAACATTCGGTAAAGGAAACGCCTTTGGTTCATGCTCTTCGCTTAGAAAAAGAAAATAAAATCAAAGGCGGCATTTATCATAAGACGCAAATAGAACTGACATATAACTCTAATCATATTGAAGGAAGCAGACTTTCACATGAACAGACTCGTTATATTTTCGAGACAAACACAATTGGCATAACGGAAGATGTTGTTTCCGTTGATGATATAATTGAGACTGTCAACCATTTCAAATGTATAGATTATATTATAGATTGTGTTAATGAAAAACTCGATGAGCGGATTATAAAAGATTTACATAGAATGTTGAAGTATGGGACTCAGGACTCTTCGCAATCCTGGTTTTCTGTTGGCGACTATAAAAAACTTCCAAATGAGGTCGGCGGTAACGAAACGACGAGACCTGAACTTGTCGGACAAGAAATGAAAGAATTATTGAAACAATATAATTCAAAAAAAGAAAAGTCTCTCGATGATATACTTGATTTTCATTATCATTTTGAGCGTATTCATCCGTTTCAAGATGGCAATGGCAGGGTGGGGCGACTGATAATGTTCAAGGAATGTCTTGCGAATAAGATAGTCCCATTTGTAATTACTGATGATTTGAAATATTTCTATTATAGAGGTTTAAGTCAGTGGGAATCGGTCAGAGGGTATCTCCGTGACACTTGTCTTACGGCACAAGATAATTATAAGAAAATGTTGGAGTATTTTAAAGTTACCAAGTAAAGATGTAACAATTTCTAATTCATAAATGCCATGGGGATAATGTCTCTACAATAATTTCGAACTCCTCATTTTTGAAGCAATCCTCGTAACGAAATCTCACCGGTCTGTTCAAACCTGCGATATGTTGCAAACTTGACACCGGCTTTTGCCGACATTCCTTCCTGCGTCAGATTAAGTTCTAAACGCCTTGCCTTGACTCTTGAGGCAATCTGTTTGGCAACTTCGTTTGGGGATGCTATATTGAATAATATATTATTCATAATTTGACAATTTATATGTTAACAAACAAAATGTTATTTGTTGCAAAGATAATATTTAATTGCTAAAATAACAAATAATAACAAAAAAATCTCGCCTGAAATCCAGACGAGATTTTTTTATTTCAAGATGTGTCAATGTTTGTTTATTTCTAAAGTAACATTGAGTATCTCTACAATTATGCATTATGAATTATGAATTATGAATTACTTCAAATAAGTATCAAGCCAGTTGAAGAATCTTCTTTGCCACAAGATTCCGTTCTGTGCCTTGAGAACCCAGTGGTTCTCATCTGGGAAGTAAAGGAACTCAGCAGGAATGCCTCTCAGCACCGCTGCGTTATATGCTTGCATTCCTTGTGTGAAGCAGATTCTGTAGTCCATGCCACCGTGGATGACCATGATAGGCGCTGTCCATTTGTCGACGAATTTATGTGGCGAGTTGGCGTATGACCATTGTACTACTGGATTTTCCTTGTCCCAATATGGTCCACCGAGGTCCCAGTTTACAAACCACATCTCTTCTGTTTCAAGATATTGTGATTCGAAGTTGAACATACCGTCATGTGCAATCAAAGCTTTGAAACGTCCTTCGTGATGTCCTGCGAGCCAGAATACAGAATAGCCGCCGAAGCTTGCGCCAACAGCACCGAGTCTGTTTTCATCAACGAAAGGCTCTTTTGCGATGGCGTCGATGGCTGAGAGATAATCTTTCATACATTGTCCGCCGTAGTCGCCGCTGATGGCTTCACACCATTCCTGACCGAAGCCTGGGAGACCTCTTCTGTTTGGAGCAACGACGATATAATCGTTGGCTGCCATCATCTGGAAGTTCCAGCGATATGACCAGAACTGACTTACAGCACTTTGTGGTCCGCCTTGGCAGAAGAGAACAGCTGGATATTTCTTGTTCTTGTCGAAATGAGGAGGGTAGATGACCCATGTCAACATTCTCTTGCCGTCGGTTGTCTCAACCCAGCGTTCTTCAACATTACCCATTGTGAGTTTGTCGAAGATGTAGTCGTTGACTTTTGTGAGTTGTGTGGCTTCACCGTTTTGTGGGTCGACGAGATATAACTCTGTTGCGTGTGACATCGACTGACGACCAGCGACTAATTTATCGCCTGCCCAAGCCAATGAGATGTAATTGTGTTTGCCTTCTGTTATCTTTCTGATAGAACCTGTTGCGAGGTTCAAAGCGTAGATTTGTTCTGTTGCGTGGAGGTTGCTGATGAAGTAAATGCTTTGTCCGTCAGGAGCCCAGAGGAGGTGAGTGGCGTTTTGGTCGAAGCCTATTGAATAGTCTTTCTTTTCGCCTGTATTCAAATCCATAACGAATAGGCGTTGCTTGTCGGCTTCATAGCCATCGCGTTCCATGCTTTCCCAAGCGATTTTGTCGCCTTGTGGAGAAACGACGACGTTCATGTCGTAACCCATCATGCCTTCTGTGAGGTTAACACATTCGCCTGTTGGGATGTTGTATTTATAAATGTCGGTATTTGTGGAAGTTGCATATTCTTTGCCGACTTTCTTCCTACAAGAATAAAGGATGTTTTGTCCGTCTTTGGTCCATGCGATTTGTTCCATGCCGCCCCAAGGTCTTACAGGAGCTTCCCACATTTCGCCTTCCATGATGTCCATTGTATTTTTACCGTTATCGGCGGTTATGAAAATATGTGCGTATGTGTCAACCCATTGGTCCCAGTGACGATACATCAAGTCGTTGTTGATTCTTCCTGAAGAAAGAGGAAGGTCAGGGTAGACGTCTGCTACGTTGTCTTTGAGTTTCACTTCAGCTGTGAATAGGAGCTGTGCTTCATCTGGAGAATATTTAAAGCCAGAGACTCCACCTTCAACGAAAGAGACTTGTTTTCTTTCAGTGCCGTCAGGGTTCATCTCCCAGACCTGCATCTCGCCACTGTCGGCTGTCATAAACAAAATCTTAGAACCGTCTTTGTTCCAGACAGGACTATATTCGCTTGATGCTGAAGAAGTCAAGCATTTGTTGTTATTGCCATCAATGTCGATGATGTAAATGTCTGTCTTGCTTTTATTTTCTTCAATAATAAAGTAGGTGTTGTTATAGACTACATGTTTGCCATCAGGAGAGACAGCATATTCGCCGAGGCGGTTCATCGACCACATCACTTCTGGAGTCATGATGTCGGACTCGATGACGATGTCTTGAGGAGGAGTGTAAGAAGCCGTTTGTTTTTCAGTCTTCTCACTGCACGAAGCCAATGTTAAAGCTGCTAATGCCATGATAATAACGTTTTTTCTCATAATTATTTGTATTAAATTCATTTATGCTAATAATGTTTACAAAAATAATGATTAATTCTAAAAATCATATTCTTTTTATTTTCAAAAAAGCTCATAACTCACAGCTGAAAGTTGAAAGTTTAGAGTGTAGAGTGTAGAGTTTAGAGTTTAGAGTGTAGAGATTTATAGTTCAACAGCCAATAGCCAGCAGCCAATATCCTTAAAAAAATCTTTAGCCTTTTGCCTTTCGTCTTTAGCCTTTTCTTATCTTTGTAAAGTTGAAAATTAATAAAGAGTCAAATGAATAAATTTACAGGACCTTCTTATATTCCGCCATTTACGGTCACAGATGAGATGACATCTTTAGTTATTGAAATAGCGGAAACTCTTGGAAGGATGTCTGTAAATGATAAAGATATACCAACTCCAACGTTAAGAAAAGAAAATCGCATCAAAACAATTCATTCTTCTTTAGCAATAGAAAACAATTCACTTTCGCTTGAACAGATAACAGCAATCATCGAAGGAAAGCGTGTTCTTGGACCACCTAACGAGATTTTGGAAGTTATGAATGCTAATGAAGCATACAACATTCTATTTGAGTTAGATCCATACAAAGAGGAAGATCTTCTCAAAGCACATCGTCTCATGATGACAGATTTGGTAAAAGAAAATGGCATATACAGAAGCGATGGTGTAGGTGTTTTTGATGGACAGAAGTGTATTCACATGGCTCCTCCAGCGATACGTATTCCTTACTTGATGAAAGAGTTGCTGTCTTGGGTAAAAAAAACAAAAGTACATCCGTTAATTAGCAGTTGCGTTTTCCATTATGAATTTGAATTCATTCATCCTTTTGCTGATGGCAATGGTAGAATGGGGCGTATGTGGCAAACATTATTATTGATGCAATGGAAACCTATTTTTGCTTGGATTCCGGTGGAAACTATTGTTAAAAAACATCAACAAGAATATTATTCATCTATTGCTCAAAGTGATAAAGCTGGAAATAGTACGATTTTTATCACTTTTATGCTGAAATGTATTTTGGATTCTCTTCAAGAAATCGAAGAAAGTAACCAAAAAAGTAACCAAAAAAGTAACCAAAAACTTCTTGATGCAGTATCAAAGAATCCAAACATAACAATACGAGAATTACAAGATTTTCTCGGTATGTCGGAAAGTGGAGTGAAGAAAATCATACGCAAACATAGGGAAGCTGGAACGCTAGTTAGAGTTGGAGGAGCAAAAGGCGGTCACTGGA
>JAZOSK010000107.1:0-12139 GCA_045657145.1 Bacteroidales bacterium | reverse complement strand
GACGGCTATACTGGTCAGACAGTCACTCGTGAGTTGATGGAAAAAGACGTTCTTATGATGCTTCAAAATAATATCAATACTGTTCGTACTTCTCATTATCCTGTTGATATTTATTTGTATGAGTTATGCGATAAATATGGTATGTATGTAATCGATGAGGCTAACAATGAATCTCATGCTCAGGGTTATGAGAAAGAAAGTCTTGCTAAAGATGAACGCTGGGTTGGTGCTTTCAAATACAGATGTAACAATATGGTTGGCAGAGACAAGAACCATCCTTCAATCATAATCTGGTCGCTCGGCAATGAATGTGGCAATGGCGTTTGCATGTATGAGGCTTACGATATGGTGAAGTCTATCGACAATACTCGTCCTGTCATCAACGAACGTTCTTTGTATGACCACAACAATGACATCATTGGCATAATGTATTCAAGCCAAAGATATTTGGAAAGATTTGCAACAGAAAATCTTGACACTCTCAACCGTCCGTTCATCATGATTGAATATCTCCACGCTATGGGTAACAGCTGCGGCGGCATGCAGGATTATTGGGATGTCATAAACAAATATGACCAATTGCAAGGCGGCTGTATCTGGGATTGGTGCGACCAATCTATCGTTATGATTGACAAAGAAAAAGGCGTTAAATGGTATGCTGCAGGCGGTGACCTTGGAGAACTAGAAGGCATAGGCAACGACGACAGCTTCTGCTGCAATGGCCTCGTGACAAGCGATAGAATCCCTCATCATCATCTTGAAGAAGTGAAGAAGATTTATCAAAACATCAGTGTCGTCCCTGCCGATATGAGCAAAGACGTCTTTGAAATCAAAAATAACTTCTTCTTCAGAAACTTAAACGAGTTTGATGTGACATATACTATTTACACAAATAATAATATTATTCAAACTAACAAACTGACATTAAATGTTGCCCCTCAGTCATCGGTCAATATACCTGTGTCTGTTCCAAAGGTAAGATTGAATCCTAAAGAAGAATGTTTCATTGAATTTTCTTTCAGAGAAAAAAATGCTCATGCACTTCTTAAGCCAGGAACTGAAATAGCATATGAAATGTTTAAGTTAGATATGGTTTCTCCTCAAGGTATTCCTTTGAAAAATATTCCAGCCGTAAATATTGATGATAATAAAGATAATGTGATGATTTCTAACAAAGACTTTACTTTTGTTATCAATAAAGAAAAAGGTCTTCCTACATCATTTATTTACAAAGAAGAAGAATTGTTGGCTGGCGAAATCAAACCTAATTTCTGGCGTGCTCCAACGCTCAACGACGATGTCGACCATAACGCTCTTCCAAAATGGTTGAATGCTAACTTGAATGAATTGACCATAGTTCCAACAAATATAAAGGTTGATAAAGTCAATGCATCTAAAGCTGTTGTCACTGTTATGCTTGATTTCAACAATGACAATGGCGAAACGATCTTGTCGACAGAGCAGATATATGAAATCAACGGATATGGCGATGTCGTCATTTCTAATAATATCCAGCCAAATCAAGTGGTTACTACATTCCCTAAGATTGGTACACAGCTTCTCATGCCTTTACAATATAATAAGGTGAGATATTTCGGTAAAGACACAGAAAACTATCCTGACAGAAATTCTTCAGGTAAGATTAAATTATATGAAAGAAATGCTAAAGATTTCTTTGAATTACATGAAGAACCACAAGATAACGGCAACCATAGCGACACTCGTTGGTTTGCAGTGACAAACGATGAAGGCAATGGTATGTTCTTTACTAGCGACGAATATTTCAACTTCAGTATTTATCAATATTCAGATGAAAACCTTTCTGTTGCAGAGAGAATAAATCAGATGGAACTCGCTGATTATTGGACAGTCAATGTCGACTATAAACAAGCTGCTGTCGGTACTGCAACATGCGGTCCAGGTGCGTTGGATAAATATCTTATCAAGAATGACAATTACGAATATACAATAAGAATGCGTCCTTTTACTGCCAGAGATGCTCAGGCAGAAAAGTTATATCAACAAAATGTGATTGGAGAGTTTACACAAGTTTCTACTCCTGAAATAACAGCTGAATTGGAACGCTTCGACAGAAAGATGAATGTGACATTGACATGCGCTGAGGCTAAAGCTAAGATTTATTATACTTTAGATGGCAGCGAACCAACACAGAAGTCTAAGTTGTATACAAAGCCTTTCAGCGTCAACGAAACAGTAACTGTTAAAGCTAAGGCTTTCGTGGCAAACAAGATTTCGTCATTCACTGCAAAGAAACATTTTGAAAGAATCATCATCGCTGGAACAGAATTCGTTGAGAAACCACATCGCAACTATGCAACAAATTGCGAGACTGTCTTGATGGATGGCAAGAAAGGCATCGCAGGTAACTGGGGCGAAGGTTGGCTCGGTTTCTATGGAAATGGCACAGAGTTTACAATAGAACTCTCACAAGCTACCGACGTACATTATTTATATGTAGGCTGCGGCATCTGTCCTAACGACTGGGTCTTGATTCCAGCTGGCGTTTATGTTTCAGTATCTACAGACGGACAAAACTTCACCGACTTTGTCAAAGCAGAATTCCCATTGTATAAATATAATGCCATGGAAGTAAGACGCCGCGACGACGCAAGAGCTACCATCGACGTGAAAGGCGTTAAATATATAAAGGTGAAAGTCGACAATGTAGGTAAGTTGCCAGAATGGCACGACTACGCTGGCGAAGACGCCTGGATTATGATAGATGAAATTACGATTAAATAATAAAAAAGCGACTCAATTGAGTCGCGTTTTTTATTTTCAACTTTCAGTTTTCATTATATTGCTTCTTCGGAACGTCTTCTCATTTCTTCAGAAATGGCGATGAATTCGTCCACATTCATATCTTTGATGAAAATCAAGCCGTGTGTAGATCTAATCAATGGACGTGGATTTTCATAGAAATAATCCTTGCCTAAAATCAATTGAATGTCTTGTAACTGCTTGATCCATGTCTGTTTTGAAATGTCGCTGAATGGTCCATTATAGAAAGGACTTGGGAATTCGGCTTTTACTTGACTCAAATAACTTGCTGTAAATGACTTGTCTAAAACAGCAAGTGCGTTCAAAGAAACAGGTACGTACATGTTTGCATCAGAAGGGTGGAACTTGAACCACACGTTACGATAGCCATATATTCTCAAATCTGACAAGTCTTTTTCCTTGCTCCATTCTGCAACAGCAGCGGCAGTGGCTTGTAATACTTTGTAATGTGTGTCAGGGCCGCTGCCTTCTGGGTCCAAAGTGACGCTGATGATATTAGGCTGTATCTCTCTGAATTGGTTTAAGATAGGCATAACGTCACGTTCCATGTTAGGGCCTTTGGTGACACCGCTGTCTTGATAGAAACCAAGATGTAAATGATGTACGTTCTTGACTTGAACACCATTATATGCCCAAACCAATTCTTCTTCAAACTCACGAATCATACCTTTGAGTTGCTGTAAATCAGGAGTGTTCTTTTCACCGTCGTAACTTCTTGTCAAAACGTCAATAACTTCCTTGTATTTAGCCTTTAACTCTTCAAGGTTTTTGAACTGCCATATTCTGACAGAACAACGTAACAATCTGTGACAGAATCCTCTATTCATCTGATATTGGTTGTCACTTGCTACGCTATCTAAATAATGATAGATGTCTTTGTCGTATTTGTGCTTATATCCTTCTTCAAAGAAATCAGGATAATGAACCATCTGGATTTTATCTTCTTCAAGGAAATCGAGAGTCATTTGCAATGAATCACGAAGGAATCCGTTTGTCACAGAATTATATCCTGATGTCATGACTGCAAAATGCACATTATTGCTTGCAGGACGCAACTGTCTGTTGGTCAATGGCATGATTCCAAGCATGATGTCATCATGATGAGGTCCGGAATTGTAAATGACTTTATTGACTTGCGTTACAGAACCTCTCATCAATTTTTCTTCTGTAGATTTGATGACTTCATTTACAGTGTCGAGACTGAGGTTTGGTATCATGCGGCAAACCTCATCATTTTGTAAGTCTTCTAAAGTAAGCTTCGGCGCATAACGATTGAGTTTCTTGCATAATTCCAAAATAGCTCTTTCAGTCTTTTGGAAATTCCATTCTTCTTTGAAATAATAATGATTTATGGAGTCGGTGAGGAGAGAAGCAGCACCTTTGGTGAGATAAAAACGAGAGTTTTCAAGTCGCTGCAAAACAGTTGCTGGATACTGTGTCGTCATCTCAGACTCAAGTGCATTCTTGATTGTCACTGCGTTAGATTCCCCTGCAGCACAAACTATAGCAACTGTATTAGGATTTCTTGTGATTGTCTCTAGGCCTATTGTTATGACAAGTCTATTCTTTGCCACTTCAATGCCACCTAATGATGATGCAGCGTCAGCTTGTGTGGCGAAATTGGTCTGACGCAATTCTGTATTGGAATGATGACTCGTTCCGCTGATATTGAACGCAATACGTCCGTCAGAACCTAAAGTGCTGACAACAAAACCGATGTCGCCTTTGGCTTTTATCTTGTCTTCATATCTTGAACACCAATCGTCGATTAAGAAAAGCGACTGCTGCTGAATCTTTTCTGTCTCATTCTCAGCTTGTCTGTAACGAAGACTCAAATCTATTTTGAAATCAGGGAAAATCTCGTTGAAAGATTTGTTGCCGTACAACTTGATGTCATCGCAGTTGATGAGCAACGCACGTTTAGGGTCGAGACCAAACCCTTTTATATAATTCTCAGTTACATAATGATAAAAAGAATTATGCTGCTTTGGCGAAATAGGATAGAACTCGTCCATCTGAACGAAGTGAAGTCTAGACAAATCAGGTTTCTTGACTCCGCCTAATCCATATTTTTCAAGGACTTTCTGTGTCTCAGATTCATCCCAAGTATCTAAAAAGTGATGGGTATAATGTATAAAATTCTTTAGAGACTTATCTGACGACAGACTGATGACGCCTTCAGGATTTTCAGAAACCCATTCAAGGAAACGTAAGGCTGTCATAACGCCTAACTTAGGCACGCTGTCGGTGATAATGTATGGAACTAATGTAGTCATCTCAGAGATGTTAGATTCCATCAAAAAACTTTGCTCTACTTTTGAGAAAATATTGTTCATATCTATGTAGATTAAAATCAGAAATTATTTTACAAAGGTAAGGAAAATTGTTATATTTTTGAAGAAAAATATGGGTTTATGAAAGTATTTTTAATCATAATAATTCTTGTCCTTATTTACAAATGGAAGAAACTGCATTACATCTTCAAGGCAATGACTCTTGGATTGTGTATCACTGCATTAGACCTTTTTGACTCAAATCAAGATGGACTGTCTTTCTTCTTTGAAGAACCAGCGAATTGTTGGGAAGAGACGCTGCCATTAGGCAATGGACGCCTCGGAATAATGCCTGACGGCGGAATCGAGAAGGAAAATATCGTACTCAACGACATAACTCTATGGTCGGGGAAGGTGGCTGATTATTCCAATCCTAAAGCAAAAGAAAGCCTTCCAGAGATACAACGTCTTCTTCTTGAAGGAAAGAATTACGAAGCACAGGAACTGACGTATAAAACCTTCACTTGTTCTAATAACGGCTCCAACTGGGGCAATGGCGCAAATGCTAACTTCGGTTGCTTCCAGACTTTAGGAAATATCGAGATAGAATATTATTACGATGAAGATTCAAAAGTCAAAGACAGAAGCTACACGAGAAAACTCGATTTGACAAACGCCATCGCGACAACAGAATTTGAAACAGACCAAGCCAAATTCCGTCGCGAATATTTCGTGTCACGAGAAGCTGATGTCGCAGTGATACGTCTAGATGCTGATAAGTCAAAGATGATTTCTGTTGACATCAATTTAAACAGACAAGAATGCGTAGAATATCTCACAGAAGATGATGCCATAGTGATGTTCGGTCAACTTAATGACGGAAGCAATAGCGACGAAGGAATGAAATATCTTTCAAAACTTACAGTGAACAACATCGGTGGCGATGTCGAATACAAAGACAATAAAATCATTGTAAGAAACGCCGACAGACTCACTCTCATATTCTCATCGTCAACAAATTACAAAAACGAAAATTATGCGGATTTAGTCGATGACTTGATGAATGAAGCAAAATCACGCAATTACGTCCCATTAAGAAAAAAACACATCAAGACATATCAAGAATTATTCAACAGAGTGGTTGTCGACTTCGGCGAAGGCATCACTGACAATCATCCTATCACCGACAGACTCTTTGATTTTCAAGAAGAAGACGACCCACAACTGGCAGAATTATATTTCCAATACGGACGTTATCTCTTGATTTCATCTACACGCGAAGACTTGTTACCACCAAACTTACAAGGTCTCTGGGCGAACACCATACAGACACCATGGAACGGCGACTATCACCTTAATATTAATGTGCAGATGAATCACTGGCTCGCTGAAGTATGCAACCTCTCAGAATTACACAAGCCGCTCATTGAATTCACCAAAGGAATAGTAGAATCAGGAGAAGAGACAGCACAAGGATTCTATGGTGCTGATGGCTGGACCGCGCACTCAATCTGTAACTTATGGGGCTTCACCGCACCAGGCGAACACCCTTCATGGGGCGCGACTAACACCGGAGGCGCATGGCTCTGCCAACATCTATACCAACATTATCTTTTCACAAAAGACATCGAATATCTGAAAGAAATATATCCAGTGATGAAAGGCGCTGCACAGTTCTTCAACTCCGTCATGATTGAAGAAAACGAACACTCATGGCTCGTGACAGCACCTACATCATCACCAGAAAACTCATTCTATCTCCCTGACGGAAAAACCGCCAGCGTATGCATGGGACCGACAATGGACATACAGATTATCACTGAGTTATATCAAAACGTAATAGCTTCAGCAGAACTTTTGAACATCGATAAGGAATTCAGCGACACTTTGAAAAACGCCTTGACCAAGTTTCCACCTATGCAGATTAGCGAAGAAGGCTATCTCCAAGAATGGCTTGTCGATTACGAAGAACCTGAGATTCACCATCGTCATGTGTCGCATCTCTTCGGCTTGCATCCGGGACGCTTGATAACAAAGACCAAGACACCTGAGTTTTACGAAGCATGTAAGATGTCGTTAGAACGCCGTGGCGATGAAGGCACCGGCTGGTCGCGAGCCTGGAAAATCAATTTCTGGGCAAGACTCCATGATGGCGAGCGTGCGTACAAACTCCTTAAAAACTTGCTGCAGCCAGCAATGGTCGGCGACAGAGTAGGAGCAGGCACATATCCAAATCTCTTCTGCGCTCATCCGCCATTCCAAATCGACGGTAACTTCGGGGGAACCGCCGGCATAGCAGAGATGCTGCTTCAGTCACACGACGGATTCATTGAAGTTCTGCCAGCATTGCCATCAGCATGGAATACAGGTCACTTCAAAGGACTATGCGCTGAAAACGGCGCTGTCGTCGATTGCTACTGGGAAAACGGAAACGTAAAAAAAGTCAAGATAAAATCTAAAATAGGAGGCACCTATTATATAATGATGCCAGATGGTTCCGTTAAGGAAATAAAGTTGAAGAAAAATGGAAGTGAAACAGTTAGGAATTAGGAGTTAGGAATTAGGAGTTAGGAGTTAGGAGTTAGGAATTAGGAATTAGGAGTTAGGAATTAGGAGTTAGGAATTAGGAATTAGGAATTAGGAGTTAGGAGTTGTTGATGCGTCTTGGAATTAAAAATTAAAATAATTAAATATGAAAAAACTATTCTTATTAACAGCGATTTTCGCAATGCTTTCGTCATGTGTAGAAAAGAAAGCAGTCGTCGTGGATGCTAACCTCGACATCGTTCCAGTGCCACAAGAAGTGGTCGTCTGCATGAATGACAACGGTTTTCAACTTAACAAAGAAACCGTCATTGTCTATGAAAACGAAGCAAATAAATTCAATGCCGAGTTTTTACAATCTTATTTGAAAAACATCTTCAAATCAAATCTTAAGATTGCTGATAAAGCTGAAAATAATTATGTCAAACTTAATATCGTAAATCCAAGCGAATGTGAGAACTTAGGTTTGGCAAACGACAAAGAAGCTTATCTCTTAAGCGTAAGTCTCGATAAAATAGACATTTATGCCATCGATGCTGCTGGTATCTTCTACGGAATCCAGACTCTGATTCAGATGATGCCAAACGACATATATTCAGAAGGTGCAGTCAAGGTTGCAGGCGTGATGTTTCCTTCATTAAATATCTTTGACAATCCACGTTTTAAATACAGAGGCTTGATGTTAGACTGCTCACGCACTTTCTTCGACGTGGAATATATCAAACACCTTTTGAACGGATTAGCACATTATAAAATAAACAATTTCCACTGGCATCTCGCTGACGACCAAGGCTGGAGAATCGAGATAAAGCAATATCCAAAGCTCACAGAATTAGGAGCTTGGCGCGGAGCTGACGAACTTCTCATGCCAGCTTATGGCTCTGGCAACGAACGTAACGGCGGTTTCTACACACAAGAAGAAATCAAAGACATAGTGAAGTTTGCTGCCGACAGAAACATCAACATCATTCCTGAAATTGATTTGCCAGGTCATAGCAAGGCTGTCGCTGTGACATATCCAGAAATCGTTTGCGATATTGATTCTAAACATCTTAGCGTACAAGGTGAGTCAAACAACGTTTGGTGCGTCGGTCGTGAAGAGAATTACGAGATGCTTGAAAACATATTCGCTGAATTGGTAGAGCTTTTTCCAAGTAAGATTTATCATATCGGTGCTGACGAAGTTAATATGAATTCATGGCGCGACTGCGAAGTATGTCAAAATCTTATGAAAGAAAAAGAAATGACAGAACTCGTTGAATTACAAAACCATTTCGTTAGAAGAATAGAAAAGATATTAGCAAAATACGGCAAGACAATGGCAGGCTGGGACGAAATCCTCGATGGCGGAAATCTCCTTGAGACAACCATTCCTTACGTCTGGCAAAACTCAGAAAGAGGCATCAAATCAGTAAAAGCCGGTCAGCCTACAGTTATGCAAGTGTCTCAATACATGTACTTTGACATGAAACAGTCTCCAGACGAACGCGGTCTTAAATGGGCTGCAATCATTCCATTAGACACCGTTTATTCTTTCGACCCAATAGGCAATTTCGAGTTGACAGAAGAAGAGGAAAAACTCGTTCTCGGTCCACAAGGAGGTCTCTGGACAGAATGCGGTCAGGTTCCAGGTTATGCTCATTACCAGCTTTTCCCTAAAGTATTGGTTCTCTCAGAAATAGGCTGGTCAGCTTACGAAGACAGAAACCTTGACTATTTCAAGAAGAGATTGTACGACAGTCATTTGGAAAGACTTTATAACATGAACTTCGAGTTCAGAGTAGCACCACCTACAGTGAAATACGAAGACGGAAAACTCGTCGCTGAAAAAGACTACGACTTCTTAGTCATTCGCTACACCGACGACAAATCGACACCTACATTAGAATCAGCGGAATATACAGAAGCAATAACTACCGACAAGCCAGAGAATTACCGCTTCGCTACATTCTATAAAGAACGTCCAAGCATCGCAAGAGGCGCACAAAACATTGATTTATACCATTATCAAAAACCAGCGACAACAATCACATCTAACGTTCCAATGGAACAAGACATCAACGTCTTGGTCGATTATGATTTGAATACATATTGCAACACAGCGCGTCCTGTTGAAGCTGGCGATTATTTCTTATACACATTTGAAAATCCAGTAGAATGCGAAAAGATTTTAGTCGGAACCGGACACTACGGATTAGCAATCGTTGGACTACCAAACGCTAGAATCGAATATTCTTATGATGGCGAAAACTTCATAAAAGGCGATGACTTCGTTTATGATTATTTCGACGGATACAAAGCAGAAATACATCCAGAACAAGCAGTCAAGGCCGTCAAAATCGTTGTCACTGGAATAGGAGAGTGCGAATATGCTATTTTACAAGACCTTAGGATTAATTCATAATTCATAATTCATAATGCATAATTAAATATATGTCGTTGATGCCCTAATAATTTCAAAAAAAACAAATAAAATTATAATTAGTAAAAAATATTACTATTTTTGTGACTGAAAAAAACGAGTAATTATGAAAATTTTAATGACACTATGTAACGCGGAAGTCATGACTTCATTCGCGACTCCAGAAGCTTGGGGCTGGTTGCTCCAATTCTGTATCATTGCAATAGGTTTATTAGCAGGTAACATTTTAAGAAGAAAAGTTCCATTTTTAAGAAAATCTCTCATACCTTCAGCCTTGTTAGGCGGCGCACTTTTACTTGTGTTAAAAGCCATTCCAGGAATGGAAAATATCGTCAACAAGCAATCAATGGAGATTATCACATACCACGCACTCGGCTTGGGCTTTGTGGCACTCGCATTGAAAAACAATAAGATAGAATCAAAATCCTCAACGATGACCGTCGTCGAAACCGGTACACTCACAGCAAGTACATATTTAATTCAAGCCATCGTCGGTTTAGGAGCAACAATACTTCTTTACCACTTCGGAAAAGTCATCTTCTACGCCAGCGGTCTCTTATTACCAATGGGTTACGGACAAGGTCCTGGACAAGCACTCAACTTCGGTACTATTTATCACGGACAAGCACAGCTTCAAGGCATCGACTTTGCAGGCGCCGACTTCGGTCTCTCAATAGCAGCGATAGGATTTATCGTGGGTAGCGTAATCGGTGTTATTTACCTCAACGTCTTGCGTAGAAAAGGCATCATCTCAGTACAGGAAATGGAAGAACGTCAGACAAATACATTAGACGACTATCAAAGCGAGGATGAAATTCCAGACAGCGAATCAATAGACAAGTTCTCAATCCAAATCTGTTTGGTATTGTTTGTTTACTTCTTGGTTTATCTCTTCGTCAATTCAATTCAAAAGATGGACCTAGGCGACTTCGGAACAAACACCTTGAAACCAATGTTATGGGGATTTAACTTCTTGTTCGGAACATTGTTCGGTGTGATTGCCAAAGCTTTGATTAGCAAGTTCAAGAAAGTTAAATTGATGAGTCGCGAATACACAAACAACTACTTGCTCAACCGTATCAGCGGATTCTGCTTCGACGTTATGATTGTCGCCGGCACAGCAGCTATCAGCTTCAACGACTTGAGAGAATTCATCTTCCCATTGATATTAGTATGCGTCTTAGGTGCGATAGCAACATTCATCTATTTGAAAGCCGCTGCAAAACACTTATATCCAACATACGTCAACGAAGGATTCCTCAGCATGTTCGGCATGTTGACAGGTACAGCAAGTAACGGTATGATATTGTTGCGCGAAATAGACCCTAAATTCGAGACACCAGCTGCGAACAACTTAGTATTGCAGACATTCCCTGCTATCATACTCGGATTCCCAATCATGCTTATCTTAGGATACGCACCACAATCATTTAAAGCAAGTATCATAACATTGATAGTTGTTACAGTCTTGTTTATTATCATGGCAGGATTCATCTTCAGGAAGAAGATATTTAAGAGAAGGAAGAAATAATTTTAGCTTTTGGCCTTTGGCTATTGGCTTAGGCTACAGATAATGAAAAGAACGGTAAATTAAGTTTATCGTTCTTTTTTTGTTAAAGCTGCTGTGAGTGTGACACGCCCTTGTACTCCGCGAGATCCTTGCGATACGTGGAGCTGCGTCTCTCAAATAATTGCATCGTTTTTTGAGACGCAGCAATGATATGGTTAAAAAAGGATTATGATTTGTTGTATTTCATTTTTGCAACCATATCATTGATACGTCTCTATCTTGGTTCTGCAAAACTACAACCGTCTCATCCTTTTGTCAAGCGTTTGCAAAGGAAATATTTCGCTTTTAACAATTTTTAACATAAAATCAGTGAAATATTAAGAAATGATGTTAATGTTTATTAAGATTATTTTGTTATAAAACAATAATTTACATACGTTTTATTCATTATCTTTGCATTAAAAAATGAGACAAGAAAACCAAAATTTAGAGTACAAACGAAACTGGAACGACGAGTATCTGAAATGGATTTGTGGTTTCGCTAATGCCCAAGGAGGTAAAATATTTATTGGCGTTGATGACGATGGA
>JAZOSK010000106.1:0-15138 GCA_045657145.1 Bacteroidales bacterium | reverse complement strand
AGCCCAAACCACAAAACCAATGAAACCAGAAAACAAAAACACATTAACGACAATAGTCGAAAAAGGAGAGATTGTCCTTTACCAGCCAGATGAGAGCATTCGTCTGGAAGTGAGAATAGAAGATGAAACAGTTTGGCTTACGCAGGCTCAGATGGCTGAGTTGTTTGGAACAAACAGACAAGCTATTACTAAACATATAAAAAATATTTACGAAACTGGCGAGTTGAATAGAATAGCAACTAGTTCCATTTTGGAACTAGTTCAAAGGGAAGGTAATCGCAATGTAAAACGTAAGATAGAATTTTACAATCTTGATACCATTATTTCTGTAGGTTTTAGAGTAAATACACGTCAAGGGATACTCTTTAGGACTTGGGCAAATAATGTATTAAAGAAATATCTTCTCAAAGGATATGCCGTTCATCCAAATCTCCAACAAGTAGAATATCATCTTTCAAAGCAGATTGAAAGTCAGCGAGAAGAGATATTTCTTCTTCAACAAAAGGTACAGAATCACGAACAAAAAATAGACTTCCTCATTCAAAAAGAACAGCCTGCTACAGAACAGCTTTTCTCAACAGGCTGTGTTTGGGACGCTTATACTTTTGTCTCTAATCTCATCCGCTCAGCCATTAAGAGAATCATTCTGATTGACTCTTTCGTCGATGAGCGCACTCTGCTTATCTTAGATAAACGAGCTGATGGAGTCGACTGCACAATACATACTCGCTACAACTCAAAACTACAGCTTGATATTCAAAAGCATAATCAACAGTGTAGTCCTATTGTCATAGTTCAATTACCTCAAGCCGTCCACGACCGCTATCTTATCATCGATGATGAAGTGTGGCTCTTAGGGGCTTCCGTAAAAGATATGGGAAGAGGATTGTGCACTGTCATCAAACTTGGATTCACTCCAGAAGAAATATTAAAAAGAATTTAATTTAAAGATAAAAAAATAACCCCACTGACAGCTGAACGCTGACAGCTAATAGCTAAAAATTATGTCACAAAATCGCATATATCTCTGCCTCGCTCATATATAAAAAAACTATAACCATGATTTTTGAAGTCTTTATTAAATTATTACTTGCTCACATAATCGGAGATTTCTTTCTGCAATCTGATGATTTTTGTGCAAGAAAATTAAAAAACGGTGTAAAAAGTCCAGAATTATATTTACATTCACTCATAATTTTTACATTGTCATGGATTGCTTTGTTTAGTTGGAATGCTTGGGGTATTGCAATAATTGCTGGTGCTAGTCATTTGATTATCGACACAATAAAATGCCTAATAAAAAAAGATAATTTATATTCCTTTGCAGCTGATCAATTATTACATTGCTTAGTGATTTTTGCAATAGCATTTGTGTGTTCAACTAAATGGATTTCTTACATCACATTACACGAATCTTTCTTTGTTAATCAAATCATTGTAATAACGATAGCATTCCTTTTTTGTGCTAAACCTGCCAATATTCTAACGAAATACATATTGAGATTATACAATATAAATAATCCTTCTGATAACAATTCTTCTACAAAACTCCACTCGGGGGCTTTAATAGGAACTCTTGAAAGATGGCTTATTATTGTGTTCGTCTTACTTGGCCATTTTGAAGCAATAGGATTTTTACTGGCAGCAAAATCTTTAATTCGCTTTAAAGATTCTGAGACTTTAAAAACTGAATATGTTCTGTTAGGAACTTTAATCAGTGTTACTATCGCTGTTGCTTGTTCGTTAATAACAAAAGTTTCCATCGTCTAAATATAGAGTAAATTATCAATAATTTACAATTATAGAGTAAATAGTAGATATTTATTTTATATTTGCAAAAAAATAAATAATGAATACTTTATACGGAATACTCTCCGCCGATATAATCGACTCTACCTCATTAGATGAAGATTCTATTATTGAATTGAAAGAAACTGTCGAAAATTGTTTCAACGATGTTTACGATTACTTATCGTATGATTTTTGGGGAAGACTCATAAAAGGAGACTCCATTGAATGTTGTCTGAAAAATCCCAATGAAACTTTAAGATTAGCATTGTTACTTAAATGTATGATAAAATGGTGGGCTGATAATCAAGAGTGTTCTACTGCTTTACAACAATTCGGCATTAGGTTTTCTATTGGAATTGGTAAAATGAGAATCATAAATCAACAAAAAGATATCATGGATGGCGAGGCAATTTATATCGCAGGAAGGAATTTAGATAAAATCAGTCATTCTTATTTCACCTCTTCTTTTGATATGAATTCTGAATCTAGAGAATATTCAAACCTCATTGATAATAACATAAAATTAATAGATGAAATCATAAATTCTCTTTCTGCCAAACAAAGTACTGTTGTGTATCTTAAATTATTAAAATTCACTGAAACTGAAATTGCCCGAAAACTTAACATCTCACAATCTTCCGTAAATAATAGATTAAGATTATCCAGATGGAAATATATTCATCAAACCTTAAAACTTTACGAATCATTAGATTTTTATAATATATAAATTACACACTGACAGTTATCAGCAAAAAATAGCTTTCAGTTTTCACCTTTCAAATTTCAATTTAATTATGAATCGCATATATCTCTGCCTTGCTCATATGAGCGGCAACGAACAGAAGTTCATACAAGAGGCCTTCGACACCAATTGGGTGGTGCCTCTCGGTCCTAATGTCAACGGCTTCGAAACCGACCTCGAGTCTTTCGTCGGTGAAAATAAAAAAGTCGTGGCACTCTCCGCAGGTACTGCCGCTATCCATTTAGCTCTGCTCGCTTGCGGCGTCGGTCACGGAGATGAAGTCATCGTGCAAAGTTTTACCTTCTGCGCTTCGTCAAATCCAATCACTTATCTCGGTGCAACGCCTGTCTTCGTAGACTCAGAAGCAGACACATGGAACATGGACCCACAACTTCTTGAGGTGGCTATCAAAGACCGCATCGCCAAGACCGGCAAGAAACCGAAAGCCATAATTCCAGTCGCGCTCTATGGCATGCCTTATAAAATCGAGGAGATAATGGAAGTGGCTAATCGCTACGAGATTCCTGTCATAGAAGACGCTGCCGAAGGCTTCGGCTCTAAATATAAAGGACAGGTCCTGGGAACCTTCGGTAAGTTTGGCGTCCTTTCTTTCAACGGAAATAAGATGATAACAACATCTGGCGGCGGTGCGCTCATCTGCAAGGACGAGGCGTCAAAACAGGAAATAATGTTCTACGCAACACAGGCTCGCGAGAATTATCCTTACTACCAACACGAAAAAATCGGCTTCAACTATAGAATGTCTAACATCTGCGCTGGAATTGGACGCGGACAAATGACAATAGCCGACGAACATATAAAACATCATCAAAATTTATGTAAACTTTATAAAGAGTTGCTTAAGGATGTTGAGGGCATCAAAGTTCAAGAAAATCCTTCTTCAGATTACGATAGCAACTACTGGCTCAACACCATCACCATCGAGCCTTGGGTTAAGGTGAAAGGCGAGGAGAACGCATACGCAGCTACTTTAAACGGAGCCGTCGGCGGTGCAGGCAGCGTCACTCATGAAGCAAAGTCATTAACGACAGACTGCCAGCCAAACAATAACGTCGAGGCATTACGCATCGCCTTGGATAAAGCTGGTATCGAAGCACGTCCTCTCTGGAAGCCAATGCACAAACAACCTGTATATCAAAACAATCCAGCATACGTAAACGGCGTCAGCGAAGAACTCTTCAAAAAAGGAATGTGCCTCCCATCAGGACCATGCGTTTCTGAGGAAGATGTGAGATATATTGTAAAGTGTATCGTTGAGAGTGTAGGGTGTAGAGTGTAGGGTGTAGGGTGTAGAGTGTAGAGTGTAGAGTGTAGAGTGTAGAGTGTAGAGTGTAGGGATAAAAAATCAAAAGTTTAACAAACCAAAAATTATAAAATTGTTTATGAACCTATTTAATTACAGAAAATTAATTGTTTATCAAAAATCAAAGGTATTAGTCAAAAGGACTTATGAATTATTAGAAAGATTTCCATCTACAGAAAATTTTGCATTATGTAATCAATTGCGGAGAGCGTCTATTTCTATTACTTCTAACATAGCAGAAGGTGTTAATCGTTTTTCAATAAAAGACAAGAAACATTTTGTTGAAATCGCATATAGTTCTTTGATGGAAGTGTCAAGTCAGTTTGAAATTGCAGAAGAATTAAATTACATAACAACCGAAGAAAGGATTAGCATTGACGTATTAGTCGATGAAATCGCAAGATTATTATCTGGACTGAGAAAATCCTATATATAATTAACAGAACAATCCCCTCTCTAAACTCTAAACCCTAAACTCTAAACCCTAAACCCTAAACTCTAAACCCTAAACTCTAAACTAATATGAAACGCTACTGTCAAACCCTCTCTCTCGTCAACGACCCTGAATTGATTCAGAAATACGTTGAAGTTCATTCTCATGTATGGCCTGAGATTATTGAAGGTCAGCGCGAAGTCGGAATATTAGATATGCAGATTTTCATCAAAGGGAATCTGCTTTTTATGATTTGCGACACCGTTGATGACTTCGATTGGGAACGCGACATGGCACGACTGGCTACACTTCCACGCCAAGCAGAATGGGAAGCCTACGTCGCACAGTTCCAAGGATGCAAAGCAGATGCCAGGTCAGATGAGAAATGGAAAATGATGACAAGGATATTTTAGTGTAGAGTGTAGAGTGTAGTGTTGTGAGTGTAGTGTTGAGAGTGTAGTGTTGAGAGTGTAGAGTTGAGAGTGTAGAGTGTAGAGATCTAAACCCTAAACCCTAAACTCTAAACCCTAAACTCTAAACCCTAAACTCTAAACTTTAAACTTTACACTAAAAATACTATCTTTGCAAAAATTGTCTATTATGAACAACGATCATCTTATAATAATGGCTGGCGGTGTTGGTTCTCGTTTTTGGCCAATGAGCACACCAGAAAAGCCTAAACAATTTATCGATGTGCTCGGCATAGGTAAATCTCTTATTCAACTTACTGTCGAGCGTTTTGAGACTGTCATCCCTATTGAAAACGTATGGATTGTCACTTCAGAAAAATATAAATCCATCGTCAGGGAACAACTGCCATTGATACCAGAATCTCAGATATTGATGGAGCCTTGCATGAGAAATACTGCGCCTTGCATCGAATATGTGAGCCGTAAGATTTACGCGAAATATCCTGAAGCAAATCTCGTTTTCTCTCCAGCAGACCATATCGTCTTAGACGTAAACACTTTCCGTGAAGTAATAAAAAATTCTTTAGCATTCACCGAAAACCGCGAAGCCATCTTGACATTAGGTATGATGCCGACACGCCCTGAAACGGGATATGGATATATAAAAGCTGTCAGCTATCAGCTATCAGCTGTCAGCGAACAACAAGATAAAGTTCAGAGTTCAGAGTTCAGAGTTCAGAGCTCAATCTCCAAAGTGGAAGCATTTAAAGAGAAACCGAATCTTGAAACAGCAAAATCTTACCTCAACGAAGGCGGCTATTACTGGAACGCAGGCATTTTTATTTGGAATGCGAAGATGGTTGTCAATACTATCGCTAATCTCGTTCCAGACCTAGCTTCTGTTTTTGACAAGATAGAACCATATTTCTATACAGAAAAAGAACAAGAGTTTGTAAATCAATATTTCCCAACATGTCCTAACATCTCCATCGACTATGCTGTGATGGAGAAGTCTAAGGAAGTGTATGTCTATCCTGCCAACTTCGGCTGGAGCGACCTCGGAACATGGGGAAGCCTTTATACTCATCTCGAACAAGACGAAAACAATAACGCTACTGTTGGACAAAACATCAATCTCGTAGATTGCAGAAACTGTGTGGTCCACACTCCTTCAGAACGTAAAGTGGTGATACAGGGCCTTGACAATTATATCGTTGCAGAAAGTGACAATACATTATTAATCTGCAAGAAAGAAGACGAACAGAATATTAAGAATTGGCAAAATCAATAATATGAAAAGAATTATAAAACAACTTGCATTAGCAATATTCAGAGGCAGATATGCTCCTAGATCATTTTCAAAATGGTTAGTCCTTTTATTCGATTGCTTCTTGTTTTTTATATCTTTTTGGGTATGTATCTTAATCAAACATTTAGATCGTTTGCATGAAATCAATTTTGGAGAATATACATATCCATTTATTCCAATATTCTTAATATTTTTAATCAATTCCCTCATTTTCAGTTCTTATAAAGGACTTGTTCGTTACAGTGGATTCAGCGACATCAAAAAAATTGGATTTGTAAGCATCGGAACATTTGTATGCATATTTGTAACGAAGCTAGTCTTTTATAATTATGGTAACATTGATCTTCCAAAATGGTTCTTATCGCACACTGATGCAGGTTTCGTCTCCGTACTTGCTTTCGTGTCTATAACGTTCTCGCGACTTATCATACGACGTATTTATAATGAGAACATTAGCCACAAACAAGAACCTTTAAATACTATTATATTCGGTGCTGGCGATGCTGGCATCATCACAAAAAACGCCCTCGAACAAGACACTTCTTGTTATTATAACGTAGTGGCTTTCGTTGATGAATCAAGCCATAAAATCGGCAAAGCCATAAATGGCATTCCTGTCCATAAGCCATCAAAGGCACTCAACAAAGATTTTATCCAAAAGAATAACATCAAAGTCCTCATACTTGCAATTCCTAGCCTAAGCAAGAATGACAGGACCAAAATAATAAACGAAATAGTAGAGTTAGGTCTTAACATAAAATCCGTTCCACATCTTAACAATTGGATTGACAACAAGTTAAATGTTAATCAAATTGAAGACATTAAAGTAGAAGACTTACTCGGAAGAGAGCCTATCGTACTTGGCAAAGAAAACATCACTGAAGGATTGAACGGGAAAGTCATTCTGGTTACAGGAGCTGCTGGTTCAATAGGCAGTGAAATTTGTCGCCAAGTGCTTCATTATAAACCAAAGAAACTCATACTCTTAGACCAAGCAGAATCACCATTATACGATATTCAGTTTGAACTTAAAAACAACGAGCCTTATCGTTCTTTCAACATTCCGATGGAATTTGTCATTGGCAACGTGAAAGATAAAGTGAAGATGAAAGAAGTATTCTCCAAGTTCAAACCGCAAATCGTGTATCATGCAGCGGCATACAAACACGTTCCTCTCATGGAAGAATTCCCTTACGAAGCAGTGTTTGTCAATGTCTTAGGAACTAAAAACGTTGCAGATTTAGCAATAGAATTCGGTGTAGAAAAATTCGTAATGGTTTCTACAGATAAAGCTGTAAATCCAACAAACGTAATGGGTGCTACAAAACGTATCGCTGAGATTTACACACAAAGCCGTAAAACAGAAAAGACAGCATTCGTCACAACACGTTTCGGCAACGTATTGGGTTCCAATGGCTCTGTTATTCCATTATTCAAGAAACAATTAGCTTATGGCGGTCCGTTGACTGTCACCGATAGAAATATAATACGTTATTTCATGACGATACCAGAAGCTTGTAGTTTAGTATTAGAAGCCGGCGTCATGGGCGAAAAAGAAGACATCTTCGTATTCGATATGGGCGAACCTGTCAAGATTTACGACTTAGCCAAGAAAATGATAAAACTATCTGGTAAAGAAGGTATTGAAGTTGAAATCACAGGACTTCGTCCAGGAGAAAAATTATACGAAGAGCTGCTTTCAACAAAAGAAAACACCATTCCTACAGAACATGCTAAAATCATGAGAGCGAAAGTACGTCGCTACACAGAAGACGAAGTAAACGAAGTAATTAGCACTCTCATTGACTTGATTCCTACTTGCGACAATTTCAAGATTGTGGCTCAGATGAAAGCCATCGTCCCTGAGTTCATCAGCAACAATTCCATCTATTCATGTTTAGACAAAAAAGAAGATTGATATGAAAAAAATTGCACTATCTCTAATAATCATTTTTTTATCAATAAGTTACACATTCTCGCAAGAGCTTCTCATACCACTTAACAATGATTATGAGATGGAAGTGCAAGCAGCTGCATACAACTCGGCGTATCGCTTTCACACCGCGATAAAGTCATGGTCAGAATATCAGTTCAAAAACATCATCGATTTAGATAGTCTTAATAAATCGCAATATATCGTTAAAGATTTTAACAAAAAATGGAAAAACATCACATGGAACTCCATTTTTAACACAGATTTCATTCATGCCAAAGGCAAAGATTTCTATATCGGCATAAATCCTATTCTTGATTTACAAATCGGCAGAGATGGTGGTAAAAATATCTGGGTTAACACACGCGGCGCAGAAGTAAAAGGCACGATTGGAGATAACTTCGCGTTTTACAGCAACGTAAGGGAAAACCAAGCCGTCTTTCCTGATTATGTGACAAGACATATCAAAGAAAACCATGTAGTTCCAGGACAAGGCTGGGAGAGACCTTTCAAGACAAACGGCTTCGATTATGCCAATGCATCTGCCTACATCGCAATGCGTCCTATATATTGGATGCAAGCCGTTTTAGGTTATGGCAAAAACTTCATCGGCGACGGCTACCGCTCCTTGATATTGTCTGACAACGCAATGGCTTATCCTTATCTGAAACTTACAGCTAATGTATGGAACATACAATATTCCTGCTATTACGCACAAATGTCAGATAAACATAAATTGTTAAACGACAACACTTATCCAAGAAAATACACCATCATACATTATATAGACTGGGCAGTAACAAAACGTCTCAACCTTGGTTTGTTCGACGCTATGGTTTGCAGAGCGCAAGACGACAACGGAATAAAAAGAGGATTTGATTTCCAATATATCAATCCGATAATATTCTTACGTACAACAGATTACTACACCGGAGGATCACCAGACAACGCACTGCTCGGTGCTTCAGCTAGCTTTATCTTGGGCAAGCATACAACATTATATGCTCAATTCGTCCTAGATGAAATGACAGTCAAAGAATTCATCGGTTTCAAAGGTTATTATGCCAACAAACAATCTTATCAATTTGGTGTTAAAAGCTATAACTGCTTCAATGTTAAAAACTTATTCCTTCAAGGAGAAGTCAACCTCGTGAGACCTTATATGTATTCGCATCATAGCGGAGAAAGCAATTACGGTCATTATAACCAGCCGCTCGCTCATCCTTGGGGAGGCAATTTCTATGAAATAATCGCAAGAGCTCAATACAATTACAAGCGATTCTATTTCCAATATAAGATGAACTACGGACAATGGGGCGACGACATCACAACAGAAGACGGTGAGTTCCAATATTACGGACACGACATCTATCACGACTATAGCGATTTCTATCGCATTGATGGCATTCATGGTCATTATATGCTGACAGGAGAAAAGAACACATTGGTAATGAATAATTTAGTAGCTTCTTGGGTCGTAAATCCATCATATAACCTTAATGTCTTCGCTGAAATATCACATAGATATCAGAAAATTGACAATGGAAATAAATACAACGATTTCATCATAAGCTTCGGCATAAGAACAACATTCGATAGAAAATATTATGATTTTTAATTCAGTACAGACGTGTCAATGATGTCATTTATATTTAAAGAATCGTATTTATAACAAGACACATCATTGACGCGTCTCTACAATTAACTATTCCAAATTGAACAAACATTCACTTGACATAAAACATCTTTTCGACAAAATTGCCGCTTTATGCGGAATAATTTTATTATCTCCTTTTATGCTGATAATCTTCATCATACATAAGATTGTCATGCCTAAAGGTAGTTTTTTGTTCAAACAAGAAAGAATAGGTCAATACGGAAAGAAATTTAACATTTATAAAATAAGGACAATGAAGATGTCTTGTGAAAAAAACAGCACTTCTGTCACTACTGCAAACGATGTGAGGATATTGCCTTTTGGCAAATGGCTGAGGAAGACCAAATTAGATGTGATATTTGAACTTTTCAATGTTTTAAAAGGTGAAATGAGTTTCGTTGGTCCTCGCCCAGATGTCCCCGGCTATGCAGATCTCCTTCAGGGCTCGGACAGAAAAATCCTTGAGCTGAAACCAGGAATAACAGGTCCCGCTTCCTTAAAATATATCAACGAAGAAGAAATCCTCGCTCAAGTCGATAACCCTCAACAATATAACGACGAAATCATTTTCCCAGACAAAATCAAAATAAATCTAGAATATTATCACAACAGAACCTTCTGGGGAGATATTAAGATTATATTTAAAACTATTTTTAGATAAAAGTGTAGGGTGTAGAGTGTAGAGTGTAGAGTGTAGAGTAGCGAAAAATCTCTAAACTCTACACCCTAAACTCTAAACTCTAAACCCTAAACTCTAAACCCTAAACTCTAAACCAACAACATGTCCGTCAGCATCATAACGCCAACTTTCAATAGCGAAAGATTCATCGCTGAGACGATACTTTCCGTGCAAGCCCAAACGTATCAGGATTGGGAAATGCTAATCGTTGACGATTGTTCGACTGACAATACATTAGAAATAATATCTTCATTTCAGGAAAAAGATTCACGAATAAGACTTTTCAGAAACGAAACAAACAGAGGCTCAGCATATTCAAGAAATATAGCATTGCAGAATGCCAAAGGGAAATGGATTGCATTCCTCGATAGCGACGACATCTGGCATCCTGAAAAACTCGAAAGACAAATCGAGTTTATGTTAAAAAACAATTACAATTTCTCTTACACAAACTATTGCGAGATAAACGAAAAGTCTGAAGAAACTGGATTGCTGATAACAGGACCAAAAGTCATCAACAAAAACAAAATGATTGCTTATTGCTGGCCAGGTTGTCTCACTGTGATGTACAATGCAGAATATGTTGGACTTATACAATGTCCAGAACTTAAAATCAATGAGGAATATGCTCTTTGGATAAAAATAAGCAGAATTGCAAACTGTTATTTACTTAACAAAAAGTTAGCAAAATACCGTAAACGTTCCAATTCCTTGAGCAATCGTTCATATATAAAATTAGTCAAATGGCATTATCTCTTATTCAGAAAAGCAGAAAATAAAAATGTCATTTCGTCATTGATTTTAACATTAGGAAATCTCATCTTCGGCATATATAAAAAAATCTTCTATCGTAAAAAAACATCAACCGTCTTATCTAGATGAACTATAACAAACACGACATATCAACTCAAAGACTTGGTGACTTGGTGACTTGGAGACTTTACAAAAATACATGGATTTTTTTGGAAGAAAGCAAAGAAGAATTACTTTCATCCAAAGAAGCAAATGCATTGTTGAAAGAACGAGGCTTGATGATTCGCAACACTTACGATTTTGATACTAAGGAAGAGACATCGTTTTGGTTCATTATTAAAGATTATTTAGAAGACATCTCAGAACTTCCATTTTCCGCGAGAAGAAACATCAGAAGAGCGTTAAGATTTTATAACATAAAAAAAATTAACATCAACGAATTCTCAGAAAAAGCATTTCCAATAATAACTTCTGCACAGAAATCTTATAAGGTTAAAAGCAAAGTCACAAGCAAAAAAGAATTCGACACGGAAATAGAACAATATAGGAAAGACGCCAACAAAGAATTCTGGATTGTTGAAAGAAAGAGTGACAATGAAGCAGTTGCAATCGCAATAAACACGATAAAAAAAGACAGCTGCGAATACGACACGATGCGATGCAAAGCAGAAGCCTTGAAAGACAGAACGTATCCTTACTACGGACTTATATATATAATGAACAATTATTATTTAAGTGAAAAAAAATTAAGATATGTTAATGACGGCAGCCGTACCGTGACCGAACACTCTTCAATTCAAGACTTTTTGATACATAATTTCAAGTTCAGAAAAGCGTATTGCAAACTCAAGATTCATTACAAATACTGGCTTAGTGTCGTCATAAAAGTTCTTTTTCCTTTCAGAAATATCATTTCTTTTAGAACTATAAGGGCTATTTTAAGAATGGAAGAATATTCAAGAAATTCACAATAATATAATTATCAACAACTTACACATTAAATAAAAATATTTTTAAAAAAATCAAAAAAAATCTTGTCAGTATAAAAAAAAGATGTACCTTTGCAATCGCAAAACGGAGATAAAAAACGTTGCAAACGCCTCCTTAGCTCAGTTGGTTAGAGCATCTGACTGTTAATCAGGGGGTCTCAGGTTCAAGTCCTGAAGGGGGCGCAAAGAGAGATTACAAAGTGTAATTTTTTTATGTTTCATGTTATTAATTGAAGAAGATGATTGCCAAACAGCAGTCATTTTCTTTTTTTATATAATTCTGTTTAAAGTTTAACGCTTAAGGTTTAAAGATAATTATTCTATATTGATATAAGCATCCACAAACAATTCAACAAATACCTTAAACCTTAAACTTTAAACCTTAAACTTATAAAAATATGAAAAAATCAATCGTTGGAATTGGAAGTGCATTAGTCGACATTTTAACACGCATCGACAATGATGGCATACTTGAAGAATTAAACATACCAAAAGGTTCAATGCAGTTGGTTGACGAGAAATCATCAGCCGTAATAGAAAGCAAGCTCGAAAATTACGAAAGTTCGATGGCACCAGGCGGCTCAGCAGCGAACACAATACACGGATTAGCCACATTAGGCATCGAGAGCGGATTCATCTCATATCTCGGCAAAGACGAAATCGGCAGATTCTTTGAAGAATCGATGAATTCAGCAGGAGTTAAGCCATTGGTATTCTACACCGACACCGCTTCAGGAACAGCACGCACCATCATCTCAGCCGACGGCGAACGCACCTTTGCGACAAACCTCGGCGCATCATTAGAACTCAACGAAAGCGTCATCACTCCAGAATTATTCAAAAACTGGGATTACTGCTACGTTGAAGGCTATCTCATCGCAAACAAAGCAGTTTTCACAAAGACAATCGCGACAGCAAAAGAATGCGGATGCAAAGTAGTTTTAGACCTCGCAAGCTTCAATGTTGTTGAAGACAACCGCGAATTCTTGAACGAATTGCTTCCACAAATCGACATCATTTTCGCGAATGAAGAAGAAGCCAAAGCATTGACACAGATGAGCGCAGAAGATTCATTACATTATATCGCCGACAAAGTTGAAATCGCAATCGTAAAAGTCGGAAAGAAAGGCTCATTGATAAAGAGAGGCGAAGAAGTAGTGACAATAGGCTGCAACAAAGTCGATGTTGTTGACACAACTGGTGCTGGCGACATGTACGCAGCAGGATTTTTATACGGACTCATCAACGGCTACGACTTAGAAAGATGCGGCACAATAGGCAATCATTTGGCAGAAAGCATCATTCAGGTCATAGGAGCGAAGATGGACGAAAACAGATGGAAAATGTTTAAGAAAAATACTTGTATTATTTAATTGAAATATGTATTTTTGCACTCCAAATTGGGAAATTACCATTTTTCATTTATTAAAGAATCAATTTAAGTATAGACATGAAAATATTCCAAACAGAAGACATCAGGAATGTTGCCCTCATTGGAGCAGCTAAATCCGGTAAGACAACGCTTGCTGAAAACATGGTTTTCGAAGGTAAGCTCATCAACAGAAAAGGTACTACAGAAGGTAAGAACACAGTATCTGACTACCGTCCAATCGAAACAGAACGCGGTATTTCTGTAAACGCTAGTTTGTTACACACAATCTACAACGACAAAAAAATCAACATTTTAGATACTCCAGGTTTTAGCGACTTCTCAGGTGACATCGTTGCTTGTTTAACAGCTGCTGACATGGCTGTATTTACAGTCAATGGACAATCAGGTGTTGAAGCTACATCTGAAAATGCTTGGAAATATGCTACAAAGACAAATAAGCCTGTTGTGTTCTTCATGAACCAATTAGACCACAGCAACGCTAACTTCGACGATACAGTACGTCAATTGAAAGAATATTTCGGCGATAAAGTTACTCCAGTTCAATTCCCAGTTGCTACAGGTGAAGGTTTCAACTCAGTTATCGACCTCATCACAATGAAGATGTTAGTCTTCAAAAACGGCAACGGCGCTCCTGAAGTACAAGACATCCCAGCTAACCTCGCTGACAAAGCAGAAGAAATGCACGAACAACTTATCGAGCAAGCAGCTGCTGGCGACGACAGCCTCATGGAAAAATTCTTCGAAGAAGGTACACTTTCAGCTGAAGACATGGAAAAAGGTCTCCACCTCGGTATCATCAACCGTGACATGTTCCCAGTATTATGCGGTGCTGCTAAATCAGGTACTGGCGTAACTCGTCTCCTCGAGTTCCTCATCAACGCTTGCCCATCACCAGCTCACGTTCACGCAACAAAAGCTGCTAACGGAACAGAATTCCACAACAGCACAGAAGAAGCTCCAGCTATGTTCTTCTTCAAAATATCTAACGAACAAAACGTTGGTGACGTTGCTATGGCACGTATCTACGGCGGTACAATCTCAGAATCACAAGACCTCGTTAACCCACGTACAGGTAACAAAGAACGTATCTCTCAACTTTTAGTTTCTAACGGTAAAACTCGCGAAAGAGTTGAAAAAGCTTGCGCTGGTGACATCGTTTCTACAATCAAATTGAAAGACGTTCGCGTTAACGATAGCTTAGTCGATGCTAAGATTTCTGACACAGCTTTCGAAGGCGTTCCATTCCCAGCTCCAATTTTCTCAACAGCTATCAAAGCAGTTAACTCACAAGAAGACGAAAAATTAGGCGGCATCCTCGCTGACTACCACAAGATCGACCCAACAGTCATCACATCAATGTCACGTGAGTTAAAACAAAATATCCTCCAATGCCAAGGTGAATACCACCTCAACACAATTAAATGGTACCTCGACAACGTACACAAAATCGCTGTTGAATTCGCATCACCTAAGGTTCCTTATCGTGAAACAATCACTAAGACAGCTAACGCTGACTACCGTCACAAGAAACAATCAGGTGGTTCAGGTCAATTCGGTGAAGTTCACATGAGATTAGCTCCTTACTATGAAGGCTACACAGATCCATCAGACCTCCAAGTTCGTGGTAAAGATGAATACGATCTCCCATGGGGCGGTAAACTCATCTTCTGCAACTGTATCGTTGGTGGTTCTATCGACGCTCGTTTCATGCCAGCTATCTTGAAA
>JAZOSK010000105.1:0-3035 GCA_045657145.1 Bacteroidales bacterium | reverse complement strand
CGTAGGTCACTTCGCGATCCTCGCATCCGTCAACCTTGAGCTGAGCTGTTCTAGGAGCTGCCATAATCTTTTAATTTTTAAATGTGAATAAATAAATTATTTAATTTCATTAGTCCATTCTGTCACACCATTGTCTCCATTATGTCCGGTCAACTTAATGTAGAAATTCTTTGCGGCAAAGAAGGGCTTCAATTCAATCTCAATTTCAATATCCTTTGTCTTTTCGTTACGAACAATCTTAGGATTTGAATATCCTTCGATAAGTTTGCCCGGTCCCTTATAGTCTTCAAGGAAGTCAATAACCTGCTCACGAATTTCCTGAGCTAACTTGCCATTCCAATTCTTGAATGCTTCATCGTTGAAGAAATTTGAGAACACTTTTCCAATCCAGTCGAATACACGTACAATAGGATATTCCTGCAAACCGATAGTAGCACCATTATAAAGTGAACGGTTAGAGAATGCCATTACACGATTCTCTTCAAACGTCATAGGTACAACACCCTTATCAATCAAGGCTGTAAGTTCTGACTTAAGCAAATCAAGACGAGTACCTTTTGCCATATCGATTGTACCGTACTTCTTACCTGCAATGCCCTGAGAAATCGGAGTTTCGTCAGTATTACTCATACGACCTGCAATTGCTGCTGAAGGAGGCAAGAACAAATCTTCTTCGTCCTCATTGGTCTCATCTGATTTCTTACGGCCAAGTATATAATTACATGCCATAATTACATTTGCTAAATAAGCATCTGTGTCACTCAGATTAGCCTTATCCAAGCCTTTGTTCAACAATTTTAGTGTAGGAGAATCTGCATAGTCTGTAACCAACATGACCTTGTTACGATATGCCATCTGTCCCCACATATTTACCACCTGTTTGCTACCCAAGTAACCTGGACTTACGAGAAGTGAGTAATTTTCTTTCAATGAAAGACGATCAAAACTTCTATTCAACTCATCTCTAACAGCCGCAAAAACACGACCATCAGGATCACCTAAATCTTCTTTATCAACATTGATAAGATTCAAACATTTAAGTTTAGCCTGTCCTGAATTTGCAAAAAACTCTCCGAGTGAACGATAAGCTGTTTCCAACTTACGAGTTTGCTCATGAACACTACCCAAGTTCTGAAGGAGATTCTTTTCAGCAGCCTTTGCAGCCTCTTGACATTTTTCTACAGCTTCAGATGCTGTTGTCGCATCGCTGTCAAGGATATTCAACCACATAAGCAAATCTGTTTTCAAATGCTTACGCTGTTCTGCGAATTCACTATCCTGCAAGAAAATTTTCTTTGCAGCTCTGCTTTCAGGGTTCATATTTTCCAACCCGTCGGCCATCGTTTCCAAAAGGTCGAAATCTCCATATTCTTCCAAACCTTCAAGGCTTTCTTTCAGACGCTCAGCCGGATTGTCAATCTTCTTTATCTCTTCCAAATAAGCACTCTCAGCAGTTGTAACAACGCTGGCAGCTTGTGCCTGTGGCTTCAATTCTTCTGACATAATCATATCTGAATTTATTGGGTTCTACATCATTAATTATTTTCCAACTCTGCAAGAAGAGCCTGCAATGCAACAATAAGATGCTTTTTGCTTTCTTCATCTTCAAATGCACGTCTCAGCACTTTATTCTTTATCAACTGTTGCTCAATGGTCTTATATGAATCCATTGCAGCTTTCTGTTGACCCAAATAAGCACTCTGCTTGATAAGCTCCTTGTCATCAAAGTCTTTAATTGCATTGAACTTGAAGTTTTCCTTTACAGGACGGCCTTCCAAATCCAACATCTGTACATTACGCTTTTCAGGTTGGTAACGTTCAAAGACATCTTCCATCGTCTCAGGCTGAAAAACTTCACCCGGCTTGATTGGTGCCATGTCAGTAAACTGATCTACGTAGAGGGTCTTGTTTTGAGGAAATTCAATAATCCCGTCTACTGCCTCTGCATCGAGGACTTTAGAAATTACTGTTTTCTTTGCCATATTAGTTAATATTTTAAGTGATTATTCGAGATGTAAGATATCCCATTTTAATTCATCTTTCTCGTCAATTGTAAGAGTAACACTATCACCGTCCTTCAACTCACCAGAGATTATCATTTTTGACAATGGACGGCGAATATCCTTGCGAAGAATACCAAGAATAGGTCTTGCACCGTATTGTGCGTTAAATCCACTCATTGCAATCTTGTGAACAGCCTTATCATCAACTGTTAAGGTTATATTTTGCTCTTTCAATGTCTTCAATAGTCCTTTCAAATGAATGTTGAAAATCATTGTTACAATCTTTTCATTGATAGGTGCGAATGGTACTATCTCTGTTAGACGTGCCAAGAACTCAGGACGGAAATGCCCCTGCATAACTTCAAGCATATCATTATGTGTAGGAATTATATTCTTTCCGAATTGGTCAAACACATATTGACTTCCGATGTTAGATGTGAAAATTATCAAGGCATTAGAAAAATCTCCCACACGTCCTAATCTGTCATGCAACTTACCTTCGTCAAGAATCTGCAAGAACAAGTCAAATACAGAACGATGAGCCTTTTCAATTTCATCAAAAAGCACGATAGAATAAGGTTTTTGACGAATTTGGTTTACCAACAAACCACCTTCTTCATAACCTACATATCCCGGAGGAGCACCATAAAGCAAGGCTACTGAATGTTCTTCTTTGTATTCTGACATATCAAATCGAAGAATTGCTGTATCATCTTGGAATAAGAATTCCGCTAACGATTTTGCAAGTTCTGTTTTACCTGTACCGGTAGGACCGAGGAAGAAGAAACTACCAATCGGCTGACCTTTCTTGTTTAATCCCGAACGCGATTCGTAGATAGAATTAAGTACAGCCTTGATTGCATGGTCTTGACCGACAACTCGTTTTTTCAGGATGTCTTCTGCATTTACAAGTCTGTCTCTTTCTGCTGCCTGAACATTTCCTAATGGAATACCTGTTTTCTGCGAAACAACTTCCATCATATGCTCTACGCATACAATATCTTTCTTTTCTTCAGGATTCAAATCATTCTT
>JAZOSK010000104.1:0-1819 GCA_045657145.1 Bacteroidales bacterium | reverse complement strand
TAATGTCGAGGCAAAAGTAGAAGAATAAAAATTAATAAGAGTTTACAATGGGACAAAAAACAAATCCAATAGGTCTTAGATTAGGAATCATCAAAGGTTGGGATTCCAATTGGTATGGCGGTAGAGATTTTTCAAAGAAACTTGTAGAAGACGATCAAATCCGTAAATATTTGAATGCACGTCTTGGAAAAGCAGGTATCTCAAAAATAGCTATCGAACGTTCACTTAAACTCGTGACCGTAACTATCTTCACAGCCCGTCCAGGTATGATCATAGGTAGAGGTGGTCAAGAAGTAGATAAATTAAAAGAAGAATTAAAGAAACTCACTGGAAAAGAAGTACAAATTAATATCAGTGAGATTAAGAGACCTGAACTCGATGCTTATATAGTAGCTAGTACAATTGCTAAACAAATTGAAGGCCGCGTATCATTCCGTCGTGCTATCAAAACAGCTGTGTCTGGAACTATGCGTATCGGAGCAGAAGGTATCAAAGTTATTGCATCAGGCCGTGTTGGTGGTGCTGAAATGGCTCGCCAAGAAACATACAAAGAAGGTCGTATTCCATTGCATACACTCAGAGCTGATATCGATTATTCATTAGTTGAAGCACATACAACTTACGGACGTATCGGTATTAAAGTTTGGATCTGCAAAGGTGAGATCTACGGTAAACCTGAGTTAGTACCAACCTCAATTGCAAGTGCAACAAAAAAACAATCAGCACCAAAGCAAAACGGAGGAGCTCCACGTCGTAATAAACGTAATAGTAGCAATAAGTAAGAGTAAATAAAAAATCTATAAACGATGTTACAACCTAAAAGAACAAGATTCAGAAGACCTCAGAAGAGCAAGATTAAAGGTATCGCACATCGCGGACACGAACTTGCATTCGGAACTTTTGGAATAAAATCAATGGAGGACGCATTGATCACAGCTCGTCAAATTGAAGCTGCTCGTCAAGCTGTTACTCGTTATATGAAACGTGAGGGACAAATCTGGATTAGAATATTCCCTGATAAACCTATCACCAAGAAGCCTCAAGACGTTCGTATGGGTAAAGGTAAGGGAGATGTTGAATACTTTGCAGCTCGCGTATATCCTGGCCATATGCTTTTCGAAGCTGAAGGCGTGCCATTAGCAATTGCTAAAGAAGCTATGCGTTTAGCCGCTCAAAAGTTACCTGTTACAACAAAATTCGTTGTAAGAAGAGATTATGTTGAATAATTAGAAGAACAAGCACTATGAAAAAAGAAGCTATCAATGAATTAAGTACAGCTGATTTGATGGAACGCATCGAAGAGCAACGTATGCAATACGTAAAAATGAAGCTCAATCATGCAGTTTCTCCGCTGGATAATCCACATAAATTAGGCGCTTGTCGCAAAGAAATCGCAAGAATGATGACTGAACTTAGAAAACGTCAGATCATTGAAGGTAAAAAAGATAATAAATAATAACGACAATAAGGAATTATCATGGAAAGAAATCTTAGAAAAGAGAGAATAGGCGTTGTTGCTAGCAACAAAATGGATAAAACCATAGTCGTTGTTATTGAACGTCGTACCAAACACCCTATTTACGGTAAATTCGTTAAGAATTCTACACGTTTTATGGCACATGACGAGAAAAATGAATGCAATATCGGTGACACCGTACGTATCATGGAAACTCGTCCGTTAAGTAAGAACAAACGTTGGAGACTCGTTGAAATAATAGAAAGGGCTAAGTAATGTTACAACAAGAATCAAGACTTGCAGTTGCCGATAACAGTGGCGCAAGAGAAGTTCTCTGCATCAGAGTTTTAGGCGGTACAAAAA
>JAZOSK010000103.1:0-25440 GCA_045657145.1 Bacteroidales bacterium | reverse complement strand
CTTCGCTACTATCAAGAAGATACAAAAGTGCAACGGAGCGTTGCACTTTTACCATGGAGACATAATATGTTACTATTGAGACATAATTTATCTACAGAACATATTGTTTTTTATGCCAATGAAATAATAAATAAAGGATGGTCGTTCGATATACTGAATCTTGCTTTGAAATCTGAATATCATCTTTCATTACATGCAAGTGAGAAGTCAAACAACTTTGCCGTCACCATGTCGGGTGAGAACGCAGAATATGCTAATGAGATTTTCAGGAGTCGGTATCACTTAGGATTTATTGACGCTGTTGAACCATTGAAAGAACTGGATTTAGAACGACATTTGGTTAATAAAATCTCATCTTTCATTATGGAATTAGGAAACGGATTCAGTTTTATCGGGAATCAACATACATTATCGTTTAACAACAAAGATTATCATGTTGATTTGTTGTTTTTCCATCGAAGACTACGCTCTATGATTGCTATCGAATTGAAGATTGGGGAATTCAAACCTGAATATGTTGGCAAGATGAATTTCTATTTGTCATTATTAGATAAATTAGAAAAGGCTCCTGAAGAGAATCCTTCCATAGGAATAATCCTTTGTGCTGGGAAAGATCATTTGGAAGTTGAACTCGCTTTACAAGACATTAACAAGCCAATTGGTGTAGCAGAATTTCAGTACCTTATTCCTAAAAACAAATTAGAAGAAATGATTAAAAATGAGATAAAGAAAAGAGACAATGATTTAGGAATTAAGGATTTGAGGAACTGAGGAATTGAGGGTATGATAAGTCAATAAGTCTATGAGTCTATGAGTCTATAAGTCTATAAGTCTATAAGTCAATGTCAGGGTTATGAGTTTCTGAGTTCAAAAAGTCACGTAGTGACGGCAGTTTCCAGGCAGGCGGTGGAGTGCGAAGCACGGAACCCCTGCATTCCTGACCGGAATGATATTAAAAGTGCTGAAGGCACGACAGAGGTATTTTTCTGTCGCACCTTCGGCGCTCTGATTTGTTTCAAAACTTTTCTTGCAGGGATTTCGCACTGCGTGCTTCATCACCTGCCTGCATAGGAACTGTCGCTTCTTCGGAGCTGATATTTTTGTTGAAAATTGAAAGTTCATTTCCTATTTTCACCTTTCAATTTTCAATTAAAAAAGGGGGTCACCCTTCTCCAGAGCAACACCCTAATTATGCATTATGAATTATGCATTGATTAATCGCTTTTAATCTATAACAGGGCGAACGCTATAACCGTAGTTACGGTAGTTGAAGGACATTTCAGGCTCGAACCTATTGAAGCTAAGAATGTTTGCGCAATTGGGAAGTTTCTCGTAAGGCGTGGAACTCCAATATTTACCGACGCCTCCATCGACCTCGAGCGATGACCCGTCGCGATAACCAGCAGCAGGAAGGAAAATGCTTGCACCGCTTGGTCCTGTAACTTTATAGCCGTTAACGCCGTTCTGGGTCGTCCAGGTCCATGTGCAGTTATCAAATAATTCTTTTAGTTCCGCATTTGTAGGCATTCTCCAGTCTCCGCCCCATATAGCTGTAGCAGCATCGTATTGTGCGTCGCCTGCAATGTCACTCATTGGTTTGCAGTAGGTTTTAGAGTTATATTCTTCATATCTTGCTTTAGTATTTGTCTCTCCCCATGCGAAATAGTCTCCGTATCCTTCTGGAGAACTTGCTCCTATATTGCAGGTAGCCCACTTAACACTTAATCCTAAATCAACATATTAGTGTCCTTGGTGTTTTTCTTCACCACCATCTGGCTTAAATGACATCATCAGCATACAGACAAATTGCATAATCAAATAAAATTTCTTCATAATTGTAATTTTTCAACTTGCTAACTGTATTCTTATCTATTATAAATATGCGTATCGAATTTCAGGTCTTTCTTTTTCTTGTCTTCAGGCTCGAAGATTATCGTCTTTGTCACGTTTGGAAGCACATCGAAGAAGTTTGCCGAGAACTCGCCTTGTTCCGTTGTTGAAACGAATACATCTTTAACAAATACCTTTGAGTTGAATTCAAGATGATATTTTCCATCAACGAATGTGACCTTTGGCTCGAGTTGTGTCTCGATGAAATTCATGTCTTTAGGATATTTGAAGATATGGATTTTCTCGCTCAACACTGTATCGTCTTCCATGAATATTATTCTTGCATAACAGTCAGACTTCATCTTGTCAGTCATATTGATAGCAATTTCTTTAGGGAATCTATAGCAGCTGTTAGCTTTAACGTCAACGACTTCGGAGAATGCGAACATCTGATTTCCGCGCATGTCATCAACAATGATACGGATACGTCCGTCGATGTCGCGTTGTTGGTCGTTGCAAATCCATAATTTATAATTGTCGTTTCCTGCGTCATCGAGACCTAATAATATTGGGGCATACATCTCGCTGAGTTTGTAGTGGAAAGCTTTTTTATTTCCATAATAATCTATTGATGACCATGATATTGAAGTCCAAGCGTCGTTGAGTTGCCAATAGAGAGAACCCATGCTGCGAGGACGTGAGCTGCGTTGTGCCGTGATGGCGATGTCCATACCGTAAGCTTGTGAAAGCTGGCTGAGATATACATAATCTTCAAAGTCTTTAGGCTCGCCGAAATATTTAACAACATGTTCTTTGATAAGCTTCTCGCCTCTTGGATGTTTCTGGTGAGCTTGGATAACAGGATTATCAAATTCGAGGTTTTCGTCAATCATTTTAAGCGTTGACATTGAAGGATAAGACTGATAGCCGAACTCGCTGTTGAAACGGCCCACTTTTTCTCTGTACATTTCGTATGGGAGTTCGCCCCACCATACGCCCCAATAGTGTACGTCGCCTTCAACCAAACTGACAGCTCTTCCCCAACCGTTTTTAGGAGAACTTGGCCAGTAAGGTCTTGATTTATCGTTTGTCTTTACTACATCATCTAAGAGGACTTCAAAGAGCTTATCGTAACCGTCTTTCATTTCCTTATATTCCTCATCGCTCCAGCCCATTGATTTTTGCCAGCCCCAGTTGTAATAGCCCTCGCTGATTTCGTTGTTGCCGCACCATAATGCGAGTGAAGGATGGTTTTTCAATCTGATCACTTGTTCTGTTGCTTCTTCTCTTACATCATCGAGGTAAGCGTCGGTGTAAGGATATGTTGAACCGATGAACATGAAATCTTGCCAAACGAGGATTCCGAGGCTGTCGCAGATGTCATAGAAATAATGAGGAGGATAGATGCCACCGCCCCAGATACGCAACATATTCATGTGAGCGTCGCCTACACATTGTTCGAGAAGTTTTTGAGTTCTTTCCTTCGACATCCATGATGTAATCATATCTTCAGGAATATAGTTAGCACCTTTCATATATAAAGGTATTCCATTAACTTTGAAATAGAAAGCCGTTCCGATGCTGTCTGGTTCCTCAACCATCTCGATTGTACGGATACCCATTTTAATACCTTTTTCTTCAATGATATTTTCTTTATCGAGCATCTTAACATTGAAGGTGTACATATTTTGTTCGCCTAATTCATTAGGATACCACAACTTAGGATTAGCCACTTCAAATGGGAATGAGAAATAGTTGTTACCTTTTTTAAGTTGTACTGTATTGTCTAAAATCTTCACGTCGTTTTGGAAGAGTTGCAAAGTGACATCATGTTCTTTGTCAGCCTGAATATAAGTCTCGAGACATAAATCAGCCTTATTTTCTTCGATAGCAGAAGTTATGATTGTAGCAGTATTCATTGTTGAATGAGTCCAAGCCTTGAGATAAACAGGCTGCCAGATACCCATGTTCAAATAACGAGGAGCCCAGTCCCAGCCGTTCTGATAAGCAGACTTACGCATCACAGCGTATTTTTCCGGGAAACGGAGAGGATAAGTCTCAATCAAGCTATCTCTCACTTTATCAAAAGGATAGAATTTAATTTTAATATTATTATCCTTTTCTTTTAAAATATCTTCCACATCACAAGTCCATGTACGGAACATATTATCAGCATAGAACAAATGTTCACCGTTAAGCCATACATCTGCATAAGTATCAAGGCCTTCGAATACCAGTTCTATAACATCTTCATTCATCAAATCATCTTCAGCGTCAAAATCCAATGTATAAACCCATTCACGCTGAGGAATCCAAAGCAAAGATGGTTCAACATCACTATAATAAGGATGAGGAATCAGACCTTCTTCATACATATCTGCAATTATCACCGAAGGCACATCTACCTGCATATTGATATCCAATGTATCAGTTGTGACATTCCATGAGTCATTCAAGTTCTGAATCAAAGGATTGGCATGTTTGTCACCACAAGACAACATCATCAAAAGAGACGCCACAACAAATAAATTACGTATCTTCATAATCTTCCTTTCGTTTATAAAAATCCGTTGGTTATAATTATTTCTATTGTTACTTTTCAATTTGTAAAATTATGGTAAAATAATGTGATAACAAAATATTTACCTTATTTTAACTATTATTTAACCTTTGTTAACAATGTTTAACATTTCCTTGATAAGAGAAGGAGACGACACTTTCCAGCACATCGCTGCACCTGTATTGTCAACTTTTTCAGGATAAAGGTTTTGGCAGTAATTTTCGACATCAACTGTCAAAGAAGCATGGCAATTTGAAACGCCAGTTTCGTTAATAATTTTTTGGACATTATTTACATTAACGCCACCGCCAGCCATGATTTTAATCTTATCACCATATTGCTGCTGCATCTTAGCAATCATTTCTATTCCATCAACAGCCTTTGGTTTGCAACCAGAAGTAAGGACTTTGTCGAAACCTAAATCGACTAATATTTTCAATGCTTCAAGAGGGTCGTTGCAAGCATCGATAGCACGGTGGAAAGTAAATTTCATACCCTCGCCAGCCTTCATCATAGCCTTGATTTTCTCGACATCGAGGTCGCCGTTTTCTGTCAAAGCACCAATTACAACACCTTCATAACCAAGTTCTTTAATCAAAGCAATGTCAATACACATCATTTCAAGTTCGGCATCATTATAGATATAATTTCCAGAACGAGGACGAATGAGGACTCTGACAGGAATCTTCATATCAGCAGCGACTTTTTTCAAAGTACCGTATGAAGGTGTTACGCCACCAACTTCTAAAGATTCACATAATTCAGTGCAGTGAGCTCCATTTTCCTGAGCGTTAATCACTGATTGATAACCATTTGTACAAATTTCTATTCTTACCATATATGTAATTATTTTTTTATTCTCGAGGTTTGCAAAAATAACACTAATTATTAAATTACGTAAGAAAAATATTAAGTTATCGGCAATATTTTTAAAGTCAACGGAAAAATATCAACAAGTCATCGGTATTATGATTAAAGACAACGTTTTTTTTATTTTAAAATCCTAAAATTTTAAAATTCTAAAGTTAAAAAACTTGTGGTCTCGTAGTCTTGTAGTCTTGTAGTCTTTTTCATATCTTTGCAAAAAATTAAATAAGACGTGATTTATCCTAAAGATTTTGAGAATAAGATTGGTTTTGTGTCTATAAAGAATAGGCTCAATGAATTATGCATCAGTGAGATGGGAAAAGAATTTGTTGAAAAGATGCGATTCAGTTCCGACATAAACAGAATAAAAAATCGTCTTTCACAAATCGAAGATTTCCTTTCTTTATTAAGAAATGGTATCCCCTTCCCTATCAGAGACTACAACGATTTACGCAGCGATTTCAAACACCTGAGCATCGAAGGAACTGTCATCAGCGTTGAAAGTCTTTTCGCACTAAAACCGACTCTCTCAGCATTATCATACGTCTTAAATTTCTTCAAATCAGAATCTGCCGACAGAGTAAAGTCATTAAAAGCTTTAGCCGAAGGCATTGATATTGACAGACATATCTTTTCCGAGATAACACGTCTCATTGATGACAAAGGCGAGATTCCAGATAGTGCGTCAGCAGAACTCGCTGAAGTTCGTCGCGAAATACGCCGCAAGCAGACCTCCATCGACCGTCGCATGCGTAAGATACTCACCGATGCCAAAGCAGCAGGCTGGACTGACAGCAGCGCGGAACTAACAATCCGTGACGGACGTCCCGTGATTCCAGTAAAAGCCGCCGACAAAAGAGCGCTGCGAGGTTTCATCCACGATGAGTCAGCGACAGGACAAACAGTTTATATAGAACCTGCAGAAATATTCGATACCAACAATGAAATCAGAGAGTTAGAATATGCAGAACGCAGAGAAATAAATAAAATCCTGCTCGCTTTCACGCAGCTCTTACGTCCAGAGATACCAGAGCTCCTCAAAGCTTGGAACTTATTAGGTTTAATAGACTTCATCAGAGCAAAATCCTTGCTCTGCAACGAATACAAATGTGTCATCCCTGAAATCCAAGACGAACCAATGTTCTTATGGCGTCAGGCACGACACCCTCTTTTGGAACAGAAACTGAAGTCTCAAAACAAACTGATAACGCCTCTCGACTTAAGCCTCGACAAAGACAACAGAATCCTCGTCATCTCAGGTCCTAATGCTGGCGGCAAGTCAGTGTGTCTCAAGACTATCGGTCTCGTTCAATACATGCTTCAATGCGGACTCGCTGTACCAATGGAAGTCGACTCTAAATGCGGCGTCTTCCATGATATGTTCATCGACATCGGCGACTCGCAATCTCTTGAAAACGACTTGAGTACATATAGCTCTCACCTTCTTAATATGAAGGAATTGCTAGGACAAGCAAACAAACGCACCTTATTTTTAATAGACGAATTCGGCACTGGCACAGAGCCCCAACTCGGCGGCGCGATAGCAGAAGCTATCTTATTGAAACTTAATGAGAAAAAATCGTTTGGCGTAGTAACGACACACTATGCCAACTTGAAGCTTTTAGCCGACAATCATCAAGGCATCGTCAATGGTGCGATGCTATTCGACACTAGGTTTTTGCAGCCGCTTTATGTGATGATGACAGGCAAACCAGGCAGTTCATTCGCTTTCGAGATTGCAAAGAAAATAGGTTTCCCACAAGAAATCCTCAACGATGCTGCAGAAATCGGAGGCAAAGAACATCTCAACTTCGACCAACAGCTTCAACAACTTGAAATAGAGAAGAAAGAAGTAAGAAAGAAAGAATATGAATTAAAGGTAGCCGACAATCTTCTCAATGAAGTCGTTACGAAATATAAAAATCTTCTTAGTGATTTAGAGAAGAGAAAAAACACTCTTTTAAAAGACGCCAACAAGGAAGCGCAGTCGCTCATCGACAAGGCTAACGCCAAGATAGAACGTACGATTCGCGAGATAAAAGAAGCTCAAGCAGAGAAAGAACGCACCAAAGAACTGCGCCAAGATTTGAAAGGAATGAAACAGCAGCTTGAAGAAGACGCGAAAGTCATTTCCAAAAATCTTAAAATTGAAGAAAAAGAAAATAAAAACGAACAAGACTTGCAAGTCGGGAATATGGTTCGCATCAACGAGATGGAAGTCGTGGGCGAAATCGTAGCTATCAGCGACACCGACATCACTATAGAATTCGGCAGCGTGAAATTAAAAACGACAGCTGACAAAGTCGTTAAAATCAGTAAAAAAGAAGCTAAGAAATCTATCAGCAATCCGACTTATCTCCGCAAGGCTATCATGAATGACATCAACGAAAAAGCCGCTAACTTCAACCTTACCTTAGACGTAAGAGGTATGAGAGGCGAAGAAGCATTAGACGCCGTCTCAAAATACATCGACGATGCTTCCTTATTAAGCATAAAGAATATCAGCATCTTACACGGAAAAGGCAACGGAATCTTACGCCAACTGATACGCCAACAGCTCAGCAAGATGTCGTGCGTACAACAGATGCAAGACGCCAGTCTAGAGACTGGAGGCCACGGCATTACGAGAGTGACATTAAAATAAATTGAAAATTGAAAATCGATTGTTTAACCTATAAAAATTAGAATTATGAAAAAATGTTTTTTATTACTAGCATTAGTGTTTAGTTCATTATTTGCATCAGCTCAAATCGACAAAATCGTAGGTGAATGGTATACCGTTGACGATGTAACAGGTGCTGTTAAGGCTCTTGTTAATATTTATCAAGGTGAAGATGGTATCTATTACGGTCAGATTATTAAAGCTTTTAAAGATGGCGTGGAAAATCCAAACAGTCCAAATAAAGGATTGGTTATCGTAAAAGATATGAAGGCTGAAGAAGGTATGTTGAAAGGCGGTACCGTTTATGAACCAGAGTCAAAGAAAACTTACTACGCTAAGATTTCTTACAACGCAGAAGACAACACAATCACTCTTCGCGGTTCTCTCGACAAGAGAGGCTGGGTTGGAAGATCGCAGACTTGGGTAAAAAATAATTGATTTAAAAAAATCATTATGAAAAAATTATTCCTTGCTATATCGATATTCATCTCGTTGAATGTTTTTGCACAGAATGACTTCTTTAAGGTAAAAGAAGGTTCGTTTCATCAGATTGAGGGTTTTCTGATGATGGATAAAAACGACCATTATGATGATAATGACAAACCAATGGCGCTGATAAAGATTTCAACGGAAAACATCTCTGCTCAAGAAAGAAGAAATATCACGTTTAATGGTAACTTAGAAACGTATTTCGATGTTCGTATTGAGCCTTCTGAGATATATCTTTATCTTTCTGCTCAAGCCGCTACTTTCATAGAAATACATCATCCTGATTATGGCAAGACGGAATTTACATTACCATACGACTTGAAAGATTTTTGCGGCTATGAAATGGTTTTGTCATATATTCCAGTTGTAGAACCAGCACCTGTAAAAGAAGCGAATCTTATAGTAAAGACAAATCCTTCAAATGTTAATATTTATGTCGATGATAAGTATTATGGACAAACGCCGAATATTATCAACAGTTTGACAGCTGGAACCTATAATTTGAGACTTGCTAAAGAAGACTGTTATACTCAGACAAAAACCATCACATTAAAAGAAGGTCAGACCTTAACGATAGACGAGAATTTACGATATGTAGGTAAAAACATCTCCATCTCTACCGGTAAATACGGCGATGATATTTATGTAGATGGTAATTATTTAGGAATATCTCCGTTGACCGAAGAACTTCCTTATGGAAGCCATACCGTTAAAGCTATCAGAAATTCTAAGGAAGTTAGTAAAACTATAAATGTTTCTAAGAGTGGCGGCGATAACGATGTAGTGTTGAGCTTTAATGAAATAAATGGTCATGAGTATGTTGACCTTGGTTTGCCTTCTGGCTTAAAATGGGCAACATATAATGTAGGAGCAAGATCTCCTGAAGATTATGGTGATTATTATGCATGGGGCGAGACTAAAACAAAATCGCAGTACTATGGCGGTAATGGTTGTGCTACAGATAAATATCGTTATGACATGAAAGATATAAGCGGTAATACTAAATTTGATGTCGCCAGATTAAAGTGGGGAAGCACATGGAGAATGCCAACGAAAGCTGAGTTTGAGGAGCTGAATAGTGAATGTACTTGGACATGGACGACGAAAAATGGTGTTAACGGCTACGAAGTCACAGGTCCAAATGATAATAGTATTTTCCTACCAGCAGCTGGGTATTGTTACGATGTAAGGATTTTTGATAAAGGCAGCAGAGGACATTATTGGAGTTCCACTCCAGCTAGCCTTGGTGCGAGCGCTTTTCAAATCGGAAGCAATGAACATTACGTTCCTGGATGGAAAAGCAGAGGTGAAGGACGTACAATACGTCCAGTTACACAATAAAAGTAAAGCCGCATCAACAATACTTACTAAAAAACAAAAGAATGTTGATGCGGCTTTTTTATCATAAAATTAATTGAAGGCCTTTCCTAATTAACCTTTAGCCAATTTCACTCTCAACGTCTCTATCATATCGACAGTCATCTTATCGAGGTCGTACTTAGGACTCCAGCCCCATTCGTTGCGGGCGCATGTGTCGTCCAAGCTGTTAGGCCATGAATTTGCGATGGCTTGTTTGATAGGGTCAATTTGGTATTCCATCTCGAAATCAGGAATGTATTTCTTGATAGAGTTGTAGATGATTTCAGGGTCGAATGCCATTGAAGTCAAGTTGAAAGAATTTCTATGGATGAGTTTGCTTGGGTCTGCTTCCATAATGTCGACCATAGCGTCTAATGCGTCAGGCATATACATCATATCCATGAATGTTCCTTTCTCGATAGGACAGATGAATTTCTCGCCTTTGACAGCGGCATAGTAAATCTCCACTGCGTAGTCTGTTGTTCCGCCGCCAGGCAATGTGAGGTTTGAAATCAATCCAGGGAAACGTACAGAACGTGTGTCAACGCCGTAACGTCTGAAATAATAATCGCTCAACATCTCGCCTGTAACCTTTGTGATGCCATAGATTGTCGTTGGACGTTGGATTGTATCTTGAGGTGTCAAATCTTTTGGCGTGTTAGGACCGAAAGCTCCGATTGATGATGGTGTGAAGAGAGCGCAGTTGAACACGCGAGCAATCTCCAAACAGTTAATTAAACTGCCGATACCGACGTTCCATCCCAACATAGGATTTAACTCAGCTGTCGCTGATAAGATAGCAGCGAGGTTATAGATAGTGTCGATATTGTATTTCTTAACGACTTCAATGATTTGTACGATGCTTGTCGAGTCGATTCTTTCAAAAGGACCTGTTTCGACAATCTCGCCTGTGAGTTGGCGCAAGTCGCTGGCGACGACGTTTTCATTGCCATAGATGCCACGAAGTTTCTTTACCAACTCTGTTCCGATTTGTCCGCCGGAACCTATAATTAATATCTTCTTCATAAATATTCCGTTTTTAGTTAATAATTATTTTATCACTCCTAATTCTTGGCCAATCTTCACGAAAGCGTTGATACATTTGTCGAGATGTTCTTTTTCGTGAGCGGCTGAAATCTGTACTCTGATACGAGCTTGTCCTTTTGGAACGACAGGATAGTAGAATCCTGTTACGAAGATGCCTTCGTCTTGCATGCGAGCTGCGAATTTCTGTGAGAGAGGAGCGTCGTACAACATCACTGCGCAGATGGCAGATTCTGATGGCTTGCAGTCGAAGCCTTTCGCTACCATTTCTCTGATGAAATATTCTGTGTTAGCATGTAATTTGTCTTGAAGTTCGTTTGTCTCGCTCATCATTTCGAACATACGGATGCCAGCTGCTACGAGGCCTGGAGCCATTGAGTTTGAGAAAAGATAAGGACGTGAGCGTTGACGTAACATGTCGATGATTTCTTTCTTGCCTGTTGTGAAGCCGCCCATCGCGCCGCCGAATGCCTTGCCGAGTGTTCCTGTGATGATTTCGATTTGGCCTTTAAGGTTGAAGCGTTCTGTCACGCCGCGACCTGTCACGCCGACAACGCCAGCTGAGTGGCTCTCGTCAACCATGACCATAGCGTCGTATTTCTGTGCAAGTTCATAAATCTTGTCTAAAGGACAAACGTTGCCGTCCATTGAGAATACGCCGTCGGTGACGATGAGTTTGAAACGGCAGTCTTTTGCTGCTTGAAGCTGAGCCTCGAGGTCAGCCATGTCGGCGTTAGCATAACGGAAACGTTGAGCCTTGCAGAGACGGACGCCGTCGATGATAGATGCGTGGTTCAAAGCATCAGAGATAATGGCGTCTTCTGGACCTAACAATGGTTCGAACACACCGCCGTTAGCATCGAAACATGCTGCATATAAAATAGTGTCTTCTGTGCCGAAGAACTCAGAAATCTTGGCTTCCAATTCTTTGTGTAAGTCCTGACATCCGCAGATGAAACGTACTGACGACATTCCGAAACCGCGAGCGTCCATGCCTTTCTTGGCAGCTTCTATAAGCTGTGGGTTGTCGGCTAAACCGAGATAGTTGTTGGCGCAGAAATTTAAACATTTCTTACCTTTTACAATGATTTCTGCACCTTGTGCGCTTTCAATAATACGTTCGTTTTTATATAAACCGTCAGCTTCAATCTGTGCTAACTCTTGTTTTAAATATTCTTGGAATTTATTATACATAGCATTTTATGTTTAAAAATTACTGAATTGTGTTTTTGTGTCTCGCAAATGTAAACAATAAAAATTAAAAAAAGAAGCGTTTTTTAAAGAAAAAAATAACATCAATTTTTACCTTAATTAATATATTTCTAAATAAAATAAATCGTACCTTTGCAACTATTGAAAATTTTAAACGATTATGGAAAACAACCTTTTTATATACAACAGCTTGACACGTTCAAAGGAATTGTTCAAGCCTCTTAACGCTCCACATGTTGGAATGTATGTATGCGGTCCAACCGTTTATGGCGACGCTCATTTAGGTCACGCTCGTCCTGCAATCACTTTCGACCTCGTGTTCCGTTATCTCAAACATTTAGGATATAAAGTTCGTTACGTTCGTAACATCACCGACGTCGGTCACCTCGAACACGACGCCGACGAAGGCGAAGACAAGATTGCAAAGAAAGCTCGTCTTGAGAACCTCGAACCAATGGAAGTCGCTCAATATTATAAAGACAGATATCACGCAAGTATGGACAAACTCAATGTGTTGCGTCCATCTATCGAGCCACACGCTTCAGGACATATCATCGAACAAATCGAGATGATACAGAAAATCCTCGACGCTGGTTACGCTTACGAATCAAATGGTTCTGTTTATTTCGACATTGAAAAATATAACAAAGACTTCCGTTACGGTATCCTTTCAGGACGTAATGTAGAAGAACTTCTCAACAACACGCGCGAACTCGCTGGTCAGCTCGAGAAGAGAAACGGTGCCGACTTCGCATTGTGGAAGAAAGCTGAGCCAAAACACATCATGCGCTGGAACTCACCATGGGGCGAAGGTTTCCCAGGATGGCACGCTGAATGTTCTGCAATGAGCTGCAAATACCTCGGCGAACAATTCGACATCCACGGCGGCGGCATGGACTTGCTCTTCCCACACCACGAATCAGAAATCGCACAGTCGATGGCATTCAACGGTGGCAAACAGCCAGTCAAATATTGGATGCATAACAATATGATTACTCTTAACGGCCAGAAGATGGGTAAGTCTCTCGGCAATGCGATGTCACTTGAAGACTTCTTCGCTGGCAACCACGCACTCTTGGAACGTCCTTATCCACCAATGACAATACGTTATTTCGTATTACAAGCTCAATATCGTAGCACTGTCGACTTCTCTAATGAAGCATTGCAGGCTGCAGAAAAGGGATACAAACGCTTGATGGAAGCCGTTAAAATCGCTAATACTCTCACCGCTACAGAAGGCGCAGCAGAACTCGGCGTACAAAAAATCATGGACGCTTGCTACGAAGCAATGAACGACGACTTCAACAGTCCAATCGTTATCGCTAACTTGTTCGAAGCTGTAAGAATGGTCAACACAGTGAAAGACGGCAATGCTAAAATCAACGCTCAAGAATTAGAATTATTGAAACAATTGTTCCAGTCATTCGTATTCGACATCTTAGGATTGTTAGATACAGAAGCTGGCGGCGATGATGGCTTAGTCGACGGTTTGATGGAGACAATCATTGACATCAGAAAAGAAGCACGCGCTAAGAAAGACTGGGCAACCAGCGACATCATCCGCGACAAACTCGCTGCTTTGGATATCGTTCTTAAAGACGGAAAAGAAGGAACAACGTGGAGTAAGAAATAATTCATAATTCATAATGCATAATTCATAATTGGGGTGTTACTCTGGAGAAGGGTGACACCTTTTTTTTGAATTGAAAACGGAAAGGTAAAAATTGAAAATTGGCTGTCGGCAGTCAGCTATCAGCTATCAGCTATCAGCAATTGGCAATTAGTTGAATTTAACTTTCAGTTTTCAATTTTAAATTTTAAATTGCACACAGCGCCGAAGGTGCGACAGAAAATGCCTCTGTCGTACCTTCGGCACTTTTTATATCATCATGGTCATGAATGCAGGGGTTCCGTGCTTCGCACCCCACCGCCTGCCTATATTCTGTCGTCACTACGTGACTCTGAACTCTAAACTCTAAACTCTAAACTCTAAACTCTAAACTCTGAACACTGAACTCTGACACTGAACACTGAACACTGATAGCCGTAGTAAAAAAAACTTTAGCCTTTTGTCATTTGTCTTTAAACTTTTATTACTTTTGCCCTCGCATAAGGAGCTCTTACGAACTATGCGTTACGAAGAGTGAAAAGGGAATCCGGTGTGAATCCGGAACAATTCCAGTTGCTGTAAGTCCAACTCTTTATGAGTTTGTTTGCCGCATTCTTTGCCACTGATTAAGTTCGGGAAGGCGCGGTAAATTGGACAAGTCAGAAGACCTGCCTTATGATTCAATGGATATCAACCTGCTGGAATACGGGTCGTTATCAACTGATTTTTTAATTGCTAACATTATTAGCCAACGTTAACGTCGTTCAGCATGCGCTTGCGTATATGCTAATGTCGTGTCTTCGTCGCTTATAGTTACGCAGTTAAAGTCGTATTCGTTAATCGTGATATAACCCTTATGACAATGGATGCAATCCGGAATTATAGCCACAGTCAGGAGAATAGTAATCGTATCCTCAAGAGAAATTTGTGGAAATTCTTCAAAATCCTGCGTGCTCAAGCAAATCCTATATATGGCATGCTTGAAACCTGTCCTATTAATTTCGCTTGGATTACAATTATCGATAAATCCAATCCTATGAACTCCAAGCGTATCCCAATCTCAAAATTCGTCGGCTCTCTGAAAAAAATGCCGTCAACGAGTAAATATTATCAGCTGAACATACTTGCTAACGAAATAATATACATCGACGAGCTCTCCATCGAAAATGTAAAGAGCGTTATTGCTGATGCTATAATCAAATATGAATCTAAGCAATATCATTTATAAACTTAAATCTAAAGTCATGAAAAAAGTATTTACTCTTCTGATGGTTGCATTGGTCTGCGTATCAATGACTAATTGCAACAGAAAAATTAAAAATCAACTTGAAGAATTGGATGAACGCGTAACAGCACTCGAAGAAATCGCTAAAAAAACTAATAACGACATCGCTGCTTTGCAAAATATCGTCAATGCAATTCAGAATAATGTCTTTGTAACAGATGTGATTAAGACATCTGATGGTTACACCATTCAATTCTCTGATGGAACAAGCGCAGTGATTTCAAACGGAAAAGACGGCACTAATGCTCCTATCATTTCTATCAGACAAGACACCGACGGTAACTATTACTGGACTCTTGACGGAGAATGGCTCATCGTTGATGGTGAAAGAGTGCGCGCTAACGGCAAAGACGGTATAGACGGAACTAATGGAACTAACGGACAAAATGCTATTACGCCTAAAGTGCGTATCAATCCAGACACTAAAGAATGGGAAATCTCTGTTGACGGTGGTAATGCATGGGAACCTACAGGCGTTATCGCTGAAGGTAAAGATGGTATTGACGGCACAAACGGAACAAATGGAACCAACGGTTCAACTCCTCAAATCTCTATCGCAAAAGACGTTGACGGTAACTATTACTGGACACTCGACGGTGAATGGATTATCGTTAATGGTACTAAAGTACGCGCTAACGGCTTTGACGGCGGTAGCGGTTCTAATGGCATAGCTCCTCAAATCCGTGTCAACCTTGAGACTTACGAATGGGAAGTGTCAACAGACGGCGGTCTCACATGGACATCTACAGGCGTTAAGGCTCAAGGTAGCGATGGTGACTCTTTCTTCCAAAATGTCGATGCTTCAAACCCTGATTACGTCATCGTGACTATGGCTGACGGTAGTGTAATTCTCCTCGCTCGCTACGACGGTTCGGCTCCAATGTTTGTTATCGTAAATGCTCCGCAAATTGCACAGATAGAATATGGTAAGACTGTCGAATATACAGTTGAAACAGAAAATGTCGCTGAATATATCATCAATGCTCCTGAAGGATGGCGTGCGGATTATGCAGACAACACTCTCGCAATTACAGCTCCTGCAAAGGAATTATGTCACTTCGATAAAGAAGGAACAATCGCTATCACTGTCGTTTCTGAAGCTGGCAAGATGGCAATCGCGAAAGTCAAAGTCATGGCAGGCGAATGGATTCAAGAAATGGAACTCAGAACCTTGACATTCGAAGATGCTGACGCTAAATTTACTGAATACGAATTGAGTTATTGCGGCGCGTATATCAGCACATGGAGCGACCTCATCGCTGAAGACCAATATATGAGCAATCTTATCTACGACATGACCGGCAGCGAACCTTACTACTGGTACGATGAAGGCAATACCGAACTCCTTCACGCATTCCCATATAATTACAACTCTTACGCTTACTGGGGCGGCGGTCAGGCTATTTCAAATTATGCTAATACTGATTATGAGACATACGGTGATTACAACAATCAGCTTACTGTCTATGGCGAGGAAGGCGCTGGCGGTCATAACGGCTCTGCTAACTTCTGCATGCACTTCGGTTATAAAGATAATTCTGGTTACAACTTCACTGAAGAGCTTCCTTCTTTCATGTTCGGCGACGGCGTGGCTAGAGTCATCGACCACATTTATGTAAATAATTCTACTTATGCTTTAAACTGTTATATCAATGGCAATGGCTTGACCGATCCTATCGGCGCAAACGATAAAACTTGGATTATAGCTAAAGGCTTTAATGTTAACGACGAACAAGTTTCAGAATCAATATTCTATCTCGTTGATGGCCCAGATGGCATCGTTACAGAATGGACTAAATGGGACTTGACTTCACTCGGTAAAGTATGGAGAGTAGAGTTTAATATGGCCGGTACCAACGATAACGGTTATGGTTTCTCACAACCTGCATACTTCGCTTACGACGATGTCGCAGTTCAATTTATAGGTGAAAAAATATTTAAGTAATTAGCTATCAGCAGTCAGCTATCAGCGGTCAATTACTGATGGCAAATTGCTGACGGCTGAATGCTATAAGAATTAAAGATGAAAAGAATTTTTGAAAAATTATTGATACTCATATCTTGTGTTGCGCTAACTGCTTGTAATATTGATGATGAGTTCTTTGCACCGAAGATTACTCTCGACAACGAAACCGGTATTTATACTGTGAAGTATGGTCGTGAGATAATCATCAGACCTACTTACGAGCATGCTGAGAATGCAACATTTTTATGGATGATAGATGGTGAAGTTATTGAGACTTCACCGTCATTGTCCTTCTCTCGAGAGGAAGTTGGTGAGTATTACGTCACTTTAAAAGTCACTACGGAATATGGCTCTGACGAGGAAGAGATTCGTATCGATGTGGTGGAATTGGAGATTCCAACGGTAAGCATCGCTGGCAATAAGAAAATGACTGTCACTCTTGAAACAGAAGTCATCCTTAATGCTTCAGTGCGTGAGACTTCGCTTCCTACAAAATTTGCGTGGACTGTCAATGATGTAATCGTAGGTAATGAGCATAGTTACACATTTATAGCTAAAGAAATCGGAAACTATATCGTCAAGGCGACTGCCAAAAACGAGGACGGTGCACATAGCGATATGATTGAGATTGAGGTGGTAAATGCTGACGACCTTCCATTTACTTGGGATTTTGAAAAGTATTCATATCATACTGTTAAAGGAAGAAAACTGCTCATCAAGCCTTTGCAGTCTGATAATTTATATGACGTGAAATATTCTTGGAATGTTTCGGAAAATCCGGAGATGACATCTACAGATTCTAAGTTTGTCTTCATCGCTGATAAAGCAGGCGTATATCATATCAATGCTGTAGCGACAAAAGACGATGGTGACAATCCGATTAGCGTTACGAGAAATTTTGTCGTGACGGTTTATGATGAAAAAGAATTCTATCGTCCTAAAAACGGAGCTTCTCAAGCTGATTGGAACAAGGTCTTTGAATACACTCCTGCGCCGGGACAGTTTATCAATGAATTGAAAACCGGAGGCTTCGATGCTTCACATAATAATCCAGAGGCTGCTATAACATACGCAGAAGATCGTCTTATCAACAACAACTGGATTTCATTAGGCGGTTTCGGCGGTTATGTGGTCGTCGGCTTCGACCATAGCATCAGCAATTCTCGTTCTTACGATTTGGGAATTGTCGGCAATGCCTTCGACGGCTCATCAGAACCTGGCGTTGTGTGGGTGATGCAAGATGAAAACGGCAACGGTTATCCTGACGATACTTGGTATGAACTTGCTGGCTCTGAGACAGGAAAATTTGAGACTTACAGAGATTATGCAGTGACATATTATCGTCCTTCTGGAATTGGAATGCCGGTGCAATGGACCGACAATTACGGCAGCAGTGGCGAGATAGATTATCTCGCACAGTTCCACGACCAGGATTATTATTATCCTCTTTGGATTGGAAAGGACTCATATACTTTGAAAGGAACTCGCCTCGAAGCTCGCAACTACGACCAGTCGGGCAACGGCTCTTATTGGGTGCAGCCTCATTACGACTGGGGATATGTCGATAACTTCAGTCCGTCGGATTTCAATTCTTCAGATAAGGCAAACCTTTTCAAGATATCTAATGCCATCGACTTTGAAGGCAATCCTGTTAATCTGAGTCACATCGACTTCGTGAAAGTGCAATGCGCTCTCAATGCCAAGAGCGGCTGGCTCGGAGAACTCTCCACAGAAGTATGCGGTTTCTATGATTATTCTTTAAAACGATGAGTTATGTTTAAAAGTCGAAAGTCGAAAGTCGAAAGACTAAAGTCATTATCCAAAATACTTTTGTCATTAGTCATTAGTCTTTTGTCATTAACCTCCTGCATGGAATGGGATTACGGCCTCGAAGAAAGCTTCGACACTTCGGCATCGGGCAAGGGTTTGTTTATCTGTAACGAAGGTAATTTCCAATATGGTAATGCGACATTGTCATATTATAATCCTGAGACGAAAGAGATACAAAACGAGGTCTTTTATCGTGCCAATGCGATGAAACTCGGCGATGTGGCGCAGTCGATGGTGATACGAGACGGCATCGGCTGGGTTGTTGTCAATAACTCTCATGTGATTTTTGCAATAGACATCAATACATTTAAGGAAGTCGGTCGCATCACGAATCTTACTTCTCCGAGATATATTCATTTCATCTCTGATGAAAAGGCTTACGTCACGCAGATTTGGGACAACCGTATCTTCATCGTGAATCCAAAACGTTACGAGATTACGGGTTATATCGACATCCCTAATATGACAATGGAAAGCGGCTCGACAGAGCAGATGGTGCAGTATGGAAAATATGTCTATGTCAATTGCTGGTCGTATCAGAATAGGATTATAAAAATCGATACTGAGACTGACGAAGTTATCGATGAACTGACAGTCGGTATCCAGCCGACATCTCTTGTAATGGATTGTAACAATAAGTTATGGACTGTTACCGACGGCGGTTATGAGGGTTCGCCTTACGGCTACGAGGCTCCGTCCTTATATCGTATCGACGCTGAGACTTTCACTATCGAGAAACAGTTTAAATTTAAATTCGGTGACGCGCCTTCTGAGGTGCAGCTCAACGGAACGAAAGACAAACTCTATTGGATTAACGACGATATTTGGGAGATGGATGTCACGGCTGAGCGTGTTCCGGTACGACCTTTCTTGCCTTATAACGAAACTATATATTACGGACTGACGATATGTCCGAGCACTGGCGATGTATATGTAGCCGATGCCATCGACTACGTTCAGCAGGGAATGATTTATCGTTATTCAAAAGATAGAAAATTGATAGACGAGTTTTACGTAGGAATTATTCCGGGAGCTTTTTGTTGGAAATAAAATGAGAGAAATGAAGAAAATTCACCTTATATTAACACTTATATTATCGTCTGTTTTTGCGAATGCGCAAGAGAATGACGACATCAGATGGTATCTCAATCTTCCTGAAATATCAATCTATGCTGAGCGTCCGATAAAGGAAATTGGCGTGCAGCGGACCAAGATGGATTCTATCGTTTTGAAAGAAAACATAGCTCTCTCGGTGGCTGATGTCCTTACGTTTAACTCTTCTATTTTTGTTAAAAACTACGGTCGTGCCACATTATCGACGGTGTCTTTTCGTGGAACCTCGGCATCGCATACGCAGGTATCGTGGAACGGAATGAAGATAAACAACCCTATGCTCGGCATGACCGACTTCTCTATGATACCGTCATATTTCATCGACGACGCTACTCTGTTGCATGGAACTTCTTCAGTCAATGAGACAGGCGGCGGCCTCGGCGGTTCGATACAACTCTCGACAAAACCAGCAAAGGAAGACGGCTTCGGATTGCAATATATTCAAGGTGTCGGTTCGTTCAAAACATTCGATGAGTTTTTAAGATTGACATACGGCAATGAACACTGGCAGACCTCGACGCGTGTGGTTTATTCGTCATCGCCTAATGATTTTGAGTATCGTAATCATGACAAAAAGGAAAATGTCTATGATGAAAATATGAATATCATCGACCAATATTATCCTATTGAAAGAAATAGGAGCGGTGCGTTCAAGGATTTTCATTTCCTGCAAGAAGCATATTATAACACTATGAAAGGCGACAGATTCGGATTTAATGCTTGGTATATAAATTCTAACAGAGAACTTCCTATGCTCACCGTCGACTATGGCGATGACACGTATTTTGAAAACCGACAAATGGAAAACACTTTCCGTTCTGTAATGTCGTGGGACCATATCAGAGAAAACTGGAAGATGGGAGCGAAGGCAGGCTACATACATACCAAGATGGATTACGATTACAAACGCGATTTAGGCAATGGAATCATGGCGCACATGACGCAGTCGAGGAGTAAGATAAATACGTTTTACGGACAAGCGGAAGGTGAATATTATATCGGTAAGAAATGGCTTTTTACTGTTAATATCGCGGCGCATCAGCATTTTGTGGAGAGTCGTGATAAAAGTGTCATGCTTCAAGACGGAAATGAAGGAACGGTGGGTTATCATAAAGCACGCATCGAACTGACTAATTCTATATCGGCGAAATGGCGTCCTACAGAACGTCTCGGAATGTCGGTAGTCATTAGAGAAGAGATGTTCGGCAACGAATGGACTCCAATCATCCCTGCTTTCTTCATCGACGGTGTCATCTCAAAGAAAGGCGATGTGGTGGCTAAGGCTTCCGTTTCGCGTAACTATCGTTTCCCTTCGCTCAACGACTTATATTTCATGCCAGGTGGCAATCCCGACTTGAAGAAAGAAAGCGGCTGGACCTACGACGCGGGAGTTTCTTTTGCGGTGGGAAAAGAAGGTATCTATTCGCTGAGCGGCTCTGCCAACTGGTTTGAGTCATTCATTAACGATTGGATTATCTGGTTGCCTACGACAAAAGGATTTTTCTCGCCAGATAACATCAAAGACGTTCATGCTTACGGCATCGAAATGAAAGGCGATTTGGATGTCGCATTGTCCAAAGAATGGAAACTTGGTCTCAACGGAACATTGTCGTGGACACCATCAATCAATGAAGGCGAGCCTCGTTCTCCAGCAGATAAATCAGTAGGAAAGCAGCTGCCTTATGTCCCTGAATACTCATCGACAGTGACGGGACGATTGTCGTGGAAAAGCTGGTCGTTCTTGTATAAATGGTGCTATTATTCAGAACGATTTACAATGTCGTCGAACGATATAACTTTGACAGGCAAGCTTCCTGAATATTTCATGAGTAATATTGCATTGGAGAAAGTAATCTCGTGTAAATGGGCAGATTTTTCTATCAAAGGAGCGATTAATAATCTCTTTAACGAAGAATATCTCTCGGTCTTGTCGCGACCGATGCCTGGAGTCAATTTCGAGGTGTTTTTAGGAATCACGCCGAAATTTAATTAGAACTCTGAACTCAGACTTATAGACTCATAGACTTATAGACTTATAGACTCGGTGTCTCGGTGTCTCGGTGACTAAAAAAAAATCCCGACTCATTTCTGAATCGGGATTTTTTATATAACTGACAGCTTAATGCTGACAGCTGATTGCTAAATGCTTATCCTAATTTTACGCGGTTGAAAGCTGTAACAGTAGCTTCTTTATCACCAGCTTGGATATATTCGCGAACTGTTTTAGGGTCAGCGATGAGTGAAATCTGGTCGAGTAAGCAGTTTTCTTTGAAGAATTTAGCGAGGCGGCCTTTAGCGATGTTTTCGAGCATTGCTGTGTTAAAGTTGCCAGCTTTTTCTGCTGCGACTTGTTCTTTAATTTCGCGAGCTTTAGCAGCGTCTTCTTCTGTGATCCAACCTTTAGCCATGTTTGAGTTGATGTGGTCATCACTGTCAACGTGAGCTGGGTTGATACCTGCTTTTCTCAATGCAGCTTCGATAGCTTTTTGAATTTGTTCTTGTTTTGTTTTTTCGATAGCGACATTGTATTCGTTATCTTTTGTTGCTTGAGGAACGTCGTTTTCATCGATAGCGACTGGGTCCATAGCAGCGATTTGGAGAGCAACTTCGTGAGCTATTTCTTCGATACCGTCGAATGATTTGTTGAAACCAACGATAGTAGCGAGTCTGTTACCTTGGTGGTTGTAGTTAGTAACGAATTCACCTTCGATAGCGAAGTATTTACCAACTTGAACTTTTTCACCAGTTTTAGCTGTGAGGTCAGTTACGATAGCTTCAACTGTCATGCCGTTGATTGTAGCAGCGTTGAGAGCTTCCATATCTTTGATTCTGTTTTCTACTGCGAAGTCGAGGAGTTGTTTTGTTGTACCAACGAAGTCAGCGTTAGCACCAACGAAGTCTGTTTCGCAGTTTAACATAATGACAGCAGCGAATTTGTTATCTTCAGTTGCTTTTGAAATAACGCAACCTTCAGTAGCTTCGCGGTCAGCTCTTTTCATAGCGATTTTTTGACCTTTTTTACGGAGGTAGTCGATAGCAGCTTGTTGGTCGCCATTGCATTCAACGAGAGCTTTTTTGCAATCCATCATACCTGCGCCTGTCATTTGTCTAAGTTCGTTAACTTGAGCAGCTGTAATGTTCATAATAAATTGTGTTAAAGGTTTATTTATTTTTTGTTAACGGCTTTACGTGGTCTTCTTGGACGTCTTTCTTCTTTTTCTTCTTCGTCGCCCTTGTTTTCCATTACGTTTTCGTCGTCCATCATTTCGTCTTCAATGATGTCTTCTTTATCGCGTGAGTTTTTACGTTCTGTCAAACCTTCTTCGATAGCTTCAATCATTTTGCTGACGATGAGTTCGATTGATTTTGAAGCGTCATCATTAGCTGGGATTGGGAAGTCGATGAGGTTAGGGTTTGAGTTTGTATCAACGATAGCGAAAGTAGGGATGTTAAGTTTTCTAGCTTCTGCTATAGCGATATGTTCTTTAATAACGTCAACAACGAATACTGCGCTTGGAAGGCGGTTGAGGTCAGCGATACTACCTAAGTTTTTGTTTAACTTTTCGCGTTCGCGTTCGATTTGTAATCTTTCGCGTTTTGAAAGGTTGTTGAATGCGCTGCTTGCCATCATCTTGTCGATGCTAACCATTTTGCGAACTGCTTTACGGATTGTAGAGAAGTTGGTGAGCATACCACCTGGCCAACGTTCTGTTACGTAAGGCATGTTAACCTTCTTTACGAGTTCAGCAACGATGTCTTTAGCTTGTTTTTTTGTTGCAACGAAGAGGATTTTTTTACCTGATCTTGCTAATTGACGTACTGCGTTAGCTGCTTCGTCAATTTTGGCTTGTGTTTTATACAAGTCTATAATATGGATACCATTACGTTCCATGAAGATGTAAGGAGCCATGTTTGGATTCCACTTTCTTCTCAAGTGTCCAAAGTGACAACCTGCATCTAATAATTGTTCGAATGTTACTTGTGTCATGTGTTAATACTTTTAAATGTTTACTTTCACTGATGCAATCGCTGAGTAGCTTAACAGATCTCAACGATTTGGATGCTAAACACAAATGCTTGCCTTTTGATAGACTAACGTTTGCTGAATTGGAATTTCTTACGAGCTTTTGGCTGACCTGGTTTCTTACGTTCGACCATACGTGGGTCACGACGCATTAAACCTTTAGCCTTAAGGATTGGACGATATTCAGGATTGATTTCGCACAATGCACGGCTGATAGCTAAACGTAAAGCTTCAGCTTGTCCGTTGATACCACCACCATCGAGGTTGACTTTAATGTCGAATTGACCGAGTGTTTCTGTTAACATTAAAGGTTGTTCAACAACGTAATGAAGGATACTTGTTGGGAAATATTCCTTATAGTCGCGCTTGTTAATCGTAATGTTTCCATTACCTGCTTTTACATAAATACGTGCAACAGCAGTCTTTCTTCTACCTAAAGCGTTGATTACTTCCATGATAATTATTTGGTGTTGATTTTAAGTTCAATTGGTTGCTGTGCCTGATGTTTGTGGTCAGGACCTGCATAAACGTACAAATTACGGAATAATGCGTTTCCAAGAACTGTCTTTGGAAGCATTCCTTTGATAGCATGTTCAAGAACTGCGATTGGCTTTCTCTTTAATTGCTCTTCTACAGTTCTGAATCTTTGACCGCCAGGATAACCTGTGTGGTGAACGTAAGTCTTTTCTGTTAATTTTTTGCCGGTGAGGACGACTTTCTCGGCATTGATAATTATGACATTGTCGCCACAATCACTGTGGGGAGTAAAGCATGTCTTCCTCTTACCTCTTAGGACCTGTGCTACTTCTGAAGCTAATCTACCAAGTACTTGGCCCTCAGCATCAACGATATACCATTTCTTGTTGGCGTTTTCTTTGTTGACGCTAATTGTTTTGTAACTTAATGTATCCATTTGATTAATAATAATTTATGCTGTTAATTCAACATTTGTTTTCTACTGTATAAAACGGGTGCAAAAATAAAACTTTTTTTCTTATAAAACAACACCTTGCGAAAAAAAAGTTTATAGTTGATAGTTTATGGTTTAGAGCAGTTTTTTTAGTGGAAAGTTTTATGTTGAAAGTTTATTTGAATTACTCGAATTTTATCAATACACTTTCAACTTATAACTATTTAACTTTATACTACTCTCCACTCTCCACTATTAACCCTATCTCGTCAACCTTTGGAAGCATTCTTCAATGCTTGTCTCTTCTCGCTGCATGCTCTTTATTATCACATTATTATTAATAGCCCAGCGCATCAAATCTTGCCTAATGTCTAAATCTGCCTTCGATTCTAATATCCATTGGTTCTCCTTGATGACTTTGGCTTGTTTTAATCCAACTATGTTTCTCAACATTTCCATAGTGACTTTGCCTTCAAATTCAACGACTAAAACATTGTCAGATTCTTTAGTAAGATTCTCGATATTGTCGTTTGCAACAACTACACCTTTATTAATAATAATAATCCTGTCGCAAAGCGCTTCAACTTCTTGCATGATGTGTGTCGATAGCAAAACGGTCTTCTCTTCGCCTAAATCTCTGATGAGGTTTCTGATGTCGATTAATTGGTTAGGGTCCAATC
>JAZOSK010000102.1:0-1289 GCA_045657145.1 Bacteroidales bacterium | reverse complement strand
TTTTCTGATTCGAAAACTTCTTCTGTAACTTCAACGCCATCGAGACCGAATTGTTTGTAAACGTCGCGGCCAACTTGTGTTTCTAAGTTGTGGTAAGCTGGTAAGCAGTGCATGAATTTGCATTTTGGATTGCCAGTCATTCTCATCATTTCGCCGTTTACTTGGTAAGGTTTTAACAAGCTGATACGTTCTGCCCATACTTCAGCTGGTTCGCCCATTGATACCCATACGTCTGTGTATAAGAAGTCACAACCTTTAACGCCTTCTTCAACGTTGTCAGTAACTGTAACTGTAGCGCCAGTTTCTTTAGCGATTTCTTTACATGTTGCTACGAGTTCTGCGTCTGGTTGTAATGATTTAGGAGCAACGATTCTAACGTCCATACCCATCTTAGCGCCACCGACCATCAAAGAGTTACCCATGTTGAAACGAGCGTCGCCAACGTAAGCGAAAGTAACTTTGTTTAATGGTTTGTCTGTGTGTTCTGTCATTGTTAAGAAGTCAGCCAAGATTTGTGTTGGGTGGAATTCGTTTGTCAAACCGTTCCATACTGGTACGCCAGCGTATTTAGCTAATTCTTCAACTGTTGCTTGGTCGAAGCCACGATATTCGATACCGTCGTACATGCGGCCTAAAACGCGTGCTGTGTCAGCCATAGATTCTTTAACGCCGATTTGTGAACCTGAAGGTCCTAAGTATGTTGCGTGAGCGCCTTGGTCGTAAGCTGCTACTTCGAAAGCACAGCGTGTACGTGTTGAAGTCTTTTCGAAAATCAAAGCGATGTTCTTGCCTTTTAATCTTTGTTGTTCTGTACCTGCATATTTAGCGCGTTTGAGGTCGCGAGCTAAATCTAAAAAGTATTGAATTTCTTTTGGAGTGAAGTCTAATAACTTCAAAAAGCTTCTGTTTCTTAAGTTGAATGCCATAATTGTATTTTTTTATTTGTTTGTAATTTCTAATGGTGCAAAAATATAAAAATAATTGAAATTAATTCATGTGATGATGATTTATTTTAAAGACAAAGAGGCTCAAAGTCACAAAGACTCAGAGAGTCTAGACTCTGCGACTTTGAACCTTTGCGACTTTGTGACTTTAAGTCTCTTAGACTTCTCAAAAATCACCACCTCGAACAAGTGTCGCATCTGCCTTTCTTCTTCTGAATATTAGTCGGCTGATACGCCCTTGAACACGATGCTAATAATATTCCTAATATTATCGTTACTATAATAAAAACTCTATTCTTCTTCATCATGTTTGTTTAATTGGATGTATGCGATACGTCCCTACAA
>JAZOSK010000101.1:0-42336 GCA_045657145.1 Bacteroidales bacterium | reverse complement strand
TGGTTTTGGTGTGTGATAAATCTTGCACAATGCATTGCCGAAGATACATTCTTCTGGGAAGTTGATTCTGCCTTTATTTGTAATGAAATCGTTGATTTCGTCTTTTACGTTGATGATTGAAGGAAGGATAGGGAAGATAGGTTTTTTGCAAGTCTTCATCTTTTCGTTCAAAACTTCGTAAACTTCCCAGTTAGGGAACAAACCTGGAGAACCGAAGATGACGCACATGCAGTCGATGTTGTCGAAGTCGTTTTCGCAAGCGTCGATGATGTGACCGAGTTGTTCTGCTGTACCTGTTGCGAGGAAGTCGATTGGGTTACCTACTGAAGAACCTGGGAATAATTTTGCCAAAAGTTCGTCAGCTTTAGGACCTTCGATATGAGGAACGTCCATGCCGCCGTTTGAGAGAACGTCAGTCAACATAACTGCAGGACCGCCAGCGTGTGTGATGACAGCGACGTTTTTGCCTTTTACTTCTGGGTGCATGAAGATAGCGCATACTGTTGTCAACTCTTGACGGTTGTGGCAGCGTACGATACCAGCTTTGCGGAATAATGCGTCAACTACAGAGTCGTCTGTTGCGAGAGCGCCAGTGTGTGATGAAGCAGCACGGCTACCAGCAGCTGAGCCGCCTGACTTGATAGCTGCGATGCGGCAACCTTTGTTGATGAGTGAACGTGAGTGTTTCAACAATTTTTGTGGGTTGCCAATCTTTTCCATGTATATCATGATGACGCGAGAACTTGTCTCAGGGTCGAATGTAGTGTCTAAGTGTTCGAGAACATCTTCGATACCAACTTGTGCTGAGTTACCTACAGCCCAAACGCTGTTGAAAGTAAGACCGTTTGTCATACCGTATTCTTTGATGAACACAGCTGTTGCGCCAGAACCTGTTACGAAGTCAACGCCATGAGGGTCGAGAGTTGGTATTGGAGAGTCGAAAGCGCCGCAGTAGTTACGGTTCAAGAAACCTGTACAGTTAGGACCGATGAGGCTGCCGCCGACTTTATTGATTGTTTCAACGATTTGTCTTTCGAATTCAGCGCCTTGTTCGTTTTCTTCGCTGAAGCCTGCAGAAACGATTATGAAGCCTTTTGTGCCTTTTTCAAAAGCCAAAGTATTGACTGTTGCTGGGCAGAATTTAGCTGCAATAGCGATGATTGCGCAATCTACTTGTGGAAGGTCTTCAACTTTTTGGTAGCATTTTACGCCTTGAACTTCTGTTTCTTTAGGGTTTACGGTGTAAACTTCACCTTTGAAGTTGCTGTTGAGGAGATTTCTTAAAATGCTGCCGCCTGGTTTTTGAGTGTCGCCAGAAGCACCGATAACTGCAATGCTTTTAGGATTTAGTAATTCTTTTGCTATCATATTTTATGATTTTAAATAATAATCGAAAATAAACGACACGAAAATATCGTTTTGCGCAAATTTATGAAAAAAAAGAATATGGAAGAAGTGAAAAATGAACAAATTAAATCCTTCTGGTAGATGTTATAAAATAATAGTCAAACTCGGGCAGTTCCTTCTGTTCGTAATGACGCAACGTCTTTACAGTAACCTGCATTAAACGAGAGAACTCTCCGATTTTTAACTTGATTTTATAACTCATAATCGTACGATGTTTTGCTAGCGACTGCAAAGATAAGTTGTGACCTTAGGGACGAGTCAAGAGGAAAATGAATTTTTTTAAGCGATATCGTTCAAATCATAATATAGTAATCTCGTTACAAAATCATCTTCATCTTTTCTTAAAAATTGAAAATCATTATTCTGGTAAAACGGAATGGCATCATGATAAGCATCTACAGTTATAAATCTACAGCCTGATTTGTTATCTTCAAGAAAATATGACTTGATGAAATTTAACAACATAGAACCAATACCTTTACCATGAAAATTTTTGTTTATTCCTAAACGACAAATTTTAACCGAAGGATAACTCTTTATACGCTTTTCATTGACAAAACGATTTCGTCTAAAACGATTAAATTCTGTTTTGTTTTCAAAATCAGTCAAAGAAACACGGTCGTTAGCTATACTGAAATAACCGATAATCTCTTTAGATTCGATGTTTTCAAAAACATAGGTGACAGCTAAAAGTGCTTTTCTATATGTGATAGCTCTGTTTAAAAGGAAGTCGTTCAAATCATCGTCTCCGCAATTGAACGACTTTACCCTTTCATTTTTTTGTAATTTCCGAATCTCATAGATGTCAGATTTACAATTGAGAAAATACGCCATGTTTTTTATCCTTTAAAGATTTTCATAATCATTTCATAATCTCGTAAGCGTTTCGCTTTTTTCTCAGGGTCTTCGTGACGTTTTTCTTTCATTCTTTCTTCAAATCTCCGAGCATCTTCACCGTAAAGAATCGGAGTCTCTTTAATAGGTCGTGCCATAACTTTTAGTTTTTTAAATTTCTTTGCAAATATACAACCAAAAACAATACTTGTCAAGGAAAATAAAGTTAAAAATTATTAACAATCAATCAGTTATAGATATATCTATTAATTAATGATTATATTAATGGAAAAATAAAAATGGGATAAAAAAACAGTCAAACTCGGGGAGGAGCTTGACTGTTTGAGTTGATACTTATATAAATTTTAATTACATCTATTGTTTTCTGCACATTCAACAATTACAATAAATCCTTTAATAAATAATCTTTTAATAAATATCAATATTGATAATATTACAGATGAAATACCTAGCATGAAAAGTGTTGGATCAGAATAATATCCGCCTAAATCATCAATTCCAACACCAGTTAATATTATGCCCAAGATTAAAAAAATAATTGCTAAAACTGTGAATAAAACATTTAAATTTGTTAACTTTCCAGATACAACTCTATTAGGTTTTGGCTTTGTTGTTTTTTCGTTTTCTTTTGGGATATATTTTAATAATTCTTGATATTCTTCTTCGGTTACTTTTATTGGGAATTTTTCTTCTTTGTCAATATAATATTTGTTTAAAGTGTTATCATACTTAACATCATCATATAATTCTGGATAATTGTTAACGGCTTTGGCATAATCGTCAAACAATATTCGCTCAACTTTAGTCTTGCTTTCATCTATCAGTCCTAGAGATATGAGATGTTCATCCCTTTGTTTTTTCATTTCTTCTTTTTTGTCATTGATATATTTTTCTAATTGAGGGTTCATTGCTTTAAACTTTAATAGTTATTCCTACTCACTTAATGGCTTTTCAGTTACTCCGTAAGCACCTCTGAATTTTAATACGCATAAAAAAAACGCGGTACTCATGTTTATTCCTATTCAGAGGTGTTTGGCGTAACCTACCAGTAGAATAACCAAAAGTCCGCGCTATACAGCACGAGCCTTTTCGCAATATTCCTACTGGTATTCTTTTAGTCGCCAAACTTTCTGAATAGTAGAATAAAGCAAAACGCTTTTCCAATATTTATAATATGCGTATCAAAAACGCTAATCTTTCATAGGCAAATGTTTTAATTGATATTTGTTTTAATGTAGAGCAAAAGTAGAAAAATATTTCAATAAAAATTATTTGTCTGAAATATTTTATTTCAAATAAATTTGTGGGTAAAAATGGAAAGTTAAAATCAATCCTAAATAATTTTTAACCAAAACATTCTACATTTTCAGTAAAAATCAAAAAAATAAATTTTTAGTCTGTTTTTCTTCTCAAGAAGATAGAATAATATGATTTTGTTTATATAACTTTGCACTGCTCAAAGTCAAAAGTTTATGCCTTTAAGCAAAAATACTAACCCAAAATTAAGATTTATGAAAAATGTAATACAACGTCATCAATATGATAATGCTGCTGAAATTATCAAAACTGCTATACTTCAAAGTCAATATGAAGCATCTAAAGATATAAATCGTATTCAGTTAGGATTGTATTTTGGAATAGGAAAGTTTCTTTCGGAAAGAACTCGTAATGCAAAATGGGGAACAAATGCTTTGCAAACCATTAGTGATAAATTGCAATCAGATTTACCAGGATTGAGAGGTTTTTCAGTAACAAACTTGAAGAATATGCGAACCTTTTATGATAATTGGAAATCAATGGATTATAAATCGTCAGTTGCAACTGACGAAATTTCGTCCGTTGCAACGGGCGAAATTAATGATGTTGAAAAAGAAAGTGATATAATAATTGGGCATGAAAATAATGCTATAATAATTGATGATATTGGTTCGTTCCCGATAGAAGACTTTTTTAAAATACCGTTTTCTCATCATATGCTTATTATTGAAAAGGTTAAAGAAGTAGAAGCGCGTTATCATTACATTAATCGTACTGCAGAAGAACATCTTTCTGTTGAACAGTTGAAGAAAATGATTAATGATAAAGACTTTGAAAATAGAGCGACAATACCAAATAATTTTCCTCAAACTATTTCAAATTCATCATTGGCGAGAAAAGCTATTATGATGTTTAAAGACGAATATCTTCTTGATTTTATTAATGTTGAAGAAATAGGAGAACGTGATAAAAGCTATATTGATGAAAGAGTTGTTGAAAAACAAATTGTTGAGAATGTTAAAAAGTTCATTATGACATTTGGTAAAGATTTTGCCTTTGTCGGAAATCAATATCATCTTGAAGTTTATGGAGAGAATTTCTTTCCGGATTTATTGTTTTTTAATAGAAATCTTAATGCGTTGGTCGTTTTTGAACTGAAGACAGGTGATTTTAAACCAATATACTTGTCACAATTGATGACTTATCTTAGGATATTAGATGATAAAGTACGAAAAACTCATGAAAATCCGTCTATCGGAATTGTGCTCTGTAAGAATGCAAATAAAGATTTTGTGAAATATGTTATTCAGGATTACGACAAACCGATGGGCGTAGCTACATTTGACACCTTGTCAGAAATGCCTGATGAATTGAGAAATGCATTACCTAATGTCGAAGAATTGAAAAAGTTGCTCTAATGAAGTCGTTTTAAATCCTTTCTCGTACTAATCCTCTCAACACATGAAACCTTATTTCTTCCTCGGCACAGCAAACCGTATCTTTCTCTCTAAGTTCTCAACTTTAATATGTTGGCTCTCGTAAATCTCGCCGTCAATCGAAACGCAGAATCCTTTCGGTCCTTCAATCGTTACTTTTTTTGCCTGACGGTAAACTACGATGTTCTCAAACTTAGGATTACCGATATGTGTTCCTGCAACGTAATATTTTATCAGTCTGATGAACCTTAATCGTGGAACGGGTTTTACCAAACAAACTTCCAGCAGACCATCGTCGTTGAGCGAGTTGGGCGCATTGAAATATGAACCGCCGACGTATTTTCCGTTGCTTACCGTGCATAATAAAATATCGCTGGTGTTGAGCTGCTCGCCGTCGGCATAGACTGTGCATTTAGTACGCATTCCGAAAAGAAATCCCCAAACAACTGCAAATGGATAGGCTCGTTTCTTGCCAAACAAAACGTTTCTTCTCAACTTATTCATCGCCTTGGCAACGACGCTGTCTAATCCGAAATGTGTTGAGTTCAAAGCGTATTTCTCGTCAACTTTCATGATGTCGACTTCTTTCTCCTCACCATTAATGACGTCGCAGACATTTAAGAAATTATCAGAACCGAAATATTTTACGTAATCATTTCCGCTTCCGAAAGGCAACATAGTCATGCTGGCGTTAGGAAATCCTACTATTCCGCTCGCAACTTTGTTGACAGTTCCGTCACCGCCACAAGCGTAAAATCGTACCTTTTCTTCTGTATGCTTTTCTAAATATGTCCTGATGAAATTTATAGAGTCGTTGGGTGAGTCAGGGGTGTATATTTCATAATCAATGACTTCTGCGCATTGGGCAATGCCTTTTTTAACCATGTCAAGACATGATTCCTTTCCCGCAGTAGTATTGACAATAAAAATGTGTTTCATCTGTTCGTTTCTTTCCCGCAAAAGTAAAAAATAATTCGTCGTGAAAAAAATATTGACGTAAATTTATGGTTATCTTTGCATGGTTGTAGTTGTGTAGTTGTGTAGTGATGTAGTGATGTAGTGATGTAGTGATGTAGTGATGTAGTGATGTAGCGATGTAGTGATGTGGTGATGTGGTAATTGATACCATTACTCCATAACTCCATAACTCCATAACTAAAATAAAATAGAAAAATGAAAAAAAACGAACTTATACAAAATTCTAAAGTTCTTTCGGGACAATGCGATACTTTGATGCGTTTCAGAACTGAGTCGATGTTTATGTCGTTTCAAGACGTGGCTAGTCTGCACGCTACTTTTTTAGGCATCGACGATTATTCTCTTCTTGAAAAAGACAACGCGCTTTGGGTTATCTCAAAAACCAAAATAAAAATTAACAAACTTCCTCTTTGGAATGATGAAATTTCAATTAGGACATGGCCGATGGGAGCAGAAGGCGTGCGCTGCAACCGCTGCTACCAAATTATGAAAGACGGCGAAGTCTATATCAACGGCATCACTGAATGGGTCATCATAGACGCTACTTCTCGCACTTTGAGGAAAGTCGAAACGACATCATATCCTAACGACATCGACTGGATTCAAGAAAAATCTATCGAAGAAAAATTCAGAAGATTCAAAGACGACTTTACCGAAGAAGACTTTATTTATAAAAGACTCGTTCGTTCTGGCGACATTGACGTGACACATCATACAAACAATGTCACATATATAACAATGTTGCTCGATACTTTTTCAGTGAAAGAACTGGAATCAAGACAATGGGACGGTATTGAGGTGTCTTATCTCAACGAAAGCTTTGAAGGAGAGCTCTTGTCTATCTACAGAAAAGAACGCGAAGACGGATATTCATTCTCAATCAAGAAAGAAGACGGCAAAGTAGTGCTGATGGCATTCTTTAAAAATTGAAAGTGGAAAACTGAAAGTGGAAATTAATTGTCAAATTCAATTATGCATTACTAATTATGCATTATAAATTGAATTGGGGTATTCTAGCCAGCAACAACTCCTAATTTATCAAGACCTCTGCTGCTCTCAGAGCTTCCGCTGTGACTTCGGCGTTGGAAAGCATCTTCGCGATTTCCAAGATACGTTCTTCGCGAGTCAAAGTTCGGATATTGGAGCGTGTCTTTTCATCAACGACATCTTTATATACAAAGAAATGGTTCTTGGCTTTACTTGCGACTTGTGGTAAGTGAGTAATACTTACAAGTTGTAGAGTCTCTCCCATCACTTTCATAATATCGCCGAGTTTAGAAGCCACTTCACCAGAAACGCCAGTGTCAATCTCGTCAAATATCAATGTTGGGATGTAATTGTTTTTCGCAGCTATGCTCTTAATCGCGAGCATCAAACGTGAGAGTTCGCCACCAGAAGCAGCTTTCGCCATATTTTCTGGAGCGTAGCCTTTATTGGCAGAGAACATAAATGTCACAATATCAGTTCCATTTGATGTCAAGCCATTTGTATTTTCTATCTTAATCTCAAAAACGCCGTGTGGCATCGCAAGTTGACGAATGACATCAGTGACATCTTTTTCAAATATAGTTTTCGCAGAAATACGTCTCTTGTTCAAGTCTTTTGCCTTTTGACTCAAAGCTTTTTCCATCGCCTTGACTTCCTTCTCCTTGTCAGCGACGATTTCATCTATATTTGAAAACTCATCGACCTTACGTCTAATTTCCTCCCTAAGCTGAAGTAATTGCGAATAATCATTAAGATGATGCTTCATCATAAGTCGCTGAATCACATCAAAACGCTCTTGTAATGTTTCAAGCGAGGATATATCCATCGAATCATCTTGAAGACCATTCAAGTCAGAACAAATATCTCTAAGTTCAATCTTCACAGAGTTAAGACGCTCCGACATAGAATCGAGTTCTGAGATATAACGTTTCAGCTTATCGACATTATATAATAAGGTATTGATTCCGTCAAGGACAGAATTCTCGCTATTTTCAAGAATCATTGTCGATTCATTAAGAAGTCGGCTTATTTCCTCTTGATTTTCAAGAATCTCGATACGTTGAGCGAGTTCTTCATATTCGTTATCCTGAAGTTCCGATTTTACGAGTTCGTCGAGCTGAAATTTAAGATAATCGTTTTCGTCTATATTATTCAATGCCTTTTTACGAAGTGATTCTAATTCGTTTTTGGCAGAAGTATATTCTTTATATGACTTTTTATATTCAGAAAGCAGCTCTTGATTGTTGGCTGCGTCATCTAACAATGAAAGTTGAAAGTCAGGATTACACAACAACAAAGAATCATGTTGCGAATGAATGTCAACGAGATGTGACCCAAGTTCTTTTAAAATCTGTAAAGAAACTGGAGTATCATTTACAAAAGAACGTGATTTTTTCTGAGGATTAAGTTCACGACGAATGATACATTCTTTTTCAAAATCAATATCATTTTCTTCAAAGAAAGACTTTAATCTCTCATCACTCAAGGCGAACGAAGCTTCAACTATACATTTTTTAGTGTCGTCAAAAAGGATATTTGAGTCAGCACGATTACCGAGAACGAAGCCTAATGCGCCGAGAAGTATCGACTTACCAGCTCCAGTTTCACCAGTAATAACAGAAAATCCATTATCAAATTCTATTGACAATGAAGATATTAAAGCATAATTTGATATGGATAATTTCTGCAGCATAATCATTTTCTACCCGACAATATTTCCTCATATTCTGAAGCATGTGAAGGATCTATTTCTCTAAAGATATTCACAGCTTTTGTCTTATCCTGCTGATTTCCTTCAGAATATATACTTTTCCACTCGTTGCGTTTTGTATCATTCAAAATTTGTATGAATAAAAGATTTGGTCTTTCAGAATATATTTGTTTCAAATATTCCAAAGATTTCGTTATTGCCGCTTTGCCTTCATCTTGTTTTGTAGACATTTTATCCAAACCAAGTCTATGATATTCATACATATACTGACGTATTGGCTTATACGAAGCATTCATCATATTTTCATTAAGCCAATAACGATTTCTTTTATCATCGAAAGCCTTCCAACCAGCTTCTTCCGCGCTTTGTGCTGATGTAACTATCTGATCTGCAACTTTAAAGAATGGATCACCGCCATAAAGTCCAAATGAATCGAAATAAAGTCCCAAGCAATAATAAGCATAGAATGCTAATGTTGATGTCAGATTCGACATATATGAATTCTCCGTAAAGTCAAGCGGCTGAGATTCAATATATTCAAATGCGAAATCATTATCGATATAATTAAAAAGAGGAGTGCTGTAATTTGCTTTAAAGGTAGGACGTCTCAAAGCGAGATTCAATTCAGCTTCTATTATGTTACCTGTTTTTTTCTTCACATTAACCACGATTGCGCCTTCTATTCGTTCTTCTGGTTCCAGTTTAACATTAGTCCAAACTCTATTATTCATAAAATTTGTTATACCTTCCTTCAGAGATTCGAAAGCACGTTGGTCTGTTCCTGCTACTTGTGCAGAAGACACAGTTACATTGATATTAAATTCCTGTGAATTAATTGTTTTTAATCCAACCAAGAAACATAATAAGAATAATATAAAACAGGTCTTTTTATTCATATGTCAATTAATATATTGATAGATAGCGTTTAATATATCCAGAGCGACTTCATTTTTAGGTTTAAGGTCATAAGTTGTCACATTATCATCCTTATTGATAATAGAAACTTTATTTGTTTTTGTCTTAAATCCCACACCTGATTCGTTCATTTCATTAAGAACGATAAGATCTATATTTTTGGTATGCAATTTTTTCTTTGCATTTTCCAAACCATTTTCAGTCTCCAACGCGAATCCCACAATTGTCTGATTATCAGTTCTAACTTTTCCAACTGATTTTAATATATCTTCTGTCTTAACGAGTTTTATTGTAAAAGTATCGTTATCAGGATTTTTCTTTATTTTTTGGTCAGCGACTATTTCTGGGCGGAAGTCGGCTACTGCTGCGCTAAGCACCGCGATATCAGTCTTTGGGAACAAAGCCATGACAGCATCGTACATTTCCTTAGCCGATGTCACTGGCAAAACATTAACGTTACTTTTATTTACAGAAATATTTGAAGGACCGAGCACTAATGTCACATCAGCTCCTTGATCAGCAAAAGCTCTTGCTATTTCGATGCCCATCAATCCTGAGCTATGATTACCGATAAAGCGCACTGGGTCAATAGCTTCATACGTAGGTCCTGCTGTGATAAGGACTTTCTTACCTTTAAAATTCTGTTTTGTTTGAAAGAAAGTTTTTATTTTTTCATAAATTTTCTGAGGTTCTTCCATTCTACCTTCGCCGCACAGTCCGCTAGCCAACTCACCAGAAGAAGGAGCTACAAATATGCATCCTCTTTCCACTAAAGTCTTGATATTTTGTTGAGTAGCTTGATGTTTATACATATCAAGGTCCATCGCTGGTGCAAACATTATAGGGCATTTTGCCGACAAGCATACTGTGAGGAGATAATTATCAGCAATGCCGTATGCCATTTTAGCCATTGTGTTTGCTGATGCAGGAGCCACCACGAAAAGGTCAGCCCAGAGGCCCAACTCTACATGACTTTCCCACTTACCTGTTTCTTCATCGAAGCCATGAGTCAAAACAGGATTGCCGCTTAGCGTAGACAAAGTAAGAGGCGTGACGAAATCCTTTGCTGAGGGTGTCATCACGACTCTTACATCGGCGCCGTCTTTTTTTAAAAGACGTACTAAAAGAGGAATTTTATAGGCGGCAATGCTACCTGTAATTCCTAATAGAATCTTCTTTCCGGTTAGCATTGAAAACCTTTTTTAGAAATCGCTACCGTTTTCCTTGTTAGGATTGCGATAGTAAATACGGTCATTCAAGAACTCATTGACTGCTATCAATGTCGATTTTGGTAATCTTTCATAATATTTAGCCACTTCAATTTGTTCTTTATTTTCGAATACTTCTTCTAAGCTATCGTTGTTTGTTGTATACTCTTCAATTTTCTTATAGAGTTCTTCTTTCATTTCAGCAGCAATTTGATCTGATCTCTTTGCCATGATAGCTACTGTTTCATAGATATTACCTGTACCAATGTAGAATTGGTCTTTTTGACGAGTAACACAAGTTGACTCTGCATTAACTTTTTTGAAATCCATTTATTTAGTTTTTATATTTGATAATTCTAGTTTTATTTCCTCAACCACTGGTTCCAACTCTGCAATATACTTGCTTTCAGGATACATATAAATCAAAGTGTTATATTTCTCCAAAGCCAATTCATAACGTTCTCTTTGTTTTTCAAGAACACTTTTTTCTGCATATTTAGCATATGTTAAAACCATGTAATTTATAATCTCTTCACGATGTATCGTTGTTGGGTTATCTTTCAAGAAGTTTTCAAAGCTGGTTATAGCTGCCAAAAATTCTTCCATATTGTAATACAACATACATACATTAAAGTCCTTCTCTATAATCTTATTTCGAAGTGTATCAATCAATCGATTCGCACTATCTACGTATATACTTTGTGGATATAGGTCTACAAAACTTTGGAATTCCTTTATTGCCACATATGAATCCTCTTGATCTAACTCAATACCAGGAGATTCCAAATAATAGCAACACGCGCTCCTAAAAAGAGCCGACTCTGCGTTCTTTGCAAACGGATAATTCACCACATAACGTTTATAATAATGACTTGCAATATTATAATCTTTCATTTTGTAATAACATTCCGCTGTGCAATACGCAATTTCTTCTGCCTGAGGCTTGCCTCTATATGCCGCCTGCAATACATCAAACAACTGCAATGCTTTGTTATAATCTTTCTGACCATAATAATACATTGCAGCATTATATTTATATTCATTATCAGCACTTTTGAGAATCTGACTATGCTTACTGCATGACACAAAAGCCATCAAACAAACTATTCCTATCAATATGAAAAACTTATTCTTTAGCATACTGCAAAAATACATTTTTTTATCGTTCAAAAAACGTCTTTTTCAATAAAATATTTTCTTATTTTTTCATTTATCTTACAACAATTTTCTTTCCTGTTTTTTTATCACCAACTATAACTTTCAAAAAATAGACTCCACTATCTAACTCACACAAATTCACTTCTGTAACATTATTATAATCACAAGATTTTTTAACGATTTGTCCTTGTATACTTACAAGTTCCCATCTTATTTCCTGAGATGTTTCTTCTGTCTTGATATATACCACATTATTTTCATAAGGATTGGTCACTATTTCAACATCAGAACAATCATAATCTTCAAAAGAAGAAGCAATTCTATCGAGAGTTACATCCAACACACATCTCTCATTATCTGCAACAGCTATTGTTTCCAACTTAGGAGCATAACCTTTTGCTTTTATCTCAAGTGTATAAACGCCTGCTTTTATCGGGCGATAAAAATCACCATTCGGAAGCTGCGTTTCCACTACAGAATATCTGTCATCATGATTTAATATTTTCACAGATGCTTTCAATGGCTGGTGATTCTCAGCATCTTTAACAAACCCATGTATACCACACAAAGCCTGATTCAAAAATGACAATATCGAATTACGATTATATCTCCAATAAAGAGGCAGCTCTGATGCTGGCGGACATTTCGAAGAAGAACATTCTATCGTCATTTCACGACATTGTTTGTAGTAATTCATATAATCCTGACGACTGCCATTAACCATATACCAATCTGCCCCTTTGGTAACACCATTATCTCTATCTATCATATAATCAGGATTTTCACAATGCACGAAATCCGCATATTGCCTACTAACCATTTGCCACCAATCCTCATCAACATGAGACTTATTACTATTATCCCAAGGATAATTAACCACTTCTGCTCCACCATGATAATTTGCCGACATCGTAAATTGATACTTGTCTGCCAAACTCATAAACGCATCTGTTTCCACAGCATAGTACTTGCCATCTGGATGAGCCCCAGCCATGTAATCCGGATAATTACGATTCATATCAACACCAGACGAATTTAAACGAGTCGCACCAGTAACAGTATGATTTCCTGCACAGTATGTCCCATCTGGATTTGCATTAGGACAAATAAACAAATCCACGTTTTCTCTAATATTTACCACTTCTGGTGATGTATCATTCACCAACAATTCATCTATCAAACGCAGCATCAGCACAAAACCAACAGTTTCATCTCCATGAATCGTTGAACTTAGCAAAACTTTAGGCTTACAATCTTGCTGACCATTATTTATTCTAATTATCAGCAGTTTACGTCCACTTTCCAATGTTGCAAGTTCTATCAATGAACATTTATCAGAATATGAATTAGCATACTCATTCATCATTGCCTCGTAAGCCTCATAAGTCGGATATTCATTCCACTCATATTCTAATCGCGTTTGCCCATCATACATATTATGATTTTCAAACATCGAAGGAGGCAGCAACAATTTTGTTTCAACACCTAAAGTCAGAAAGTCATTATATTCTTCATTATTGGCATAAGCCACAACACGGTTATTTTCTATTTTATCTATCGATATAAGATTAGATATTTTATCAAGCCCGTGTAAATCAAAGTAAAAGCTAAAATAAAACTCATTTCTATCTTTCATCATACGATACAAATCATTATCTTGCGATGAAAGATTAAAAAATAAGGAAAGAAAAAATGTTAAAACAAATAAGATTCTCATTTATTACCCATCAGCTCTAATTCCCTTTTTATATCAGCCTGAACGTTATCATTTGCTGTCACCAATGGCAATCTCAATATATTTTTACACAAATTCCTTGAAGACATCAAACTCTTAATGCCTGCAGGATTTCCATCAGCAAAGATAAGATTATTCATTTTCAGCATTTTATAATGAAGTTTCAAGGCTGTTTCAGAATCATCATTCAACATTGCAGTCACCATTTTACAGAACATCTCAGGATAACCATTAGCTGCCACTGAGATAACACCTTTTGCGCCCAGAGCCATCATTGGCTGGGTTATACCATCATCACCAGAAAGCAAATCGAAATCATCTGGTTTGTCGCGTAATATCTCCATGATTTGTTGCAAATTACCTGATGCTTCTTTAACTGCTACTATATTTGGGTGCTTAGCCAGCTCAACACAAGTTGAAGATTGAAGATTAACTCCCACTCTACCAGGAACATTATACAACACAACAGGGACCGGCGAATTGTCCGCCACTGCTTCAAAATGAGCTTTCATTCCTCTTTGGTTTGGTTTATTATAATAAGGCACTACACTTAATATACCATCAACGCCTTTAAAATCCTGATTTTTAATAGAATCAATAAGAGACATCGTATTATTACCGCCCATTCCAAGCATAATTGGGCAACGATGATTTGCGGTTTTGATGATGGTTTTCAAAACATCAGCTTTTTCTTCTTGCGTAAGAACAGGAGCCTCCGATGTTGTTCCTAGAGCCACTAAAAAGTCTGCCCCGTTCGACAACGTAAATTCAACTATATTTTCAAGTGATTTATAATCAACAGAATAATCTTCATTAAAAGGAGTTATCAAGGCTACTCCCGCACCAACAAATGGATTAGTTTTCATTTTTACCTCCAGACAACATCAATATATATTTATACAAAATTTTCAATCTTTCAACGTCATTCTTTTCTATACCATAATCTATAACAAAATCATGCATTTTCATATTAACATTAGGATGACCTATTTTAAACGAAGATTTGACACAAGACAAGATATAATCATTAAGCAAATCGTCATTATTATCAGACAAATTGATAAAAATATCATCAGGAAAGCTCTTCAGCACCTCTTCTTTTTCTTTTTTCAAAACTCCAAATTTGTTAAAATCCTCTTTCTGCAGACATACCATAAAATCACTTTGAAGAATATTTTCTGGCAGAGTATCAGACATTACGACAAAGCGTAATCTTTTGGGATTAAATGACTTCTTTAAGAAAGACTCCATTTCCTTTATATTCTTCTTTTGGTTTTCATCAACAAGGACTGAAACAATAGGAAATTTATTTATATCAGGGAATTGCATCAAACGTTTGTACTGCAAATTCTTTTTAATTTTTCTTTTCCTAAAAAAGAGTATTATTGATTTTAACATTTTCAAGTATATTAACTTGCAAATATACATTTTTAATGTTAAATGTAATCTATTTTTCATCAATATTTATTGTATCTTTGCGATATTAAAGTGTAATTTCAATGAAGATTACGATATTAGGCAGCGGCACATCACAAGGCATTCCAATCATCACATGCGATTGCGAAGTTTGTCATTCTAACGACCCCAAGGACAGACGTTTAAGGACTTCTATACTAATAGAATCCAAAGAATGTACTATTTGCATTGACGCAGGTCCTGATTTCCGTTATCAAATGTTAAGAGCAAATGTCAAAAAACTTGATGCTATTTTGATAACACACGAGCACAAGGACCATATCGGAGGCTTGGACGACGCACGACCTTTAATTTTCGTTCAAGGAAAACCAATGACCATCTATGCTTCACAAGAAGCTCAGGAAGAAATCAAGAGAGAATATTCTTACGCTTTCGCCAAAGAAGACGAAAGATATCCTGGCGCTCCTGCTTTCAACCTGATTGACATTAACGATAATAACATAAAAATAAAAGACTTAACAATAGAACCCATAAAGTTAAGACATTTCACACTAACATCTTATGGCTTCAGAATTGGCAATTTCGCCTATATTACAGATTTAAGTGAATTATCGGAAGAAGCATTTAAAAAGCTTAACGGCATCGAATATCTGATAATTGAAGCTTTAAGGAAAAGAGAGCATTACTCACACATCAATCTTTCACAAGCAATAGACATAGCGAAAAGACTAAATGTCAAAAAAGCTTGGTTTACCCACATCAGCCACGAAATGGGCAAAACTGCCGACGTCAACCCGACGCTACCTGAAAACATGATGTTAGCTTACGACGGACTAGAGATTGAAATTTAACATCCAACAAAAACCATTCTTAAGGATATATTAAAACACTATTAATAAAAAAATCATGCAAGAAATTACATTTGAATTAAGAGAAGGCGAAGACTACATCCCTTTAATCGCATTATTAAAAGCAACAGGACTTGTTGATTCAGGAAGCATGGCACAAGAAGTCGTAACGGCAGGTCTTGTCAAACGCAACGGAGAAACCGAATTACGCAAGCGTGCAAAAATCGTATCTGGCGACACTATTGAATTTGAAGGTTATTCTGTGAAGATTCTGAGTTACTAAATTACTGAGTTGCCCAATATCTTAGCAACTCAGTAACTTAACAACTTTATTTATAATTATTTTCATCTAGGAACCATTGCTTGTACAACACATAGTCCTCTGCATTTGTACGAGCCATTTGTCCGACTGTTTCTGAGGCGTCTTTAACTTTTTTACCTGGCACTCCTGCATACACACCAGATTCAAGTATGCTATTACTCAGCACAACTGTTCCAGCTGCAATAACTGTATTATCAGGGATCACTGCATTATCCATTATAACAGCTCCCATTCCAACAAGAACATTATTTCCTATTTTCGCGCCATGTACAACTGCATTGTGTCCAATAGACACGTCATTTCCTATATCACATATAGACTTTTGATAAACGGTATGCAGCACTGCACCATCTTGAACATTAACCCTATCTCCTATTTTAATTGAGTTAACATCTCCTCTCAAAACCGCGCCATACCATATACTACAATCATTGCCAATCGTTACATCTCCCACAACGACTGCAGTTTCTGCTATAAAACAATCTTCCCCTATTTTAGGGACGAAGCCATTTAATTCTTTAATTAAAGCCATAAATTCAGTTAAAATCAGATATTAAGTTTCAAATTATGAACATCTATTTTATCATCTTTATCGCCACATTCATGTTCTGAGCAGCCAAGTCCAGAATCCACGACCTTACCTTCCAAATATGATTTCACAAGCTCATCAACATTACCAGAGCAACCACGAATCACGTCAATATTATGAGCGTTAAGTTTACTTTTCGCGCCTTCACCCATATTGCCTGCAAGCATCATAACAACACCAATATTCTGCAAATCAGCAGCGATGCCAGACTTACATCCACATCCTTGAGGAGAAGCCATTGTTTCTCTATTAACAATCTTATTATCTTCTATCGTAAAAATTGTGTAATGATCACAATGTCCAAAATGATCATCTACACGTTCATTTCTTGTTGGAACAGCTACTTTCATCATATAAACTTTAATTATTAAAAGAATTACAAAGATACATTTTAAATTATTAAAAAGCGCAATTCATTATAAGTTTTGCATCATTTCCATCCATAATTATTTTTTTCATTCTCTGCATATATGGATCAACATGTGAGAAAAAATAATACAATCCATCACATAAAGAATTAACGCCAAACTCGTTTTGTTCAGTTTTTTCAAATCTATGCTTAGGGCATTCTCCATGGCATGCGAAATAATATCTACATTTAACACAACGTTTGGGAAGCATATTCCTCTTATTGATTCCAAATCGCAATAGCTTTTCCGAAGAAACAATATCCGCCAAAGACACATCTTTAACATTCGCCAATTTGTATTGAGGATACACGAAATGATCACATGGATAAATATCACCATTACACTCCATCACTGCATTAGCTCCACAAGTCTCAGAATACACACACGTTCCTGGGTTAAGTCCGCAATAATTAGCCAAAGTAGAATCAAAAAGATTAACGAAATAAGTACCTACGTCATTTTTCACCCAATAATCAAATATATCGCACATAAACTTCCCATATTCCATCGAATTAACCGACCATATCGCCAATGACGCATCTTTATCATCAGGAGAGACAATCTTATTACTCTTTGGATTAACACATTCAAGCACAGGCATAAACTGCATGTAGTGGCTACCTATATTTTTCAAAAACATATAAATCTCCAGTCCTCTACCCTCGCCAGCCTTACTTATCGTTGTCATCGTATTAAAATCAACAGAATACCTATGCAACAATTCTACTCCTCGCATAACTTTCAGAAAAGTAGGATTACCACCCTTATCCTTTCTAAATTTATCATGAACATCTTGAGGACCATCTATAGAAACGCCAACAAGGAAATTATTATCTCTTAAAAACAATGCAATATCATCATTCAACAGTGTCGCATTAGTTTGTATTGTATTGTAAATATTCTTGTTACCTCTATACCTTCTTTGAATTTCAACTATTTTTTTCAAATAATCCAAACCAAGAATCAAAGGTTCTCCACCATGCCAATCAAAAACGATTTGTTCATTATCATTAATCTCGATATATTCCTTAATTATTTTCTCCAGCAATTTCATTGACATCGCGTCTTCACCCACGCAACAACTCTCCTTATCCAAATAATAGCAATAAGTACAATTGAGATTACATGATGAGCCAACAGGTTTAAACATCATATTAAACCTAAGAGGTTTGGAGACTCTCAAAGCATCAGATAAGGTAATAGTATTTTTTAGCATTTTAAATGAATGAAGAATGAAGAATGAAGAATGAAAAATGAAGAATGAAGAGTTAAGAATGAAGAGTTAAGAATGAGAGATAAGAGTCTATTTGAATTGAAATAGTTCCGAATCTATTCTTGACGTTTTCATCAAAGAATCCATTTCTGCAACTTTATCTGGATACAATCCAGATATATCCATTTCTTCCGAGATGTCATCTTTGAGATTATACAGTTCTATTTTACCATCATTATGTACATCATATTTCACTGCTTTCCAATCGTCCTGTCTTATAGCTTGTCGCCCATTATTCTCATGAAATTCCCAGTACAGATAATCATGTTTTTTTTGCGTTCCTTGTCCTGTTAATTCTTGCAGATAAGAGATACCATCAATATTTCCAGGCACTTCCACTCCAATTATATCTGCCATTGTAGGCAAGAAATCCCAAAATGCGCATATATGATTTGATTTAGTATTTTCTTTTACCACACCATCCCATTTTATTATCATTGGCACTCTTATACCACCTTCATAAAGATCTCGTTTATATCCGCGCAAGTTGCCATTACTATTAAAGAAATCAGGGTCTGCGCCACCTTCGAGATGAGGTCCATTATCAGAAGTGAAGACAATCATTGTATTATCAGCTATTCCAAGGCTATCCAATGTAGCACATATTTCACCCACCTGTTTATCAAGTATTGAAACCATCGTCGCAAAAGCTGCATGTGTATATTGTTGAGAACCATATCCTCCATTTTTGTAATATACACCATCATCACATCCTGCGAATGACGTTTCCTTTTCCATTTCTGGTCTTCCCACAAACGCCATCAATTCATTTTCAGGAACTTTAAGTTCTGCATGAGGCAGTACAGACGTATACCACATAAAGAAAGTTGTATCCTTATTTTCTCTAATAAAGTTAAGAGCTTCTTGATGAATAAGATATGGTGCGTAATCATTTTCATCATTTCCCTTATTACCTTCTAACATTATTTTTTCATCATTTTGCCACAAGTGATATGGGTAATAATTATGAGCCTGACGCTGACAGTTATAACCAAAGAACTCATCTACATCTTGATTTTGAGGAGCGCCTTCTGTTTCTGGGGCTCCAAGTCCCCATTTGCCAAAGACTGATGTTTTATAACCATTTTCTTTCAGCATCTTAAAGATAGTGTAAGTCTCTGATGGCATAGGATATTGACCTTCTACTGGCAATTCCTTATTCCCTCGTATAACAGTATGACCAGTATGCTGTCCTGTAATAAGGCAACTTCTTGATGGTGCACTAACAGAAGAACCAGAATAGTGCTGAGTCAACAACATTCCTTGAGCTGCTAGGGCATCTATATTAGGTGTAGAAAACTTATTCTGTCCAAGACAAGACAAGTCTGCATATCCTAAGTCATCTGCCAAAATAAAAACGACATTAGGCTTATTCTCATTATTCTCCTCCACATGCTCGTTTTTCTCCAATGTTTCACAAGCCATCAATGAAACAGTTGCCAATGTGACTGCTGAAGATTTAAGTAACAAATATTTTCTTTTATCACCCATAGCTCACATATTTGAGTTATTCAACTATATTTTAATACCAGCACCTCATCTTCATTAATATATCTGTATGCATAATCATAAAGCAGTTTATATTCATACTTTTTCTGAGTCTTATAGATGCCTGTAATTATATCAAAATTAAAATCATTATCAGCAAGCAGCTGTTTTTTCACGATTTTACGTCCACATTTTACAATAGACCTAAGAACATCTCTGTTGTATTGCAAGGTTTTATTTACCTTTCTTACCACATCATCTGCATATCTATTTTTAAGATGTGCAAAATTATTGCGACAAGTATCATCGCAGAATTTCTTATCTGAACGACCACTCAAGCCTTTACCACAAAACACACAACAGCGTGTTTCCGCACCAATACTTTTCATTATTTAAAACTATCAATGCGAAAAAGCGTAACTTATTATATTCGCTCCCATTTTAAGAGCTTTCATCCTAGCCTCATCCGAGTCGCTATGCACTCTTTGATCTTCCCAGCCATCCCCCAAATCACACTCATAAGTTAATAGACATATCACCCGTCCCTCATGTATCAATGCAAAAGCTTGAGGCGATTTATTATCATGTTCGTGAATTTTTGGCAGGCCTTCTGGGAACGAATATGGTTTCTGAAAGATTTCGTGAGAATAAGGCAACTCTACCCATTGCAACTCTGGGAATACCTTTTGCATCTGGCTCATAGCATAATCCTTCAATCCATAATTATCATCAATATGAAGGAAACCGCCAGCCAAAAGATAACTTCTAATATTCATTACATCATTTTCGTCAAAAAACACATTTCCATGTCCTGTCATATGCACGAATGGATAGTTAAAAATATCAGAGCTACCGACATCAGCAACAGCGACATCAACATCCAAATCTGTTTTTAACATTTGGTTACAGAATTTAACCAAATTAGGCAATGACGTTGGATTAGAATACCAATCGCCACCACCTTTATATTTCAGCACTGCGACCTGAGTTTTTTGAGCGAAAGTATTTATGGTAAACATCACAAATACCATTACAAATATTTTTTTCATAAATTTTGATAGGTTATAGTTTCACAATTATTTCATTTGGTTAATCAGCTGTATAGTATGACAAGCTACCACTGCAGCTGTTTCTGTTCTAAGGCGAGCTTCGCCAAGACTAACCGGCACAAAGCCATTCTCTTTTGCCAGTGCGACCTCTTCCTTACTAAAATCCCCCTCGGGGCCTATCAGGACCAAGGCATTTTCACCTTTCTGGTACAAGTCACAAAGTTGCTCTTTAACGCCATCATCTATCCACGCAATGAATTTCTGTCCATCATAATTTTGCTTCACCAGTTTGTCAAAAGGCACCATTTCCTCAACGAGTGGCATTTTAGATTTCACAGACTGTTTCATTGCAGAAACAACAATTTTCTTAAAGCGTTCCACATTAGCAACCCTACGTTCAGAATGATACGATGAAAACAATTTGACTTCATCAACACCTATTTCAGTAGCTTTTTCAAGGAACCATTCTGTTCTTTCGTTAAGTTTAGTAGGAGCAATAGCTATAGAAACCTTAAAGTTTCTAATATCATATCCGTTTCTTTGATTAGACAAATCAGCCATTGCTCTCTTAGGATGCGCATCTACCAATTCCGCATCATAAAGGCTTCCATTTCCATCAGTTACGCAGAAACGATCTCCTTCCTTCATACGAAGTACCTTAACGATATGTTTAGACTCCTCTTCAGGGAAGGAGATCATTCCTATTTGCGCATCAGGCAGATAAAAGACATTCATCTTATTATGATTTACATTTTTTCAGGCATTGAAATTCCCAACAAGCTAGATGCATTGCGCAACAATCTTGCTGTCATGTCTGCCAATTGAAGTCTAAATTCTCTTCTCTTGACATCATCTTCTTTCATAATACTGCATTCTTGGTAGAATTGGTTAAAGTCTTTTGCCAAATCATAAATATAGTTAGCAATCATTGCAGGACTTCTATTTATTGCAGCTTGTTCTAATAATGCTGGCCAATTGTACATATTTACCAATAACATCTTTTCTTTAGCATGCATATTATCGACTGGAATTTCATCGCCAAAAGAAATACCATTATCCTGTGCTTTACGTATTACCGAGCAAATACGAGCGTGTGTGTATTGAATAAACGAAGCTGTATTACCATTGAAATCTATTGATTCTTGAGGGTCAAACAACATTGTTTTCTTAGGGTCGACTTTCAAGATAAAATATTTCAATGCCCCAATACCGATCATATCATACAAACGACTTGATTCTTCTTCTGTAAGTCCGTGTGCTTTTCCTAATTCTTCAGACACGCTCTTTGCAGTCTTAACCATTTCGTCCATCAAATCATCTGCATCAACAACAGTTCCTTCACGAGACTTCATTTTACCATTTGGCAATTCAACCATTCCATATGAAAGATGCTCGATATCATTTCCCCATTCGTATCCTAATCTAACAAGAATTCGCTTCAACACATCGAAGTGATAGTTTTGTTCATTACCCACAACATATATCAACTTCTTTGGTTGGTATTCTTCATAACGAAGTTGAGCTGTACCAAGATCTTGTGTCATATAAACCGAAGTTCCATCTCTACGAAGCAACAATTTCTCATCAAGGCCTTCATTTCTCAAATCACACCATACAGAACCGTCTTCTCTTCTATAAAGGACATTCTTTTCCAGACCTTCATTGACTGTTTTCTTACCAAGAAGATATGTCTGTGATTCATAGTAAATCTTCTCAAAAGCAACACCTAAGCGATCGTATGTAACATCAAATCCATCGTAAACCCATTGATTCATAGTTTCCCATAACTGACGAACATCCTCATCACCTGCCTCCCATTTTCTAAGCATCTCACGTGTCTCTTGCATCAATACAGAATTTTCTTCAGCAGCTGCTTTTGCCTTTTCTTTTTCGTCATCACTAAGTTCATCATAATTTGCAGGCAGCAACTGTTTTACTTCTTCTTTATAATGCTTATCAAATAAAACATAGAAGTCACCAATAAGATGATCGCCTTTCTTTCCTGTTGATTCAGGTGTACAACCTTCTCCCCATTTTTGCCATGCAATCATGCTTTTACAGATATGAATACCTCTATCATTTACCAAATTAACACGGACGACATTTTCGCCATTAGCTCTTAATATTTCAGAGACGCTCCATCCTAACAAATTGTTACGGATATGTCCCAAATGCAAAGGTTTGTTTGTATTTGGAGATGAATATTCTACAACAATAGGATTACCTACAACTTGTTTTCTTCCAAACATGTCATTTTTGTGATTCTGAGCAAAAAACGACAACCAGTAATTATCTGAGATCAACAAATTAAGAAAACCCTTCACGACATTGTACTTCGAAACTATTTCACTTGCCGAAACAATTTCTCTACCAATCTCATCTGCCATGACTTCTGGAGATTTTTTAGCCATCTTAACAAATGGGAAAACAACTACAGTCAAATCACCTTCAAATTCTGGGCGTGTCTGTTGAAAATTAATCTGTTGTACAGGTGGTTCCTGTCCATATAATTTTGTAAATGCATCAACAAAAAGCTGTCTCAAGATTTCTTCTAACATATCAGTCTTATTTTTTATTTAAGGCACAAAGATAACAAAAAAAATTCTTTACTAGCCATTATTGTTCATTAAAAAATAATGTCTTGAACAAGCTATAACTAAATGGAAATGTTATCACTTCTTCAAAGTATGGCTTAGGATAAGATTTAATAACTTCGCCTGGTATCATTTCATACACATTACCTACAACATATAGTCTAAAATCTTCTACAAACACCCCTAACAAACCACATTCATATTCAAAATCGGGAGTATTTGGTATTTCAGAACGCAAATCTTCCATTATTGAATTCTTTAATTCCAAAGCTCTATTATTAAGAGCCTTTTCTCCAAAATCCAATCCAGAAATATATGAAGATATCAATCTTTTTGCGATAATTCCAAGCATTTTCAAATCAAAACCAACATCCTTAAATTTCATAGTAGGTAACAATTGCTGTCCCGAGAACCAACATCCTGCACCATGTGCCACCAGAGATGTCATTCCATGTGCAAATTCCTTATGATAACACGACTCAAAAAAACTTTCTCCAAATTGAGTTTCTGTAGGTTCCGTCATATATGTGTACATAAAACTTTTCACAAGACCACTGCCAAGCCCGTAATACGACGATGCCTTCACACTATTCCAATCATCTCCACTAAAATCAAAGCCACCATCACCTATGCTAACCATACGATTAACTCCAGACAAGACACCTTCTGATACAGCTCCTACTCCAACTTGCAAAAACCAAGATTGTCCCATTGTAAATTCCGTCAAAAAACCTTTCACAAAACCTGCACCAAACAACAAAGCCGCCTCACCGAACGAGTCAATATTCCCTGCATTCATAACCAAATTAGCAGCACCTCCAACAACGCCAAATGCTATACTTTCAACCCATTCTCCCGTAGGGTCATAATACTTCAAAGGGTTATTTAAACAATAGCTATACCTGTTAAAATTCTGTGACGATTCTGGCATCTGAATATTATTATCAGGACTCAACATCATAGAAACCAGTGGGTCATACAACCTGCCATTCATATTTATCAAACCAAACTCCCAGAGGTGTTCATGGCCTGTAAATCCCCTATCATACAATGGATCCACTCTTTCTATATCTTCATTCCAATCCTGAGAATCACGAATATTTCCCCATGCATCAAAACTCAATTTTTCCAACAATGCGCCACCTTGATCTGTAATAATATTCCATGAATTAATATTATCTTTATGGATATAATTTATAGTCTCTTGACCATCATTAACATGTACTGCAAATATTCCCATAGGACCTTCCAAATATGTCAGAACTCTCTTTTTCCCATCTTCTTCAACATATTCACAATTCCCAACATACGTTTTCTTTCTCACTTTATTGCCAGTCGTATATTCCATAAAAATCCTATCATTATCACAACCATATTCTATAGTCAAACACTTATCATTTTCATTGACACTTACAACATTATCAAATGAAGAATATTTAATATTCTGACTAATTCTTTTCTGTATTCTACCATCATCACTACTCATTCTCAAAATAGCATTAGGTTTATCTACGGCATATCCAACATCATACATCACTTTAACGCCATTCACTTCTTTGCCGCTAATATTACCATTACTATAATAGGTCATTTTTCCATTAACTTCTCCATTTAAGATTATCTTTGTCAATCTATCGTAGCCATCATACTCAAACTCTTCATAATTATAATCATTCAGATCACATCTATATATCAAATTACACATACCATCATATTTATAGCACAAATCCTGCAATACATCATTACCTTTTCTTGTAATTATATTTTCAACATTATAGTTATACGGATTATAGACATATTGCGTCTTCAAGCCATTACCAAGATGATACTCTGTTACAAAACCATTAGAATTAGTTTTATTTGTTTTCCACAACATCTCCTGTGTATTTGCATCATATATCACTTTTTCATATCCAGAATTAGAATATTCCTTTGATATAGTAAAACCTGACGGATACGTCATTGTAGACACACGATTAGCATCGTCATAAGAATATGTAGTCTCATACCTTGTACCTTTAATAGTCTCTATTGTATTAAGTAATCTCAGTTTAGTATCATAGAGATATTCTATTTGGTGTTTATTAGATGAAACCTTCACCAACGCACCATTATATCCCTTATCTCTACTATACTCCCATCGCACAAGATTCCTAGTATTATGCTTAATATTTCTTTCACTCCTTAAAACCAATCTACCCAAAACATCATATTCCATCTCTATGACATCTTGTGCATTTACAATCCTTTTAATATTACCCAAAGCATCATTTGTATATGATATTTTTCCATAATTAGGATCTTGTACCGATGTCTTATTCCTACGATTATCGTATGTCACAAGCACCTTAGTATTGCCTTTCCCACCAATTTGTGCTGATTTAAGCATGCCATCGCTATAATATTCATATTTAACCTCATTACCACCATTATCGACCACACTTGTCATCCATCCCATAACATTATAGCTTTCTTTCTTATATCTTTTCAGAGCATCTTTAGTGTAACTTTCAATTTGAACATCATTTCCATCATAGGTACGTGTTGTTATACGTCCATCTGGATATACACTTTCCACCATCCTATTATATCCATCATAGGTATTGGAAACAAACAACTTATCGTCACTTTCATAATACGGATAAGACTCTTGCTTCAAGTTACCATTATCATCATACATTTTATCAACAATAATAGCCTTTCCATTTATATCGAACGTAACACGTCTTAATTCAGCTCCTGTTTTATGATAAAAAACCATCATCTCAGCCTTACCAGTACTTTTCTCCCATGAATAATAAGAGGATTTTTTCGGGGCATACTTACTATTTTCAGACCACCGAAGAACATTCACACTCTTCATTCCATCTGGCGTTGTCACAACACTTTTAACTCCAAATGGCTCTGTTTCCATACGAGTAACCAATCCATTACAATCGACCGTAGATGTCAAAATCCCAAAATTATCATTGTATCTACAAATGATTTCTCTACCGATTTCATCTATAGATTTAGTTTTGTATCTATATCGATAAGCCTCACCATATTCTGATTTTATAGTTTTATCCGCTTTCAATGATGGAGACGACATTGTTTGTTCTACCATATTGCCAACTTTATCATATTTGTATCTAACCACAAGTGTCAGTGAATCTTTCTCATCAGCATACACATTAGGAATCATGGTCTCTTTTACCACATTCATTGGATTTACCTTATCGTATTCAATAGTCCTAATATCGCCAACATAATCATTCTCTTTATCTCGCACAGACTTACTTATTTCTTTAGGTCTATTAATAATCCAATTAGCAATATCATTTTCATAAGTAACAAACATCTCTTCTATGTATTGACTTTCTTCCAAATCCGTCAACACCGTATTATTGTATCCTTTTTTTGTCGACCTTAAACATATTATTTTATTATAAGAGGATGCAGAACTAATATCCGACCTATACGTTCTATCTGTCATAATATATTTTATAACCTCACCTCTTCTATCCACATTATGAATAGTCTCAGACTCTTGCATCAACATAGGAACAACAACTTTGTTATTTAAAGAGCATGTATATTTTTTATATTCAAAATAATGTTCTTTTACCAGTTGATTTTCTCCAAAGAACGAAAAATCAGCAACCAACAATGGCATGCAACATCTATCCATATGCATCATATTATAATCCTGCTGTTGTTTACTTATGAGATTATTATCAACATAATTCCTAACTACAACACTCTCGAACCCTAAAAAGCCACGACCTCGTTTGTGTATCAATGCATTCTTATAACTATACCTTTTAATTATAGGTTTGTCATTAACATTATATGTTTTTATTTCCTTCAATGCTAATATAGGCACCGATTCCCTTTCCACTTTATTAGCATCTACTTCACCGCTACATTTATAAAACGCATCTTCATTTTTACCATCATGAACCAAATAATCATACAAAAGTTCTGTTGAATTTCCCATTCCGTCAATGATATTTTCCACACTATAATAAGCCGAATTAGGACATAATGCCACCAAAAAAGCCTTGCTTGTACTTACTGGATTACTCGGTAATCCTGACAATATTGATATATTTTCTTGTGCCAAAAAACGTCCTAGCTGTATAGTTTGATGAGTATAATTTATTGGCATATGATATCTTCTATAGTAAGAAAAATTATAAGACGACTGACTTTCTACAAATGGCAAAAAACCTATTTCCAAATAATAATTACCAGCATCATTATGAAAAACGCCAACATCCGCTGTTCCATCTCCATCAAAATCAGCTGTTCTTATAGTTATCCTTGGCTTTTGCATTTCCCTTAACGAATAAACATATTTATCTTTAGTACTCAATCGAACATTTTGTAACAGACTATTTCTTGTACATTGCATTGGATTTGTAAAACCAGTACCCGTTGATATAACGATATTCCACCATCCAACAGGATCATAATAAAGCATATCAATTTTTCCATCTCCATTATAATCATTTGGGAATGTATAAATATCTTTTGTCATACCATAACCACTACAATAAGGCTCAAGACTTAGATTTCCAGATTTTCTCATACGATACACCCGATAACCACCTTCTTCTAACGCAAGCAATTCCGCAACTCCATCACCAGATATATCCATTGACATACAACTAATATTTTTTCCATTTATGGCATTACTATTTTGTATGTCTTCAACAACATATTCTTCTTTTCTCAGATAAACATACTTGGCCAAAGACTTATTTTTATTACCATCATATTGTTCAATAAGCACAAAGCCATTATTATTTTTATCCACATGATTTCCCGGCAATAACACTAATGGTTTTTTATATACAAAGGTCTTCTTTTTCACAAAACCTCCATTTTCCATAACAATAATACTAAATCTAGAAACATCAAAATTTCCAGAATTATCATAATGTATTTCATACGGAACAATATCATCTACGCCATCGCCATTCACATCACAAACATACACCCACTCCAGATTTTTATTAAACATGATTTTTGTCAAAGGCCTTTCTGCAAACGTACCATTTCCATTATTCAAGTACACTTCACCTACAACATCTGCAGCATAAGTATTTTGAATTTTATATGGCAACAGCAAAACATCAGAAAAGCCATCTCCATTAAAATCACCAACAAAAGTTACTCTATTGAATATTTTTTTATTAACTTCATATTTTTTAAAGCCACAAGAATTTTCCGTCGCCCACTTTTCCTTAGAATTCCACACCACACGTGTCGGATTAACTTTCTTCCCATCTATCGTTAACTGTATAGAATTCAAGCGATAATGAAGATAATAATTTTTATCATAAACACCTGGAGCATAATATTTCAAAGAGTATTCTATTATTTTTTTACCAGAATAATTATTATAAACTTCTATAGCGTTTAATATATTAGCATGAGAAACCAAACTTCCACCAACATATCCAAACTTCGGATTCTTCTTTTTGTCATATTTAAATATGACACTATATGCTGGTTTAACATTCGCTTTATCATTTGATGCATATTCTATACTTTTTATATAAGATTCTCCAGTTGAATTATTCTCGTAATAATTATAGACAATAGCATTGCCATTTCTGTCTAAAATCCTATTCAACAGCCACTTCAGTACTACATTCCCTTTACCTTGCGGTTCTACTTTTGAATCTTCAGTAATGCCATACTCCCATATTGTGCCATCACTTTTCCACACCACAAAATAATTAGGACTAGTTCTAGTTCCTCCATACGAAACTATTTTATCAAAATTATCAATCTCAGTTTTATATTCCCCATTTCCTATTGGCATCAAGCGTTGGCCATCAAGCATATATCTATCATTCACAAAATCTACATTAGTAACATTTCCATCATGATATTCAGTTTGTCCAATACGTTCTATAGAAGACAATCCCAATAATTCCCAAGACCAGCCTAGCAGTCCATCGGAACTTTGACTATTATATGCTATTGCCAATTCTGGAGTCATTCCACCCAAAGCTTGAGGCAATTGAATATCGACCGAATAAGTAGCAGCGCCTGTACTCGCAACATTTATTATCCCAGGAACACTTCCGACCACTCCTTCATCGTTTGAATTCAGGTTACCACCATATATTCCTTCTATCGGAGGATAAACCGAATATCTATCAATCCCCAACAACATTTTATTGTTTGTGCTTGGGTTATAATCAAACCCCGGCAACAATTCTATTGACGACGTTGCTTGACATAAATACGACATACTATTATCCAGCGACTCGTTCAATTCTATCGTTGTTTGCTGATACACCTCCTGAGAATTCACCTTCACTGACAACAGTAGCATTATCAATAATATATAAATTAAATTTCTTTTCATATCCCATGTATTAATGTTTTACCACAACCTTACTATTCACATTATTATCCCTAACTATTCGCAACAGATAAGCACCTGCTGGATTATTACTAATATCAAGGTCAACTGTTTTCATAAACTTTCGACTATTTATCAAAAGACCTTTACTATCATAAACACATACTTCTGCAAATTCATCTTCACCTGCCAATTCTATTCTAAATCTACCATCATTAGGGTTTGGATACACCAGCAGATCTTCTGTTTGTTCTTCACTTTCATATATGTTTTCCAATTCATTTTCATCATTCCCTCTTGAATAGCTTTTACAATTTTCAACCTTAAAACTTATTCTATTACCATTTTTATCATAAAGCATTTTGATACAATTCTGAGAGAATAATTCTTCAGTTCCAATGAGATACAACAATCCCATTAGAAATATAATTATATATTTCCGTTTCATATCTTTTGTCTTTAAATTATTATTTTACCTGTAAAGCCTCTATTTGTTCTTGCTGATGTTTTATCAGATTATTGAGCTCTATAGTGTATAATGTAAGTTCTTCTATTTTTTTCAAAAGAAGTCCGTCCATTTCAACCATATCGTAACCATCTGTTAAAACTTTTTGTTCTGAAGGAATATCAGGAAGATGACCATTTCTATCAATATATTGTTTTACATCATCAATTGGCAAAAGCTTATAATCATCTTCAAGGACATAATCATACCATTCTGACACCTCTTTCACTAAGACTTTTGTTGTCATAATTCCTCCAGACACTGCCAAAGCATAATTATATTCTTCAGAGAAGCCTTCTGTGGTATTGATTGTAACAGGAGCATTCATAAGCACCTGTTTTGCATCAAAGGTAATATTAGAATTTTGAGAAGTTATTGTCATACCCGAACTTTGTTGAACACTAATTCTATTCTTATCATTAAACAGCTGAACATAAGCAATTTTAGACAAATTAGCAGGTTCAACAAATAAACCAGCATCTTCATTTGTATCTGATTTTATATGAAGTTTTGCTTTAGGAGAAGTAACATTTCCTATACCAACTTTACCAGTAGTATTATAACTATTAGATTTAGAAATGAATAATGTCGGGAAACAACTATTAAAGCCTATCATCAAACTATTCGACACATTATTTGTCAGCAACCGTGATTCCAGATTACTTACACCTGAACCTATCACAATGGAATTAACACCTTGAGCTTTAACATATTTACCTATAGCCATAGAATTTGCCTGGAATGATTTAGCTATATAACCTATTGAAAACGAATATTGTCCTCTACTTTCACATCCAGCACCTATTGTAGCCGAGTAATTTCCGGTAGCTAAATTTCTGTATGTACCAGTTGCAGGTCCACATAAATCACATCCATTTTGAGCATTTACTTTTAATTCACAAAGACATAATACAACAGAAAGTATTATCACATATAATTTTTTTGATTTCATAATTTTTGGTGTTTAATTTTGTTAATTTTTAGTTCTTTATATAACCCTTATCATCAAGATCAGGATACTTGTTATTTTTGAGCATAGCATCTCAATAAGTTTGATATTTTCATCTCAAACTTTCCTTAAAAGCATAAATGTGTCACTTGTCTTATAAAAGACAGAGATTATTTAAGGAATTAAAAAAGCAATAATGTAACTAGATTTAAACGATTTGATTTCATAATAAATAATTTTGGCAATGGATTAATAATGGTTTAGTTTCTCTTTTAAAAATTATAAAACAAACATAAACAACACCTCCTTCCTTAAAACTTAGTCCTACAATTTTCGTTACAAAGATAATACGTCAATAATGCTTTGTCAAGTATTTTTTTCTTAAAAAAAATTATGATTTTTTTGTTGCAGCGAACTAAAAAAACCTTAAATTTGCACTTTGATGACACGCAATATAACATTATTAAATAACAATGAGATAGGCGATTTACAAGTGAGTAAATCAAGTGTTTTATTTCATTTTTCTCAGACGGCTATTAACCGTCTTTTTTTGTGTCTTTATGTTAATTTTCTTTATTATTTAACTCTAAATCAAAATCAACGATGTCTATTTCACTTAAAGACCGTAGCCTAATTTCCATTTACGACTACACACCAGAAGAAATTTGTCACATTCTTGACATAGCTGAAGAATTCGAAAAAAATCGTCTTCAAAACTTACTAAATGGTAGAGTTATTGCTTCTTTGTTCTTTGAACCTTCAACAAGAACAAGACTTAGCTTCGAAACTGCAATCCAACTTCTTGGAGGTAATGTTATTGGGTTCAGCAGCACAGCTGGAACAAGTGTTCAAAAAGGTGAATCTTTAAAAGATACAATAATGATGGTTGCAAGTTATGCTGACCTTATCGTAATGCGTAACCCTGTTGATGGTTCTGCTCGTTATGCTTCAGAAGTATCTAAAGTGCCTATCATCAATGCAGGCGATGGTGCTAACCAACATCCTACACAATGTCTTTTAGACCTATATTCTATCAGAAAGACACAAGGCACTCTCGAAAACCTTGAAATAACTATGGTTGGTGATCTTAAATATGGACGTACAGTTCATAGTCTTGTACAAGCCATGTGCAACTTCAAAGCTAAATTCAACTTCGTATCTCCAGTTGAACTTAAAATGCCTGCAACAGTTATTCAATATATTAAGGATGCTGGTTTAGAATATCACGAATATACAAGTCTTGAAGAAGTAATTCCTCATTCAGACATTATATATATGACAAGAGTTCAACGTGAACGTTTCCCAGATCCATTAGAATACGAAAAGGTTAAAAACGCATATATTTTGCGTAACGAAATGCTTGAAAACTCAAAACCTAACTGCCGTGTTCTTCACCCACTACCTCGCGTGAATGAAATTAACACCGACGTTGATGCAAATCCTAAAGCTTATTACTTCCAACAAGCTCAAAACGGATTATATGTTCGCCAAGCTTTGATAGCAGCAATACTTGGTCTTAGATAATATTTACTAACATTAAGATTTGAAAATCATGGATAAAAGAAAAGAACTTATAGTATCAGCAATTGAAAACGGAACTGTAATTGACCATATTCCTGCAGATAAAGTATTTGAAGTAGTTAAAATTTTGGATCTTGAACATTCAAAGAACTCTGTTTACTTTGGAACAAATTTAGATAGCAAAAAATATGGCAAAAAAGGAATTATCAAAATCAGCGATAAATTCTTTGAACCAGAAGACATCAACAAGATTGCTTTAGTAGCTCCAACAGCTTCTCTCATCGAGATTAAGGATTTTGAAGTCATAAACAAACATAGCATTCAAATTCCTGATCATATCAACTCTATCGTGAAATGTTTCAACCCTAACTGCGTTACAAACAAGGAAGGTGTTCCAACTAAATTCCGTGTTGTTAAAGATGAAGATGGCAAGGTTAATTTAAAATGCCACTACTGCGAGAAGTACACAAAAGAAAACAACATCGAGTTTATATAATAAAGGTAATATAAAGAAAAAAAAGCTGACTTAAAGTCAGCTTTTTTTATGCTTGTGCTGTTGGACCACCCATTGTAAATGGTGGTAATTTCTCATTCACATCTTTTATTGGTCCATGTGTCGATTCATATTTGCTTATATTTTCCGCCAATGCCTTGTATAGTCTTTTTGCATTTTGTGGAGTCAATATTATTCTTGACTTCACTTTTGCCTTTGGTGATGCTGGCATTAACTTAATAAAATCAACGACAAATTCTGTTGGAGAGTGAGCTATTACAGCCAAATTTGAGTAGATACCTTCTGCTATTTCATCAGATAACTCGATATTAATCTGATTCTTATTATTGTTATTATTTTCCATAATTATTATTTTTATGTTATCACAAAGATAGTTTTTTTTATTCAAAAAAAATAGGTTGGCTACAAAACCAACCTATTTTAAAGTTTATTTTATGTATCAATCTTCAACTACAGTTTCTCTTTCGCTGATTATTGGTTCATAATCTTCGCGAGCACCAACGATTAAGTCATCATATTCGCGTAAACCTGTACCTGCAGGAATCTTATGACCAACGATAACATTTTCTTTCATTCCTTCGAGAGTATCTGACTTAGCGTTAATTGCAGCTAATGTCAAGACTTTTGTTGTTTCTTGGAATGATGCAGCTGAGATAAAGCTTTCTGTTTGAAGAGCTGCTCTTGTGATACCTTGCAACACTTGGTGAGCTGTTGCTGGTTGAGCGTCACGTGCTTCAACAAGTTTCTTATCCTTACGTTTCAAGATTGAATTTTCGTCACGAAGTTTTCTTACAGTAATCATTTGACCATTTGAAAGGTTTTCTGAATCACCGCAATCTGTAACAACAACTTTACCGAAGATTTCGTCATTGCTTTCTTGGAATGTAAGTTTATTAACGAGTTCGCCTTCGAGGAAACGAGTATCACCTGGATCATCGATTTCAACTTTACGCATCATTTGACGAACGATAACTTCGAAGTGTTTACCATTGATTGTTACACCTTGTGAACGATAAACTTCTTGAATTTCGTTAACGATAAATTCTTGAACTTTCATAGGACCTTCGATAGCCAAGATATTAGCTGGTGTGATAGCACCGTCTGACAATGGTTGGCCAGCTTTCATGAAGTCATTTTCTTGAGCAAGAATTTGTTTTGATGTTGGAATAAGATAACTCTTTTGTTCACCTGTTTTTGATGTAATGATAACTTTACGATTACCACGAACGAGTTTCTTTTCAAATGAAACGACACCGTCTATTTCTGAAACTACTGCAGGTTCTGATGAGTTACGTGCTTCAAACAATTCTGTAACGCGTGGGAGACCACCAGTGATGTCGCCCAACTTACCTGTAGCGCGAGGAATCTTAACGAGCATATCACCAGCCTTAATCTTAGCACCATCTTCTACCATAATGTGAGCGCCTACTGGCAAGTCGTATGACTTGATAACATCACCATGTTTGTCAACGATAGAAATTGATGGGTTCTTTGAATATTTACGACCTTCGATGATAACACGTTCGTTATAACCTGTTTGTTCGTCAGATTCGTTACGGAATGTTATACCTTCAACGATATTTTCGTATTGAACTTTACCTTGATATTCTGAGAGAATCAATGCGTTATATGGATCCCATTCACAGATAAGGTCACCTGGGTTAACTTCTGTATTAGGTTTAACATAAAGTTTTGAACCATAGCGGATATTTGCTGTTGTAAGAGCAACACCTGTTTTCTTATCGATGATTCTCATTTCAGCTGAACGACCGACGACGACTTGATATTCTTTTTGTTCGCCTGTTAATGGGTCTACTGAATCTTCTTTATAATCAACGACGCGGAGTTCATCGATTTCGAGGATACCATTGTATTTAGCTTTGATTGAAGAATCGTCTGATGTTGTTGACGCTGTACCACCTTGGTGGAAGGTACGCAATGTCAACTGTGTACCAGGTTCACCGATTGATTGAGCTGCGATAACACCAACAGCTTCACCTCTTTGAACGAGTTTACCAGAAGAAAGGTTACGTCCGTAGCAGTTTGCACAAACACCACGTTTTGATTCACATGTCAATACGGAACGGATTTCTACGCTTTCTATTGGTGAATCTGTGATTCTCTTAGCGATGTCTTCTGTGATTTCTTCACCACCATTGATGATTAACTCACCTGTTTGTGGGTGGAAAATATCATGAAGAGCAACACGGCCTAAAATTCTATCATAGAGAGACTCTATAATCTCATCACCTCTACGCAAAGCACTGATTGTCAAACCACGAAGTGTACCACAGTCTTTTTCATTGATGATAACATCGTGAGCAACGTCAACAAGACGACGTGTCAAGTAACCAGCGTCAGCTGTCTTCAACGCGGTATCAGCAAGACCCTTACGAGCACCGTGGGTTGAAATAAAGTACTCAAGAACTGAAAGACCTTCTTTGAAGTTAGACAAAATAGGGTTTTCGATGATTTCTGCGCCACCTGCTGCTGAAGACTTTTGTGGTTTTGCCATAAGACCTCTCATACCGCAGAGCTGACGAATCTGTTCTTTAGAACCACGAGCACCTGAGTCCAACATCATATATACAGGGTTAAATCCTTGGTCATCTTTTGGAAGAAGAGTCATAACTTCTTCTGTCAACTTAGTTACAACGTGACCCCAAATATCGATAATCTTGTTGTAACGTTCGTTTGATGTGATGAAACCCATATTATATTCTTCACGGATAGCTGCAACTTCTTCGTTTGCTTCTTGAATCAATTCTTCTTTTACTGAAGGAACCAAGACGTTACCAAGGTTGAATGAGAGACCGCCTCTGTAAGCCATTTCGTAACCCATATTCTTGATGTCATCTAAGAATTTGGTTGTTGTAGCTGTACCAAGGAGTTTCACCATTGTACCGATGATATCACGTAAAGATTTTTTATTTAACAATTTATTGATAAATCCAAACTCTTTAGGGACAACCTCATTGAAGAGAACGCGACCTACTGTTGTTTCTATCTTTTCGTTTACGATAGTGCCATCTTCTTTACGTACATCTGCGCGAACATAAATGATAGCGTGCATATCAACTTTCTTCTCATTATAAGCAATTATAACTTCTTCTGCTGAGTAGAAAGATTTACCTTCACCTTTAACAGGATGTTCTGGTGTGCTCTTACGTGGTTTTGTAATGTAGTACAAACCAAGAACCATGTCTTGAGAAGGAACTGTGATAGGAGCACCGTTAGCTGGGTTCAAGATGTTGTGTGAAGCCAACATTAAGATTTGAGCTTCGAGAACTGCTGCGTTACCCAATGGCAAGTGAACAGCCATCTGGTCACCGTCGAAGTCAGCATTGAAAGCTGTACATACGAGTGGGTGAAGACGGATTGCCTTACCTTCAACGAGTTTTGGTTGGAAGGCTTGGATACCGAGACGGTGCAATGTAGGAGCACGGTTCAATAAGATTGGGTGTCCTTTCAATACGTTTTCAAGGATATCCCATACGACAGGGTCTTTACGGTCAACGATTTTTTTAGCAGACTTAACAGTCTTAACAATACCGCGTTCGATCATCTTACGGATGATGAATGGTTTGTAAAGCTCTGCTGCCATATCCTTTGGAAGACCACATTCGTGCATGTTGAGTTCTGGACCTACAACGATAACAGAACGACCAGAGTAGTCAACACGTTTACCGAGCAAGTTTTGACGGAAACGACCTTGTTTACCTTTTAAGCTATCGCTCAAAGATTTAAGAGGACGATTTGAATCTGTCTTAACTGCGCTTGACTTACGTGAGTTATCTAATAATGAGTCAACAGCTTCTTGGAGCATACGTTTCTCATTACGCATAATTACGTCTGGAGCTTTTATTTCGATAAGACGTTTCAGACGGTTATTACGGATAATAACACGACGATATAAATCGTTCAAGTCTGATGTAGCGAAACGTCCGCCATCAAGAGGTACTAATGGACGTAACTCTGGTGGGATAACAGGGATAACCTTAAGAATCATCCATTCAGGACGGTTTTCGATACGTTTTTGTGCATCGCGGAATGACTCAACAACTTGAAGACGTTTTAAAGCATCTTGTTTACGTTGCTGTGCCTTTTCTTTACTTGCTCTGTCGCGAAGTTCATATGACATTTTGTCCAAGTCGAGACGAGACAATAAATCATAAACAGCTTCTGCACCCATCTTAGCGATGAATTTGTTTGGATCATCTTCCGGTAAGTATTGGTTTTCAATTGGAAGTGATTCCATTATATCGAGGTATTCTTCTTCTGTGAGGAAGTCGAGATAGTTAATACCATCTTGCTCTTTGATACCTGGTTGGATAACAACATAGCGTTCATAGTAAATGATGCTATCCAACTTTTTAGTTTGCATACCGAGCAATGCACCTATTTTGTTAGGTAATGAACGGAAATACCAGATATGAGCTACAGGAACGACCAACTTAATATGGCCAGTACGTTCACGTCTAACTTTCTTCTCTGTGATTTCTACACCGCAACGGTCGCAGACGATGTTCTTATAACGAATACGTTTATATTTTCCGCAATGACATTCCCAGTCTTTTACAGGTCCGAATATTCTCTCGCAGAACAAACCATCTCGTTCTGGTTTGTAGGTACGATAGTTTATTGTTTCTGGTTTAAGAACTTCACCAAAAGAGCGTTCTTCAATAGACTCTGGTGAAGCAAGACTAACTGTAATCTTGGAAAAATTGCTATTTATTGTGTTCTTATTTAAAGCCATATAACTAGGTTAATATTATAGAACATTATTATTCAAACGTAATTTCAAGTCCGAGTCCACGTAATTCATGGATTAAAACATTGAATGATTCTGGGATACCCGGTGTTGGCATGCTTTCGCCCTTAACGATTGCTTCGTAGGCTTTTGCTCTTCCGTTGACATCGTCAGATTTAACAGTCAATATTTCTTGTAAGATGTTGCTTGCTCCGAATGCTTCGAGAGCCCAAACTTCCATTTCTCCGAAACGTTGACCACCAAATTGTGCTTTACCACCTAATGGTTGTTGTGTAATTAATGAGTATGGTCCGATTGAACGAGCGTGCATCTTATCATCAACCATATGGTGCAATTTAAGCATGTATATATAACCTACTGTTGCTTTTTGGTCGAATGGATTTCCTGTTCCGCCATCATAAAGTTGGACACTACCATTTTCTGGAAGACCTGCTTGCTTCATATATTCATTAATCTGATCTAATGAAGCACCATCGAAAATAGGTGTAGCAAACTTAACACCAAGCTTCTTACCAGCCCAACCTAATACAGTTTCGTAAATCTGACCTAAGTTCATACGTGAAGGCACACCAAGAGGATTCAATACTATATCAACAGGTGTTCCATCTGCTAAGAATGGCATATCTTCATCACGAACAATCTTTGAAACAATACCTTTGTTACCGTGACGACCAGCCATCTTATCACCGATGTTTAACTTACGTTTTTGAGCAACGTAAACTTTTGCCATCTGAACAATGCCGTTTGGTAATTCATCACCAACACTCGCAACATTCTTCTTACGACTATAAACACCGAGTATTTCCTTACATCTCATATTGAAATTGTTGATAGTCTTAACAATCAACTCATTGATTTCTGCATCTGTAGTCCATCTGTATGGATTTACAGTCATATAATCAATATTCAATAATGCTTTATGAGAGAACTTGATTTTCTTTGCTAATACAACCTCTTTGAAATTATTCTGAACGCCCAAAGATGTTCTACCTGCTAAAAGACTCATCAATTTCTCGATAAGTTTTTCTTTAAGGGCGTCGATTTCACGATTGCATTCGAAATCTATCTCAGCAATAATGTCTCTATCTTTTGCTTTTGATTTACGATCTTTTATTACGCGTGAGAATAAACGCTTGCCAATAACTACTCCCTTCATTGATGGACCAGCCTTGAGAGATGCATTCTTAACATCGCCAGCTTTGTCGCCAAAGATAGCACGTAACAATTTTTCTTCTGGTGTAGGGTCAGTCTCACCCTTAGGAGTAATCTTACCAATTAATATATCACCTTCTGTCACCTCAGCACCAACTCTGATAAGACCATTTTCGTCCAAATCTTTTGTTGCTTCTGCGCTAACATTAGGAATATCGTTAGTTAACTCTTCCAAACCACGTTTTGTATCGCGGACTTCAAGAGTAAACTCTTCTATATGTATAGATGTAAATAAATCTTCTCTAACAATACGCTCTGAAATAACGATAGCATCCTCATAGTTGTAACCTTTCCATGGCATGAATGCTACCATTAAGTTACGTCCAAGTGCTAAATCGCCACCTTGTGTAGCATAACCTTCTGTAAGGATTTGTCCCTTTGTAACTTTCTGACCTTTCTTAACAATAGGTTTTTGGTTAATGCTTGTACTTTGGTTTGTTCTAGCGTATTTAATTAAATTGTATGTCTTTTCATCACCATCGAAGCTGACAAGTCTTTCTTTGTCTGTTCTATCATATCTGATGACAATCTTTGTTGAATCGACAAATACGACTTCACCTTCACCTTCTGCTTCAACTATAGTACGAGAATCTCTCGCAACATAACGTTCAATACCAGTACCAACTATTGGAGCTTCTGGACTCATCAATGGAACAGCTTGACGCATCATGTTTGAACCCATCAATGCACGGTTAGCATCGTCGTGTTCAAGGAATGGAATCAATGATGCTGCTATTGATGAAATCTGGTTTGGAGCTACGTCAATAAGATCTATTTCTTGTGGCGTTACGATAGGATAATCGGCAACATAACGTACTTTAACAACGTCTTCTGTTATCTTACCATTGTCATCCATTGCTGTACCAGCTTGAGCAATAATCTTTTCTTCTTCTTCCTCTGCTGTAAGATATACAGGAGGATTTTGGAAGTCAACAACACCATCAACGACCTTACGATAAGGTGTTTCGATGAAACCTAAATTATTGATTTTAGCGAAGACACAAAGTGAAGAAATAAGACCAATGTTTGGACCTTCAGGTGTTTCGATTGTACAAAGACGACCATAGTGTGTATAGTGAACGTCACGAACTTCGAAACCAGCACGGTCACGTGACAAACCACCAGGACCTAAAGCAGAGATACGACGTTTGTGTGTAACCTCTGACAATGGGTTTGTTTGGTCCATAAATTGGGACAATTGGTTTGTACCAAAGAATGAATTGATAACTGATGATAAAGTCTTTGCATTGATAAGTTCTGTTGGAGTAAAGTTTTCGTTGTCACGAACATTCATTCTTTCACGAATTGTACGAGCCATACGAGCTAAACCAACACCAAATTGTGCATACAATTGTTCACCAACAGTTCTGATACGACGATTACTTAAGTGGTCAATATCATCAATTTCAGCTTTGCTATTAGATAAGTTTATCAAATACTTGATAATAGCGATAACATCCTCTTTAGTGAGAACTTTCACATCAGCCGGAATTTCTAAACCTAATTTACGGTTGATGCGATAGCGGCCAACATCACCTAAATCGTAGCGTTTATCTGAGAAGAATAATTTCTCAATGATACCACGAGCTGTTTCTTCATCTGGTGGTTCTGCATTACGTAATTGTCTATAGATATATTCAACAGCTTCTTTTTCTGAGTTAGAAGGGTCTTTTTGCAAAGTATTGAATACTATAGAATAATCAGAAATGTTAATATCCTCACGATCAAGGAGGATAGTTTTAACGCCTGAATTAACGATGATGTCTATATGTTCAGATTCCAACACTGTACCACGGTCGAGAATTGACTCATGACGTTCAATTGAAACGCATTCGCCTGTTTCTTCATTAACAAAATCTTCGAACCATGAACGAAGTACTCTTGCAGAAAGCTTACGTCCAAGAACTTTTTTAAGAGCTGTCTTAGACACTTTAATTTCTTCAGAAAGATTGAAGATATCAAGAATATCTTTATCAGATTCGTAACCTATAGCGCGGAGCAATGTTGTAATAGGTAATTTCTTTTTACGGTCGATATAAGCATACATTACGTTGCTGATATCAGTTGAGAACTCCATCCAAGAGCCTTTGAAAGGAATGATACGGGCAGAATATAATGTCGTACCATTTGCGTGTACACTTGAACCGAAGAATACACCAGGAGAACGGTGTAACTGAGAAACAACGACGCGTTCTGCACCGTTGATAACGAATGTACCTTGTGGGGTCATATATGGAATAAGACCAAGGTACACATCTTGTACTTTTGTCTCAAAATCTTCATGTTCAATATCTGTACATGAAAGCTTAAGCTTTGCTTTTAATCTTACGCAATAGCTTAAACCGCGTTCGATGCACTCTGCAATTGTATATTGAGGGGCATCAATATAGTAATCGAGAAATTCGAGTACAAAATTGTTTCTAGCGTCTGTAATAGGGAAGTTTTCTTGGAAAACTTTGAAGAGACCTTCATTCTTGCGGTTATCCGGGTTGGTGTCTAATTGGAAAAAGTCATGGAATGACTTCAATTGGATATCCAAAAAATCAGGATAGTCGAATGGTCTTTTAATCGACGCGAAACTGATTCTATCTAATGATTTATCTGCCAAAGTGTTATGTTTTTAGTGTTATAAAGAAAGATGTTAAAATAAGTATTAAGAATTTAATTAAGACAACTATAGGCACAAACCTCAACTCCAAAATTGGAGTCGAGGTTGATACCATTTTGTCTTGTGGAAATTAAATCCTTATTTAACTTCAACTTCTGCACCAGCTTCTTTAAGAGCTGCTTCGAGTGCATTAGCTTCTTCTTTGCTAACACCTTCTTTGATAGCTTTAGGAGCAGCGTCAACTAATTCCTTAGCT
>JAZOSK010000100.1:0-1329 GCA_045657145.1 Bacteroidales bacterium | reverse complement strand
CACCTAAATCGTAACGTTTATCAGAGAAGAACAACTTCTCTATAATACCACGTGCTGTTTCTTCATCTGGTGGTTCTGCGTTACGAAGTTGTCTATAGATATACTCAACAGCCTCTTTTTCTGAATTTGAAGGGTCTTTTTGTAAAGTATTAAATACTATAGAATAATCAGCGATGTTAATGTCTTCACGGTCGAGGAGTATTGTCTTAACTCCAGAATTGACTATAATGTCTATATGTTCTTGTTCCAACACTGTTCCACGATCTAAAATAGACTCGTTACGTTCAATTGAAACGCATTCACCAGTTTCTTCATTAACAAAGTCTTCAAACCATGAACGAAGAACTCTAGCTGAAAGTTTACGTCCGAGTACTTTTTTAAGAGCAGTTTTAGACACTTTAATTTCTTCAGAGAGATTAAATATATCAAGAATGTCTTTATCTGACTCATATCCGATCGCACGAAGCAATGTTGTAATAGGTAATTTCTTTTTTCTGTCGATATAAGCATACATAACGTTGCTAATATCTGTTGAGAACTCCATCCATGAGCCTTTGAAAGGAATGATACGGGCAGAATACAATGTCGTACCATTTGCGTGAACGTTAGAACCGAAGAAAACGCCTGGTGAACGATGTAATTGAGATACCACTACGCGTTCAGCTCCGTTAATAACAAAAGTACCTTGTGGAGTCATATAAGGAATGAGTCCAAGGTACACATCTTGCACTTTTGTTTCAAAGTCTTCATGTTCATCATCTGTACATGAAAGTTTAAGCTTAGCTTTAAGTCTAACGCAATAACTTAAACCGCGTTCGATGCACTCTGCGATGGTGTATTGAGGAGCATCAATATAGTAATCGAGGAATTCGAGTACAAAGTTGTTTCTAGCGTCTGTAATAGGGAAATTTTCTTGGAAAACTTTGAAGAGACCTTCATTTTTACGGTTATCCGGATTTGTATCTAACTGGAAAAAGTCGTGGAATGACTTTAATTGGATATCCAAGAAATCAGGATATTCGAAAGGTCTTTTTATCGACGCGAAACTGATTCTATCTAATGTTTTATCTGCCAAAGTGTTTATGTTTTTATTGTTAAGCTAATGTTAAAATATAAAGAGGGGATTTATAAGACAATTAACTATAGGCACAAACCTCAACTCCAAAAACGGAGTCGAGGTTGATACCATTTGTCTTGTGGAAATTAAATCCTTATTTAACTTCAACTTCTGCACCAGCTTCTTTAAGAGCTGCTTCGAGTGCATTAGCTTCTTCTTTGCTAACACCTTCTTTGATAGCTTTAGGAGCAGCGTCAACTAATTCCTTAGCT
>JAZOSK010000099.1:0-7021 GCA_045657145.1 Bacteroidales bacterium | reverse complement strand
TAAAATGCCTTGCAACCCGTCTATTGGGGGTCTTGCAAAAAGCCATCTTGTCTATGAGCTTGATGCACTCGGAGGCGAAATGGGAAAAAATGCCGACGCTACTGCCCTTCAATCTAAAACCCTCAATTCAAGTAGAGGCCCTGCAGTTCAAGCTACACGCACCCAATGTGCCAAGCTTGAATATTCTCTTAGAATGCAAAATACAGTTTTGTCTCAAGAAAATCTCAAAGTAATTCAAGACTCGGCCATAAGTATTTTAACTGACAACGATCTAAAAGATAATAAGATTTTATCTACTGGAATTAAGACTGAATTACATGGCGATATATATTCTAAGACTATTGTAATTACCTCCGGCACATCACTACGCGGAAAAATCTGGATTGGAAAAGAAGGTATTGAAAGCGCCGGCGATAATCGTCCTGCTGTAAATAAGCTTTCTGAATCATTAGAAACACTCGGATTCAAATTAATCCGCCTAAAAACCGGTACACCCCCACGGTTAAGGGCTTCCAGTTGTGATTTTTCAAAGTGTAAACGCCAAAATGGTGAGAATCCACGCCCATTGTTCCACGTGGAACATCAAAACAATCAAAAATCCTGTCTATTAAATTGTTCCACGTGGAACAAATATAAATCTAATACACCCCCAGAAGGATGTTCCACGTGGAACAAAAGCCTAAATTTACCTGAATATCCATGTTGGATGACACATACTAACAGTAAAACACATGAAATTATTAGGTCTAATTTAGATAAGTCTGCATTGTATGGTGGAGCAATTGTTGGTACAGGTGTGAGATATTGCCCATCTATAGAAGATAAAATCGTAAGATTTGTAACTGCAGATTCACATCATGTAATGCTTGAGCCGGAAGATTCTAAAGGTGAAATAATATATCCAAACGGATTAAGCTGCAGTCTACCAAAAAAAGTACAGGAAGAAATGGTTCATTCTATTGTTGGTTTGGAGAATGCAGAATTTGTGGCGTACGCATACGCAATCGAATATGATGGTATAGATTCAAGAGAGTTGAAACATTCCCTTGAATCAAAACGTATAGATGGTCTCTTTTTTGCCGGACAAGTAAACGGCACAACCGGATATGAAGAAGCTGCTGCACAGGGGTTAATTGCCGGAATAAATGCAGCTCTTCTAACTAAAGGGGAGAATCCGTTAATTCTCAGCAGACAAGATGCTTATATTGGTGTAATGATTGATGATCTTGTTACTAAAGGTACTGATGAACCGTATCGAATGTTCACAAGCCGTGCAGAAAGGCGCTTGATACTTCGTCAGGATAATGCAAGATTCAGACTTGTCGATGCAGCTGAAAAAATTGGAATCATTTCTAAGGATCAAATAAAAGCAACCCGTCTTGTTTATAACTATATCATAAATGTTAATAACTTGACTGTTGAAGAGTTTATCGAAAATGTAAAATCAGATTCCTTTACAGTAGAAAAATGGTTCAGTAAATCTGATATTGAAAATAAGATTAGGATTATGCGTCAATACGCACCGTATATTGAGCAAGAAGAAAAGGCTGCCCAAAGAGCCAAAGAAGATGAAAACATCAAACTTCCTAAATGGCTTGATTATGACAAGTGTACCGCAGTACGATATGAAAGTCGCGAAAAACTGAAAAAATACAGACCGGAAACATTGGCACAAGCTAATAGGATACCGGGAGTGAATCCTGCAGATATCGCTATTTTGGCAATTATAATTAAAAGAGGTAAGATTTGATTTAAATTTTTTATAAAGTTATCAACATAAATTGTTAATAAGTTGATTATACAAGTTGACTACTTATTGTTGATAACTTTCAGCAAAGTATGATATAGTAATCACGCTGAAACTATTGAAAGATTTAAAAATGAATAATAACGAGATTGATAATGCCTCCACAGATCTTTGGGAGCGTGCCATAACGATTTATCTGTCGACTTTACGCAACGATGAAGAACGTTCGCAAGCCGACAATTATTTCGCAATGATCACTTCTATCTCCGTAAATGACAATATCTTTACAATCTTTGTCAAAAACAAGTTCGCCGCTCAGTATCTCCAGGATAAATATGCCGAAAAACTTAAATTCTCGCTTAATCTCGCTGGAGGAAGCAAAGACAGCATACTTGAATTTAAAGAAGATCCAAAATCAAATCCTGTTATAATTCAACCTTTCACTCCAAAACCGGTTCCTGAAAATAGTCCGGCTCTAAATTTCAAAGATCAAAAGCAGGCTACGGCACCTTTTATATCGACTCTTCCTCTCGAGGAAAACTACACCTTTGAAGAATTTGTTCAAGGTTCCTCCAACAGCTGGGCCTTCGCCGCGGCTAAAGGTGTAGCAAATAATCCCGGTCAAAAAAGTTACAATCCTCTGTTTATTCATGGTGGCACAGGATTGGGAAAAACGCATTTGATGCAGGCTATCGGCAATGAATTGAAGAAAAAAAATCCTTCAATGTCGATATGTTACCTGACCGCTGAAACATTTCTTAATGAATACGTAAATGCTCTTCAGCAGAAGGGTATGGAATCGTTCCGTGAAAAATACAGATCAATCGATGTTCTGTTGGTTGACGACATCCAGTTTCTTCAAAAAGGTAAACAGTGTCAGGAGGAATTCTTCAACACGTTCAACGATCTGACATGGAAACATAAACAGATTGTGATGACTTCGGACGTTTCGCCTAAAAATCTTCCGGCACTTGAAGAAAGGTTGATTTCACGTTTTATCGGCGGTATGGTCCAGGAAATCGAAGCCCCCGGATACGAAACACGTTTGGCCATTCTGCAAAAAAAGGCCGAAAACCTAACTCCATCCATACCGCAATCCACTCTTGAATTCCTGGCCGAGCACATTAAAAGCCATGTTCGCGCGATGGAAGGGGCTCTGGCTAAAGTTCATGTTACAATTTCAATAAATCCCACACAGGAATTGACGCAGGATTTTCTTGCGTTAATCCTGAAAGATTTCATAGAAAAGGAACAATCTCTTAAAAAACTTACAATCCGCGAAATACAGGAATGCATCTGTAAAAAGTACGGCGTCTCGATAGGACAGATTCTTTCGTCGGACAGAACCGCCTCGCTGGTGACGCCACGCCAGCTCGCAATGTACATTTCACGCAAATACACAACGAAGAGTCTTCAGGAAATCGCAGCTGAATTCGACAAAAAACACGCTACAATTCTTCACGGTGTAAAGGCAATAGAAAAACGTCTTGATGTGGAAGGCGAACTTAAGGCAGTTCTCGGTGAGGTTTTAGGAGAGTTTGGCTATAGCATCGCAGATAAAATGGAATAAACAATTTAATCTACAGACATGTTTATAAAGTGTAAAGTTATCAACCTTTATCTTCTTAAATGAAAGTTATCAAAGCTATCTTAAAAAAGAATGACAGGTAATCAACACCGGAAAATAAAAAAAGTCCAATAAAACAAAGCTGAAAATGAATTATCTACACTGTCTACAATTCTAATAATAATATATACACTCTTTAATTAATCATTATTATTTGATACAATTGATGACAAGTGAAAAATCGTGAAGTCAAACCTCCAAGATTCAGAAAGAAACAAAAATGAAATTTAAAATTTTGAGATCAACGTTTATAGACGGGTTGAAGTCTGTTCAGAATATAGTTGGTTCTAAAGGTTCGCTTCCCATTCTTCAGAATGTGCTTCTTGAAGCCAACGGCAAAGAACTCAAGATGACGACGACCGATCTCGATATTTCAATCAAGAGTTCGGTTGAGTGCGAAGTTGTTGAGCACGGTGTTTCGACTCTTCCCGTAAAACTTCTTTTCAATTCCGTTTCAAAAGTTGCCGAAGGAATTGTCGAAATAGAGATTGATGCCCGCGAGAGCGCTTCTATCACGGCCGGATCGGCGAAATTTAAAATCGCAGGTCTTCCTGAATCCGATTTTCCGCGTCTTCCGCAGAGCGATGATACATACGCTTATGAGTTAGAGAGCCAGACTCTTAAAGAAATGTTGCGTAAAACGTCATACGCTGCGTCCCAGGATGATACACGCCGTACTCTTAAGGGTGTATTGATGAGTTTTAAGGACATGAAGCTTACGATGGTCGCTACCGACGGCCGCCGTCTCGCCCTTGTTGAAAAAGAGATGGAATTTCCCTCTTCCGCCGAAAGGGATATAGTTCTTCCTTCGAAAGCGGTTCAAGAGCTTCAGCGTGCTCTTGGCGGTGAAGGTAATGTAAAGGTTATGGTCCAGAAAAGTCAGATATGCTTTGAGATAGGTAATATGAAAATCTATTCGAAGCTTATGGATGACGCATACCCGAATTATGTTCAGGTTATTCCGAAGAGTTGCTCCGAAAGTATTACAGTAGACCGTCAGCTGCTTCTTAACGCTCTCGAACGTGCGAGCGTTATGACGATGGATGAAGCGCATTCAACCAAACTCATTTTTGAGGATAATCGACTCACTGTGACTTCAGCCGCCAACGAGATAGGTTCTGCAAGTGATGAGGTTCCGATAAAGTTCGGAGGTCAAAAGCTTGAAATCATGTTTAATCCTAATTATGTGATGGATCCTCTCAAGGCTATAGATGATGATGAGATAAAGATAGAATTGAACAACGGTCATTCACCTGCGGTCATTAAATGTTCGATTCCTTTCCTTTATGTTTTAATGCCTTTACGCACTTCGTGATTATTTAAAATTATAAAAAGGTCAAAGGGTAGGCCTATGAGACTTTTTACAGACAAGAATTATCCGATTATAGTATCATGTGCGAAGGAGCTTTCCCGGTGGGTGGAGATCGAGCTCCTTGATATGGGTTACAAAATCGTAGAGGTTACCGAGAATACCGTTGTGGTTCGCGGTGATATGCGCGATGTGATGAGATTGAATCTCAATTTGCGCTGCGCACATCGTATACTTGTTCCTCTTCTTCGCGCTGACTGCCGTAATATTCGCGATCTTTATGAATTGGCTTACAGCATAGATTGGGAAAATATTTTAGAGGCTGACGGTTATTTTTCAGTTTCATCAATCGTTCATAATTATACGATTCGCGATACGCGCCTGCCGTCGCTTTATACCAAGGATGCCATAGCCGACAGAATGCGCGATAAGTGCCAACGCCGTCCTGATTCAGGTGGCGCGAACATAGGAGCCGCCGTATTTGTGTATTGGGAAAAAAACCAGGTTATAATTTATCTCGATACTTCCGGCGAACCTTTGTCAAAACGCGGGTACCGTAAAATTCCCGGATCTGCACCGATGCAGGAAACATTAGCGGCAGCGTGTTTGATGGGAATGGGTTGGAAGGGTGATAAACCGTTTCTTTCTCCAATGTGCGGCAGCGGAACGCCCGCTATTGAAGCGGCAATGATTGCGCTTAATAAAGCCCCTGGTTCATTAAAGGGTCATTTTGCTTTTCAGTCCATTAAAGGATATAATAGAATAATTCCCGGTGAGTCCGCGCCGAATATCGCTCCGCGTCAGCGTGCCGGCGCATCGCCTGAACAAATCTGGAAAGAAATGATTCTTGAAGCGAAAGCCAAAGAGAAAAAAGACGGCATTCCCAAGATTATTGCCACCGACATTTCTCCGGAGGCCGTTGAAAACGCTCACTCTAATGCTATAGCGGCAGGTGTTGCCCAGTATATAGAATTTAAGGCGTGCGATTTTGCAGATACGCCGATTCCTGAGGGAAAGGGTGCCATTTTCTTCAACCCTGAATATGGTATTCGACTTGGAACATTTGAAGAGCTTGCTCCGATTTACGAGCGTATAGGAAAATTTCTTTCAGAAAAACTAAATGGTTGGACAGGCGCATTGATTACAGGTAATCCTGATCTTGCCCGTCTTGTGGATCTTTATTATAAAACTCGCATTCCATTCTTTAACGGGCCGATAGACTGCAGATTGTTTATATATCCCGGTTGCGAGGTGAAAGGGTATAATAAACAATGAGTCAGGGTGCTTTTGATTTTAATGAGTTCATCGAGCCTAAAAAAAATCAGGTAGTTGAAACCGTAGAGGTTGTCGAAGAAAATACAACGGTAGAGAATGAGCCGGTAGAAGAAACCGTTGAAGAATTTGACGGCAGTGAAGATATCGATGTCCAAAAGGCAGTTGTAGAATCTTTGGCAGCCGATAAAGCGGCTTTGGATTGTGAACTGGATAATCTTAAAAACACTCTAACTGAAAAAGATTCCAAGCTTGCTGAAAGGGAAAATGAAATAAACTCTTTGAAAGAGGTTCTTTCGAAAAAGGATTTTGAAATTTCTTTTTTGAAAGTCGAACTTTCAAAGAAGGATTCCGAGCTTACCAAAAATCTCGAAAAGCAGCTGGACGCTCAGGAAAGGAATCCGAATGCTCTAGCGCTTCTTGATCGTGAGGTTGAACTTCCCGATCGTTTTCCTGGAGAGACGCGCGATCATGTTCTTGAAGTTATAAAAGAAGCGCGTGACAAAGCCGAATCGGAAGGTCGCCGTCGCCGTGCCCAAATTCTCGAGTCAGTTCTTGTAGCGAATGAGCCTAACGGTACACTCGCTGAAAGACGCTTAAGCGTAGAGAAAGTATTTGCTGAAAATAATAATATAATAAGTGGAGCAGTAATTGAAAAGCTGACCGAGTTTGAACTTTCTCACAAGGAAGGTGAAGAATATTTATTGGCCAGCGAAATTCTACTCCGTAATTTTTAAATTTCAGAGTAATGCGAAATATACTGACCTTATTCTTTGTCGCTTTTGTATTTAATATTTCACTATTTGCGGAGACGGCATTTGAAGCGGTTGTTAAAGGCTTGGGCGAATTTACCGTTTCGCGCGCTGACGCGGAGGATGCCACTTATAAGATTCGCTATCCTAATGCTGGCCCTCATAAGGGTGGTGTTCAGGTTTATGAAGATAGGTACATATCGTATTCAGCGCGAATGAATTTAGTTAGGCGCGGCTTAACGGATAAACTCCCTAACCGGACTTTATATAAGGATTGTTACGTTTGGATAACGGGTGATGGTATTGAGAAGAAT
>JAZOSK010000098.1:0-222871 GCA_045657145.1 Bacteroidales bacterium | reverse complement strand
GAGAAAAAACATATAACACTCCCGCAAAGACGCAATGTATCGCAAAGTATAAAACCAAAACATCTGCGTATCTCTGTGACTCTGCGTGAGAAAAAAAAACAGATAATACTCTCGCAAAGACGCAATGTATCGCAAAGTATAAAACCAAAACATCTGCGTATCTCTGTGACTCTGCGTGAGAAAAAAAAAAACAGATAATACTCTCGCAAAGACGCAATGTATCGCAAAGTATAAAACTAAAACATCTGCGTATCTCTGCGATTCTGCGTGAGAAAAAAACAGATAATACTCTCGCAAAGACGCAATGTATCGCAAAGTATAAAACCAAAACATCTGCGTATCTCTGCGACTCTGCGTGAGAAAAAAACTTTAAACCATAAATTTATGAGAAAAAACGACTTAACTTACGAGATTATAAATTGCGCATATGAAGTGCATAGTTTCTTAGGACCTGGATTACTAGAGTCCGTTTATCAAAGAGCATTGGTACATGAATTAAGATTAAGAGGATTTAATGTAATTTCCGAGATTCCTATTGACATTGAATATAAAGGAATCAACATTGGAGATCATTTACGTTTAGACATCTTAGTTGATGAAGAGGTTATTATCGAGCTCAAGTCCGTTGAAAATGTTTTACCTGTACACAAAAAACAATTGTTAACATACCTAAAACTACTAGACTTACATGTAGGATTGTTGATTAATTTCAACGTCTCTCTATTAAGAGAAGGTATTACGAGAATTGTAAATAATTATGAAGATTAACATTCTCGTAAAGAAGCAATGTAATATTCAAAAAATCTCTGTATCTCTGCGAGAGAATGTTATTTATTTTTTCTTACATTTGCTTCGTAGAAACTAAGGTTTTGTACAGACGTGTCAATGATGGCATTAATATATTGAAATCGTATTTATTTATATAATTACATCATTGACGCGTCTCTACTAGACAAACTCAGATTAAAAAAATGATAAACAAAGTATATAAATTCGGTGGCGCGTCAGTGAAAGACGCCAATGCAGTGAGGAACCTAAAGAATATTCTTGAGAAAGAAGACAGAAGCGATTTGTTGCTCGTCATCTCCGCGATGGGGAAAACGACTAACGCCATTGAGAAGGCATTGGCCGACTTCCGCGCAAATGACGGTCATCTTGAGATAAGCGCGCTCAGCGAGATAATAGAATATCATGAGAATATCATGACCGACCTCTTCGAGGGCAATACCAATCATCCTATCTTCGAGACGATGACAAATCTTTTTCTCGACTTATATCTCAACCTTCAAGAGACAGGTTTTGACTATGACTATCAATACGACAACACCGTCAGTTTCGGTGAGATTCTCTCAACGACATTGATTTCCACTTACCTCAACGAATGCGGAATAAAGAATGAATTGCTCGACGCCCGCGAATACATCATCACCGACCATAACTTCCGCGCCGCCAACCCTGAATGGGATGACATCCGGCTTCGCATCAACAAGCTCAACGAAGAACACAAGGGAACGATGTATATAACACAAGGCTTCATCGCAAGTTCCACATCGCCAAAAACCACGACGACACTCGGAAGAGAAGGCTCCGACTTCACCGCTGCCATCTTCGCCAACGGCCTCGACGCCAAAGAACTCACGATATGGAAAGACGTCGACGGGCTCCGCAATGCCGACCCAAAACGTTTTCCCAATACACAAAAGATAGAACACCTTTCCTATTTCGAAGCTATAGAACTAGCTTTTTACGGAGCGTCAATCATACACCCTAATACCCTTAAACCTCTTCAAAACAAAAACATACCTCTTAAAGTACGTTCTTTCCTAGACACTAGCCTCGAACCTTCCGTCATCGATGGAACAAAAGAATATATCGAATATTTGCCTTCGTTCATCGTCAAAGAAAAGCAGACGCTGATGAGCATCACACCTCGCGACTATTCTTTCATGAATGAACATAACCGCGCGCTCATCTTCAATATCATGGACGAGCTCAACATACACGCCAACATGACACAGGTGTCGGCTCTCGTCCTTTCAATATGTTTCGACGAAAATGAAAAGAAACGCCTCCAACTCACAGAGGCGCTCTCTCAAGCTTTTAAAGTAAAATACAACGACGGGCTTCAGCTCTTCACAATACGTCACTATCAAGAAGGACTTGAAAAAGACTTCGTCAAAGACAGAAAGATATACGTAGAACAAAGAAGCCGAAGCACGTACCAGATTGTTTTTTAAAGTCTATGAGTCTATGAGTCAATAAGTCTATGAGTTTATTCTAAAAGCACTTATTGACTTATTGACTCATAGACTTATTATCTTTATTTCTCCCAATGGAAAGGTTGAATCTGTGAGTCTTTATCTTGCCATGATGGTTTTCTTAAAGCGTATATTATAAAAGGTATCGCAACGAAAACGATGCAGCCTATTATCATCACGCTGAACCAAACGGTATTGCTACCGGTAGAAATCTGGCTTGGAGGGATGAAACTCAACACAAAAGCAAGCAACGAGCCTAAGAAACCAATGCCGCCGACAAGCCACATCAGGAAGTTGCCTTTCTTGCCAATTCTAAATGCACGAGGCGCATCCTTCATAATATAACGAAGATAGATAGCCGCAGCAAACATCAAGAGATACATTATCAAGTAAAGCAAAACTGTCATCTGTGACAAAATCTGGTAGAAACTCTGTACTGAAGGCATAACGACAAAGAGTAAGCTTAAGATTGTAACAATGATGCCTTGTATTATCAAGATATTACTTTGAACACCAAGTTTGTTTGTCTTTTGAAAAAATGGGGGAAGATAACCAGCCTTACCAACGACAAGCAGACCTTTTGAAGGACCAGAGACCCAAGCCAATACGCCAGCGAGAACACCGAATGCTAGGGCGATGGCAATGACAGGGAACAGCCATGAGGCATGGATATATCTGAAATAATTATCAAAACCTATCAACAAACTCTGTGTCAAGTTGATGTTGTCTTTAGGAATGATGAAACCGAGGGCGTAAGTGCCTAAGACAAATATCAATACTGTCATAAGAGCGCCTATGAACACCGCGCGAGGATAACTCTTGCTTGGATTTTCCATATCCGTAACGTGAACACCAGTCATTTCCATACCAGCATAAAACAAGAAGATACTTGAAGCAAGGACGAGGTTATCAAGACGTGCCAAGTCAGGCCAGAAACTACCACTGAGGTCCATTTGAATCTGACCACCAGTCGCGACATAATAAATTCCTAATATAATCAACAAGATAGAAGGAATGATAGTACCGATAAGACCACCAATCTTCGACACTTTTCCCACCCAGTCAAGGCCTTTGAAAGCGATGAAGGTCGCAATCCAATAGATTGCCAAGACCACGATGAGAGTGTAGATTTTGTTATCTGCCAAAGCCATATCTGTCGTCGGGTTCATGCCAATAAATGCAAGAGAGACAGCGCCGAAAGTCAAGACTGTCGGATACCAGATGGTGTTTTGGAACCATTGAAGCCAGATGGCTAGAAAACCAAGTCGCTTGCCAAAAGCCTCGCCGACCCAGCGGAACACACCGCCTTCCTTATTGGCAAACATTGACGCCAGCTCCGCCGCCACCAAAGATGTCGGGATGAGGAAGACAAGAGCCGCAAACAAATAATAAAATGCCGAACTCAAACCATATTCGGCTTCGGCAGGAAGTCCTCGCAAAGAAACAACCGCCGTGACATTCATGATAGCAATAGTGAAAACACTAAGCTTCGCAATCGTTTTTGTTTTATTTGAATCCATAAGCGTAAAAATTTTATCACAAAAACAAGACGAAACGAGATTTGTTCAAATATTAAACTCTGACACCAACTCGGTGACTCAGTGACTTGGTGACTTGACAACTTAAAATACTCATTGTATTAAAAAAATCTTTGGTCTTTAGTCTTTAGTCTTTAGACTTTTTATTATATTTGCGAATTGATATTCATCATTAAATATGAACAACATAAAAGTATTAGATAAAGAATTTGAACCATACATTTCACGAGTTGAAATAGAGTCTGCCATAGACAGAATTTGCAGACAAATCAACAAGGATATGTATGATAAAAATCCTTTGTTTTTGGTAATGCTCAATGGTGCTTTTATGTTTGCATCTGAATTATTAAAAAAACTTGACATAGACTGTGAGACTTCTTTCGTAAAGTATTCCACATATTCTGGAACAAAAAGCAATTACGAAGTAAAGGAACTAATAGGTCTCAACAACTCTCTTCAAGGTCGTAATATTGTTGTAATTGAAGACATCATCGACTCTGGCTTCACCATGAAGTGCTTATTACAAAAGCTTGAAGAAATGGGTGCTGCCAGCATCAGAATAGCCACTATGCTTTTCAAACCAGAGTCTTTCAAATTCGATTATAAAATCGATTATATAGGAATGAATATCGGCAATGAATTCATCGTGGGTTATGGCCTCGACTACAACGAACACGGAAGACATTATCCTTCAATATATAAAATTGTTGAAGAAAATTAAGCAGATTAAATAGTACGGATATGTTAAATATAATAATTTTCGGCCCTCCAGGCGCTGGCAAAGGCACTCAGTCTGAACACCTAAAAGAAAAATACAACCTCACATATATATCAACAGGCCAGGTGCTTCGCGCTGAAATGGCAGCTGGCACAGAAATAGGCCTCAAAGTGAAAGACATCATCGACCACGGCGGACTCGCATCCGACGAAATCGTCACTGAGATAATAGAGAAATTCATCGTCAATCACTCCGACAGCAAGGGATTCCTCTTCGACGGTTTCCCTCGTACAGTGAAACAAGCTGAGATTTTAGAAGACTTATTCAAGAAATATAATCTCAAACTCAACGGCGTCGTCAGCCTAGAAGTGCCTGAAGAATTACTCATCGAACGTATGCTCGAACGCGGAAAGACAAGCGGACGCGCCGATGACAATATCGAGTCAATACACTATCGCTTCGTGGAATACGACAGCAAAACTAAACCTGTCCTCGACTTCTATCAACATAAAAACTGCCTCCACCCTATCAACGGAGTCGGAACTATAGAAGAGATATTCGAAAATATATGTGAAACAATTGACTCAATTCATAATGCATAATGCACAATGCATAATTAATTATGAATTATATAAGTTCTCAAAGTTTCTCAAACACCAAAGTCTTTAAGGTGTTAAAAAATAAAGTAAACACCGGCAGCAATCCTAAACTAACAGGCGTTGCAGTGCCGGTGTTTTCTCTTAATACTAAAAACAATTTCGGCGTAGGAGAATTCCTCGACCTTAAACTATTAGGCGACTGGTGCGAGAAAGTCGGAATGAAAATGATACAAATCCTTCCTATCAACGACACTCGTACAGACGACTCTTGGGACAACTCATATCCTTATAAAGCCATCTCAACAAAAGCTCTGCACCCTATATATCTTAACCTAGAAAAAATAGGAACACTTCAGGACGAAAACAACAGAGCTTATTTTGAAAATCAAAAAAATATCTTAAAAGAAAAAGATTATGTCGACTATCCAGAAGTGATGAAAGTCAAAGACGCTTACTTCAAAAAGATATTCGAACAAGACTGGAAAATAACAAAAGACACCGAAGATTTTCAATCATTCTTCAAAGAAAATGAAGATTGGCTCATACCTTACGCTGAATTCTGTTTACACGAACGGTGCCTGAACCTGTCGAAGGCACTACCAGTCACTTCGACAAGCTCAGTGACCGAACAGCCAGAGTTCTACTATTTCCTACAATATCATCTCGACAAGCAGCTGAAAGAAGCCGTTGATTATCTTCATGAAAGAGGCATTGCGTTGAAAGGCGATATTCCTATCGGCATCGGACGTCACAGCGTGGAAGCATATACCAACCCAGAGCTTTTCAAGCTCGACTGCCAAGCGGGAGCTCCGCCAGACGCCTTCGCAACAGAAGGACAAAACTGGGGATTCCCGACATACAACTGGGATGCTATGGCTAGAGACAACTACCAATGGTGGCGCAACCGACTTACTCAGATGAGCCGCTACTTCGACGCATATCGCATCGACCATATCTTGGGTTTCTTCAGAATATGGGAGATACCTCAAGAACACACTCAAGGTATCATGGGACACTTCAGTCCTGCCATCAGCTGTCAGCTATCAGCTGTCAGCCATCAGCTATCAGCAAGCCATGAAAGACTGACGAAGCCTTATATCAGAGGTCATTTCCTGCATGAATATTTCGGAGAATTTACAGAAGAAGTAAGAGAGAAATATCTCAACGAGACTTCATTCAGTTATTTTGAGTTAAAAGAGGAATTCAACACTCAGAGAAAAATCACGTATTCTTTTGACAACAGACAACAGACAACAGACAACAGCCATAAATACGAGAAAATAAAAAACGGACTTATCGCATTGTGTGCGGAAGTCTTGTTCGTGGAAGATAAGAATGGCGGATTACATCCACGTATTGCATTGCAATTCACGCATTCATACAACGAATTAGAAGATTATCAAAAAAACGAGATAAACAAATTATACGACGAATATTTCTACCATAGAAACGAAGAACTTTGGAAAGAAGAAGCATTGAAGAAACTTCCTAAAATAATTGAAGCCAGCGACATGTTGGTCTGCGGCGAAGACCTCGGCATGGTTCCAGCCTGCGTCAAGGATGTGATGCAGCAGCTTAATATTCTTAGCCTTGAAGTTCAGAGAATGCCCAAAAATCCTTGCGATACTTTCGTCAATCCTGCGAACAATCCTTATTTAAGCGTCGACACAACATCAACGCACGACATGTCTACGATAAGAGGCTGGTGGGAAGAAAACGGCGAATTGACAAACCGTTTCTATCGGGAGATGCTAGGACATCACGAAGGAGCTCCTTATTTCGCAGAGCCTTGGGTTTGCAAGGAAATAATCGAACAACATCTCAAATCTTCTTCGATGTGGGTCATCATTCCTATTCAGGATTACATCGCCATGGACGGCGATTTTCGCTGGGACGCCACACAAAGAGAACAAATCAACATTCCTGCAAATTCACGTCATCATTGGTGCTATAAAATGCATCAAAGTCTTGAATCCCTTAACGAGAGACAAGACTTTAACGATATGATTTATAAAATGATAAAAAGCTCAGGTCGATAAACCCAAGCTTTCAATTTTCAATTTACAATTTTCAACTCCCCCTTATATTCTCCTGTGATAATATTGTTGTCATTATCCTTGCAGTCGATAATATGGATTGTGTAAATATCGTTGGTTTTCGACACCTTCACCTTTCCTAAAAGCATCACGCCTGCTTCAACGTCGCCATCCAACCAAGCGCCGCGCTTAAATCTGTGATTGTATTTCTCATCATATGCGTATGGAATATAAATTCCGCTTGGCAAATATTCATTAACCTCAGAATAGAAAAGGAAGTTAATTGAATGAGGTTCATTGCTGTTGCTGTTATCTAAAGTAAGTCTCAACTGATAATAGCCATTATCCTTGCCGACATCCTGCAACTTGGCTTCGTTTACGTAATAAGTCTTTTCACCCACTTTGAAAAATCCGTCATCTGGATAATCCGGATTACATGATGAAAATAACAATGCTATAAAACCTAATAATAAAATGTTAATTCTAGACAATTTCATAACCATTTAGATAAATAAATTCAGTGTGTAAAATTAATAAAATTTCATTTATTTTTTGAAAAAAAATCAGTATATTTGCACTAAGAGTTTCAGTTCTTTGATATTTGAAAAATTAAAGAATGCTGAAACAAAATCTATTTTTATTCGTTTTAATTATAACTAACTAAATCTAAAAAAACTATGGCAACAATTTCAGGAAAATACTTAGGTAATTTATGTAGTGAATTAACTCACAACCCTTCAGGTGTAAAAATTAATGTTGATGGTCACGGCAAAGGATTCTCTCCTGTTGATTTAACCGCTGCTTCACTAGGAGCTTGCATGATGGCAATGATGGCTTACACAGCTGAAAGCAAAGGCATCAATCTAGAAGGAATGAGCATCGATGTTGACAAAGTGATGGCTGATGCTCCACGCAGAATAGGCGAAATCAACATTACAGTAAATTTCACTCAGTCATACAGCGACAAAGAAAAGATTTTATTACAAAGAGCTGCTGAAACATGTCCTGTCAAGAAGACATTAAGTAGCGAATGTAAAGTCAATGTCGTGATGAATTTCATTTAAGGCTCTGAGTTACTGAGTTACTGAGTTACTGAGGACTTAAGTCATCTTAGCAACTTAGTAACTTAGTTTCTTAACAACTCAAAATTAACCACAACCGAATCCATCACTCTCTTCATTAAAATAGGATTGTCATTGTAATAATCCAAATTATCAAAAAATACTGAGTCGCTTATGCCGTGATGCTCGAAGAGAGCTTCATATCCTTTGGTTTTCAAGTTATTTGTACTTATATTCTTACCTCTTCTATAGTTGATGGCGTTTTCAAGAATATAAACGTCTGTCATTATCTCAACCATTTCAGGTTCAGACAATAAAACATTCGGTGCTGTCACCTTTGTCTGTTTATTACCACAAGACATTAAGAGCAACAACACCGAAAGTATTAATATTTTCAATTTTTTAGTTACCAACTTCTGAGAAGAATTTAATTCTCATAAGACGTATTTCCTCTTCCTCGTAATCATTTACGCCGAGAGCATCCATAGCATCTTCCACTGTATCAGAGTCGGCTTCGCGGAAATATTCCATGATATCTTCTTGGTGATATTCATCGATGTTATCTTCGATGTAATAGTTGATATCGAGACGTGTTCCACTGGCGACGATGCTTTCTATTTCAGTAAGAAGTTCGTCAAATCCCATATTCTTAGAATGAGCGATGTCTTCCAAAGGAATTTTTCTATCGATATTTTGAATGATACTAATCTTCAACGCTGATCTGTTGACAGATGACTTAATCACCATATCGTTAGGACGAGTGATTTCATTTTCTTCGACGTATTCTTTGATGAGGTCTAAGAAAGGCTGACCGAATTTCTGAGCCTTACCTTGACCCACGCCGACGATTTGAGTGAGTTCGTCCATCGTGATAGGATATTGAATTGTCATATCCTCGAGAGATGGGTCTTGGAAGATTACGAAAGGAGGCAGATTCATCTTCTTCGCCATTGTCTTGCGAAGGTCTTTCAGCATAGCGAACAATGTCTTGTCGGTTCCGCTATCCTTGCCGAAAGCCACTCTTTCTTCATCCATATCTTCATCTTCAGGATTATCGTAGTCGTGGTCTTTAGCCACCATCACGGTATAAGGATTTTTCACGAAGTCCTTACCTTCTTTAGTGACTTTAAGCACGCCGTACTCTTCAATATCTTTTGACAAGAGTTTGTTGACGATAGCCTGACGGATTATTGATGTCCAGTATTTTTCATCATTATCGTCGCCAGCGCCGAAGAACTCATTAGTGTCGTGTTTCGCAGTTTTGATATCGCCGGTTGCTTTGCCTGCGAGGAGTTCTGCTATATGTTTTGTCTTGAAAAGCTGTTTTGTTGCGATGATAGCGTCGATAGCGAGTTTGACATCTTCCTTGCCATCGAATTTCACTTTAGGGTTGATACAGTTGTCGCAAGCGCCGCAGTTTTCTGTTTCGTAAGACTCGCCGAAGTAGTGAAGCAAGAGTTTATGACGGCATACCGACGACTCTGCATAAGTCACTGTTTCATTAAGGAGTTCGCGAGCGATTTCCTGTTCAGCGACGTCTTTACCTTTATTGAATTTTTCCAGTTTATGAATATCTTCGTAATCGTAGAAAGCGATACATTTACCTTCGCCACCATCGCGACCAGCGCGGCCTGTCTCCTGATAATAACCCTCGAGGCTCTTAGGAATATCGTGGTGGATTACGAAACGGATGTCTGGTTTATCGATTCCCATACCGAATGCTATTGTTGCGACGATGATATCGACTTCTTCCATGAGGAATCTGTCTTGGTTGTCGCGACGAGTCTGAGTGTCGAGACCAGCGTGATAAGGGAGAGCGCGGATACCGTTAGCGACGAGGACTTCAGCGAGTTCTTCAACTTTCTTACGGCTCAAGCAATAAACGATACCAGATTTTCCTGGATTACTCTTAATATATTTTATGATATCCTTAACGACGTCTTTAGTCTTTGGACGCACCTCATAGTAAAGGTTAGCTCTGTCGAATGACGACTTGAACACTTTAGCGTCGAGGATTTCAAGGTTTTTCATTATGTCTTTTTGAACTTTCACTGTTGCTGTTGCAGTGAGAGCTATGACTGGCAATTTTGGTCCGATGGCATTGATGATAGGACGGAGACGTCTGTATTCAGGACGGAAGTCGTGTCCCCATTCAGAGATACAGTGAGCCTCGTCAATAGCGAAGAAAGATATTTTCAATCCACGCAAGAACTCGACAGTCTCTTCTTTGGTGAGAGATTCTGGAGCGACGTATAATAGTTTTGTCTTTCCGCTTGAGAGGTCTTCTTTCACCTGATTCAGTTCTGTCTTCGACAATGAAGAATTCATAACGTGAGCGATGCCTGAGTCGGCGCCAAAGTTACGAATCATGTCGACCTGATTCTTCATCAGAGCGATTAAAGGTGAAACGACGATTGTTGTGCCCTCACTAATCAATGCTGGCAACTGATAACATAACGACTTTCCGCCGCCTGTAGGCATAAGGACAAACGTATTGTTGCCTGCCAATATACTTTTTATAATAGCCTTTTGATTGCCTTTGAATTGCTCGAAACCAAAAACGTTCTTTAGTAAATCGTGCAAACCTTTTTCATCAATTTTTGCCATATTCTATTCAATGAAATTTTATTTATATTTGCAAAGTCTTGCTTAAAGTAAAATTTATTAATTCATCTCAGACAAAGTTATGATTTTTAATTTTAAAGAAGCAAGAAAAAAGTAATATTTTTTTTCAGTTATGGAAAGCATCAAAGACATCGCAATACAAGTTATTGATACAGAAGCTAATTCAATATTAGGTTTAAAGGAACTTTTAACAGATAATTTCACAAAAGTTGTAGAATTAATATTGAATTCCAAGGGCAATGTGATTGTTTCAGGCATTGGAAAAAGCGCAAATATCGCACAAAAGATTGTCGCGACATTAAATTCCACAGGAACGACGGCTGTTTTCATGCACGCTGCCGACGCCATTCACGGCGATTTAGGCATCATCAGAGACGAGGATATTGTGATAATTATTTCCAAAAGCGGCGAGACTCCTGAGATTAAAGTGCTCACCCCACTAATAAAAATAAGGAAGAATAAACTCGTCGCCATCGTCGGCAACACCGAGTCTTTCCTAGCTAAAGAAGCCGATTACGTCATCGACACCACGGTGTCGCACGAAGCTTGTCCTAACAACCTCGCTCCTACTGCCAGCACCACGGCGCAGCTCGTCATGGGCGATGCCCTCGCGATGGCGCTGCTGAAATGCCGCGGATTCAGTGCGCAAGACTTCGCAAAATTCCATCCTGGTGGCGCACTGGGCAAACGACTCTACCTACGCGTCGGCGACCTCTGTGTCAAGAACGCCAAACCTATGGTGACAGAAAACGACATCATGACAAACGTCATAATAGAGATAACTGAAAAAATACTCGGAGCAACAGCAGTGATGCGAGACGACAAACTAGTCGGAATCATCACCGACGGCGACCTCAGAAGAATGCTCATGAAACACCCTAACATAGAAGAAGTTAAGGCTAAAGACATCATGACACAAAACCCTAAAACAATAGACAAAAACGACCTCGTCGTAAATGCCTTAGAATTGATGCGAAAAAAATCCATCACCCAACTTCCAGTCATGGAAAACAACAACTACATCGGAATGATTCACATTCACGACATTATTAAAGAAGGAATCATTTAAATTGAAATTTGAAAATTGAAAATTGAAAATTGAAAATTAACGTTACACTGAACATAAACTATACACTTTACACTTTAAAACTACTCTAAACTTTAAACTCTAAACTCTAAACTCTAAACTTTAAACTCTAAACTCTAAACTCTAAACCAATGATATTAAGAACTGACAACTTAGTAAAGAAATATAACAACCGCACTGTCGTGAAGGGCGTGAGTGTGGAAGTAAAACAAGGTGAAATCGTGGGTTTATTAGGACCTAACGGTGCTGGAAAGACTACTACATTTTACATGACTGTCGGTCTCATCAAGCCATTTTCTGGTCATGTTTATCTCGACGATGAGGAAATAACACAGTTTCCGATGTACAAAAGAGCTCAGCTCGGAATAGGTTATCTCGCACAAGAAGCCTCGGTATTCCGTCAGCTCAGCGTCGAGGACAACATCGCCTCGGTGATGCAGTTCAAAAAAGGCATGACAAAAGAACAGCAAAAAGAGAAACTCGAGGAATTATTGAACGAATTCAGTTTACAACATATCAGAAAAAGCAAAGGCATACAACTCTCTGGCGGCGAACGACGCAGAACCGAGATAGCAAGAGCACTCGCCGTAGACCCTAAGTTCATCCTCCTCGATGAACCTTTCGCTGGCGTCGACCCTATCGCCGTGGAAGACATACAACGTATCGTGGCCAAACTAAAAAACAAAAACATAGGTGTGCTCATCACCGACCATAACGCCAACGAGACTTTATCTATCACCGACAGAGCTTATCTCGTCTTTGAAGGACAAGTACTTAAAGCTGGCACACCAGAAGAACTCGCCAACGACGAAGTGGTTCGCTCTCATTACCTCGGAACGAATTTTGAGCTAAGAACCAAGAACTTTGAACCATAAACTTTGAACTATGAACTAAGAGCTATGAACTAAGAGCTATGAACTATGAACTATGAACTATGAACTATAAAAAAACATGACAGCATTTACAAAAATAGAATTCGTCGATTTGGGTTTAAGTGTAAGATGGGCGAGCTGCAATATCGGCGCATCGTCTCCAGAAGATTGCGGCACGTATGTTACTCAACTAGAATATGACAGTTTGAATGCAGAGTCAGCGTCACAGTACAAAGTTCCATCACGAGAAGAATGGCAGGAACTGATGCGAGAATGCACATGGAGGCTTACGATACAGAATGGCGTAAAAGGCGAACTCGTCGTAGGACCTAATGGCAACAGCATATTCCTTCCTGCATCTTTTGATGACGGAAAACAAGGAAAATATTGGAGTTCCTCATCCAATGAAAATGAGGCTTACTATCTTGATTTCAACTTTATTGGAATCAGAATAAACAACGAATGCAAGACTAACAGTCTGTGCGTACGTTTTGTTAATTCCTATTGACTCTAAAGAGAGATATCACGATATAGAGCAACATCACGAAAGGTATCGCAGCGAATCCCAAGAATGCAAATGCCACGATAGCGAATATCGCCAAAATATAGATATGAATATTTTCTTTAAACCTTAAATTCTTAATCTTCAAAGAGAAGAAAGGTATCTCGCTCACCATCAGATAACTGAAAATCACGACTATAGAGATAAGAAAATATAGATTCGACATATTATTTACCATGAATGCCAGCTTTTCGTTTTGCAGTGTAAAAGGCAACGATGCCACGAAGAGTCCCATCGCTGGAGTTGGAAGTCCGATGAATGAAGTGGTTTGTCGGTCGTCGATGTTGAATTTAGCGAGGCGCAACTCCGCGAATACTGCGAGGAAGAAAGCGACGAAAGGCAAGACATTGAAACCAGCTATTTCAAGGCTGCTGACAGTCGACTGTTGGTTCAGATAATGATACATGATGAACGATGGTGCGACGCCAAAGGAGACGACATCTGATAGCGAGTCGAGTTGAGCACCAAGTGGCGAATACGCCTTTAGGAGACGAGCCGCGAATCCGTCGAAGAAATCAAAAACAGCTGCTAAGAATATCATCGCACCTGCTGCCACAGCATAACCATTACACATTAAAACTATTGAAATACAACCAGATAAAAGGTTGCAACATGTTATCGCATTAGGAATATGTTTTATCATTTTTATCATTAAAGTCAACGGACAACGGACTACAGTCAACAGTCTTTGTCCTTAATTATTATTTTTCAATTTTCAATTTTCAATTTTCAATTTTCATCTTATGTAATGTGGCATCTCTTCAGGAAGAATGATAGAATATTCGATGAGACCTTTGATTTCGCCATCAACGTACCAAGGAGTCTGGTAAATCATTTTCTTCACGTCGCCTTTCTGAATGGTGTAGACATTTGTCGCCTTTTCATTTATCAGTCGTTTTATTGTTTCTTGCGACGACTGTTTATGGCACGCCATCATATTTTTTCCCACCATATCGCTAAAGACAGATTTTGCTTTGTCATTCATATAAACGACATTACCTTCAGTATCTGAAATAGTTATGCTTACATTTATTTCCTTAAAGAAATCAAAAATATTATTTTCCATGATTTTAAATTTTAATGCAAAAAAAAGAAATATTTGGCAAATAAATACATCATTTTTAAAAAAAATAAAAGTAGCAAAGCAAAGAGGTAAAATGTTATATTTGCACAATAAATAAGGTAACCTTGAAGAAACTGTATAAATACATATTGAAATCATTTATCGGCACTTTTATTTTCACATTTTTCGTCGCCGTATTCATCTTGCTTATGCAGTTTCTATGGACATATCTCGACGACCTTGTTGGCAAAGGATTAGGCTTTGACGTCTTAGGTAAGTTGATGTTTTACACAGCTATAACATTTGTTCCTATGGCGATGCCACTAGCTATATTACTTTCGTCGTTGATGTGTTTCGGCAATTTAGGCGAGTTTTACGAACTTGTCGCGATGAAAGCCTCAGGCATTTCAGTATGGAAAATCATGCGTCCTTTGCTTATATTCTCTATCGTAATGAGCATCACGGCATTCGTATTTTCAAATAACGTATTGCCCGTCGCGACATTGAAATCGAAGACCTTATTACGCGATGTCAGAAAACAAAAGATGTCGTTCGATATTCCAGAAGGAATGTTCTATAAAGGCATTGACGGATATACCATTAGAGCTGGAAAAAAAGGTGCTGACGGCTCCACGCTCTACGACATGATGATTTATGACCACACAGCCTACAAAGGCAACGTCAAAGTCACTATAGCCGATTCCGCGACTATAGCACTAGCTCCAAGCCAAAAAGAAGTCGTCTTTACACTCTATGACGGATATAATTACAACGAAGTCACTGATGACAAGGAATATAGGTCGAAACGACCTTTCGAGACGATGAAATTCGACAAGCAATATATCAGCTTTGACATTTCAGACTTTGACATGACAGAAAGCGACGGCAGTGCGTTCAAAGGTCACCAGTCGATGATGAATATCAATCAGTTGATAGTTGCCATCGATTCATTAGAACTCAACACAGAAGACAGACACGAATCGTACAAGAAATCCTTCAAAAACAGGCTTCAGCACTTATCGTCAAAAGATATCGTCAGCAAAAACCACAACAAAGCCGAGCTCGACACCATAAGTGTGTTCAAGTGGCCTCTTTTAGACAATTTCAGTGAGAAAGAACAATCATCGATTGTAAATATGGCGAGAAGCGCAGTAAAAAACCAAGTCGACAATATAGAATTGAACATCAAAGACTTTGAGAGACAAGGCACCAATATCAGGAAGCACCAACAAGTTTTGCACGAGAAATTCTCACTCAGCATTGCTTGTCTGCTGTTTTTCTTCATCGGAGCGCCATTAGGAGCCATCATCCGCAAGGGCGGCCTCGGACTTCCTATTGTCATCAGCGTGGTGTTTTTCGTCATCTATTATGTCATAACCATTACCAGTCAACGCATTGCGATAGCTGGCGACATTCATATATTCCTCGGAGTATGGCTGTCGTCAATAATAATATTACCAATAGGTATTTTCTTAACTATCAAAGCCACAACAGATTCCGCATTATTAGACGGAGAAAGTTGGAAAAAGACCTTCAGAAAAATTTTTAAACGTAACAAATAAAGACGTCATTATGAATATCTTACTGCTTTGCAACAAGTCACCTTATCCGCCAAGCGAAGGCGGACCAATGGCGATGAACAGTATTGTCAACGGATTACTCGACGCTGGACACAAGGTCAAGATACTTGCTGTCAATAGCGAGAAATATCATATCAAAGACAAAGATATTCCGCAAGCTTACAAAGACAAGACAAAGATAGAACTCGTTGACGTCGATTTAAAGATAAAGCCTATTGAGGCGTTTAAAAATCTTTTTACAGACAAGTCGTATCATGTGGAACGTTTTATTTCTGAAGACTTTAGAAAAAAACTTATAGAAGTTTTAAAGAAAGACAGGTACGATATTGTCCAGTTGGAAATGATTTATATGGCTCCGTATATCGAGACTATCAGAGCCAATTCAGACGCCTTGATTGTACTTCGCGCACATAATGTAGAGCACCTCATCTGGGACCGAATTGCGAAGAAAACCAACTTCTTACCTAAGAAATGGTATCTGAATCATTTGGTTCGTACATTAAGAGAATACGAATTAAATGCCATTAACAAAGTCGATGGCATTGCCGCCATCACCTACCGCGACGCTGCATTCTTCCGCGGCGAAACAGCGGTTCCCGTCATCGACATTCCTTTCGGCGTCAACCCAGACGACTTCACGCCAAACTACGAAATAAATGAAAATCCAACCCTATATCACATAGGCTCAATGAATTGGCTGCCAAACGAAGAAGGCATCAGATGGTTTTTGAAAAATGTTTGGGACAAATTACGCGAAAGAGAACCTGAAATAAAGCTTAACCTCGCAGGACGTCATATGCCTAAATGGTTAATGAACCTGAAGAAAAACAATGTCAAAGTATGGGGTGAAGTGCCCGACGCTAAAGAATTCATCAAAAATAACGACATTGCAATAGTACCGCTTCTCTCTGGCAGCGGCATCAGAATTAAAATCATAGAGTCGATGGCAATGGGCAAAACCGTCATCACAACCATGATTGGTGCAGAGGGAATCCAATACTCAGAATATAACAATATCATCATCGCCGATAATCCTACAAAAATCGTTGAGACGATATGCAGAATATCGAAAGAACCAGAAGAACTCAAACGTATTGGAAGAAATGCAAGAAAACTCATTGAAGACATTTACGACAATAAGAAAATCATCGACAGATTGTTAATATTCTATGATGAAATAAGTAAGACAAAAAAAGACATAACATATATAAATCATTGATATGAAGATATTCGTATTGCTGCCGAGAATACCATGGCCACTCGAAAAAGGCGACAAGCTGAGAGCTTTCAATCAGATAAAACAGCTCGCACAAAACAACGAAGTGGTTCTCTGTGCTTTAAACGACAAGAAATCCAATAAGGAAGAAGCGTTCAAAGCATTGCAGCCTTATTGTATCTCTATAACATTCATTGATATAAGCAAATTGTCAATATTATTTAACATAATAAGGTCTTTCTTCAAAGGACTGCCACTGCAATGCGGATATTTTTACAACAGCAAAGCTCATAATAAAATCAAAAGCCTCATCGAAAAGCATAAACCAGATATGCTATTCGGTCAGTTGCTGAGAGTTGCAGAATATATACGTTACGAAAAAACACCAAAAACCATTGATTATCAAGACGTGTTTTCCATGGGAATGAAACGAAGATGCGAAATAGCATCTTTCTACATGAAGCCTTTCTTCAATATGGAATATAAAAGGTTGAAACGCTACGAACACGACATCTTCGATGACTTCGACGTCAAGACTATCATCAGTGCGCAAGACCGCAACTTCATCGACCATGATAAAAAAGACGAGATACTGATAGTCCCTAACGGCGTAGACCATGAATATTATACGCCTCAAGATTGCGAGAAAAAATACGACATAGTGTTTACCGGCAACATGGCTTACGCACCTAATGTCAATGCCGTGGAATATCTCGCAAATCATATACTGCCTTTAGTTTGGAAGAAACTTCCTGAAACTAAATTATATATCGCTGGTGCTACACCCGACCCACGCGTCAAGAAAGTGGCATGCGACAGAATAATCATCAGCGGCTGGCTCAATGATATGAGAGATGCCTACGCTCAAAGCAGAATCTTCATCGCGCCAATGAGAATAGGAACAGGACTTCAGAACAAACTCCTCGAAGCCATGTCAATGCGACTTCCTTGCATAACAACGACATTGGCAAACAACCCACTAGGAGCAGAAATAGACAAAGAGATTCTTGTCGGAAACAACGAACAAGAACTAGCAAATCATATCATCACACTTCTCACCGATAAAGAAAAAGCAAACTCCATAGCACAAAACGGCTACGATTTCGTACGCCGCGTCTACGACTGGAGCGAAGCGACAAAGATTATGGAGTTGGAAATGAGGAAGGTGGAGTTAGGAGTTAGGAATTAGGAGTTAGGAGTTAAGAGTTAAGAATTAAATAAATAATAATATGTCAACTCATAGACTCATAGACATATAGACTTGTTGTCTCGTAGTCTTATAGTCTTGTTGACTTTAAAAAAAACAGAATTATGGCTGACGACAAAAAGATTATTTTCTCGATGGTTGGTGTAAGCAAAATCATTCCACCTACGAGACAGATTTTGAAAGATATTTATTTATCATTCTACTATGGCGCAAAGATTGGCATCATCGGTTTGAATGGCTCAGGTAAATCAACATTATTGAAAATCATTGCTGGCAAAGACAAAGCATACAATGGCGAGGTCGTTTTCTCACCAGGATATTCTGTCGGCATGTTAGACCAAGAACCAGAATTAGACAACAACAAGACCGTTAAGGAAGTCGTTCAAGAAGGCATTCAGGAAGTCGTTGACATCTTGAAGAGATACGAAGAAGTGAACGCACGTTTCATGGAAGAACTCACCGACGACGAGATGAACGCCTTGGTTGAAGAACAAGGACAGCTCACCGACTTGATTGAGCAACACGACGCATGGGACTTAGACAGCAAGTTAGAAAGAGCCATGGACGCTCTCAACTGTCCTGACGGCGACACTCCTGTCAAGAACCTCTCTGGTGGTGAACGTCGCCGCGTGGCATTGGTGCGTCTCCTCCTCCAAGAACCAGATATTCTCCTCCTCGACGAGCCTACCAACCACCTTGACGCAGAAGCAATCAACTGGTTGGAACAACACTTACAACAATATAAAGGCACCGTCATCGCTGTCACCCACGACCGTTACTTCCTCGACCACGTCGCAGGATGGATTCTCGAACTCGACCGCGGCGAAGGCATCCCATGGAAAGGCAACTACTCATCATGGCTCGACCAGAAGACAGCACGCATGGCGATGGAAGAGAAATCTGAAAGCAAACGCCGCAAGACTTTGGAACGCGAGCTCGAATGGGTCAGAATGGCACCAAAAGCACGTCATGCAAAAGGTAAAGCTCGTCTCGCTTCTTACGAAAAACTTCTTAACGAAGACGTAAAAGAAAAAGAAGAAAAACTCGAAATCTATATCCCTAACGGCGACCGCCTCGGCAACAAAGTCATCGAAGCTAAGAATATCACCAAAGCCTACGGCGATAAGTTGTTATTCGAAAACCTCAGCTTCAGTCTCCCACCAGCAGGTATCGTCGGCGTCATCGGACCTAACGGCGCTGGTAAGACAACATTATTCCGTCTCATCATGGGATTGGAAAAACCAGACTCAGGCGAGTTTGAAGTAGGCGAAACAGTGAAGACAGGCTACGTCGACCAACAACACGCCGACATCGACCCAGAAAAGACAGTATGGGAAGTCATCTCAGGAGGCAACGAATTGATTCAATTAGGCAAACGCACCATGAACTCAAGAGCTTACGTTTCTCGTTTCAACTTCGGCGGCAACGACCAACAAAAGAAAGCTGGCGTCTTGTCAGGCGGTGAACGTAACAGAATGCACTTGGCGTTGACATTGAAACAAGAAGCCAACGTACTTCTCCTCGACGAACCTACCAACGACATCGACGTCAACACATTGAGAGCTTTGGAAGAAGGTTTGGAAAACTTCGCAGGATGCGCCGTCGTCATCTCACACGACAGATGGTTCTTGGACAGAATCGCAACTCACATCCTCGCTTTCGAAGGCGACTCACAGGTTTATTTCTTCGAAGGAAGCTATTCAGAATATGAAGAAAACAAGATTAAACGACTTGGCAACGCAGCACCTAAGAAGTTTAAATATAAGAAATTGATGTAATTAAAGTGTAAAGTGTAAAGTGTAGAGTGTAGAGTGTAGAGTTTATTAAATTCTAATACACATTAAACTATACACTTATAATCTATAAAACCACTCTAAACTCTACACTCTAAACTCTAAACTCTACACCATAAACTCTAAACTAAAAATATGGAAAACGAAAAAATAGAATTAACAGAATTGTCAGAACTCGGTGAATTCGGTCTCATCGACAGACTGACGAAAGACATAAAGACATATAACAAATCTACAGTGAAAGGCATAGGCGACGACGCTGCTGTCATCGACCATAAGAGTGAGCAGACATTGATTTCTACCGATGTCTTAATTGAAGGCGTTCACTTCGACATGACATATATGCCTTTGAAACACTTAGGTTATAAAGCCGCTGTAGTGAACTTCTCCGACATCTACGCCATGAACGGAACACCTACTCAGATAGTAGTCGGAATGGGAATCTCAAGCAAGTTCTCAGTAGAAGCCGTTGAAGAAATATTCGCTGGCATCAAGTTAGCCTGCGACACTTACAAAGTCGACTTGGTTGGTGGCGACACCACTGCAAGCAAGTCGGGACTTTTCATCTCGATAACAGTCATAGGCAAGGCAAAGAAAGACGACATCGTATATCGCGACGGAGCAAAAGCCAACGATTTGTTATGCGTCAGTGGAACTCTCGGCGCAGCCTACACAGGACTTCTCATTTTAGAAAGAGAGAAAGCCGCTTTCATGGCCGACCCTAACGTACAGCCAGAACTCTACGGCTACGATTATATCTTAGAACGCCAGCTCAAGCCAGAAGCACGTAAAGACATCGTCGCTAGACTCAAAGAGTTAGAGATAAAACCAACAGCGATGATTGACATATCAGATGGTTTGGCATCAGAAATTTTACATCTATGCAAAGACTCAAAAGTAGGCTGCCGCGTTTTTGAAGACCGCATCCCAATGCATCAGAAAGCCATCGACGTAGCTAAAGAATTCGACATCGTGCCATGCGTAGCAGCTCTCAACGGAGGCGAAGACTACGAACTTCTCTTCACCGTAAAACAAGAAGATTACGACAAAGTCAAAGACATGGAAGACGTGAGAATCATCGGTTTCATGACACCAGACACCAACGTTGCTGAACTCATCACAACCGACGAACATGTAATCCCAATCGAAGCACAAGGATTTAAACATTTTTAAAACCACACGTAGAGACGTAAAATATTACCTGTTACAGACGTAAAATATTACGTCTCTACAATAAAATAACAATGAACAATTCCGACAAAATAAAATCCATCCTCAAAACCATCCCTACCGATCCGGGAGTGTATCGTTATTATGACGAGAAAGGTGAGATCATTTATGTCGGTAAAGCCAAAAACCTGAAACGCAGGGTATCAAGTTATTTCAACAAAAACCAAAGTGGTAAAGTCAAGGTACTCGTCAGTCGCATCGCAGACATCAAGTTCATCGTGGTAGACAACGAGATGGAAGCGCTTCTTCTCGAAAACAACATGATAAAACAATACAAGCCTCGTTACAACATCATGTTGAAAGACGACAAGACATATCCTTGGATATGCGTTAAGAACGAGAGATTTCCTCGTGTCTATCTCACCAGAAAGAAAGTCAACGACGGCTCCATCTATTTCGGACCTTATCCGTCAGTGATGACAGCGAGGACGCTGCTAGAAATGTTACGTCAGCTCTACCCTATCAGAAACTGCAAGCTCATCTTAAAAGAAGAAAACATCGCCAACGGACATTATCGTCCTTGCCTTGAATATCACATCGGCAACTGCAAAGCACCATGCGACGGCAGCATCAGCGAAGAAGAATATCGTGAGATGATTCAAAATATAAAACGAGTCATCAAAGGTAACATCCAAGAAGTGTTGAAAGACATGAAAGCGCAGATGATGGACCATGCCTCGCGACTAGAATTTGAGCAGGCTCAAGTCATAAAAGACAAATACGACATACTCGAGAACTACCACGCGAAATCCGTCGTATGCAGCAACAGTCTCTTCGACATGGAAGTCTTCTCCTACGAAGACGCAGGCAACTCTTTCTATGTCAACTATATGAAAATTGTCGAAGGAGCGATAATACAGTCGCATTCTTTTGAGTTGAAGAGAAAACTCGACGAGAGCGTGGAAGAACTGCTTTCCATGGCGATTGTCGAGATACGTCAGATGATGGAAAGTCACAACATCAAGGAGATTATCGTTCCGACAGAGTTAGACATAAAATTAGAAGGCGTCAAGTTCACCATTCCGCAGCGAGGAGAGAAACTCGACATCTTGGAATTGTCGCAGCGTAATGCAAAACAATATCGCCTTGACACCGAAAAGCTACGCACTTTAGTCGACCCAGAACGACACACGAAGAGAATCTTGAATCAGATGAAAGACGACTTGAATCTACCAGTGTTGCCTGAAGTGATAGAATGTTTCGACAACTCCAATTTCCAGGGCGATTATGCTGTAGCCGCGATGACACAGTTTGTCAATGCAAAACCCAACAAGAGTGGCTATCGACATTTCAACATCAAGACCGTTGAAGGTCCGAACGACTTCGCCTCTATGGAAGAGATTATCTACAGAAGATACAAACGCCTCTTAGACGAGAAGCAGCGACTTCCCGACTTGATTGTCGTCGACGGCGGCAAGGGACAGTTATCGTCAGCCGTTAAGATTTTGCAGCAGTTAGGATTATTCGGAAAGATAAGCATCATCGGCATCGCGGAGAAGCTAGAAGAGATATATTTCCCTGGCGACAGCATACCTTTATATATAGACAAACGCTCCGAGACATTAAAGGTTATACAACACATCCGCGACGAGGCACACAGATTCGGCATCACGCATCACAGAAAAAAATTCGAGAAAGGATTTATCCATTCTGAACTAAACGACATCAAAGGCATAGGCAAACAGACAGCCGAGAAACTGATGTTAGAATTGAAATCCGTCAAGAACATCAAGGAAGCAAGTTTGGAGACATTGGAAAACATCATCGGCAAGGCAAAGGCGAAGATTGTGAAGGAATATTTTGCAAAATCATGACTATGTGGACAAAACGTGGACAGAAACATAAACAAAAAACCTCGACAGTCAATGACTACCGAGGTTTTTGTGCTCCCACCTGGACTTGAACCAGGGACCAACTGATTATGAGTCAGCTACTCTAACCGACTGAGCTATAGGAGCAGGATAGTTTTAAATATATCCTTTGTTTTGCGAGTGCAAATTTACAAAATTGTTGCTAATATCATAACAAAATTTCAAAAAAAATTGAAAAATTTTTCTTTATATCAAAATCTCTTCTTTCTATTATTTCAACCAACTGAATTATAATAATTTACAACCTCATCTAAGATAGCAAAGACCTCTTCTATCTTCCTTGCTTCCATCAATCTTAACTTAAATTGCTTGAAATTTATGAAGCCTTTGAAATATAATCCCCAGTGTTTACGCATTTCCATCACGGCATAAAACTCATCTTTCTTATAATTCAAAGAATCTGACAGATGTGCCTTGGCGACACGCACCCTCTCCTCGACAGTAGGTGCTGATAATAGCTCACCAGTTTTTAAATAATGCTTTATCTCCTTGAAAATCCATGGATTGCCGTACGTCGCACGTCCTATCATGAGTCCATCAACGCCAAAGTTATCCAAGAAATATTTCGCAGAAGGTCCGTCGACGACATCGCCATTTCCTATGATTGGTATCGTCATGCGAGGATTATTCTTCACCTTTCCTATCAAAGTCCAGTCTGCTGGCTCGCCCCATTTTGTTGTTCTTAAACGACCATGTATCGTCAACGCCTGAATTCCAACGTCTTGCAATCGTTCAGCGATATCAACGATCTCCTTATGTTCGCTATCATAACCCAGTCGCGTCTTCACCGTAACTGGTTTTTTCACTGCTTTCACCACGGCTTCCGTGATAGCTACCATCTTAGGAATGTCGTTCATGATACCAGAACCTGCTCCTTTTGAGGCGACTTTCTTAACAGGACAACCAAAGTTAATATCAATAATATCAGGATTATAACGCTCAGCATAACGAGCAGCTTCCACCATAGGACCGACGCTGTTACCAAAAATCTGAACGCCGAAAGGACGCTCGCCTTCAACAAAACCCAACTTCCTCACACTCTTCACCGCATCACGAATCAAGCCGTCGGAAGAAATAAATTCTGAATAAACTATATCTGCACCTTGTTCCTTGCAAGCGTGACGAAACGGCGGGTCAGTGACGCCTTCCATCGGTGCCAGCAACAATGGAACATGGTCGAATTCTATATCTGCTATCTTAAACATAACTGACAAAAACCTTAAATTTTATTATGCAAAAATAAGCATTTCATATTATCAAAAATATTAAATTTGCAAATAAATCCAAATAATATGCAACACCCTATCATTAAGAAAACTACGATGTTAGAAAGAATATTCTTGCTAATGGCGCTAATCATAATAGGTCTGATTTTAGGAACGGTAATAGGTTTGGCGTACGTCTTCATCACCAACAGCAATCCTAACGACTTAAACGCTCTAAGATTCATGCAGATTAGCAGTCAAATTTTCACCTTCGTACTTCCACCTATAGCGTATGCATTTTTAGTTAAAGAAAAACCTGTCAACTCATTAGGATTAAAGAAATCCAAAATCTTATGGGTCCTTATCGGCATCGCGATGATTTTCGCCATCATGCCTTTTAACAGCATCCTCGCCGAATGGAACGCCAATCTAACACTCCCTGACTCTATGAGCAGAATAGAATACTTGATGAAACAAATGCAAGAGACTGCAACTGAGATGATTGAGAAATTTGTAAGCATCGATACCATAGGAGGCTTAATTCTTAATCTCTTCATGATTGCAGGATTAGCCGCTTTAGGTGAGGAGCTACTTTTCAGATCAATAATACAAACTTCATTAATAAAAATTTGCAAAAACGCCCACCTCGGAATACTCATCGCTTCTGCAATATTTTCATTCATCCACCTCGAATTCTATGGTTTCGTCCCTCGACTCATACTAGGAATGCTACTTGGTTATATGTTCTATTTTTCAGGCAGCATCTGGATTCCAATGCTAATGCATTTCCTAAACAACGGCACTGTCGTATTGATTTATTTCCTTAATAATAAAGGCATCACGAATATTGATGTAGACACTTTCGGACAAACAAGCATTCCTGTTTTAATTATCAGCATCGTCGTTATGATTGCCTTATTCTTATTCTCTATAAAATATTCTGACAAAGAACGAACAAATACTGGCATTTGATTTTTTATAAAATATGAAATCATTATTTGTCATAGATAAGTTATTATTTTCCAAGCTATTAAAATTCGGAATCGTAGGCTGTTCTGGAATGGTGATAGATTTCGGAATGACATATCTATGCAAGGAAATCTTAAAAATAAATAAATTTCTCAGTAACGGAATAGGATTCGTACTCGCTGCAACCTCAAATTATTTTCTTAACAGAAACTGGACCTTCAACAGTCAAAGCGAAGATATTGGAACTCAATACTTTCAATTTATGATTGTATCAGCTATAGGACTTGGAATCAACTCCTTAGTTTTATATCTTCTAAACGAAAAACTAAAATGGAATTTCTATTTCAGCAAGTTAATAGCTATTGCAATAACGACAATATGGAATTTCTTCGCTAATTTATTGTTTACCTTTAAATAAGGCTAAAATCCTCTAGTTCAAGGTTCTCAGTTCTTAGTTCATTACAAAAAATCAAGAAGGAGTTAAAGAAAGCGAACAAGGTCGCTCCCACTTGTGTTTCCAATGTATCGTCTGTAAACATGGAAAGCAGTATTATAAACAGAAATACTATATACAAATAATTACGATTTCTCTTATCCGCAACGAGAGGATAAAACATTGAAAACAAGAACCATAACAAACCTAAAACACCAAAAGCTACCGTTATTGCAAGATACTGATTATGACTTCTAAGCCTATATTCTGGTCTCAATTTTGAATTTGTATCTTCATAATATTCATCAAAAGCTTTAGTTATTCCTGTTCCTACGCCAAAAATAGGATTATCTTTTATAATCCCAAACGAAGCTTTTATATATTCAACACGTTGAAACACAGAGCTCCCATTAGCATCACCGCTTCTTCTATAATTATCATAACCCACCATTACCCTCATAATTCTAGTCTTGAACCCTGGATTTTCTATGTAATTATAATTAGCGATACCATTCTCAACATTTCTTATATCATTCTCTGTAAGTTGCTCCACCCCTTCCGCATCTTTTCTTAAATCTTTCGATGTAAGATAACGCACCAAAGTACGATAACCATCGTCCCATTCATTGTTAATTTTTTTAACACTTCTCTTATTCCACGCTTCTAACATCTCATTTTTTGACAGATATAAGCCAACATACCTCGCATCCTCTACGCCAAAATGTATGGTATCAAAAACATAAGGATTTCCTAATTTGGTATATGTATCTAATTGAGCAACATCCACTTTAGCAGGATTCATATAGTCTCTAGCAACCTTATATGGAAAGTATATCACGACACTTACCACTACTACAATCACTACTACCATACAAATTTTAACATTTGTTTTGGTACTTTTAAAGACATAATACACCATCAACGCAAAACACAAGGCTGCAACCACCAAGATGCTAGTAATAGACTCAAAAACCGTTATCTGCCACAAGAACCATATTATCAGAAAAACCATAATCGATTTTATCATCAAACTATAATTCTTCTTAACTAGATAATATCCCAATATAAATATTGAAAAAACAATACATAACGACAGTCTGATATAATTTATAAAAGGAGACAACTCCCTTACATCGACAAAATCACGACGAATAAATTTTATCGTTCCTAATATTGTTACAAAAAAGACAGAAGCAATGAAAAACCATAACACCGTGTCAAACTGCTTGCGACTCAATGGTTTCATCGTTGACATCACCAATGGAATCACTAAAAGCGGCAACTTAATTCTCAAATCTTTAAACGCATATTGATAATCGGAAGTGTATATCAATCCTATAAGATGCATGATATACACAGATACTATCACGACAGCGATTTTGTTATGCAGGAAATCGTTAAAACGTGTTTTTACATTACACCAAATACCCTTTAAAGAGAAGCCTATACGAAATAAAAACCTTGACAAGAAAGGCTTTTCCGGATACATTCTGTTGATGGAACGCATATCCAAACCAAGCAAAAACCATAGTACCAAAAGGTAAACAAGCGACAAACTTAAAGCGAATCTCGATGTAGTAAGAGATACCACCATCAAGATCAAGCCTACCAAATAGAAATATGTTCCAGTTTTGCCGTATTCTACTTTCATAATTTCACGGGCTATCAGCTGTCAGCTATCAGCATTTAGTATTTATAAATCAATTTGTTCCTTTAAGGATATTTTCGTATTCGTTTTGACCGTTTGTGTTCAGAAGAATCTCAACAGCACGATTCAATTCAATATCATTTTTTAAGGTAGATACAATTCTGCCTTTTTGGTAATAATAACGAGAAACTAGTTCCATCTTAAGTATCTCGGCAATTTCCTTTCTATTGTTAATCAAATCATTATCCTTATGACTTTTCAATTCATTTTCCAAAACATCGAGTTGTTCCTTGATATTATCATAATAGCCTTCCGTTTTAGCAGTCTTCACCAAGACTTCAAAGTCTTTCTCGCTTTCAGAAGTATATTCAAAATTCTGATTTTCAACAAATTTAACAAAATCGTTATAAATTTCATCTGTGATTTCGAACTCTTCTGGAGAAGCTATTGACTTATGTTCTCTGTAGAATTTATTTGCATATTTGAATATCATATTCTGGGCATAGAGATGGGCAGTTATTGTAGAAAGCATCTCTGGTTCTATCTTCACATCTGGCTGAATACCATGACCTTCGTAAACTATTCTACCATTTGCTGTCTTGAATTGAGGTCCTAGAGTGTCATTCTTCGAAAGAGTGTCGTTCTTTGCTTTTTTAGAATAGTCTATTTCTTGGATACAACGCTTACTTGGTATGTAGTATTTAGACACTGTCACTTTCATCTGAGTGTTATAAGACATAGGTAAAATATTCTGAACCAAGCCTTTACCAAAAGTCCTTTGACCGACAATGACTCCTCTATCGAAGTCTTGGATAGAGCCAGACACGATTTCGCTTGCCGATGCACTACCTTCATTAACCAAAATTGCGAGAGGAATCTCTGTATCTTCAGCTTCGTGCTTTGTGTAATAATTTCTATTCTGTTCTGATGTCTTTCCTTTTGTATAAACGACGAGTTTATTTTTAGGCACGAATAGGTTTACGATATCGACAGCTTCATTGAGCAATCCGCCTCCATTACCTCTAAGGTCGATAACAAGACCTTTGAGCTCGTTTTGCGATTTCATTTCAAGGAATGCCTCCTTGAGTTCTTTAGCAGCGTCTTTAGTAAACTGATTAAGAATAATATAACCAATACCGCCATCAAGAACTGCATAATAAGGAATATTGTCAATCTTGATTTTTTCGCGTGTAAGAGTCTTGGTGATGACATCTTTTTCACCTTCGCGTTTGACTTTAAGTGTCAGCTTAGAACCAGGCTGACCCTTAAGAAGTTCACTCACTTCACTAACGGTTTTCTTTTCCGTATTAACTCCATTTATCTCAATAATCGCATCGCCAGGAAGCAAGCCAGCCTTATGTGCTGGAAAGTTCTCATAAGGCTCTGAGATATGAACATTATTATCGTAGTAATTTATTATCGAACCTATACCTCCATATTCTCCCATAGTTAGAAGCTTTACATCTTCAATCTCCGACTCTGGAATAAATACAGTATAAGGATCCAATTCTCTGAGCATAGCATGAATAGCAGTCTCATTAAGTTCCGCTGGATTTATCTCATCGACATAATTCTGGTTAAGAAACCTCAACACATTATTATATATGTCTATACTTTTAGAAATCTCAAAATTGTTTTGCTTCACCTGAGAAAAAGCTACTACAGGGCAAAACATCAATACAAAAAATAAAACTCTTAATCTATTCATAACTAAAAAATTAATTCTTAATCAATTAAGACGCATCTCTAAAATCATTCCTAACTCCTAACTCCTAATTCCTAACTCCTAACTCCTAATTCCTAACTCCTAACTCCTAACTCCTAACTCCTAATTCCTAACTCCTAACTATTAAGGAACCGGATCATATCCGCTTCCTCCCCATGGGTTACAAGATAAAATTCTTTTGAAAGTGAGCCAGCCACCCTTGATTGCGCCATATTTTTTTATAGCCTCGATGCCATAATTGGAGCAGGTCGGGGTATATCTGCAGTTTCTTCCGATGAAAGGTGATAAGGTAACTTGATATATGCGTATCAACAATATCAAGAATTTAGCTGGCAGTTGTGTTATTTTTTTTATCATCATGCAGAAAATAATTATTGTTCAAACGCAAAGATAGTTGTTTTATTTTCTTTTCAATATCTTCGTAAGGCAAAATTACTGTCGCTGTATAAACAAGTGCAATATCGAATGTGATTTTTTGTTTTTCACATTTAACAATTATTTCTGATTTATTTCTACGCCACGCCTCGCGGACGAGCCTTTTCACCCTATTACGTTTAACTGCGTGATGGAATCTTTTCTTTGATACTGATACAAGGAAACGAGGTATTGACGGTTCGTCATCTTCCGATTTATGTGCATAAACAACAACACGAAAAGGGTAAAAGTTAAATCCTTTACCCTTCTCGAATAATAGTTGTATAGCTTTCTTCTTATATAAACGCTGTTCTTTCGGAAGTCCTTCGTTCATACCGAATTATTTTTTCTTAGCTTTTTTAATTTCGTTGCTGATAAATTCTTCTATCGCCATGTTCATTGATGGACATGATGGCGTTGGAGCACTGAAATTCAAAGTAAAACCTGCTTCTGTAATCGCTTTGCATGTGGAATGACCGAAACCGCCTATTGCAACATTTTCACTTTGAACGAAATCAGGGAAGTTTGCCTTCAATGAATCGATACCTGCAGGACTGAAAAATACCAACATATCATATTTTGAAATGTCGACATGAGACAAGTCGGCCGACACGGTACGGAAAATAACAGCTTTTGTGTAATCAAGTTTAGCTTCCGCTAACATTCCGTCATGGTCTTCTGTCGTAACTAAATTTGAACTTGGCAAGAAGAATTTTTCTTCTTTATGTTTTTTCATTGTTCCAACCAATTCAGCGAATGTTGGTTCATGAAATATCTTTCTTTTTCTATACTGAACGTAATGTTGAAGATATTGCGCTGTTGACTCTGATACGCAAAAATATTTCAAATCTTCTGGAATAGTGTAACGCATTTCTTTTGCGATACGGAAAAAATGATCTATAGTATTGCGACTTGTTAAAATTATTGCGGTAAAATCATTAAGTTTAACTTTCTCTTGTCTTAAATCGCTAGCTGAAACATCTTCCAATTTGATGAATTTTTCAAATTCGATGTTAACATTATACTTCTTGATTATAGCTTCATACGGAGTTTTTGCAACATCAGCTGGTTTTGGTTGCGATAAAAGGATCGATTTTATCTTCATCTATAATTTTTTTAATCTTTTACTAATCACCTAATATATTTTACCAACAAAATGATTAACAATATGTTATAGAACATTTACAATCATCTTCGATATAACTAAGACGGGTAAAATTTCGACGGTGCAAAGATACAAAAAAATATTTACAAAATTTAATTTTGATAACATTCGTACCTCTATTAATATTTTTATAAATGTTATTATTAGAAATACGCTAATTATTATCAATGTGAAAACCAAGAAAATCTTGTATGGATGAAAAAACAAAACCAGAACTATTGGCATGATAAATAGGTTGCACGTCGCCATTGATGACACATGATGCACAAAATGAGTTATTATCAACGAGTCTAGCTTAAAAAGCCAACTATAAAAAGACATCAGAAGATAATTAAAAACAAAAACCGCAGTTACACACGTCGCTACATCAAGAAAAAAATCGAAATTATCATGCAAGATGCGATTGCCTCCGTAGACGATAAATATTTTTTGAACAAACAACGAAAGCATTAGAATAAACGAAACGACAATTGTAAAAGAAGCCAGACTGAAAAACGACGGATTGTCGCGCATAGACCTATCACCTCCACCATTTTGAAACGGCATCGCAATAACCGTCGCCAACCTTTGATGCGACATAAACTTATTCAACACCATAAGTATCATGACCACAAACAATATCACAAAATTCCACGCCGCACTAACATAGGTAACTTCTCTTTCTACAGGTTCCCCGTAATGACAAGAAACTTCCGTAACAAACTTGAAATCTTCATACGGATTATGACCAATACTGTCATTTTGGGCAACAAATACTGGCATTTCAACCATGCTATCAATATTATAACTTTCAGTCTTCAATTTTAAACTTTCAATTTTTTAAATTGTTCGTTGCAAATTTACATCTTTGTTTTTTTTCTTGACAAATATTTATATTTTTTTTTGAAATTTTGGAAATAGATTATTACCTTTGTAGTCTTGAAGAATTAAAATCTAAAACATTAAATATCATGGATCTTATAGAACAAATAAAACAAAATGCACGCGAAAACAGACAACGCATCGTGCTTCCTGAAGGTGATGAAGAAAGAACAATCAAAGCTGCAGATCAACTTATCGCAGACGGCATCGCTGACGTAATTCTTATCGGACCTGCACAGAAAATCAAAGATATGGCTACAGAATTCGGTTTGAACAACATCGAAAAAGCTACTATCGTCGATCCAACAAACAACCCTGACAGAGATAAATATGCTAATTTGCTTTTCGAACTCCGCAAGAGCAAAGGCATGACAATAGAAGAAGCTCAGAAATACGCTGAAAACTTCATGTACCTCGGCGTTTTGATGCTCAAAGCTGGCGACGCTGACGGTTTGGTCAGTGGCGCTCGCAGCACAACAGGCGACATGCTCCGCCCTGCATTGCAAATCATCAAGACTGCTCCTGGCGTTTCTTGCGTTTCTGGTGCTTTCATCATGTTCTTACCTAACGACAAATACGGAACAGACGGTAAAATCGTTTGCGCAGACTGTGCTGTAACTCCAGTTCCAACAGCAGAACAACTCGCAGAAATCGCCGTATGTACAGCCGATACTGCTAAGAACATCGCTAAAATCGACCCTAAAGTCGCTATGTTGAGCTTCTCAACAAAAGGCTCTGCAAAACACGAAGACGTCGACAAAGTCATCAAGGCTACAGAATTGGCAAAACAAATGCGCCCTGACATCTGCATCGACGGCGAATTACAAGCCGACGCTGCTATCGTCCCATCTGTTGGCGCAAGCAAAGCTCCTAACAGCGAAGTAGCTGGCAAAGCAAACACATTGGTATTCCCAAGATTGGAAGTAGGCAACATCGCTTACAAACTCGTACAACGTCTCGCTGGAGCCGAGGCTGTAGGTCCAGTTCTCCAAGGCTTCGCCAAACCATGTAACGACTTGAGCCGTGGCTGTTCTATCGATGACATCTACAAACTAGTAGCTATCACATGTAACCAAGCAATAGCTCAAAAGAATTCATAATTCATAATGCATAATTCATAATTGTAGAGACGCGTCAATGCAACTACAATAACACACATTGACACGTCTCTCTTTTCAAATAATAATAACACAATAATCAAATGAAAATTTTAGTTTTAAACTGCGGCAGCTCATCAATCAAATATCAACTTTTTGAAATTGATGACAATGGTCACAATGTTTTGGCAAAAGGTCTCCTCGAACGCATCGGCCTCGAAATGGGAGAATTCACACATAAATGGAACGGCGAGAAACATTACGAACAACTTCCTATTCCAAACCACACTGTAGGTATCAGCATCGTGCTTAACGCATTGCTCGATGAAAACCACGGCGTCATCAAGTCATTGGACGAAATCGGCGCAGTAGGTCATCGCTTAGTTCACGGCGGTGAGAAATTCACCAAGAGCGTCCTCATCGATGACAGCGTCATGGAACTCATGGAAGAACTCATCGACCTCGCTCCTCTCCACAACCCAGCATGTATGGCAGGTGTGAAAGCTGTTACAGAATTGCTTCCTAACGTAAAACAAGGCGGCTGCTTCGACACAGCATTCCACTCAACAATGAAACCTGAGGCTTACCTCTACCCTATCCCTTACGAATATTACGACAAATACCGCGTACGTCGCTACGGATTCCACGGAACAAGCCACAAATACGTCGCTGAAAACGCAGCTAAATTCGTAGGCAAAGACTGGAACGACCAAAAAATCATCACTTGCCACTTGGGCAGCGGCGCTTCTATCGCAGCAGTAGAAAACGGAAAATCAGTCGACACATCAATGGGCTTCACTCCTGTTGAAGGTCTTATGATGGGCAGCCGCACTGGCGACCTCGACCTCGGCGTTTTCATGTACATCGCTGAAAAAGAAGGCTACGACCTCAAACAAATGAACACTCTCGTCAACAAGAAATCTGGTCTCATCGGTATCACTGGCGACAAACAAGACATGCGCGACGTGAGAGCTGGTAAAGAAGCTGGCGATGAACGCGCAACATACGCTTTCAATATGTTCAAACACCGCGTTAAGAAATATATCGGAGCTTACGCAGCTGTCATGAACGGCGTCGACATCATCGTCATGACTGGCGGTATCGGCGAAAACGCTTGGTTCATGAGAGGTCCAATCTTACAAGATATGGAATATCTCGGAGTTAAGATAGACATGGAAGCTAACGACGCTACAATGGGCGAAGCTCGCGTCATCTCAACACCTGATTCTAAAGTAACAGTCGTCGTATTCCCAACAGACGAAGAATACATGATCGCTAAAGATACATACGACATTGTTAAAAGTCTATGAGTCAATAAGTCAATAAGTCAATGAGTCAATAAGTCTATAAGACTATAAGTTAAGGGAGCTACTAACACTTAGTAACTCCCTTTTTACTTATCAACTTACTGACTCATTGACTTATCGACTTATCGACTTCATTAACTAACAGTCACCACTTCCACTGGTTGAGAGTTAGGCTCATCCAATCTTTGATATTGATATTTAACTTTACCAAAATCTATATCTTTCAAGTCAATCATTCTGATATTGTTATTATCAAAAGTCTTGTAATAAACCACCTTATTTGTCAAGTCTATGACTGAAGTCCATTGTGTTGCGCTTGGCAAGTCAGGGATTTCATTTTTAGGAAAATTCATTCCGATTGGAATATCGAAGTTATTCAAGATATGGAAGCACTGAAGCATTGTCTGACGAGCTGTTGGCAACATAGGAGCTGTACTTTTGAAAAAAGCCGCTCTCACGAAACGTGATGGAGGTGTGAAGTCGCCAGGCATTCCGAGGAATCCGTTGCCGTGACCGATTGGCTTCACCATAAATCCAGCCATTTCATGTGCAGGAGGATTTATCGGAGTGAGGTTGATGTAGTTGCTCAAATTGCTGAGATGCCAAGGGAAATTAGGAGCGTTTGTCAACACACCGATAGGATTGTCGTAGATATGAGACACGCCATTTTCAATTTCCAATACGATTTGTTTGCCGGACTTGTCACCTATTCTCCAGTGGATTGCCTCTTCAGAGCCATCGCCGCCCATAAGAGAAACGACACGCACCTTATTAATATTAGCCTTCACTTCATCGACAGTAGCGAATTGAGACAAAATCCACGACACTAATTGCAAGTCGGCAATAGTAGTGGAATTAAACTTCTCGTCATATAGTTGATAGCTACCGTAGTTAGGGAAATAGAACAGTCCGGCAGACAAGCCTGCCTCGTTGAGACCTTCCGCGATGAATTCCTTTTCATGAACAGCGAGTCCGACGTAACCATATTTAGCTTTAAACGTCATTCCATTCTGACCTTTCGGAGTGAATGATGTCTGGCTAAAGTTACGTGGCACCACGACATACATACTATTAAGATTTGTGCCAGCCCATTCTATCGTTCGTGCCTGAAAATACGAGCCATCGGCAGAGAACATCGAGATGCCGGTACATGCTTCCGCCTTGAATTGCCAGGCGAAAAGCAAACATGCGATAACAAATAATTTTTTCATAATCTTTATTGTTTTTTTAGTATGACTTAAACAAAGGAGATTATGAAAGGTTCAAAGGGAACTATAAACTATAAACTATAAACTATGAACTAAGAGCTAAGAACTGCAATAAAAAAGAGAGTCCCTAGAATAGGAACTCCCTTTCTCTTGTTGTCTTGTAGTCTTGTAGTCTTGTTGACTTGTATACTTTTTATTTAACGACTAATTTTTCAACTTTACGATTTCCGTTTTGTTCAACAGAGATGAAGTAAACACCTCTTTCAATATCTTCAATATTTATTGCAGAAACTGTCTTTGAGATTTCCACTTCTTTCACGCAGCGGCCTGTCAAGTCAATGATGCTTACTTGAGCTTTTTCATTCAATGATGATTCAACGAACACTGTTGAAGTTGCAGGATTTGGATAGATATTGAAGTTAGCTAACATTTCTTCTACGCCTTCTTCACCGCCCAATGTAACAACGTATGTTTCTTTTGCGTTCCATTCGTCTGCAGCGTTTTTAGCAGCCACTAAAAATACATATTCTGTACCTTTTAATAAACCTTCGAAAGTAAGTTCTTGTTCTGTTGTATAAGCTTTACCGTCAGCTTTCAATGCATCTACCAATTCGCTAAGTACAGCTTGGCTAAATACTTCTTCTGTATATATTCCAACATGATATTCTGTTGTATTTGCGTCTGGAGTGAAAACAGCCTTGATTGTTGTTTCTGTTATTTCATTAGCATCAACGAGAACACTTGCATCTGGAGTTTCATCTTCTGTGTATTTGATGTTTAATCTAGTAATATAAATCTTTGTATAATCACCAGGACCATCTACATCTGGATCATCGAAAGCAGCCTTACCAGCTACGACAAGTTTATCTTCACCTTGGAATGCCATTGTGTATGTATTGATTTCTTCTTGTTCTTCATATACTTTTGGCAATGGAACGATACCTGATCCTGCAAATGATTCGTTAAGTTGACCATTAGCATCGAGGTTATAAACATAACCGCGATAAGTTTCTGTAGAAATATTACGAGAATAAATAGTTCCAAAAATCTGTCCGTCTGGAGCAGCTAAGATTGAGTAGCAATTATTCAAACAGCCATCACCTTGGAATGGCTCGAATTTAGCATAACCATCAGTAGCAAATGTTGTATCGATTGTACCATTGGTATTAACACGAGTTATGAAAGCCTCATATCTTGGCATTTCTGGAGTGTTTGAATACAACTCATCATGACCTGCAACCAAATATTTGCCATCAGGTTGAACTGCTAATGAAAGAGCAAACTCAGCATATTCACCTGCATAGAGATACAAAACTCCATTTTCAGCGAAAGTATCATCTAAAGTACCATTTGATTTAAGTCTGATTAGGTGCGACCATATAAACATACCTTCATCTGCATTACCAAGACGTTTGTCGCCACAAAGAATAATTTTACCATTATCCAAAGCCTTAATATCAAATGCATAAGAGTGAGCAGTTGAATCTGCATCTAATTCAATGTATGATGTACCTTCTTTACCAAATGTCAAATCAGGTGCACCTTTTTTTGTATAACGTTGTACCATGATTTCATCATTATAATAACCAGCGACTAAAACACGACCTTTTTTATCAATATCAATTGCTTCGTAAACTCTGCCTCCTTTATCTTCTTCTGTAACAATCCAGCCTTTATCGCCAAATTCTTCATTTTCGAAACCGTTTTCATCCAAACACAAAACGAAAGCTCTGTTAAGACCATTAAATGTATAACCTGCAAGATAAAGCATACCGTCTTTCAACACTGCATCATATGGACAATTTTTATAAATAAGCGGATCCACTTTCAAGTAAACAATACCGCCTTCACCGTATGTTTCATCCAATGTACCGTCAACATTATGACGAGAGACATAAATAGCATAGTTATATCCATCTGTACGAGATTCACCTATTGTTAAAATCTTGCCATCTTCCTGCACCAAAATTTTATAGACTTCATCAAAATAACCAAACTTATCTATTTTTGATGGATGGAATAAAAACGTGCCATCTGTACCAAAGCCCATATCTATTTCACCAGGTTCTTGAGCAAAGGCATTCAAAGCAAATAAGCATAAAAATGCTAGTGTAAATAATTTCTTCATAGTTTTATAATTTAGTAAGTTTCTAATTTTAACGGGGACAAATTTAATAAAAATTATCAAATAATACAATGATAATTTCTTGATTTTTCGTAATAAGCAAACATTAAAAAACCAATGCTTTCAAACGATAAAAATCATTATATTTGCAAGCATAAAAAAATATTATTATGTCATTACTCAGAGTTATTTTAGCAATAATATTCCCTCCTTTGGCAGTCATCGACAGAGGTTGCGGTTCTTTGTTAATTGTATTTTTGTTAACACTTTGCGGCTGGGTCCCTGGCGTCGTCGCTGCTTTAGTAATATTGAATAAAAATTAACAAACGATGATAAAAGAGGTTCAGAATATTTCCATTGAGGATTACAACTATCCGCTTCCTGACGAACGCATCGCAAAATATCCGTTGAGCGAACGTGACGCTTCTAAACTATTGGTTCTGAGAAACGGAGACATAACATCGTCTAATTTTAAAAACATTAGCGACTTTTTGCCTAAAGATTCCTTATTAATATTTAATGAGACAAAAGTCGTCAGAGCGCGCCTTCAGTTCACCAAGGAAAGTGGAGCTGCCATTGAAATATTCTGCCTCGAACCTATCACCGGCAACGGCGATTACCAACTCGCATTCAGTTCTTCTTCTCCATCAGAGTGGCGTTGTCTGGTCGGAAACTCTCGCAGATGGAAAAACGACAAATTGATGATGGATGTCGATGTAAGACTACAAGACCACAAGACTACAAGACTACAAGAAGCCAATGGTCAACAGCCAATGGTCAATGGTCAACAGTCAATAGCCAATGGTCAAAAAGCCACGCTTTATGCGGAGAGATTGGAGAAGAACGACAATTATTCTGTCGTGAGGTTTTCTTGGGAGCCAGAAGAATTGAGTTTCGCCGAAATATTAGAAGCTGCCGGTGAGATTCCATTGCCACCATATCTACATCGCGAAGCCGAAGCTTCTGACAGAGAACGTTATCAAACAGTCTTCGCGAAACATGAAGGTTCCGTAGCCGCTCCTACCGCAGGACTGCATTTCACAAACGAACTAATCGACAAACTTAAAAACGACGGCGTCGCTTTTGAAGAAGTGACATTACATGTCGGCGCTGGAACATTCCGTCCAGTCTCATCAGAAAAAATCGGAGAACACGAGATGCACTCCGAGACAATAGCAGTCAGAAAATCTTGCATCGAAAACCTGATAAAAAACATCAACAAAACTATCATTCCTGTCGGAACGACAAGCATGAGAACCATAGAATCATTGTATTGGATGGGAGTTATGCTTATAGAAGAAGGTCTCGAAGAACGTAACATACATCTAAACCAATGGTTTCCATATAAAGAAAGAGAATCCTTGCCATCGGCAGAAGAATCTCTTTCAGCAATATTAAAATATATGGGAATGTATCAGATGAACGTCTTCCACGCAAGCACAGCTTTGATGATTGCTCCTTCGTGCAAGATTAACATCGCAAAAGCACTCATCACGAATTTCCACCAACCAAAGAGCACCTTATTATTATTAGTATCAGCTTTGATCGGCAACAAATGGAAAGACGTTTACCAATATGCCCTTGACAACGACTTCAGATTTTTAAGCTACGGTGACAGCTGCCTCTTTATCAATGCATAATGCATAATGCATAATTAAAGGTAATTATGAATTGTGAATTATGCATTGACTTCAACTGGTTCTGTGACTACCAATCTGAATCCGACGCCGTGGACAGTAAGTATTTTCACGTTAGGGTCGGCTTTAAGATATTTTCTTAAACGAGCGATAAACACATCCATGGAGCGACCAATGAAATAATCGTTGTTTCCCCATATCATCTTCAGGACTTTTTTACGAGTGACGAGGTCATTTTTATTGTCGTACAACACTTTAAGAAGAGCAGCTTCTTTCCTTGTAAGCGGCTGTTCTTTCCCATCGAGAATAAGGAGCATATTTTTAGCGTCAAAAACGAAACGACCGATATTTATTTTTTCACCCGAAAGCGTGTAAGTGAACGGGTCTTTTTTCTCCACGCGACGCAAGACAGCTTTTATTCTGAGAAGCAACTCCTCATTAGTAAAAGGTTTTGTCAGATAATCATCAACGCCATATTCAAAATCTTTTAGAATATTAACCAAAAGCCCTTTAGAAGTAAGAAAAATCATCGGAACATCTGGATTCAAAATCCTGATTTGAGCCGCCAAAGCAAAGCCATCAATGCCAGTCATCTCAATATCGAGGACACAAACATCGATATCATATTTTTTAAAAAAGTCTAAACCCTCGATGCTTTTTTTCGCAGCATATACTTTATAGTCAACAGCGTTAAGATTTTCACTTATCGTATTTCGCAATTCAGCATCATCTTCTACGAGTAAAACTGAAGTTTTATTATGTGTTTTCATAATTTGTTGTTTTGTAACAATAAACTAACAAAAAAGAAAATTGTTTAACGCACTATTATATTTTTTTAACTATTGACCATTGGCTTTTGGCTTTTGATTAAGAATAGTCAACGGTCAATGGTCAACAGTCAACGGTTCATTTATTCCTTGTATATAAATATGCTGCGTAATCTTTTAAAACTTGTTTTCTTTCTTCTGGAACATCTATGCTATCGATATTTCTCAACGAGTTTTCATAATATTTTGTCATAAGTCCAGTAACGATATTTCTGACATTATATTTATCATAGATTGCCAACACCGTTTCTATTTTTTTCTCATCACGGCCTTTAGGCAAAGAGAAAAGCTGTCTAAGTATATTCTTATCTTCTTCAGAAGCTAATTCCAAAGCTTTGAGATACAGATATGTTTTCTTATTATCAGAAATATCACCGCCTGTCATTTTACCGAAAACCTTAACATCGCCATAACAGTCGAATATATCATCTTGAAGTTGGAATGCCATTCCTAAATCAATTCCGAAGTCGTAGATAGCTTGCTGACTTTTAGCATCTGCATCTGCAACTATCGCACCTATCTTCAACACAGAGCCGAGAAGCACAGCTGTTTTAAGGCGAATCATTTCAAGATAAGCATCAAGACTTACATTATCTTGTGTTTCAAAATTAAGGTCAAACTGCTGGCCTTCACACACTTCAAGCGCAACTTTACACAATTCAGAAAACACCTCGTAACGATATTTATTATCTGTATTCAAGACATATTGAAAAGCCTTAATCAACATGGTATCACCTGAAAGTATCGCGACGTCAGATCCCCATTTATTATAAATAGTTTCCATACCGCGACGTAAAGGAGCTTGGTCCATAATATCATCATGAACCAAAGTGAAGTTATGGAATATCTCAGCAGCTACAGCTGGAACCATACAATCATTAATTTTTCCACCAAAAAGTTCGCATGCCAACAAACATAAAGTCGGTCTCATTCTCTTTCCGCCTTGACCGAGAATATATTTTATTGGAGAATACAACTCTTCTGGATTACCAGTAAAATCTTGTCTTTCAATATAATCATTAACTAAATCTTGTATTTGTTCAACTGTTGTCATAATATTTTTATAATTATAATTCCGAACTTCAAAAATACAATTTTTAAAACAATTAATAATAAAAAATGGTGTGAAATTTGTAACATTTTAATAAAAATTTAAAAACGATGAAAGCTTTAAAATTACTCATTTTTTGTCTGGCCATATTTCTAAATTATAATGTAAAAGCACAAGAATGCAGCACTTCAGATTTTGACAAAAGTATCGACAAGCTAATTCCAAAAGCCAAGAAAAACAAACTCAACGAAAAACAACTACATTTACTTACAACATCATTTCACGAGGCTAACGAAGCAGAACACAAAACCATTATGGAACTCAAAAAATCTGGTCAGCCCGACATTTGGATTGATATTTACCACAGACTGACTTCCATCGAAAAAAGACAGAACAAAATCAAAGCATTGCCAGACAATATCAAATCCATCATAAATTTCAAGGAATTAAACCTTAAGCAGGAAATTTATACATCAAGAGAAAAAGCCGAGTTATATATATGTGCCAAAGCCAATTTGTTGTTAAAAAACATTAACAGCGAAAATATAATCGAAGTCAATAAGCTTATAAACCAACTTCGTAAGATAAACCCTCAAAGCAACAATATCGGAGAACTGATGTTAAAATCTGTCGTTATGCAATCGAAGCAGATTCTTTTCAAAGTCATCAGTCCGATAGAATTATACATTCCACAAGAATGGCATAAAATAATTTTAGACTTCGACAGCAACAACATTTACGGCATTCCTTTCGATGTAGTTCAAGATAAAAGCACCAGATACGATTTAATGGTTCGCATCATGATTGACGAAAAGACAGTATCACCAGAAAGAATTGAGACTGTTACTTTCGAAGAGAAAAAAGATAATTTCAAAGCTGTTGTCACAGACAAAACCATGACAAAATCTGCGACATTAAAAGGCAAAATTCAAATCATTGACGTAAAAAATGACGAAATTTTAATCAGCACACCTTATCAAGCCACATCAACATTCCTTTATCAGTACGCAGAAGTAAGCGGTGACAGCACTGCTTGTTCCGAAAAAACAATACAACTTTCAAACAAGCAACTCATTGATTTTCCAGATGATAAGTCACTTTTAAAAGACGCTTCAAGAGAGTTAAACAAAGTATTAAAAAGTCATTATTTAAAAAATTAAAAAAAATTAAAAAAAATATTTGGTAGTTTAAAAAAAAGTTGTACCTTTGCACTCGCAAACGACAAGGTATTGCATGCCGGCGTAGCTCAGCGGTAGAGCACGTGATTTGTAATCTCGGGGTCGGGGGTCCAAATCCCTCCGCCGGCTCAAAAAAGAGGACGAAGAAATTCGCCCTCTTTTTTTTATTATACTTTCCTTAATCATATTCACAGCTATATTTTTTACAAGACATCATCAAGTTAAATATATTTATAAAAAAAACTCTGAAATTCCATTCCAGAATTCCAGAGTTCTTATAATTTCCTTAAGTACCTCAGAACCTTAGTTCCTTAGTTCCTCAAATCCCTATTTTTCTTCGCTTAATTTCTTGTAACCTTCGTAGCGAAGTTTTGCATATTGTTCAGTCTTAGAGAACAATTCTTTTGCTTCTTCTGGGAAAGTCTTGAGCAATGAGTTGTAACGTACTTCGCCCATGATGAAGTTTTGGAACTTGCTCCAGTCTGGTTCTTTGCTATCCAAGTGGAAACCGTTTTGACCTGCTTCTTCTTCAGCTGGGTTGTAACGGTAGAGTTGCCAGTAACCGCATTCGACTGCCAATTTTTCTTCGTTTTGTGTGCGACCCATGCCAGCTTTGATGCCGTGGTTGATACATGGAGCGTAGCATATAACGAGTGATGGACCTGGATAAGCTTCAGCTTCTTTGATAGCTTTGAAATATTGAGCTTGGTTTGCGCCCATTGCTACTTGAGCAACGTAGACATAACCGTAGCTCTTAGCAATCATGCCGAGGTCTTTCTTGCGTAATTTCTTACCTGAAGCAGCGAATTTAGCTACAGCACCTGTTGGAGTTGCCTTTGATGACTGACCGCCAGTATTTGAATAAACTTCGGTGTCGAGGACGAGAACATTAACGTCTTCGCCTGATGCCAATACGTGGTCTAAGCCGCCGAAGCCGATGTCATATGCCCAACCGTCACCACCGATAATCCATTGAGACTTCTTGACCAAGTGGTCTTTTAACTCAACGATTTGTTTGCAGTATGAGCAGTCGCATTTACCTGCCAACTCAAGGATTTGTGGAGCGAGTTTTTCTGTGACTTGGCCATTTTCGCGGTTGTCGATCCATTGTTGGAAGAGGCCTTTCAATTCATCGGTGCAGCATTTGCATCCTTCGATAGCTTCTTTCATGATACGTTCAACGCGGTCGCGGAGTTTGTTTGTTGCAGTTTGCATACCGAGGCCGAATTCAGCGTTATCTTCGAACAAGCTGTTAGCCCAAGCCACGCCCTTTCCGCTTCTATAGTTTTTACAATATGGAGTTGCAGGAGCTGAACCACCGTAGATTGAAGAACAACCTGTTGCGTTAGCTACTATCATTCTTTCACCGAAGAGTTGTGTGATAGTCTTGATATATGGTGTCTCACCGCAGCCAGCACAAGCGCCAGAGAACTCGAATAATGGTTGAGCGAATTGGCTGTTCTTGATGTTAGCGTATTTGTCGATGAGCTCGTCTTTATATGTCACTTTATGTTGGCCATATTCCCAATTTGCTGCTTCTTCGAGTTGGCTTTCAAATGGTTGCATTACCAATGCTTTTTCTTTAGCAGGACATACATCGGCGCAGTTGCCGCAACCTGTACAGTCCATTACAGATACTTGCATACGGAAGTGCATGCCAGCCAATTCTTTTGGCATCTTAACGTCGATGGCTGTCATTGACTCAGGGGCGTTAGCTAATTCTTCGTCTGTCATTACGACTGGGCGGATAGCTGCGTGAGGACATACCAAAGAACATTGGTTACATTGGATACAGTTTTCTGATTTCCATTCTGGAACTACTGTAGCGACACCGCGTTTTTCGTATGCTGTTGTACCAGCAGGGAATGTGCCGTCGATGATTTCTTCGAATGTGCTTACAGGGAGGTCGTTACCCAACTGAGCTGTCATTGGACGCATAATCTTGTTGATGAATTCAGGTGCGCCTTTCAATGGTTCTAATACGAAGTCTGTCTTGCAGCTTAATTTTGCCCATTCAGCTGGGATTTCCAATTTTGTTATTTCACCGCCGCGGTCAACAGCTGCGAAGTTCATCTTAACGATGTCTTCACCTTTCTTGCCGTATGACTTCACGATGAATTTCTTCATTTGTTCAACAGCGAGGTCGTAAGGGATAACGCCTGAAATCTTGAAGAATGCTGATTGGAGAATTGTATTTGTACGATTACCTAAGCCGATTTCATCAGCGATTTTGGTAGCGTCGATGATGTACATATTAATGTTATGTACAGCCAAATATTTTTTAACGAAGTTTGGAAGGTGGTTCTTTGTTTCTTCTACATCCCATGGTGAGTTATAGAGGAATGTACCGTTGTCTTTCAAACCGCGTAAGCAGTCATATTTGCTTAAGTATGAAGGCACGTGAACAGCGACGAAGTCTGGAGTACCAACAAGATAAGGAGCCAAGATTGGTTTGTCGCCGAAACGGAGGTGTGAACAAGTGTAACCGCCTGATTTCTTTGAGTCGTAATCGAAGTAAGCTTGGCTATATTTATTTGTGTTGTCACCGATAATCTTGATAGAGTTCTTGTTAGCACCAACGGTACCGTCAGCGCCGAGGCCGTAGAACTTAGCTTCGAATGTTCCTTCTGGAAGTATTGAGAATTCTGGAAGCATTGGAAGAGAACCGAATGTAACGTCGTCGTTGATACCGATAGTGAATCTATTACGAGGTTCTGGACGTTCTAAGTTTTTGAATACTGACAAGATGTGAGCTGGTGTAGTGTCTTTTGATGACAAACCATAACGACCACCGATGATATGTGGCAAGTGTGTGCTATGATGTCTGAACAAGTCGTTGTAAGCTTCAACAACGTCTAAGTAGAGAGGTTCGCCGTTTGCACCAGTGTCTTTTGTTCTGTCTAATACGCAGATACGTTTTACTGTATCAGGAACGACATTCAAGAGATATTTCACACTGAAAGGACGATAGAGGTGTACACTTACCAAACCTACTTTCTTGCCTTCTGCGTTAAGTTTGTCGACGACTGTCTTGATGACGTCGGTGATAGAACCCATAGCGATGATGATGTTTGTTGCATCTGGTGCGCCATAGTATGTGAAAGGAGCATATTCACGGCCTGTGATTTTGCTCATTTCTTTCATATATTTTGCTACTATGTCAGGGAGAGCATAGTAGTATTTATTTTGCAATTCGCGTGTTTGGAAATAGATGTCTGGGTTTTGTGCTGTACCGCGTGTTACAGGATGTTCTGGGTTCAGAGCGCGTTCGCGGTATTCTTTGAGAGCTTTCCAGTTAACGAGTTTCTTGATTTCTTCTTGGTCGGCAGCTTCAACTTTTTGGATTTCGTGTGATGTACGGAAACCGTCGAAGAAGTGCATGAAAGGAACGCGACCTTCGATAGCTGCGAGGTGAGCTACTGGTGCAAGGTCCATAATTTCTTGCACTGAGCCTGTTGCTAAAAGAGCGAAACCTGTTTGGCGTGCACTCATAACGTCGGCGTGGTCACCGAATATTGACAATGCTTGAGCTGCCAAAGCACGTGCTGAGACGTGGAAAACACCTGGCAACAACTCACCAGCGATTTTATACATATTAGGAATCATCAACAAGAGACCTTGTGATGCTGTATATGTGGTTGTTAAAGCACCTGCTTGTAATGAGCCGTGAACAGCTCCAGCAGCACCAGCTTCGGACTGCATTTCAACGACTTTAACATTTTCACCAAAGATATTTTTTCTGCCTGCGGCACTCCATTCGTCAACATATTCTGCCATCGGTGATGATGGTGTAATAGGATAAATCGCAGCAACTTCACTGAACATATAAGAAACATGAGCTGCAGCGCAGTTACCATCACATGTCATAAATTTTTTTTCTGCCATAATGTCTAACTTTTTAGATATAATTAGTTGAACTAAGTTTCACTTTTTTAACACGCAAATTTAATTTTTTTTTATACACAAAAAACAAAAACTGAAATTATTTATACAAAAAAAGCGGAACGAATCCGCTTCTTATATAAAACTTCAAATGATGAATTGTTTTATGCTAAATAAAATTTATTTTGATGCTCCGTGTTGATGTTGGTGTTGGTGATTGCATTCTGCTTTAACTTCGCAATTTTGTGCCTTTTCACAAGCTTGAGCTTTTTCACATGGTTTGTCGCATGGCTTGTCACATTTTTGTTCACAAGCTTGAGCTTTTTCGCATGGTTTATCACATGGCTTGTCGCATTTTTGTTCGCAAGCTTGAGCTTTTTCGCATGGCTTGTCACATGGCTTGTCACATTTTTGTTCACAAGCTTGAGCTTTTTCGCATGGTTTATCACATGGTTTGTCGCATGGTTTTTCGCATTTTTGTTCTGCTTTATTGCATTTTACTCCTTGTTGATTGTTGTTACAGCAACTTGCTAATAAAACTGTAACTAAGCCTAATACTAAAAATAGTTTTTTCATAGTTTTTCAAATTTAAGTTAAAAAATACCCGACAAAGATAATGTATTTTTCTTAAAAAGTCAATAGTCAACAGTCAATAGTCAATGGTTTTTTAAAACCACTCCCAACTCCTAATTCCTAACTAAATCTATCGGAAATCTATAAAACACCATCTCGTAGCTTGTCGTATCGATTTCTCTTTCTTCTACATAAAAGCCGATTGTTTTGTCCGGCAGGACACACATTGAAGAATATGCGGAAAATCTTGGCACCATAACCTTACCTTTGTTCCAAGTCTTGCCTTCGTCTTCTGAAATGTATATCGCCACGTCGCGGCGTGAATTGCCAGTTGGGAGACTATGTAATAATGTATTCTCATCGTATCTTATGATGTCGCCGTTGCAGGCAGGACCGACAAGGTCGTCCCAGACGTAATGTGTTTCATTCCATGTTATGCCGCCGTCGTGTGAGATGTTGTACCATCTCTTTCCAGAAGTGCGGATGCTCATCAAGATGTCGCCATTGTTGAGTTCTACGACTTTAGCTTCGTCGCCGCCGACAGAAGCGCGTCCTGAAACGTTCCATGTTTCGCCGTTGTCGTCGGAATAAACTACGTAGTTGTTGGCTTTCATCGCTGATGTCTCTCTTACGCATGCCACGAACATTATTCTTCCTTTGGAAGTTAGAAGTCCGTTGCCGGAAGCGCAGAACGAGGAGCGCCATTTTCTTCTGATGCTGTCGTCGCATTCGTGACCGAAGATGAAATGCGTAATGTCTTCTGGTTCGGTCCATGTGCGTCCGTTGTCATAACTCATTGACTTGTACGTCCTGTTTGGATTTGTTGGTGTCGAGTTCCAGAAACCTTGTCCTCCGACGAAGATAGCGATGAGTCCATTGTCATCGTTGGTGTGAGCCACTGCGCAGTCGCCGTAGCCTTCCATATAACCGAATCCTTTTGCTATGGTGTAAGGTTCGCTCCATGTCAATCCGCCGTCGGTGCTGTAGTTGCAGATTACGTCGATGTCTTCTGGCAAGTCGGTCTCGTTTTCCTTACGTTTGTCAGTGAAAATGACGAGACTGCCGTCTTTCGCAGTTATCAAAGTAGGAATGCGATAATATTTTGAACCATAATCGCCAGGACGATAAACCACAGTGCGAGTGTAACCATTGAAGCTATCCTTCTTATCGCAAGAAGATAAAAACGGGATGAGGATTAATAGAGGTAATAAGAGTTTTTTGAATTTATAGTTCATAGTTCTTAGTTTAGAGTTTAGAGTTTAGAGTTCAGAGTTTAGAGTTCAGTGTCAGAGTCAGTGTCAGAGTTTAGAGTTCAGAGTCAGTGTCAGTGTCAGAGTTCAGAGTCAGAGTCAGAGTCCAAAATTCATTCTTTCGCTTCAATGATGTAAATCACTTCGTTGTCGCGTTTCATCATATATTTTTCGCGGGCGATGCGTTCCATCAGTGCTGAGTCTTTGTGAAGATTTTCCAACACTTCCTGCTGGTTTTTAATTTCATTTTCATAATATTCAATCTTATCTTTGGCTTTATTTAATTTCCTAAGATTTTTTATCTGGAAAAACAAATTATACTGATCTACAAAGATTATTATCACTGCAAATATCAGTGTTACAATGATATACTTATTGTTAAATTTCTTTAAGATTTCTTTCCAATTCATGATGTTATTTTTTTTGCAAAAATAGAAAAAAGACCACAAGTCTACAAGACTATGAGACGACAAGTTCGTGTTTTTTAATAAGTTTTTTTGCGTTGATGATTTTTCGTCAGATTATTAAAAAGTTTTCTTAAATTCGCAATCCTAATCTAGTTTAATTAAAATGAAAGCATTAAGTCCTGCCATAAAAAAAACACTTGTTCCTTTGTCTTTTGTAGCCGTAATAACCATTATTTATGCACTTGTCTTCACTCTTTCGGAATTTGCCGATTCGCCGTATTCCTCTTTGAAAGATTTTTTGGAACTAGCGTTTCAGTGGGGTGCAATAGCTGTTGGCACATTCGGTCTGCTTTATTTGCTTTCAATAAATAAATATGTCTTTGCCGTAACTTTCCCTGTACTTGTGACATTCAGCACGGTTCTAGCGTATTATAGATATACCGTCAATGCGACATTTACGCCAATGACGATTGAACTTGCACTTATCAACGACTTAAGGACAAATATGCAGGTGGTAAGCTGGCAGTTGGTCGGACTGATGTTTGCCGCTCTGACCTTATCAATAGCTATTGTTTGGATAAGATGGAAAAAAGTAACTTTCACTCGACCGTTTTTGCATCTTATTGTAGCAGCAGGAATCATCTTTATGACTAACTCGTTGATACCTCAGTTGAAACGTCCTCTCGCTCAACGGATGCCTTATTCGATATATTACACTTTCAAGACATATTTTGAAATCAGAGATGTCGCGGCAGAACAACGCGACACCTTTACTTCCGAAGCCGTTGCCAACAGCGATTCGCTTGTCGTGGTGTTTGTCATCGGCGAGTCGTTACGCAGCGACCATCTTCAGATTGATGGTTATGAGAGAGAGACGACGCCTTATCTCGCAAAAGAAAGCAATCTTGTATTGCTTGACGACATCTACACAGAACCTTGTTTCACTCATACCAGCGTTCCGCATATCATGACGCGAGCCGACAGCCTCAATCCTCAGAGAGCATATGATGAACAGTCGTTCGTCACTATTTTCAATGACGCAGGTTTCAGGACAACGTGGATTGCAAATCAGGAAAGCGTCGATACATACGCTTATTTCATGAATGAATGTGATACGCTTATCTATGTAAACGGCAGTAAGTCAGTATATACTTTCGACAAATGGCTAGACGAGGATATTCTTCCACATCTTGAAGATGAATTGCAAGACGGCAACTCGAAACAATTGCACATACTTCATTCCATCGGTTCGCATTGGTGGTACAACTCACATTACACCGATGAGTTTGAGGTTTATAAACCAGTCATTGGAAGCAGAGTAGTGTCGTCGAATACGCAGGAAGAGATGATAAATTCATACGACAACACGATTTTGTACACCGACTATTTCTTGAAAAATACCATAGACCTTATCCGAGACAAGAAATCAATACTCATATTCCTTTCAGATCATGGCGAAAGTCTTGGTGAAGACGGATATTATCTTCATGGAACCGACCGTCCGGAGTTGCATCATCCTGCAGCTTTTGTATGGTATTCAGATAAATATGAAGAGTCATTTCCTGACATGATAAACAATTTGAAAGCAAATAGCGACAAAAGACATCGCAGCGATTATCTGTTCCATAGTATAATAGACGCCGCAGATATTACGACAGAATATAATGTCCCACAATTAAGCATTTTCAGACAAAAATGAACCGTATTGTTTGGTTAGATTACGGCAAGGCTATTGCGATATATCTCGTAGTACTTGCTCATACAGCGATTTATAAACCGGTGGAGTCGTTCATATACACATTCCATATGCCGTTTTTCTTTTTTATGTCGGGTTATCTTTTCAGCTTTGAAAAATATCCTTCTTACGTACAATTTGTAAAAAGACGTTTCAAGCAACTTATCATTCCTTATGTAATACTCAACATAATAACTTATGTTTTATGGTTTTTTGTCTTGAGGAAAGTCGGCGACGACGCCAATGAAGCCGTTAGCACATTCTCCCCGATTATTGCGGCTTTGACGGTCAATGCGAAGGCGATGGTTCACGACGTGCCACTTTGGTTCCTCGCAGCTTTGTTTGTCATTGAAAATCTTTATTATCTGCTTTATAAGAATGGGAAATATAGCGTCATTGTAACTATAACACTATTCTTGCTCGCTTTCTTAAACAACGTATTCAACCCAGTGCGTCTGCCGTTCTGTCTCGACATCGCTCTTGTCGCGTTGCTGTTCTATCGACTCGGTTGCGTTTTGAAAGAGAAAGGCGACAAGATTTTCAAGCCTTATCTTTTTGTGGTGTCGGCAGTCGTTATGGTTTTGGTATTTATCTTCAACGGCAAAGTCGCGATGCACACTGATACCTATAATAACATATTTATGTTTGTCGCGGGCGGTGTTGCTGGATGCTATTTTATGTCATATATATGCATGATGCTTCAAAGTATGTTCGGCGAGAGAAAATTCATCCAAGCCATTGCGAAAGACACTTTATTAATATGCGCCTTCCATCTTATCATATTCGCGGTTCTAAAAGGCGTGATGCTTTATGTCTTTAAAATAGAACCCTCAATATTGACAGGAACGGTTTTTCTCAATGTGATATTCGCTTTGATAAGCATGCTGATTTGCGTGTTAATTTGTAAAATATTAGATAGACTAAATCTTAAAAGATTCATAATTCCTAATTAATCAGACGTTTCAATGTGTATTGATTTTAATAATTTCTGATTAAAAAAAACTGACGTCTGTTGTACATTGTCCGTAGACTTTTATTATCTTTGCAATAACTAAAATTACTATGGAAAGAACTAACTATGACATAATAGACAGTCTGCATCGTGGCGATGTCTTGAGTCGCGATGAATGGATGGTTTTACTATCTTCACTTAATGCCGATGAACGAGAATATCTCCGTTTCAAAGCCCAGGAGGTAGCGGTCGCTCATTATGGCAAGGGCGTTTTTGTCAGAGCCCTTCTTGAAATAAGTTCCTACTGTAAAAATAATTGTTATTACTGTGGCATTCGCGCTTCGAACAGAAACGCACAGCGTTATCGTTTGACGAAAGAAGAAATTATGGAATGTTGCAAAGAAGCCGACAGGCTCGGGTTCAACACTTTCGTTATGCAAGGCGGCGAAGACCCTCGCCAGACCGACGAATGGGTGACCGACGTGGTAAAAACGATACGAGCTGCTTATCCCGACAAGGCGATTACTTTATCTGTCGGAGAGCGCAGCGCGGAGGCATACGCCGCTTTCAAGGAAGCTGGAGCGAACAGGTTTCTGCTGCGTCATGAGACACGCAACGATGAGCATTACTCGCAGCTGCATCCAGAGATGATGAGCTCGGCAAACAGGAGAGAGTGTCTCTTCAATTTAAAACGCCTCGGCTTTCAAACGGGCAGCGGCATGATGATAGGAAGCCCAGGACAGACCGACGAACATCTCTATGAAGACATAAGATTCCTGGAAGAGCTACAACCGCAGATGATAGGTATCGGACCTTTCCTTCCTGCCACCGACACTCCTTTCGAGAAACAAAATCCAGGCAGCGCCGACAAGACAATACTGATGCTTTCGCTGTTGAGACTGCGTTTCCCTAATGTGTTGCTCCCTGCAACCACCGCACTCGCAACATTGTGCCCCGACGGCATGGAACGCGCCATACTCGCAGGAGCTAACGTGGTAATGCCTAACATCTCTCCAGTGGAACAACGCAAGAAATATTCCATCTACGATAACAAGAAAAGCACCGGCGCTGAATCGGCTCAACAGATGCAACAACTGGAAGACAGACTTAACGCCATTGGCTATCATATCAGTTACGCCAGAGGGGACTTTAAGAATTGAAAGTTGAAAATTGAAAATTGAAAATTGAGAATTAAGAATGAATAATTAATAAAACAACATATCATGTATAATATCAAATCACAGATAGCAGAGGAATTCATCAACGATTCCGAGATTCGCGAAACGATGGCTTATGCTCGCGAAAACAGCAATAATATTGAACTCATCAAATCTATACTTCAAAAGGCTCGTGATTGTAAGGGCATCTCTCACAGAGAAGCAGCTCTTCTCCTCGAGTGCAACGACCAAGAAATCATCAACGAGATTTACGACATCGCTCGTGAGATAAAACATAAGTTCTACGGCAACAGAATCGTTATGTTCGCTCCGCTTTATCTCTCTAACTATTGCGTAAACGGTTGTGTATATTGTCCTTATCATCTTAAGAATAAAAACATACGTCGTAAGAAATTATCACAGGAAGAAATCCGTCAGGAAGTCATCGCTTTGCAAGACATGGGACACAAACGTCTCGCCCTTGAAGCTGGCGAACATCCAGTGGAAAATCCTATCGAATATATCTTAGAAAGCATCAAGACTATTTACAGCATAAAACATAAGAACGGCGCGATACGTCGTGTCAACGTTAACATTGCTGCAACGACTGTCGAGAATTATCAGAAGTTACGCGATGCTGGTATCGGCACTTACATCTTATTCCAAGAGACATATAACAAAGAAAATTACGAGGCATTGCATCCAACAGGACCAAAGAGCAATTACGCATATCACACTGAGGCAATGGACCGTGCAATGCAAGGCGGCATCGATGATGTCGGCATCGGCGTTTTGTTTGGATTGGAGACATATCGTTACGACTTCGTCGGATTGCTCATGCATGCCGAGCACCTCGAAGCTACATACGGCGTTGGTCCTCATACCATCAGCGTACCAAGATTATGTATGGCAGACGACATCGACACAGCCGACTTCAAGAACGCAGTGCCAGACGACATCTTCTACAGAATCGTCGCTATCATCAGAATCGCTGTTCCTTATACAGGTATGATTATCTCCACTCGTGAAAGTGAGAAGAGCCGCGCTCGCCTCTTGGAACTCGGCATCTCACAGATCAGCGGAGGCTCGCGCACCAGCGTCGGAGGCTATGTGACACCAGAGACAGAAAGCGAGAACTCAGCACAGTTCGACGTCGCCGACCATCGTACCCTCGACGAAGTGGTGGGATGGCTCCTCGACCTCGACCATATCCCAAGCTTCTGCACAGCATGTTACCGCGAAGGTAGAACAGGCGACCGTTTCATGTCATTGCTCAAGAGCGGACAAATCGCTAACTGCTGCTTGCCTAACGCCTTGATTACATTGAAAGAATATACTAACGACTACGCCTCTCCAGAAGTGAAAGAAAAAGCTAAGGCGATGATACAACGTCTGTTGCAGACAGTGCCAAACGAAAAAGCACGCGCCACAGCAGCGAAATACCTCGATGCCATCGACCACGGCGAAAGAGATTTTAGATTTTAATTAGGAGTTAGAAATTAGGAGTTAGGAGTGAAAAGTAGAGACGTTTCAATGTTACAATAAAAATTAAACACACATTGAAGCGTCTTTAATTATACATTGTTAATTGTAAATTGTAAAAATGCAACGTTCAAACCGCTATCACATAGGAATATTCGGCAGACGTAATGCCGGAAAATCGACATTGTTAAACGCACTCACAGGTCAGGATGTGTCTATCGTTTCTGATGTAGCTGGAACGACGACCGACACCGTCTGGAAAAACATAGAGCTGCCAGGCATAGGAGCGGCTGTCATCGCCGACACCGCTGGCTTCGACGACATAGGCGAACTCGGCAATATGCGCAACGAAAGAACAAAACGCGCATCACAACAAGTCGATATGGCGATAATACTCGTTACAGGAAAACCTGACGACGCATCTTTCGAAATAGAATGGCGCGACTTCTTCAAAAAAGCCGAGATACCAACGATATTCGTCTTGACTAAGTGTGACGCTGACACTGACACTGACACTGACACTGACTCCGACCCATGGTCCCAAATAATAGGTCAAGATGTGTTGCCTATTTCAGCACTGAATGGAAAAGGAATAGAAATATTGTTGGCAAAGATGGCGTCGCTTTATAGTAAAGACGACAATCTCGACGACATAACATATTCTTTAGTTAAAGCTGGCGATGTGGTTGTTCTTGTCATGCCGCAAGACGCTTCTGCTCCAAAGGGAAGACTGATACAGCCTCAAGTCGTTACGCTGAGAAACCTTCTCGATAAGCACGCACTTGCATTGTGTTGCGCTCCTGAAGAATTACAGCAAATGCTGGAAAATCTCAAGACTCCGCCAGCATTGATAATCACCGACTCGCAGGTGTTTGCACAAGTACAGCCATTAACACCCAAAGAAACGAAACTGACTTCATTCTCAGTATTGATGGCACGTCACAAAGGCGACATCGACACTTTTAAAGAAGGTGCTGACGCTTTGATGGCGTTGCCTAAAAATGGCAAAGTGCTTATTGCTGAAGCTTGTTCTCATATTCCTCAGAACGAAGACATCGGAAGAGTGAAACTGCCTCGTATGCTACGTAAGAAATTCGGCGAGGAACTACAAATCGACATTGTTTCTGGCAACGATTTCCCTGAAGATTTAAGTCAATACGACCTCATTATTCACTGCGGCGCATGTATGTTTACACGCCGTCATGTCTTGTCGAGAGTGCGTCGCGCTAAAGCACAAAACATTCCTATCACAAATTACGGAATCGCGATAGCTGCACTAACAGACATATTAAATAAGGTGACGATTTAATAAAAATTATTATATATTTTTCAGTTGACAAAGCCTATTCTGATTATTAACTTTGCTACAAATATTACAACTATGAAAAAGTTATTGTTCCTGTCCTTTCTTAGCATCATATCATTTCTTGGATATTCTCAAGACGATGAATATCAAAAATATTTAGAGTCTTTAAAAGAAGAACAGTCTAAGTTTTTACAAGACGCAAATAAACATACTCAGAGACTTAACGAAGAATATGACGAATTCATAACAAAAGCCAACGCTGAATTCGCAGAGTTCTTGGCAAAAGAATGGGCTTTATTTGAAGAGTTCAAGACACAAGAACTCACAATGACTTTACCCAAAATAGGCAAAGCACCAGAAGCACCAAAATCTGGAATCACAGAATCGAGCTCAGACGATCTTCAATATAAAAACAACGCGCAACTTCCACAAGTTTCTAATATTAACAACGTAAATACCAGCGACAAAACAGATTACACTCCTCGACAAAACAATTACGTAGTCAGAAAAACCATCACACATTCAGGCGTAAAAGAAATTAACAGCATATCAGATCATATAACTTATACTAAAACCAACATAACACAAAACCCAAATATTACGATTAACTTCTACGGAAAGAAACTCGACTTTAATATCGACAACAAACTACGTCTGAATAACAAAGGCATCAAAGAAGATGAAGTCGCTGATTATTTCAAGGAAATATCCAAAATGTCCGCAGAGACATCAGAATTATGGAAACAGATTGACAATTATGTCAACACAATGGGACTCAACGATTGGGGATATTTCTGTATCTTACGTTCTTTATCAGAGGAAATATTCTCCGACATAGACAATTGCGTACTGTTCAATTTCTATATGCTACGTAACGAAGGTGGCTTCAAAGTCAAGATAGCCAGAGGCAAAGAGTCAAACAAGCTGACACTTCTTGCTGTCATCGACAACTCTAAAGAAGTTTATTCTTATTCTTTCTTCCGTTTTAATGATACCGACAACAGCAGTTTTAAATACTATTCCATTTATGGCGGCGGCAACTCGAAAGAAAGCATCTACACATATAATAACGACAAACAAAATGCTGAATTAAAACAAATTGGATTGGATTTCCATAACACTTTAAATATGGGACAATGCGACATAAATAGAGAATTGGCCATAGAAAAAATCAACGACAAAATAGTGCTACCTTATAATAGCGCACATATCGCTTATCTCAATGATGTACCAATGACTGTATTTCCAATCTACTTCGCCTCCCCTATTTCCATCGAAGCTCAAAAAGTATTTAATGAAAAACTTAACGAAATAAAACAAGAATATACAACAGTTCAATTTATAGACATAATCTTGAATTTCGTTCAAACAGCATTCGACTACAAGACTGATGACCAGCAATTTGGTTACGAAAAATATTTCTATCCAGAAGAAGTTATCGCTTATCCTTACAGCGACTGCGAAGATCGTTCTGCATTATTCGCTTGGCTAGTAACGGCCTATACTGATGCAAAAGTTATTGGTTTACAATACGAAGGCCACCTAGCGACAGCTGTATGTTTCGGCGACAACACAAATATCAGCGGCGATGCTTTTTCTTATGCAGGAAAGAAATATTACGTCTGCGACCCTACATACATCAACGCATCTATAGGAATGACAATGCCTCAGTTTAAGGACAAAATGCCTAAAATTGTCAAAATGAATAAATAATCACTCTACTTTGGTAAAGACATATTCCACTTTATAATCGTCTCTATATTCCAAGTTAGACAAATCTAAATTAGTGATAGTGTATACTTTAGGTATTATCGCTCCACTTATTTCCATCTGATGGTAGTGAATGATTCTCTTTTTATCTACTTCCCAAGTGAATTTGCCACCTTCCAATTCTGTCACATCATCGGCAGTATCCCAAGTAACGCCTGTATAGTCATCATTATACCTATAAAACACACTTCCTGTCTGCCATAATCCAATTATCATATCTGTATCATAAACTTGGTCTTCATACACCTCCGGTTCAAGATATTCAGGTTCATAAGCTTGTGGTTTTGTTATAGTCCAAATTACGAAAGCCAAAGCGCATAAGGATATTATAACCAATATGATAATAAATAAAGTCTTCTTTTTCATAATGTAAATTTTAGGTGTAAAGATAATATATTTTAATCATTTATAAATCTTTTTATCACGGCATAAGCTTCTTTTATTCCCAATTCTCCAGCCTTGCTTAAATCGCTGTTTGCCAATTCTTTTTCTCCGAGAAACAATAATGTCAAGCCTCTATTGTAATAAGCTTCCGCAAGATTTTTTTCATATTTTATCGCAAGAGAATAATCGTCTATAGCCTTATGAAATTCCTGCATCTGCAGATGAACATTACCCAAGTTATACCACACGAAAGGATTGGTTTTATTTTTATTTGCGAGTTTTGTCAAAGCATTCAAGGCTTCCTGATAATCAGGTTTTTGTGGATTATCAACACTTCTTTTTTCTGTTATTTTCTTCGCATTGATACTTACTGGATCATTATAATTCTGTTTTGCCAATATCAATTCCGCCTTATCTTTTTGAATAGACGCTATATTCAAATTAGCATAAACATTATATATATCATTATTTATCAACAAATTGAAATCATTTTCAGCATGTTGAAAATTATGTATTTCATAATTAAGCAAGGCTGATAAAAATATTTTCAAATTAACATCTTCAACAGATTCGATAATAGAATCGTTGAGCAGCGACTGATAGTTTTCGTCGAAAGAAGTTTTTGACATATAAACAAGTCGCAACCCATCAAGTTGTTTATTCTCATTGACTTGGCTCAAGGTAGCGTCTACAAACTGACGTTTTTCCTTATTATTTTTTTCTTTAGAATCAAACTCATCGACGCCGATGATAAAATTGTCGAAAGGTTTTATATCAAATGATGAAAACTGAGCTAGTTTTCCGCCTTTATCACCATTGGTAAAATCAGAATCGAAAGCTATTATCTTGTCATAATCTATTGATTTTGAATAGACATTATAAAGAGAATCTATATTTTTATCACTATTTATCAGTTCCATTATTTCTTTAGATTTAAATCTGTCGGCCTCAGCTCCTTTAGTGTCGCCTTTTTCATATCTCACAATCGACCTATTTACCCATGCGTCAACATAATCTGGGAACAATTCTATAACTTTTGAGAAGTTGCTTTCAGCATTATCGAGGTCGTCCATCTGATAAAACAAAATGCCACGATTGAAATATCCATAAATATTTTTAGGATTTATTTCCACCACTTTATCAAAGAGAGCCATAGCGATGTCATTCTCTTTCTGCTGAGCATAAATTATAGCTCTGTTAAAATATGTCAATGCATTACGTTCGTCAATGTTATTTACGCGTTCATAATCTTTCAAGGCAGAAATAGTGTCGCCTAAGTTAAGATACACTGTTCCTCTGTTAAAGAAAATTATCGGATTATCGCCATCCATTTTCAGTGCGGTATTAAAATCCAACAAAGCATCGTGATATTGTTCTTGTTCCATTCTGATTATTCCGCGTCTGACAAGTGCTTCAACATTAAACAAGTCGTAATATACAGCTTTGTTAAGGTCCGACACGGCATCATCGAGACGTTCTAGAAATCTTTTAGCTATACCTCTGTTAATATAGGCATTAGCATTGTTTGGGTTGATGATTATTGCCGTATCGAAACTTGCGATAGCATTTTCAAATTCGTTGAGGTGAAGTTTTGTCGAACCCATAGCGATATGCAGTTCTGCGTCATAAGGGTCTAATGAAATCGCCTTAGAGTAATCCTTTTTCGCGTCGGCATAGTTTCCGAGCCTATCGTTAGCGACGCCTCTGTAATGATAAGCTCTTACATATAAAGGATGTATTTTCAATGTTTTGGTAAAATCCTCAACAGCTCCTATATAATCGTTGAGACTATACTTCGCGATGCCTCTGAGGAAATAGCCTTCAAAATCGTTAGGCTTGGCGATAATGGCTTTATTGAAGTTATGCATCGCCTCGGAATAATTCTCTTCCGACAAATCGATGCGTCCCATCAAAATAAAATGTTTATGATTTAGCTGCGCAAACGAATCAAATCCAAATAATAGAAATAATGTTAATATTAAATAACGTAGCTTATACATCGAGAATTATCTTTGTTTTGAATATGTAACAAACAATTCCATAATCTTCTCGTTATACGACTTAGAAATTGGTATTTCTTTTATATTTGGAATATCGAATTCAAAGCTCACATCGCTATTATCTTTTTTCAACGACGACACGTGTTCAAAATTAATCATATAAGACCTATGGCAACGTTGAATTGGAGTATCTTGAAGTTCGTTTGTTAATCTTTTTAAAGAATTTCTCAGGACAAAGTCTGACACTTTATCATTGTTGAGGTATTTTATGATGCAGTAATTATCTGACGATTCTATAAAAACGACTCTGTCTGATGCTATACTGAAACGGACTTCGTCTTTTTCATCTTTGAATTGAATGACATTTCTTTCCTTACCATCACTTTGCTGACTAGCTAATTTCTTGATTAAATGTTCATTATACAGATAAAGGAAAGATATGATATAAGGTATAAGCAACATCCATGTTGTGTTAGCCACAGCTTTTCTAAATATTTCAAAAATAGCTTCTCCGTACGCAAAGCCTGGATTTTCTTGGATATAGTTATCTATGAATCCGACTTTATGAGCGATGAAGATGTAGAACCCTGCGAGTATGACTATTTCTCCGAATATCCACAAGATGTATTCCAGATATCCGATAGATATTTTTTTCACGAAGAAATACATTATCACTCGGCTGATGGAAATGAGAACCAATCCGATAAGTACCATGAGAGATGAATAGAGGAAATAGTTGAATGAATTTATTCCTGGTATCCACGATTCGGAATTAAAAGGACGGAAAAGGTTAATAAATATTAGTGAATATACTGTTGTAAAGAAGATTAGTCTTCTTGTATTTTCTTTTGTTACTAGGAATGATGGCAAATCTTTATTGCCAAAGCGTAATGTATATTTCTTTTTTTCTGGATTTGTCATGATTGCAAATTTACATTTTTTTTAGATAGTAAATAAGTCAATCATGAATTTTTATATATAAAAAAAAGAGCTGTTTAAGCAGCTCTTTTATATAAGTATTTAATTTTTTACTATTGTAATTTGAAGATGATAGGCACTGTGAATGAACAGCGTACAGCGCTACCACGTTGTTTACCAGGTTTCCAGTTAGGCATGCTTTGAACAACGCGAAGAGCTTCTTCGTCGCAGCCGCCTCCGATACCACGCATCACAGTTACATTTGTGATTGTTCCGTCTGGTTCAACAACGAAGTTAACGAATACACGACCTTGGATGTCGCTTTCACGAGCCATCATAGGATATTTAATATTTTTTTGGATAAACTCCATCATCTTAGCAGCTCCGCCTGGGAATTCTGGCATTTCTTCTACAACTTTGAAGATTTCTGCTTCAACGATTTCTTCTTCTTCAATCTCTGGTGGAGTGAATTCGTATTCTTCGATTACTTCGTCTTGGTCGACTTCAGCATTGATGTCGATTTCGTCTTCTACTTCAACGTCGTCTTCAACGATTTGGATTTGAGTTACTTGTGGTTTTGGTTGTGGAGGTTGAACTTTTGGTTGTTCTTGTTTTGTAATTTCAACCATTTCTTCTTCTATAACCTCAACATTGGTTTGTAAGTCATCGAAAGTTTGTTTGTCGTAGCTTTTGTATTCAAAAACACGCCATACAATAAATAATGTCACGACCAGACCTATCAAGGTAAATGTTAGCTTCTTGCTTTCAAGATCTGCTTTAGGTGATTTCTTAATTTCCATTTTATTATTTTTTCTAGTTAGAACTCAAAAATTTATTGCGCCACAAAGTTAATAAATTTATTAGATATTCTCCTCTGATTTTTTTAATTTTTTATTTTTTTTTTGAACTAAAAAAAGGAAAGCAGCAATACCTAACAAGCAACCTATTGTATCGGCGATAAAATCGTATAAACTGCAATATCTATTGATGAAGAGGTATTTTTGTAGCAGTTCTGTCAATCCTCCATATAAAATTGATATTAAGGATATCGTAAGGAGTATTTTTTTTCTGTGATTATAGTTAAAGTTGAAGAGGTATTTTCTATATCCCCACAAAGATGCGAAGGAAAATATCGAGAATAACAACAGGTGAGCAATTTTATCTGGGCCCAGCCAATCCCAAAAGCAAACGACTGTCGGGAAATATTTTCCTGGCAATCCCATAAGCACCATTATTATAGTGGCGCAAATGAATCCTGGATAAAATCCTTCCGACAGTCGTTTCACAATGTCTAAGTTTCAGCGTTCAGTTGTCAGCATTCAGCATTTATTACTGATAGCCGATAGCTAAAAACTGATAGCTATTTATTAGCCGATTAATTCTTTATAAGCTTCAGCGTCTAATAAACCATCGAGTTCTGCTGGGTTAGCTACTTGAACTTTGATGATCCAGCCTTCGCCATAAGGATCGTTGTTAACTGTTTCTGGAGCGTCTGCAAGAGCTTCGTTGAATTCGATAACTGTACCAGCTACTGGTAATAATAATTCTGAAGATGTTTTAACAGCTTCGATTGTACCGAATGTTTCGTCTGCTTCGAGTGTTTCATCAACTGTGTCGATGTCAACGAAAACGATGTCACCTAATTCGTGTTGTGCGAAGTCTGTGATACCTACGTAAGCTGTTTCACCTTCTAAGCGGATCCATTCGTGATCCTTTGAATACTTTAATTCTGCTGGAATGTTCATTGTTATTTTATTTTAAGATTAAATAATTACTTTTTATTGTGCCAAAAATACGATTTTTATTCTTATGATTTCTACTTCTATCAAAAAAAATTATTGAGTCAAACTAAATCTTAATGTCACGCCAGCAAATGTGTTTGAAGTCTTATAGGAATTAGCTATAAATGGGTCTGTAACATCATGTCTGAAGAATGCCTGCATACCTAGACGCGTGCTGAAATCATAGTCTGCTGTCAAATAAATATTTATTTTATTTTGACCTGAAGATATTTGGCTATAGTTTTCATCTATACTTCTCAAAGTTGTCTTATCTTTTCTAAAGCCTATATCCAATTTCATTGTCAAGTCGTTGCTTGTTTTTGACGATGCGCCTCCTGCCGATGCGAATGTAAGTCCGAGATCTTTGAAAGTATATCCACAGCCGATGATAATTTCTCTTCCTTCTGATTCTGTAAGCTGATTATTGATAAAGCTTATCGTGACTGTCCTGCTTTTTTTAAAGTCTAAGGATGGTGACAAATTATTCTTGAAAGCTAATTTGATACCGATTAAAGGCGCATATTGTTCTGAAAGGACCATTTGAGCCATGTCGTATTGAGGCACTCTTAAATTAGTACCTTCATACATCATCATTGGGTCATTTTCCGAATAGCTAAGATTTGTAGCCCATGACGAGATTGAATATGTTGATTTATAAGAGTGTGTAATATTGATGGTCTTAAATATCTTCTTAAGAGCTGGTATTTTTGAAAGTCCTGAGAAATTGACGGACCAGTTTGGAAGGGCGAATTTTCTGAACATATTAAGTTCTACGCTATTAGCGTCTTGTCCTGAATATGTTGCCAAGAACGAATAAATGAGTACTTCTTGAGAGTTTGCTCCATATCCATAAGGATAATAGCCATGTCCGATAGAGTCGTAAACCATAGGGCTTCCCATTTCCACCCAGTTTGGATTTTCATTAGCCAGACGCAATGCGATATCTTGTCTATTGCCCAGCATTGTTTCGAACAATTCATCGCCATTCATAAACGAAGTCGCTGTCATCAAATGAGATATGCTGAAGTTACCTCCATTTGTCGGAGTATAGATATGGAATATACCATCTGCGTCGGCTCTGAAATATTCAGAGAAGTTTTCCACATAGCTTCTATTACCGCTAATGTCGATTTTGATATCTTGGTATGGCTCGAGAGTAACTTTATAGTTATACGACTCATTAAATCTTTCAGAGTATGCCTGGTTGAAAGTAGTATCTGTTGTGAGCCAGCCGCCGTTTATCGCCTTATCCAAGACGTTGTCGTTTCTGCCGAATACGAATCCAAATCCAGGAGCTCCTGTTGCAGAGTTAAGTCCAATATAATCTGGCTCATACATATAACCTGGCAAAGAAACGCCGCTGCTTTGAGAATAGGAGAATGAAGCTTTCTTAACACTCAACAAAACTCTTACGACATTGTCTCCAACGATTTTAGCATAGTTTTTCTTAGATGTCTTGTTGGTGCTATCTGCCACTGCATCTTCTTTTTTAGGCTGACGACTATTATTACGATTTGCACGTTTTGGAGTAGTAATCTTCTTGAAATAAGGCACCTTATTATATAACTTCGTAAAGTCCGCGTTTCCGTTGATTTGCAAACTTAATTCGTTTTCATTCATGTTACCCATAACGTTCTGTGTTGAACGTGACGAGGCTGTCCATCGGTATGTTCCTGTATAACTAGCACTCGATGTCACCCAGTCAAGGTATGGCAATTTATTAATAGGTATATTATAATTAATTTTCGATGTCTGGTTAAATCTTGAAATAGAACCTAAACCAAAAATCTCATCTCTGATTGTATCTCTATTTGCGTTCCATTCTGCAGTTTCTCTCTCTGGCATACCAGCTGGCTCATAAATATAAGCATTAGCGGAAGCTGTATATGTGAAATTCAATGCCTTAGTAATGTCATATCTAAAGTCATAAGTACGATTCCAATCCCAGTTCTTAGCATATGTAGGCCTGATAAGAATGTCGCCTGTGCTCTTGTTTCTCAATTTTTGCTCTTGATATTGTCTGAACATTTCTGTTGAGAATGAGAAACTCTTTGGCATGTAATAGAAGTTGAAATCTTTAATAAATTGTAAATATGGCGATGATGCCCATTTTGCTTTTGCGAAAGGCTGAATATTTTTCGCATTGGCCGAATAGGAATATCCAAGTCCTCCACGATAGCTCTTGTCGATAGAGTATTCTATATCGCTACTTCTTTGTTCTTGTTTCGTATAAGCATACGAAGCATTGAAGTTTTCTATATCCCAGAAATGTGGCTTTTTCTTTCCTACACGCGTCTTTCTCAAATTGGTAATATTGAAGTTGGTCTGTTTCACAACATCTTTAGCCGCATACTTAAGTGAATCTTTGCCTGCTTGATCTTCAATAATTTCCAAAGCGTTTTTAAACTTAACATCTGGATCGAATGGATTATATTCAGGTGTTATTGTTGTCTGATTATGGTCATAGTGAATAGGCACTGTAATACCTGTCTTTTGTGGTGCCATGAATTTTCCTAAGTCGATGTCTGTCGATACATTATAATATCCATTCGATTCCATCTTAGAGTCTGTCACCTTTGTTTCTAAGGCACCATAACCTGATGAGTTATAAGAACCTGAAGCTGTCACTCTACCCAAATCAGCCAATGTTGCTTCAATGCGTCCTGTTGCAGCCCATCCGCCTTGGTTGTTCAAGTCTGTAAGTCTCAACTCATTGATCCACACAATGGCGCTTTTATCACTAGCCACCTCATTATTATTCAGTGGATTTCTGACACCTATCATCATGCTTCTCACTTCGCTGATGGTAGGATTACCCAAGACTTTTATTTTCTTGTTGCCTGAAGTTTCTGCATAAACTCGATTCGACTGAACATTATTGGTTCCAATAGCTCTATTGCGATTATTCTTCACTTCGATAAGTTCTTCGAAATCAATTTCTATATTATTTTCCTCTGGCCAAATGGCAAAGTCGTCAGTCGATGATGTGTACCAATCTGTAAACTTCAAAGGCACTTCATATTCATAATAGTTGTCGGTCAAGTCAGAACCGAAGCGCAAGAACACGGTAAGATCGCCGTCTTCCATATCATCATATTCATGCATTTTTTCAGCATGGATAAACATACGCAGTTTCTTGTAATATCTGAAGTCGAAACTTGTTGATTTATATACAGCTCTTGCGTCGCCATCGACAAGATTTTCTACAGACAGCTGTAACGCTTGCTCATTCTGACGTATCGTCGACAATGTTCCAGTATAGACTTCCTGATATATTCCTGGAGGGATGACGTAAGGAACAGGAACACGATTGCTGTTTTCTTCAAGGTTCACAGCAGATTGTTCAAACAAAGTATGGTTGGTTTGGTCTCCAGCGACATACTCTCCTGGCGCTTGTATCGATTGTGTATAAGTACGCCACTCGCCTCTCACGAGATCCAATGTTGCAAAACGTATCACGATGTCGCTCTTGAATCCTTTCATAAAAATTCTCATGAAACGAATTGAAGAGAATCCTTCAATGTTACCAATGACTTTATCTGGTTCTCTGACAGGAATACGGAACTGATACCATTTAATTTCCTTATTCTCACCGTTGATAGTTGTGACTGTCGTAGTACGTATGTCTGAAATTCTATTTTGTCCCGATCTCATCATCTTATTAGGATCGAGGTCAATTTCATATTGATAATAATTTTCCGACTCACTAAGTGTATTGTCGTCATTAATATCTTCCACGTCTGGACGTGTTGTATTATTCGTTGTATAATTTTCTGTATACTGTGCTTCTGAAGGTGAGTTACCTTCGTTGCCGTTATATTTCTTATAACGTTCCAAAATGCTACTATATTTGACATCAGAGTCATAATCAGAGCCTCTAAAATAATGATAATCATCTGATGAAGGGTCGTCATACACTTCTGCATAAGCTTCAGCTGTCAATTTACTCTTTAATATTTCAAGATATTCATCAAAGAAAGAACGTTCATCATTATTTGAAAGTCCATCATATCCAATATCTTGATATTGACGTGATTGAGGATTAGAATCAAATGCATCGACCAATGCTTGCAATGATGGAACACGGCCCCATGATGTTGTATCGACATTTACGATTTGATTAGACACTGGCAATCCATTCTCATACGATTTTCTTCCGTCTCGCAAAATATCTTCAGAGATATCACCCAAGTTGAAGTACAACTTACCGACATTGCTTTGGTCTTGTCCTTCAAAGAATGGGTCCATCATCCAGAATTCAATATATTCAACATTTGTCGCATTGAAATCTGACGACTCTATAGCTCTCATAATACCGCCCCATCTATCCTCTGGATTTGAGAACGTTCCATCAGAATTAAGGTTTTCGGTATCATAATTATAAGGACCTCTTAAGTCAGGATAATATGCCAAGTTCAAGACAGATACGTTTGTCGACATACCAGCCTGTATATCTCTGTTAGGGAAAATTTCTGTTTCAAGAACCTGTCGCACTCTATGGTCTGACAATTCATCATTGCTAACGTTCGATGGCAAGATATTGCTACGACGTTCATAAAACACCGACTGGTCGATGGTGTACCATGCCAATTTAGAACGGTTTTTGCCATAATCCAATCCCATTGTAGAATATGCCTCTGGGAACAAAGTATGCTGATGTTGAGGAGTACTTGCAAGGTTCCATGTCGACCATTGACGTAAGTCTATTGTTGACTTAGAACCTTCAAAATCATCTATATATGAAGTTCCTGTTTGACCATTTTCTTTATTGATGCCTTGTATAAATTGCGCGACTTCTCCATATATCGAAATTCTTGACTTTTGTTTTGTTTCAATAAAAGGCAATTTATCTATAAGGTCAGTCAACAATTGAGAATCAGTCTGATAATTCAAATCAAAACCATATATTGTATTTGACAAAGGCTCGTCATTGTAATTGACTTTTGTTGTATAAGCTCTTTCTGTAAGGTGTAAAATCGTACCGCCAATCAAGAAGTCTGGGTTAATCTCATGTTCAACTCTAGCTCCCATGAATGTCTTTTTCATAGTTGAAATAGCTGTATTGTTTTCCATTGAGATATTGATATTTGTACCCGAGTTAAGCAGAGCCTCGTTCAATATCGTCACGCGGCCGAGTGTATAGTCGACTGTATAATCCACGTTTTCTACGAGAGGCACGCCACCAGCGCTAACGCTAACAGAACCAGGCTGTACGTTAAGCGCATTTAAGTTTATCTCACTTCCCGATGATGAAGTATAATGTCCTTCTAATCTGAACTTATTCTTTTCAGTATATTGCTCAGCCGAAGCCTTGGTTAAACGATACAAAGAATCGAAGGCATATTTATCAGCAAGAGCTGGCTCATCTTCAAAAATCTTTCTGATATGACTTCCAAATGGCTCAAGCACTGGGAAATAGATACGACCCGTAGCTGCATTGATAGTACCGCCATTTGTTGTCGCACCATTGATAAAGTCGAAAAGACCATCACCGCCTTCTACTGGATTATTCTGAGAATTCAATCTGTCGACATTCATCAGATAAAGCAAAGATTGTCCTTTTGCACTTCCTTCTGCATCAGCAAAATATCCTGTAGAAACACCATTGCTATTACCTAAGTACAAGATATTCATAACAAAATCGCTAGGACTTACCTGATAGGCTCTTATGTTATAAACATTCTTCATCATAAGATTCCACATAGGCATCTTAGTATTGATTGTAGTACTCTTCAACAATTTAGTTACCAACAGATTAGGGTCGGCAATACTTTGGTCTGAAAATTCACCAACTTGATAAACCTTATCCTGTCCGATGACAGTATACTGATAAGCTACAGCCAATGTCTGGTTTGCATTCAAGTTGATATTCAAGGTAATGAAACCTAACTTACTATTAAGAACATATTCTGAAGGATTCAGTTTTCTAGCTTTTTGTAATTTCTCAAAGTCCTTACCCGAAGTATATCCTTCAGTTGTCAGATATGAAGTAACAGCATCTAAAGACCTTATGGAATTATAATCCATATTATTGAGCAATGTGTTCACTGCATTATCTGGATATTGTGTTCCTATCGTTCCTGAAGAATGAACTTTTTCGTCATTATATATCCATTCAGATTTGCCTTCACCCAAATCAGTGAACGCCACTATATTACGGCTATTTTCGTAATTAGAAGTAGTATTTGTAATCCATACTTCAATCTTATTGATATTGATATCAGAAGTAACAAGAGGCAAGTTTTCTAAGGCTTTTTCGTAATTATCTCTAAAATGCTGAGCAAGGAAAAAGTGTCTATTTTCTTCATAATCAATACACTCTATCTCATATTCGTTAGTAAGAGCCCCACCGCTGACCGAAATATTCTGCGTTTCACTTTCTTGATACGACACCACAGAAGTAACGCTTGTCTTTCCAAATTGCAATTTAGTTTTAATACCAAACAAAGACTGTGTACCAGTAATCAGAGAACTTTGTAGCGGCATGCTAACGTTACCAGCTTCAATAAGTTGAATGATGTCATCTTCATCACCTTCGTATTTCAAGGTGAATTTATTATCGAAAGTAAATTGTGTTTCTGTGTTATAGTTGAGTTTAAATTCTATCTTCTCGCCTATCTTTGCGGCTGCGCTCAACTGTATGCTTTCATCAAAGTCGAAGTTTGTGGTTCTCTGTTGACTTATCGTCAAGGAAGGGTCGTTTCTGCGTTGGTGTTTAATGCCTAAAGTAACGTCGGCAGAACCTTGAAGTTTAATATCGATTGTATTGCTACCAAATATTTTATCAAAAGCTTTTCCGCCCACATACATTGTCGGAATAAGCTGATTACCATTACCGGAAGTACTTCCAACTGATTCGCGGCGTTCTTTCCAGTAATCATTCACCGACTTTTTATTGTAATAATCAGTATATTGCTTCTGATCCATACTATAAGGATCTTTGTACATAAAGTCGCCTATCTTGCTATAGAAAGTATATTTACCCGTTGCAGGATCATATATTATTTCACGGGTCACATTATCAGGATCTCCGAGGAATAGTCCCGACTTATTATTTTCATAATTCATCGGATTTCCATCGTCATGAGGAATAGGATAAATCAGCTGTATACTATCATTGTTTTGTGCATTTAATGATAAAGGCAGCATTACGCCAAGTAACAACACTAGCGTAAAAATATGTTTGATATTTTTAATTAAATACTTTCTCATAAATTAAATTACAATAACTTAAAGCAGTCTTAGCGCTTCTTTGATAAGTTGTTCTACACTTGGATTTTCCATCTGCGACAAGAGTTTATCCAAGGCTTTCTCAATGCTTGTTCTATTAAAGCCTAAAACCATTAATGCAGATAACGCCTCTTCTTTCAATGTATTGTATCCGAAAGGCGTTTTTTCTCCTTCTGTAAGGTTAAGTTTGGCAACTTTATCATGCAAGTCGACGATTATTCTTTGAGCCGTTTTCGCGCCGATTCCTTTAACACTTTGAATAGCCTTGACATTGTTATTAGCGATAGCGTCTACTGTTTCGCGCACCGTCAATGATGAAAGTATCAATCTTGCGGTATTGCAGCCCACTCCAGAAACCGTTATCAGCTGCAGGAACAAAGAACGTTCTTCTTCGGTATAAAAACCATACAAAACATGCGCATCTTCACGAATCGCCAAATGTACGTACAGCCTCACTTCCGTTTGCTCTCCTATTGAAGTAAACGTATTTAACGTTATATTTATCAAATATCCAATTCCCTGATTATCAATAATTACATAAGCAGGATTCTTGTCAACTATCTTGCCCGAAATAAAACTATACATATCTCAATTTTGATCTCAATCCTTGAAATAAAGAATTGCCAATTAATAGTCGACAAAAATACGATTTTTAAGCATAAAAAACAATATATTTTTACTGATTTTTTGCTTCGTTTTGATAATATTTTTACCTTTGCAAAAACTAAAATATAACATCATAATTTTAACAAAACATTTGTATGAATCCATCAATAGTTATTCTCGCTGGTGGCGGTCCTGCTCCTGGCATCAACACTGTAGTCAGCACTGTAGCAAAGACTTTCTTGAAAGACAACTACCGCGTTATCGGTCTCCACGAAGGTTATAAAAATCTGTTCAAGCCAAATCCTAAGTTCGTTGAAATGGATTTCGCTTATGCTGATTTAATCCAAAGAATGGGCGGTTCTGCATTACAGATGAGTCGCTACAAACCAAAAGACGAGGAATTCAACACCGACTTCTTCGTGAAAAACAATGTGAAACTTTTAGTCACAATCGGTGGCGACGACACTGCTTCAACAGCAAATCGCATCTCTAAATTCTTGGCAGCCAATAACGTAAAAATCCAAAACATACACGTTCCAAAAACCATCGACAACGACCTTCCTCTTCCTGAAGGAACACCTACATTCGGTTATTACTCAGCAAAAGAAGCTGGCGTGAGAATCTCTCAAACAGTTTACGAAGACGCTCGTACTAGCGGCAACTGGTTCCTCGTCTCTGCAATGGGACGCGAAGCTGGTCACCTCGCCTTCGGCATGGGTGCAGCTTGCCACTACCCTATGATCATCATCCCTGAAATGTTCAACAAAACTGAAGTGACTTTCGACCGCATCCTCAACCTCGTCATCAGCGCTATGATTAAACGCAAAATCTTGGGCATCGGTTACGGCGTCGCTATCATCAGCGAAGGTGTATTCCACTTCATGACAGATGAAGAAATCGCTAACTCTGGCGTTAACTTCACATACGATGACCACGGCCACCCAGAACTCGGCAACGTAAGTAAAGCTCATATCTTCAACACTTTATTACAAAAACGTATCGCTGAATTAGGACTCTCTATCAAGAGCCGCCCAGTGGAAATCGGCTACGAAGTACGCTGCGTCGACCCAGGTGCTTTCGACTTGTTCTACTGCAGCATGTTAGGTTATGGCGTAAAACAATTGTTCGACGAAGGCGTATCTGGCGCTATGGTTACATCAGACAGCAAAGGTGAAGTCAAACCATTATATCTCAAAGACGTAGAAGACGAAAACGGTAAAGTAAAACCTCGCCTCGTAAACATGGAAGGTGCAAAAGCTAAACTCGTATTCCGCGACTGCTTACAATACATCACTCCTGCTGATTACGAAGCAGCTAAGAAATATGTAGCAAATCCTGAAGATTACGACTTCAAGAAAATCCTCAACTGGTAAATATTTTAGAATTCTATAACTTTAGAATTTTAAAACTCTAGAAACTTAAACTCTAGGATTTCACTGAAATTCTAGAGTTTTTTATTCCGAACTACACATAAAACATTATTCAATACAATCTGTTTCATAATAAACTTTACATCATGAAACAGATTCTTTTTATCATAGGCTCACTTCGTAAAAACTCTTTCAACAGACAACTCGCAAAAGTTGCAGAAAACCTACTCAAAGACAGATTCGAAATCTCTTATCTTAAATTCGATGACATTCCTTATATGAATCAGGATTGGGAAAGTCTACAAGACCACACGACTACAAGTCAACAAGCCGTTTTTAGAGTTAGGCAAGAGATTCTCAAAGCCGACGGCATTTGGATATTTACGCCAGAATATAATCAGAGTTATCCTGGATTATTGAAAAACCTCTTCGACTGGCTGTCACGTCCGATGGACATTTCCAACTTCGCCAATCCTACCGCTGTTCAGGGAAAGAAAGTCACGGCGAGCGGTGCTGGCGGCAGAAACATGACGAAGTCATGCCGCGAGAAACTCAACGAACTTCTGGAATATATCAAGATGGATGTGATGAAAGAACCTCAGACTGGCATCGCACTCGGAATGGAGGCTTGGGTGAAAGGAGAATTTAAACTCACGGAGGAACAGCTTAATGAACTAAAAATACAAGCGGAAAAATTTGCAGAGTTTATCTGTTAGTTCAAAAAAAGAGTAGGAATATTATAAAAATTGTACTTATTTTGCATAATGATATAACTAAATCACTATGCTTTTTAATTCATTTTCATTCGGATTCTTTCTAATCGCAACATATTTACTTTATTGGTTAATTTTCAATAAGAACATAAAATTAAGAAACCTATTTCTACTGACCATAAGCTACTTTTTTTATGGTGTTTGGAACTGGAAACTATTGATATTAATAGTCATCATATCTGCGACAGACTTCATTTTCGGATATTTAATCAACAAAGAAGAATACGTCAGACGGCGTAAGCTCTATCTCACCATCTCCATCGTCATAAATTTAGGCATCTTAGGATTCTTCAAATATTGCAACTTCTTTATCGACAGCTTTTATTCATTATTAAATATATTCGGAATAACAGCGACATTCACACCACTTAATATCATCCTGCCTGTCGGAATCAGTTTCTACACATTCCAAGGACTAAGTTACGTACTAGACATTTACCATAAGAAATTAGAACCTACAAAAGACATCATAGCATTCTTTACCTTTATCTCATTTTTCCCGCAACTCGTTGCTGGTCCTATTGAACGAGCACGCGACTTGTTGCCACAGTTCTTCACTCCGAAGAAGTTCGACTATGACACAACACGTAAAGGACTGTTTATGATAGCACTTGGATTATTCAAAAAAATCGTCATTGCCGACAGACTTGCAATTTATGTTGACAATGTTTACGGGAACATAGCTGATACGCATGGTCTTCCAGCATTGATGGCTGTGATTTTCTTTGCATTCCAGCTTTATCTCGACTTCTCCGCATATTCACAGATTGCAATCGGAACTGCACACATATTCGGATTCAGGCTAAGCACCAACTTCAACAAACCTTACTTAGCGACTTCCTTCAAAGACTTCTGGGCAAGATGGCATATCACACTTACCAACTGGTTCAGAGACTACCTTTACTTTCCTCTCGGCGGCAACAGAAAAGGTAAAATCAGAACATATATCAATATCATTATCATATTCACAGTAAGTGGATTATGGCATGGAGCATCATGGAATTTTGTAATATGGGGACTTTTAAACGGTATTTTCCTAGCTGTTTTCGACAAGCTATTCCACCTAAATCCAAAAGAATTACTATCAAAAATAGCAAGTTGTCTGTTCGTAACATCGCTATGGACATTATCACTCATATTCTTCCGAGCCGGAACATTTTCAGATGCCATCAATATGTTCGGCAACATAGGCTTCGGAAATGCCAGCGACATCTTCAATCATGGTTTCGACAATATAGAATTCAAATTCACCATATTCCTCCTCGCCGGATTATTGTTAATTGAAATGCTCCTAAAAAAACACCAAGATAAAATAGAAGACTTCTTTTTTAACAAATTCTTCATAATACGCTGGTTCGCATATCTCGCCATAATAATTGCGACAATATATTTAGGTATATATGGTTTGGGCAGTGACAATACATTTATCTATTTCCAATTTTAAAATAAAAAGACAATGGCTAATAATAAATCCCAAAATATAAAAACATGGCATGCCTTACTATTCAAGTTTATGATTCTTTTGGCAATAGTAGTAGCTATTGTATCGTACACTGATATCAAAGGCTATTTTGAACCAAATCAAGCCAACAACCACACCTCTCGGAAATGGGATTCATTTTACAAATTCACGGAAACTGACACCGTTGACGTTGTTCTAGTGGGTAACTCACACCTCTATACCGGCGTAAATCCTAAGAATTTATCAGCCGCACTCGGTGCCAACTGTTTCATATTAGCTTCACCAGGCACAACCATCATGGATTCTTACTATTGTCTGAAAGAAGCATTACAACGCACACATCCTAAAGTAGCCATCATTGAAACGTACGGAATCAACAACAAAACCAACCATGGATTAGAAGGCGGAGGTCTTTCCGATCAGTTCAAAAGTTTTAATGCACGTAAAAACATACCGCTGAAACTCGCATCGACGCCATCATTGTTCTTGCCTGAACATTACATCACCGCATGGTCTAAAACTATTCGTAACCACGACTTCATCTTCCGTGACCGCAAGCAAATAGAAACAAACATCAAACTAAAGAAACAGGACGAAAAAGAAAATAAAAAACAGGACGAAAAACTATACCTCGGACGATTCATCACTTTCACATCTGGAATAAACGACACAACGATAGCCAATTACAAAAGACTCGGTGCTCCTATTGATGGTGAGGAACAGAAAATAAGCAAGGAAAGCAGCACATATGTCAAGAAGATAGTTAAATTATGTAAAGACTATGACGTAACACCTGTCTTCGTAACGCTCCCTGCGTATTATATGCATATAAAAAACTACCCTGCTTGAAAAGAGACATTCGCTTCTGCCATTGAGCCTACAGGTGCTGCATGGCTCGATTTACAGCATCCATACGACACAATAGTATTCGACAGGAACTGCTTTGAAAACACAATGAAACAAAACCAACACATGACATATAAAGGTTCTTTACGTGGAGCCTACAAAATAGCGCATTTCCTTGTAGACAGCTTAAACGTCAACCTTCCTAAACGTAACAACACCGAACATTGGCACGATACATTCTATGGCGAAGAAGGTTACTTTGAAAACTATTCCTCTAGAAAAGATGACAAGACCAACGTCCTTGTATGTAAAAACAAAAACATCAACGGATTCAAAATATCAGACTGCATTATGATTAAAAGTGCAAAAAACAACAAAGTTCTTGTCAAAGTGCGAAAAGACAATACGCAAGCAGCACAACAAATTCGAATGACAGCATTAGTCAAATACAAAGGTAAAAACATCAAGACCATAATAACATTTAACAAGCAGATTGATTATGATCCTTTGAATCATCATCTATATAGTACTTATCTAGACAAAGATGCTGAATTATTAAAAATAATAAACATAACTAAAAAATAAAAGATGTGATTTTAACCAATCACATCTTTCACTTTATTTATCTCTAGGAAGGTATTGCCTCCGCCCTGTCCCAGGCTGCCACTCAGATACGCCACCTTGTCATCCAACGTAACATATTCCATCTGAAGCAAGAGACGAACCGCAGAGACATACAAGTCGTGCGATGACAGGTTACGATATTCAGACAATGGTATCACGCCATAACTAAGAGCCAACAATCTGTGGACCTTATCATTGGAACATAAAGAAATAACAGGATTAGGTCCACGGAATGCCGACAAGTTACGAGAAGTCTTGCCCGTCACGGTGTCTGTTATAATACATTTAACACCAAGATGCTCCGTCGCCTCGATGGCATTCTTTGAAAGGAATCCCGTCACATCGTCTAAATCACATAAAGGTATTTCTATATCATTTTCGTGTATCTTGTCCTGTTCCGCCTGCTCTGCTATAGCCACCATTGTCTTCACAGCTTCCAAAGGATATTTTCCCGAAGCAGTCTCCCCGCTCAGCATCAGCGCATCAGTACGATAATATATCGCATTCGCCACATCTGTGACTTCCGCACGCGTAGGACGAGGATTCTTTATCATGTTATGAAGCATCTGCGTTGCCACGATAACAGGTTTCTTGGCGAGCACACACTTGCGGATAATCTTGCGCTGGATGCCTGGGATATGCTCTATCGGCACTTCAATGCCGAGGTCGCCACGAGCAATCATAATGCCGTACGAAGCATCAATAATCTCATCAATATTATCCACGCCTTCCTGATTTTCAATTTTGGAGATAATCTGTATGTCGCTGCGATATTCGTCAAGTATATCCTGTACTGCCTTCACGTCATCTCTATTTCTAACAAAAGAATGCGCTATGAAATCGATGCCTTCTTCTATTGCCAGCTTTATGTTTATAATGTCTTTATCTGTAAGCGCTGGCAAATCAATGTGAACTCCAGGAACATTGACGCTCTTTCTTGAACCAAGCCGCCCATCGTTCTGCACCTCGACAGAAAGATATTCTTCTGTTTTGTCAACGACCTTCATACAAAGCTCGCCATCATCGAAAAGAATGCTGTTGCCAACATTCAAATCCTTGACAAAATCAGGATAAGTGACACAAACCTTTTCTGAAGTACTTACACTCGACATATCGCCAAAAATCTTCAACTTGTCACCTGTCTTAAAAAATATATTCTCCTCCACAGCCGTAGTCCTGATTTCAGGGCCTTTGGTGTCTATAAGAATAGCGAGATATGGAGAGACCTCCCTTACATTATTAATAACCTTTTTGATTCCTTCTGCCGTCGCATGAGCAGTGTTAATTCTCACTACATTAACACCGGCATTATATAACTCACGAATAAAATCAACCTCACAACGAAGGTCACTTATAGATGCTACAATCTTAGTCTGTTTCATAAAAAATCTTTGTTGTTTTATAACAAACAAAGATACAAAAGTATTTGTAAAAAAACTTTATAAAACACCTTAAACAAAACACAATAATTACTACTTTTGTGATATCTTCTTGTAAAAAGAACGTTAATTATGAATGATTTAAGTAAAAATCAATGGATAAAAAAGAATTAAGAACTCAAATAAAGGCATTAAAGAAACAACATTCAAAGGAAGAACTGCTTGAACAGTCGCAGTTGATTCTTAATAAATTAGAAAACAACAAATCATTTATCGACGCTAAGATAGTGATGCTTTACAGCTCGCTCCCTGACGAAGTAAACACTCACGATTTCTTGGAGAGATGGCGTAATGAAAAGAGAATCATACTTCCTACCGTTGTCGGTGACGATATAATTCCCGTAGAGTTAAAAAAAGACACCGACTTTGCTGTCGGTGACTTCAATATCTTAGAACCACAAAATGAGGAATATACTGGCGACTATGACCTAATCGTCGTTCCTGGTGTTGCCTTCGACAGAAACGGCAACCGCATTGGACGCGGCAAAGGCTACTACGACAGGTTTCTCTGCAAGCACCTTGATGTCAAACGTATCGGCATCTGCTTCGACTTCCAGCTCGTAAACGAAGTCCCAACAGAAGACAACGACATCAAGATGGATGAAGTGGTTTCTTTGTGATATTTAATGTATAATGTATAATGAATAATGTATAATGTATAATGTTTAATTCTTCATTATTCATTATTCATTATTCATTATTAATCATCAACTGAAAACATCGCCGCTCTATTCAGCAGCTGATTAAATTCGAGTGTTGTCTTGAATTCTTCCAACGCCCATTCAATCAAATTGTTATCATAAAGCATTCCTTCTGGCAAAGCTTGAATTAGATTGTATTGCTTCAATCTTAAAAGATAATCGTACTGACTGTCTTTTGGAAAATCTTTAGGAGTCTTAGCGAGACTGCATGACGTATCTAAGGTAAAGTTCTTTGCCTTTTTAATTGCATTTTCAAATGCCGCGCCATCATAACTGATGTCTTCTCTTATATTTTTAAGCACGTTTTTATCTGGATTATACAATCCTGCATAAAGCCCGTTAAGTCCAAGATATTCCGAGCCTTCTGCTTCAAAATGAAGATAATATCCAGCAAGTCCCGACTTCTTTCCATTAGTGCAGACATAAATTCCCATGTGTGTTTTGTAAGGACGCTTGTCGGGCGAGAAACGAATGTCGCGATAGATGCGATAAGTGCAGTCACTCACGCTGAGGTTTTTTATTGAAGAATCAAACTTAGAAATACCGTCGATAAGCTCGACTGTCATCGTATTAATTTTATCCTGCGCTTTGAGATACAGGTCTTTATGTTCTTGAAACCAAGGGCGATTGTTGTTCACCAATACGCCATTGAGAAATGTCATCACGTCTTTCATAAATAAAAAAACTATCTTTTGTGCAAAGATAGTTTTTTATCATAATTTTAGAACTTTAGAATCCTAGAATTTTAAAATTCTGCCGTCTTAACTTCAGTCTGTGGAACGAAGTCGAATGGTTCGTATTTCAAAAGTTGCATCGCAGCGAATTTCTTGTCTTTTGAATGAATGACATAAAGCTGAACATTGCCTTCGTCAACTCTCTTGAATTTCTCAATAGAATTATAATCAGCATTATCGATAGCATTTTTAAGATTATAAAAATCAGCGGTGTCGAAATAAAGCTGACGTTTCACGATTGGTGAATTTGTCTTAACATAAACTTCGCTGTTAATCTTGGCAATCATCAAGAATAGAGCAAAAGCCACTATCGCGATGCCAAAGAAAATCATCGCTGACGAAAGCATATTATTTTCAAATTTGCCAGAATAGATAAACAAAAAACAGCCTAACCCCATCAAGAGCAAGCTTAATAATAAAGATGTTACGTTAAATTTCTTTTCAATTAATTCTATTTGTGTGTTTTGAATATTGTTTGTCATGATTTTTTAAATTTAATTGTTAATAATAAGAAACGGTCAACTGTCAACAGACAATAGACCTAAATAAAAAGCACAGAGGCTCAGCATCTCGGTGACTCGGTGACTCGGTGACTTAAATAATAAGGTGTCTTACGATAACAATCAAATCTTCCTTCGATGACAAAGGAAAGGAGTGTTTCTCATTATAGTTTTCGGTTGGTTGTACTTCCGAGGAGAAGCGTTTTAAAAGGACGTTGTTTATTAGGTTTTGTTGTGTTTTCTTTTGCGATGACAAAAGTCGGAACGATGGCAACGGAATTGTATTCTGCAACTCTGGAACTACACTCTTGTCTGAATCATTATTGAAAATCAACTCAATGTCAGACTGTTGTTTGTCAAAGATATGAGATTCCTCCGTGTCGTAAATTTTACCAAATGAAGAAACGTCAGCTTTTGCAGAGAAAGCCAACACAATAAATATCAGCGATATTATCGTTAAAATTTGTTTCTTCATATTGTTAAAATGATGTTACAAAGATAACACTTTTTCTGCAAAATTGTTGCGAAACGGATAAAAAGTCTACAAGTCTACAAGACAACAAGTATTATCACAACTACAAACCACTTGTAGACTTATTGTCTTGTAGTCTTGTTGTCTTCACAAACCCAAAGCTCCATCTTTGTCCTTTGAAAGTCTTTGGTATATAGAGTTTTATTTCGTTATCACCTTTTTTAAGGTTTATCGTCACTGGTTCGCGCATCCAGTAGAACTGCTCGTCGGTATAAGGCATTTCTTCTTCTGGACGATGCCATGTGTTGTAGTGGAATTTATATTTCTCTGGTTCGTTCCATTGCTGTGAAGGGAAATATTCCTCTCCATTGACGATAAAACGTCCGTTGTTTTCCCATTTACCTTGCGGTCCGATGCCGCCAGAGATTCTGTTGGAACGAGCAGCTGCTTCAAAACCAACCCAGACATCAATCGTTGTGTCTTCTTCAGAATAAATGTTAGTCACAGCCCAAGCCAAGACAGTGTCACCCACTACAATAGAATTTTCTGTACAAAGGTCATTGACATCGACGGCGCCGCCTCTGGCTTCTAACTCAATGCTATCGGATATAGTTATTTTCCAAGTTGTTGCAGCATTAGGATTCCAACGCACATCATGACTCTGAAGCAGATTATCTTTATGATATGACATCTTATCTTCAAAAGCCACGAGTTCTTCCCAAGAGCCTTCGCCACCATTCCAGAAGCGTTCGGAATATGTCATCATCCCGTTAATCATTCCGTTATGTAGAGCGATGCGTGTCTTGTCATCGACGCGCACATCATTCCATAGACATAATATTCCGCCTAGAGCGTTTGTTGTGTCAGGAGAATCCTGAGCGCAGGCTTTGTGTAGGAACACCTTATTTGTAAAATAGATAGGGTCGTAATAGTTGAGATAACCCATGAAAGAATCCACATATTTGCCTCCTTTTTTAGTGCTTGCCGCATTGGAGCCAGCTGCGGTGTTCCATATCTGACGCACCGTAGTAGAGTCTGATGGCAGACCTGGGTCCCACGCCATCGCGATACGATTATGTTTCTTGCAAAGATTTTCTGTAAACTGCATAAAACCTTTCGGGTCGGCGATATAAACCTCGTCGGAACCTATATGAAGATAAGGACACATAGCGACTGGTATTTCATCACAAAACTCCTCTATACATTTTTCAAGCACTTTCATTCCTTCCTCCGAATCCATGCTGAAACCGAATGCGTTTCTGAAATAAGCTGAGTGTCCTGGCATGTCAATCTCTGGCATCACAGTGATTCCACGTTCTTTGGCGTAAGCTATCAGCTCACGGATTTCATCGTATGTATAAAACTTTCCGCAGTCACGGCCTGGACGTTGATATTGAGGGTCGTTGAGTTGAGGGTAAGCCTTACATTCTATTCTCCACGCCGGATTGTCGGTAAGATGCCAATGAAAGTAATTTATTTTGTATAAAGACATCAAGTCGATGGTTTCTTTCAGCATTTCTAATGTCTGGAAGTTACGACCAGTGTCGTGCATGAAACCTCTGAAAGGATAAGCCGACCAATCGTGAATCTCGACATCTGGCACACGACCTTCTTTATTTTCAAGTTGCGCTAAAGTCTGTTTTGCCCAGACCTCATTACCTTCTATTATAACATTACCTTTCTCGATTTTCAAGTAATACTCATCTTTATTTTGCGGATATAATAAATTATCAGATGTCTCAAGAAAAATTATATCATTGATTTTATGCAATTTATTATTATTCAACACAAACTCTTTTGGACTTGGTATGATATTTTCCTTTACGAAAACATCTTTTTCCACACATGAAAAAAGTGATGTTAAAACCAAAATCGAAGGCAATATTTTCTTCATAAAAAAACTTTTTTACAAAACTAATAAAATTATCAATGGACTTAATTTTCAATCATAATTTATTGTACTTTTGCACAACTAAAAAAACACACAATGAAATTCAAATTTGATTTAAGAGAAATCCTCAATTATGTAGCAACCAAAAAATTTTGGATTGAACTGATTATCATGACAGTAGGTATGATAGTCACTGCATGTGCAGTTTATTATTTCCTTGTTCCTAGCAAGCTTATCATTGGAACTATTTCTGGTCTTTCAATCGTTATCAGTGGCATCGCCAAGGAATTTTTCAATCTCAACCTAGAGGTTTCAACAGTGATTTTCGTAATCAATGCCATCCTATTGATTTTAGCCTACATTCTTATTGACAAAGAATTCGGCATCAAGACTGTTTATACAGCTCTTATCTTAGGACCACTTATCGGTGTTTTGGAAAAACATTTTCCATATACAAACTACATTGACGCATCATCAGAAATCCCTTCAATCATGGGCGACCTCTGGCTTGACCTCTGCTGCTTCGTATTATTATTAAGCTTGGCTCAAGCTGTATTATTCAAGATTAACGCTTCTACTGGTGGTCTCGACATCTTAGCAAAAATCGTTAATAAATATTTACACTTCGACATCGGCACATCAGTATCTGTTGCAGGTTGGGTTATCTGCTGTACAGCTTTCATGATTAACGATGCACGTTTGGTTATCATCGGTTTAATCGGCACATGGATTAATGGTTTAGTTGTTGACTACTTCACAGCCAGCTTCAACAGAAGAAAGAAAGTCAGCATCATTTCAAATCAACACGAAGAAATCAGACAATTCATCATCAACGACATCTCACGCGGTCTTACTGTCTATAATGTAAAAGGCGGTTACAGCGGAGAAGAGAAAGTGAAACTCGAAGTTCTTTTATCAACAGATGAGTTCTCAGATTTGATGAAATTCATCAACGAAAACGAAATCAATGCGTTCATCACAGCAGGTAACGTCAGCGAAGTCTACGGTCTCTGGGGTGACAAGAACAGACGCAAAAGTATCAGCAAATAAAAATCAAGCCGCTAATAAAGCGGCTTTTTTTGTATCAAATCTAACTTATCTGGACGCATTCGATGCGTCCCTACAAAATCATCTGTAGGGACACATTGAATGTGTCCTATAAAATCATCTGTGGGAACATATTGAATGTGTCCTTAAAACAACCGACGATAAAAACAAAAACACCCCAATGTACCCAACATGTTACATTGTACCAAAAATCACAAATTATTTTTCAAATCCCATTTTATTGGATTATTTTCAATATACTCCGAAATTAAATTCATTTCATTATGGTCCCTAATTATCCTATCATTATATCGACCCTGCCATTCAAAATGAATATTATTATCATTTGCAAATTTCTTAACGGATGATTTTATTCCCCTTATCACTGATGCTAAATTTTTACGTTGTGGACCAAATGATGTCACCTCATCATAATTTTGTTCTAAAACATTCTCATTATGAAAACAAACAATCAAATGAATATGATTGGGCATTATGGCATAACAAGGAATACTTATTTCACCTCGTCTTATATTAATCGTATCTTCAATTTGTTTTTGAAGGAATTCCCCAATCTCCGTTAAATAAACAAATTCATTTTTTACAATTCCAAAATATGGTTCATTTCCTTTTGTACATATTGTAACAAAATAATTTGCACCCATATAACCATGCCATTGTGCACGTGGCGTTTTTCGATAATTAAATTTCATAAATTTTGATCTTTTTACAAAGATAGTAAATTTCTGGACGCATTATGCATCCCTACAGGAAACTTTCAAGATTATTTTCAAGCATTCCTACAAGATTTTTCGCAAGACTTTCTTGGTATCACCTTGCGGTTTATCAGAATATTTCAATGCTTTGTTAAAACACCATTCTCTCTCCATTTCAAACCAACCATCTTCTGGCGATTGCAAATCATTTTCAAAGAAATATTTCCATCGTGGATAGTAAAAATCCTTTAACATTCCGCCCCACGCTCTGTATGAATAATCACGCAAACCACCTTGGTTGGCATTGATTTCATCGCCCCATGTCGTTATCAGAGTGCGAGCGTTATTCAGTTCCAGCCAATCCTTGTCATATTCCGTCGTTCCTTCCACTTCATCAGCGATAGCACGCGCCATCTGCGTCCACTGCCCCAACATAAAATGCTCATTTGTATTGAGTAATTTATCAATATCTTTTATCAAATTCAAGAACATCTTACATTTAGAGTCAACGTCAGCGTCAGAATTCTCATACGATTTCTTAATATCTTTTAACAAAAAACAAGCATAATCCATCAAAGTCTGACGCGATATTTCAATCAAATCAAAATAATAGTTCTCTCCTGACAAATCAGCTTCCAGCAACAGACGAGCAGCTTCTCTGACATCATCAGGATTGTAAAAAATTTCCGTTCCGCCCCACGACGATACTCTATCAACCGTCAATGATGGTCTGGCGCACACCACAGCTTCATGAGGACCTTGAAGCGAGGTCTTGCAATCCAATGCCGAGTTTCTCAGCAACTCCCAAGCCTGCTGTGCATATTCGTTTTTCACTCCATAACGACTTATGGAATAATTACGCATCCATTCTTCAGCATCAGGTTTTTCTTTATGCCAAGGCAGTTCAAACAAAATGTCGTATAAAACTGGCACTGAGCCAATAGCTTCAGGAGTTGCGCCTATTCCTTTTATGTTAGAATGCAAATTTTTATTTTCAAAATAACCATCAATCACACCATTGAAACGACCCATGAAGCCAGAGCGACCTCCGAAGTTAGGCAACATACAATAGACGGCGTCATGGCCTTTGTATTCTAGAAAATGCGTGTGCGCCGTCGAAAACAAATCTAGTATTACCAAATCGCCTTTCTCCACTTGATCAAGGACATGATACTGTTCATCATTCCATTGCCAATATTGAATCACCCATTTCTCATTGATGTCGTCATTCGCCGCAAACATAGCATCGGCGATTGCTTTATAGGCAGACGCCACATCGATGTCATTCGTATTCGCTCCCTCGTGAAACGGGTCCATGCTGTAATATTGCGAGGTTCCCATCACTTCCGCAAGCACCTTGTAATAATTAGCAGCCATCGTCTTGAAGTCGTCGGTATTAGGATTCAAGATATGAGGTCGCGTAAATCCACACCAGCTGCCTTGTCCATTCGCCGATATTCCAGTCTTTTCTGTAAAATTACTCGGCACCATACCGCTAAATCCAGGAAGCACCGGTTGCATGCCGAGTTCGCGCATTCTGTCACAAATCTTTTTAGCAAGTTTCGCCTGACGTTCATACCACCAATCAGGATTCGGACCGCCCCAAGACTCAAGGTTATTCATTCCCCACCAAGCCTGAAAACAAGGACCCGCAATGAAATCGTTCGCTTCTTCTGAAGTGTAATTGTAATATTCTGTTAACAATCTTTTCCAAACCACATCAAGACCAACAATCTGCAAAGGCATATTGATTCCGTGCAACGCCATCCAGTCGATTTCCTTTTCCCAACGCTCCCACGTCCAGACAGACATCGAATATGAAAAAGTGCAATAGTTGAGATAATAACGATAATCGGCAGAACAAATATGACGTTCCTCTTTCTCAGGGATTGGAAAAACATAATTCTCGACATCGTCTATTGTCAGTTGACTCCAAGAGATATTTATATGAGCATAATGATTCAGATACCAATTGACGCCAGTCGTTATTGCCAAAACGGAATTACCTTTCACACAAGGCTTTCCGTCTTTAGATGTGATAATAAAAGCATCTGGATTTTGAGCATTGACTGTTGACCGTTGACCGTTGACCATTGACTGTTGGTCTAAGTTTTCGTCTAAAATAGTGAGGATTGGCTGTTGACCGTTGGCCGTCGACTGTTGACCTAAAATTCTACTAAGAAAATTTGAAACTGTTTCAGGATTTACGACTTCTGCCTTAACATCAAATGTTAATAAAAATGAACATACAAAGAAAATAAGCAGTTTTTTCATAATTTAGTTTAAGGTTTAATTCCTAACTCCTAATTCCTAACTCCTAACTTTCAAAGCTGTCTATCAATAGAATCCTTATGAATGGTTTCGAAAATTTCCTTAACGAGAGCTTCATTCAATCCGAGAAGTTTACCTTTTTCGATATGATTTGAGAGTATAGAATTCCATCTGTCGAGTTGAAGAACAGCGAGGTTATTCTCTTTTTTTATCACGCCAATTTTAGAAGAAATATCGCTTCTTCTAGCCAAAAGCTGCAACAATTCCTCGTCGATGTTATCTATTTGGTTTCTCAGTTCTTGAAGAAGAAAATCTGCATTATTTGACTTTGTCTTATGAATCACGAGACTATCTATCATCGACTTCAAATCATCTGGAGTGATTTGTTGTTCCGCATCGGTGAGAGCCATTTCCGGTTTGCAATGCGACTCAATCATGAGACCGTTTGTCGCGAGATCGAGAGCTTTCTGCGCAGTAGATTTCAATATCTCGCGACAACCGCAGATATGACTTATATCCGTGATTATCGGTATATTAGGATTTTTACGATGTAATTCGATAGGAATTTCCCAGCGTGGGTTGTTGCGATAAGGAGCAGCGTTAGTATCTTGGAAGCCGCGATGTATCGCAACGAGATGAGTGAGACCTGAAGAAGCGAGACGCTCAAAAGCTCCAATCCAAAGCTTCAAGTCGGGGGCGATAGGATTTTTCACGAAGACAGGAATATCGACACCTTGAAGAGCATCAGCGAGCTGCTGCATAGAAAAAGGATTCGCCGTCGTCCTAGCACCAATCCACAAAGCATCGACGCCATATTTCAAGGCTAGCTCTGCATGTTCTGGAGTGGCTACTTCTGTCATGATTGGAAGATTAGTCTCATCCGAAATCTCACGCATCCATTTCAATCCCTCCTCTCCTATTCCTTCGAAGCCGTTAGGACGAGTACGAGGTTTCCAGATGCCGCCACGTAGGATTTTAACTTCTTGTAATTCTGATAGTTTTGTCGCCACATCAAAAAATTGCTCCTTACTTTCCACACTGCAAGGACCCGCAATAAGCAAAAGCTCATCGGGATTTTCAATCCATTTCTTTATGTCAAAACTATCTCTCATCATTTTTTTGCAAAAATAAGAAAAATCTTTCGCCTTTCGCCTTTTGTCTTTAGACTTTTTACTATCTTTGTGAGTTAAATAAATTTAGAATAACTTTAAAGAAATATACAGTGAAACGTACAGAAATTAAAGATGCATTACAAATGCAAGAGCTTGACAAAGAGATAAATGTCAAGGGTTGGGTGCGTAACAAACGCGGCAGCAAAAACGTAGCTTTCATCGCATTGAACGATGGTTCTACTATCAATAACCTTCAGTTGGTAATCGACCTCAACGTCATTCCAGAAGAAAACCTCGCTTTGATGCACACTGGCGCATCTGTTTCAGCAACAGGTAACTTAGTAAAATCTGCAGGTAGCGGACAAAGCGTTGAGATGAATGTCACAAGCATCGAACTCATCGGCGCTGCTGATCCTGACAAATATCCACTACAACCTAAGAAACACTCACTCGAGTTCTTACGCGAAATAGCTCACCTCCGTTTCCGTACAAACACCTTCAGCGCAATCATGCGTTTACGTCACTGCATGGTATTCGGAATCCATAAGTTCTTCAACGAAAGAGGTTTCTATAATATCCACACTCCTCTCATCACAGCATCTGACTGCGAAGGCGCAGGCGAAATGTTCCAAGTAACAACATTAGACCTCAACAACTTGCCAAAGACTGAAGAAGGTAAAATCGACTTCTCACAAGATTTCTTCGGCAAAGCAACAAACCTCACAGTATCAGGTCAGCTCGAAGGCGAACTCGCAGCAACAGCATTAGGCAAGATTTATACTTTCGGTCCTACTTTCCGCGCTGAAAACTCAAACACTTCACGTCACCTCGCTGAGTTCTGGATGATTGAACCAGAAATGGCTTTCTACGACATCAACGACAATATGGACTTGGCAGAAGATATGCTTAAATTCTTGATTCAATATGCATTAGACAACTGCATGGATGACCTCCAATTCTTAAGCAAACGTCTCCAAGAAGAAGAAAAGAACAAGAAAGCTGAAGAAAAATCAATGGAATTAATCGAGAAGTTACACTTCATCTTAGAAAACCCATTCCAAAGATTGACTTACACAGAAGCTATCGACATCCTTAAAAATAGCAACTACAACAAGAAAGGCAAGTTCCAATATCCTGTTACAGGCTGGGGCGTTGACTTACAATCAGAACATGAACGTTATCTCGTTGAAAAACATTTCAAGAGACCAGTTATCTTGACTGACTACCCAATGGAAATCAAAGCGTTCTATATGAAACAAAACGAAGACGGCAAGACTGTTAGAGCTATGGACGTTTTATTCCCTGGCATCGGCGAAATCATCGGCGGTTCAGAACGTGAGACAGACCTCGAAAAATTATTGAAACGTATGGACGAAGTAGGCATTCCAAAAGAATCAATGGAATGGTACTTAGACACACGCCGCTTCGGTTCTGTTCCTCACTCAGGTTACGGCCTCGGTTTCGAACGTCTTATGTTATTCATCACAGGTATGGGCAACATCCGCGACGTTATCGCATTCCCACGTACACCAAAGAATTGTGAATATTAATTTGTTATATAAATAAAAATTAGGATTTTCTTCCATGTCCTCACAACGACTGACACAGACGCAAAAGATGCTGCAGAAGCTGTCGCCACAGCAGATTCTACTGATGAAGCTGTTGCAGATTCCTACCATGGAACTCAGCTCTCGCATCAAAGAGGAGATAGAAGAAAATCCTGCTCTTGAAGAGAGCGAGTCTTTTGATGACATCGACAACGACGTTGACTCTGACTCAGACACTGACACTGACTTTGAATCTGATGTGGATGATTACGACCCATTCTCAGATTTCGACGATTATCTGCAGGACGACGATGACGACGCCGCTGCTTATAAACTAAAAGCCAACAACCATAGTCGCGACGACGAACATTATGAAGCTCCTCTTTCCGATGAGGAAAGTTTTCAAGACATCCTCATACAACAGCTCGGTTATCGTAAACTCGACGACAGAAAATATAAGATAGGAACATACATCATCGGCAACCTCGACGATTCCGGCTATCTTAGCCGTCCTATCACTGGCATCATGGATGACCTGCTCTTCTCACAAAACATTGACGTGACAGAAGAGGAAGTGATGGAAGTGCTGCATATAATACAAGAGTTCGACCCTGCTGGCGTTGGCGCAACTAACTTGCAGGAATGTCTGCTCATACAACTTCTTCGTCTTCAGGAAGAGAACGAAGATGACATCGACTACACTCTTCCTATCTTAATCATCAAACAGTATTTCAACGAGTTCACAAAAAAACATTATGATAAAATCATAAAGAAAAGCGGCATCAGCGAGAGACAGTTCCGCGCGGCTCTCAAAGAAATACTTAAACTCAATCCTAAACCAGGAGGCTCTGTCGGAGGATCACAACGTTCTAATTATGTAGTCCCTGACTTCGCCATCTACAACAACTGCGGCAAACTGGAACTGACGCTGAACAGCCGTAATACTCCAGAGCTTCACGTCAACAAGGATTATATCGACATGCTGAATGACTTCTCCAAACAGAAAAACAATAAGAGCAACAAAGAAGCCATCAGCTTTGTCAAAAACAAAATCGATTCAGCAAAATGGTTCATTGAAGCCATCAAACAAAGGCACAACACCTTGTACACTACAATGTCCGCCATTATGGAATATCAAAAAGAGTATTTCCTCACTGGCGATGAGACTAAACTCAAGCCTATGATTCTTAAAGATATTTCTGAAAAAGTAGGCCTCGATATTTCAACAATATCGCGTGTAGCAAACAGCAAATACGTACAAACAGCTTACGGCACCTTCCCACTGAAAAGCTTTTTCAGCGAGTCATTGACAAACGATGAAGGCGAAGAAGTTTCAACAAGAGAAATCAAGAAGATACTCATGGACTGCATCGAGCAAGAGGATAAGTCAAAACCATTGACAGATGATGTCTTAACTCAGATTTTAAAAGAAAAAGGATATAATATAGCAAGACGTACAATTGCGAAATACCGCGAACAACTCGACATTCCTGTCGCCAGATTACGCAAAGAACTGTAATAACTTATGAATAAGTTAGCACAATTTATATCAGCAATATTTCATCCCATCTTATTACCCACATGGATGTTCTTGATATTCATCATATCAGGAATTTGTAAAGTATCTTTTATAAATATTGAAATATGCCTTACCGTAATATTAGGAACCACTTTTATACTACCGATATCATTTCTTCTCATTTTAAAAAAATTCAAGGTCATTGAATCATTTACGATGGAGAAAAGAGAAGACAGATTCATTCCTATTTTTGCCGTAGTGATATTCCTTTTTGCCACCAGTCGTTTCTTCAACGGCATCAACGCATTAGCATTATACAACTTCTATCTTATTTGTAATTTGATTTTATGTGTCGTTGTATTCTGGATTAATTTCTGGTGGAAAATCAGCATGCATGGAATTGGCTGGGGAGCATTCAGTGCAATGCTTTTCATTTTGGCAACAATATCATCAAAAATATTCTTACCTTACTTAATTATAAGTTTAATTTTATCAGGCGTAATCGGTTCTGCGAGACTATACTTAAAATCCCACAGCAACTCACAGGTTTACGCTGGATTCGCTGTAGGATTCATTATACCTTTATTAATATATATTTTTATTGTCTAATCTAAAGACTAATGGCTAATGGTTGATGACTTTTGCCGTTTGACTTTTGCCTTTCGTCATTTGCCTTAAAAAGGTCTCACGCCGATACCGACTGAAATTGGTTTGATTGAAGGTCCAACTCCGCTTTTGAACGTGTCAGAGAATTGATATGACATAAATACATGGACGCTTCTATAGGCGGCACGCAAGGTTATAGAGTAGACATATTTTTCCAAGTTATTGATTCTATTTGCTTTCAAACGATATGTCTTGTCGTCGTCATACAATTCACCGACAAATTTAGATTTACCGCCTGTCAAGATACCGAATTTAAAACCAGCTGTAAGTTTGAATTTATCTACAAATCTAAAGCTTACTTCAACAGGTATATCTATGTAATTCGCATTTATCTTACTGATTTTATAGTCATGAGGCACGTCAACAAACTCTGTCACATCGTGATAAGGTTTTCTCAGATAAGCACCTTTCACATAATAGTTATGTCCGGTATAGCCAACGCCAACAGATGCTGAGTGCGGTGTATTTTCAAAGTTAAAATTAAACATGGAATACACGCTAACGCCTTGGTTAATCGCGCGTAAGTCAAAATTATCGTATTTTTTACCTGTACCAAAATCGGTAAATATGTCTGCACCGATAATTACCTTTCCCTGAGTTCTTTCTGAGATAAGTTGTGCTTGTGACAATGAAGCGAACAAGAACAACAAAATAAACAATAAAGATGTTTTTTTCATATATTGACAATTACATTTAATACGTATTATTTTGAATATCATCTTGGATTTTTTTTCTTTTATCCAACAATGCATCGATTTCATCCATTGAGAGGTTTGGTTTTTTCAGTTCTGAGTCTATCGCATCAAGGAGAGCGACATATCGGTCTTGTGTTGGAAGCTGTTCAAATTCCTTTTCTTTCTGCTCAACGGCAGACACTTTTTCAACCACTTCATCTAAAGCATTTTCACCCAATTGTTCTCGCAGTTGATTTATCAATCTTGCAAGGATTTTCTTTGTTGTTTCTTCATCGAAGATTCCGAACATATCTGAAGAAAAGCTAACTTTCATGCTATCATAATTCGACAACATCATCTTAAGTTGTTCAGCTTGAGCCTTATCTATTCCCGGCATTGAATCTGGCGGAAATTTTTCCATCATCTTCTTAAACAGACGGAAAAGTTCCTCCATTTGTTTATTTATTTCTTCATTTTCCATAACAAAAATTTTAGGACTCCGAAACAAAAACCATTCCTAATTTAAAGCAAACGTATTATGTCAGACAAAAGTATGTAAACGATTATTTTATTGATATTGAAAACATGTTCTTCATATGAGAAATCATCACAGGACATTTAGCCTTTGTAACAAGTTGCAAGGTATACGAACCTTCAAACACATTCTTCAAGGTCGTTTCTTGTTCATCCATAATACTCAACAAATTAGCATCTATGCTTTCTGCATAACCAACTATATCGTCAACCAAGTCTCTCGCATAAATCTCATCGACTTCATATTTAATACCTTTTTCATCCAGATATGTAACAACTTGATTAACATAACTCTTTACTTTTAACACAATATCATCTAGTGTTGAAGTATAAACACCCAAGACATGTATTGTCGCATCGAAACATTGTGCAAGCGTTGCCGTCAAAGGAAGCTTCTGTCTTGTCTCAACGGTGCTGTCTATTGGCAACAATATCTTTGACAATGACTTCTCAACGTCTACGACATTTCTTATTATGATGACTGGTGCTTCTAACATCAACGACATACGATAAGCATTACTACCAAGCCATTTCTCAGAGAATCCTGATATTCCGTGAGTTCCTATGACAACCAACAATGGGTTTATTTCTTGACAGAGTTCATTGATAGATTCATAGACACGTCCCTCTCTGATAACATACGATATTCTATCGCCAAGGACTGGCTTATATTTTTCAATGAGGTCTGTAAAATGCGATTTTGCTCCGCTGACGAGCAAGTCATTATTATGATTAAGTATATTCTCTTCTGAGAATTTATTCACCCATATCATTACAATTTCCAATCCTGATTTTTCTGCCAAGCTGACAGCATGTGCCAAAGCATTAAGAGAGCATTCTGAAAAATCAATACCGACAACAATCTTAGTATTCATAATCCATAATTTTAGTTAATATTAGTTGTATCTACAGATATATCCATCTTGACAATTGTATCGTTTTTAATACTATCCAAATCGTCATCAACATTTTCATCTTCCAATAATGGGTCGCAAAAAACGTTATATGGTAATTGTATTCTATCTGATGTAATAAATGCTTTTTTATAATCTTGGCTTAAGGTCTGGAATGCCTTTTCAGCTTCCAATCTAGTTCTAAAATCACCAACCCTCAGTCTGTAATAAGGCTGACCGAAGATAAGATAAATCGGAACATCTGGATATTTTAATTGAAATTCTTCAATAACGACATTAGCATGTTCCACCGCATCGTTACCCGATTCCATAAATATCTGTATTCTATAGCCATCGATGGTACTATCTGCAGAATGTATTTCTTTTTGTCGTTGAATAAGCTGCTCAATACGCTGGTCCTGTTCAAGAATCACATAACCCTCATTTTGCGAGAAGCAACACATTGAAATAACACATAATAATATCGTTAAAAATAATTTCATTTTTTGTATAATTTTCTGCTAAGATAAACAAAAAAACGATACAAGTAGCACAAATTTTATGTAATTTTGTGACATAAGTATTTTTTATGAACGAGAATTTAGACGCATACGGTAAGTCATTCAGCAAGCAAGAGTTAGAAATCGAACGTGCTTTGCGTCCTGAGGCTTTCGAGAATTTCGCAGGACAAGAACAAGTCGTCGAGAATCTTCTCATCTTCACGCGTGCTGCTGTGCAAAGAGGCGAGTCGTTAGACCACGTCCTTCTTCATGGCCCTCCAGGATTAGGAAAGACCACTTTATCTCATATCATCGCCAACGAACTCGGCGTAGGAATGAAGATGACATCAGGCCCCGTGCTTGACAAGCCAGGCAACCTCGCAGGACTCCTCACCAGCCTCGAGAAAAATGACGTGCTCTTCATCGACGAGATACATCGTCTCAGCCCTATCGTGGAAGAATATCTTTATTCCGCCATGGAAGACTACCGCATCGACATCATGATTGAAAGCGGTCCTAATGCTCGTTCGGTGCAGATCGCTCTTAACCCGTTCACGCTCATAGGTGCCACCACGCGCTCCGGATTGCTCACCGCCCCGCTGCGCGCACGCTTCGGCATCAATATGAGACTCGAATACTATAACGCGACAACATTATCAAACATCATAAAACGCTCAGCTTCGATATTACGTGTTCCTATCGAACATGAAGCAGCATTCGAGATTGCGCGCCGCAGCCGCGGAACCCCTCGTATAGCGAATCTCCTGCTGCGGCGCGTCAGAGACTTCGCTCAAATACAAGGCAATGGAACGATAACACTCGACATCGCTCGCATCGGCCTCAAGGCTCTTAACGTCGACCAACACGGCCTCGACGACATGGACAATCGTATCTTGTCGACAATCATCGACAAATTCAAAGGCGGTCCTGTCGGCCTCAACACCATCGCGACTGCCGTCGGTGAAGAAGCTGGAACTATCGAAGAAGTGTATGAACCTTTCTTGATACAAGAAGGCTATCTCATGAGAACGCCTCGCGGACGCGAAGCGACAGAATTCGCCTACAGACACCTTGGAAGAACACGAGGCGCGGCAAATGGAGAATTGGAATTATTCCCGTAGTAGGGACGTATCGCATACGTCCAATATTAATACGTATCGCATACGTCCAAAAAGGATATTGCTAAAAACGGAGGATATGAGGCAATTGACAATTGACAGTTGAAGTTTGTGAAGCCCTGTGTTTTAAAATAATTTTAAAATTAGATTTTCCAAAACACCGCCAGCTGCAAGACGTCGTTGAACATTCCGTATCTGCCGAAAAGTCTTCTGATATAAAGCACATTGCCATTACCGTATGGATATTTCGAACTTCTACAAATCGATGTCATAGAGTCGATGAAGCGTAATCCTATTTCTATATTTTCTTTAACACTGACTCTGGCACCGACAACAGTATTGACAACGACCTTCTTCCAAGGATTGCTGTTCACTACAACTTCACCGCGTATTTCTTGCTTGTAATTGACCAGAAAATCAAAACTCAATCCAAACTCGAGTTTCAGCCATTTCATATTTATGTCATTGATATTTATCTTATTAAGATTATATCCAACGACTATAGGCAAGTCAATGTAATCTAACTTAATGAGAAATGGGTCAAAGACCGGCCAAGTCTCTACATCTGTCGAATATGAACCTTTTTGTATGTATTTCAACTCCATCTGAACATCGAAATCCGACGAGAGATTCAAGCCCGCGAAGGCTCCACCCACGACCCCGAGTTTATTATAGCCCCCGCGTGTGTCGCCTCCAACCTGCGACATATCGCCACCTAAAATAATTCCGCCAAAGAACTCCTGTGCCGACAAATTCACTCCAAAAAACAACACAAACACAAAACACAAAACACCCTTAAGTCCCTTTAAACCCTCTAGTCCCTCTAGTCCCTTTAGTCCCTTTAGTCCCTTTAAACCCTTCATAATCATTTCTCCCTATTTATACAATAATTTACCAAAGACTTCAAACTTGACAATGCTTCTTCGTTCTTAATCTCATCTAACTGATTTAAAGCATCTTCAACAAAAGAATTCATCTTTTCTGTAGCATAATCCAGACAATGATTTTGCTGCACTTTATTAATTATGTCCATACGAGCTTCAACATCATCGCTGTGATATTTTATCTTCCTGACGATGCTTCTTCTTTCAGAATTGTTAACAATCTTTAACAGATGTATCAACGGCAATGTCATCTTATGCTCCTGGATGTCGTTGCCTGCAGGTTTTCCTGTCTTATTATTAATTTGATAATCGAAAATGTCGTCTTTAATCTGAAATGCTATTCCTGCAGAAATGCCGAAGTTTTTCATCTTCTCGACCTGACTTTCCGTAGCATTAACCGACAACGCACCGACTACACAACACGACGAAATCAAAGAGGCAGTCTTCCTCCTTATTATATCGTAATAATCTTCTTCCGTGATGTCCATGCATCGCGCCTTTTCCATCTGGTAAATCTCGCCCTCGCTCATCGCCTTGACGGTTTCTGAAATAGTGTCAAGCATCTGATAGTCTTTGTTCTGTAATGCCAGTAACATTCCTTTTGAAAGAAGATAATCGCCGATGAGCACCGCGATTTTATTTTTCCATAAAGCGTTGATAGAAAACATGCCGCGACGTTTGTCGGAATTGTCGACCACGTCATCGTGAATCAAGGTGGCAGTGTGTAATAATTCTATAAATGCAGCTGCTCTGTAAGTGTTTTCGTTAATCTCGCCATGACATTTCGCCGACAATAAAACGAACAACGGCCTGATTTGCTTGCCTTTTTGCTTCAAGACATATTTCAAAATCTTATTTAACAAAGGTGTTGAAGACTTCAGGCTATCTTCCAGAAAGACATTGAATTGCTTCAACTCAGGTTCTATCGTTTTCTTTATCGTGTCGAGAGTGTTCATTGGGGATTTTATTTTTACAAAGATAACTTTTCCTAAATGTAAAGACGTATCTTTCCTCAAAACCAATTTAATTCATAACAGCTCGTATGCTCAGACCATCATACCGCCATGTGTCTTCTAGCTCTATTCTATAAGATGAATAATATATGTTATAGGCAACACCATTCCATCGAGAAGAAGGAGTTGATGTCCAATATTCCACCTCACTTAAATTATAATTTTTATTACCATATTCAATACTACCAGCAGCAGGAAGGAAGATGTAATTGCCGTTAACCTTGGAGGTTACCTTATAACCTCCAACTCCGTTCTGTGTCGTCCAAGTCCAGGTACATTTATTCATGAGCTCTTGCATCTCTTCTTTTGTCGGCATCCTCCAATCGCCGCCCCAGTTGGCTGTCGCTGCATCATACTTAACATTACCTGAAATATCACCAATGGTCTTGCAATACGTCAGACTATTTTTTTCCGTGTATTTACGCTTAGGCATTGTCTCACCCCATGCGAAATAATCACCATATTGTTCTGGAGTATCGGCACCCACATTGCATGTCGCCCATTTAACGCTTAACCCCAGGTCAACAAATTGACGGCCATTTGTCTTACGAAGTATTAGCTCCATATTTACAACACCAGAACAATGTTGATCAACCAATATATTCTGTGTTTGAAAACCTTCCTTGGAATCTACCTTGACAACATGTGTACCGTATGCCAAAAGTATTTTCAATGGCGAATTACCAGCATAACTTCCATCAACATACACCTGAGCATTATTATAGTTAGTATTTATAGTTATTTCTTTATAGTATTGCCAGTCCTTAACTTGTTCTATTGTAGAACATTCATCAACCTTTACTGTAACAGATTCAGCCCTGGTTGGGAAACCAATTTTCATAAATTTTAAGTCATATTTACCTATCTTTATTTTAGGTATAAGCAAAGGCGTTGTACCGTAGTGTTTGCCATTTATATACACATCTGCTCCCTCTAGAACATTTTTCACTTCAATGCTTCCACAAGCATCAATAACAGGACGCACAGGAATACCATGCATTCTAAAATCGCCCGTTGTGTAATAACTATCACTCTCAATACAATATGCATTACTTCTAAGAGAACTTGTTGGTGTAGAAGTCCATAACCACGAATCTCTATCCTTAGTAATGAACTTTTCTTCAGAAATATAACCTGCTTTTGGTATAAATATACTATTGCCATTAACTCCTGTCACTTTATAACCATTCACATCGTTTATAACGACCTCCTCCCATTTACATCTTAGCAATTCATCAGCTTCTGCTTTTGTTGGCATCCTCCATAGTCCTCCCCAGTTAGCCGTAGCTGCGTCATATTGTGCATCCCCAGAGAAATCAGCAATTTCTTTACCATCTGTCTTGCTATTTTCAAACGAATAAAAATCTTTCGTCTTAGTCTCTCCCCAAGCATAATAGCCACCACATTCTTCAGGGCTATTGGCTCCCACATTACATGTTGCCCACATGACGCTTAGTCCTAAGTCAACATATTCGTGTCCGTTATATTCATTCCATTTGACCTCAACTACATTTACATTTTTATTTACATTAGTTAAATCAATTTTTTTAAAGAGCGTCTTGCCATCACGTTCTATCATAAGGTCATGATAGTCGTACGACACATTGACTTTCAAGGGGCTAAGACCAACATATTTACCGTCAACATAAACTTTATCTCCGTCTTTTTCTGTTTTTACAACAACATCCTTACCTGACTGGAGTTTCTCATTTAAGTTCAAGGTCTCGCCTTCTTTTATCGTTATCGTCTTTGTTATGGTAGCGCAGCCTTGTTTTTCCAACTTCAAGGTATGCATTCCTATCAAAATAGGGTTTATATATACAGGAGTCTGTCCGTAATTCTTTTCGTCTATATAGACAGTTGCGCCCGATGGTGAGCTATTGACGTTCAACATACCGTTTATCGCGACAGGAGTGCCGAACTGCACGATTTTATTTTTGCCTGCAACAAGTTCTATTGTTTTTTGCTCTGTCCTATGATTTGCCTTTCTCACCTCCACGACGTGATTGCCTTCAATAAGTTTTCCTGTCCACTTGCCTTTTGATTTAAACTCATCATCAATATACACTTCAGAAGAATTGTCTGCCACCGATACCGTCACATCGACGAAGACCGACAACATATCAATATCGGCACTTGTCGTTTCTTTATCATATACAGTCACAGTTCTTTCTGACGTCTTAAACAGGTCTTTGACTACTTTTACTTTATATTTACCGATGGACAATTTATCTGATTTGTATGGTGTTTCTCCCACCAATTTTTCATCGATATATACTTTTGCACCAGTCTCTTTACCTGTAGTGATGTAAACGAATCCGTACTCTGGCACTAAAGTTAAGTCCAAGACTTTTTCCTCATTTGTTATGGTAAGGCTTCCTGATTCTGTATGAAACAGATCGCACTTCACTTTCCAAGTATGCGTTGAACCAACAGCAAACTGTTTATGCACAAACTGTTTTCCTACGTATTCATTGTCGATAAATATTTCAGCATCTGACTGATCTGTTTTTATGATAAGATATGTATTTTCTGAAACAGAAGACACAGGCACATACTGCACCACCATCTCGTAGCCGCAATAGCCACACAAATCAAAAGGGAATGTGTATTCTGTCTTGCCATAATCAGGGTGAATTATCTCAATAAAAGTTGCAGCTTCTGCCGAGATGTAAAGATAAGTCTGCCCGTCCTCATGCTGATGAACATCAAAATACGTTTCTATATTACCATTATAACGAAACCTAGCTCTCTCCTCTGCGCTTATATTTTCGGTGGTAATCTTTATCAACGCCATTGGATTGTCATTATCATCAAGATGCTCGCTCTTGTCAAGCATCACATAGCCTTCAATCTTACGGAACGAACCTTCCTTAACGTTGATTTGAGAAAATGCGTTTAATGATATTAATGCAAATATTAAAAGTAAAACCTTCTTCATAATGAATTTATATTGTGACAGCAAAGATAAGAAAAAAGTCTACAAGACTACAAGACTACAAGACTACAAGTTTTTTTTAGTTAGGAGTTAGGAGTTAGGAGTTAGGAGTGTGGAGTGTGGAGTTAGGAGTTAGGAGTTGCTAAGTCAATAGTCAGAGTTCTTAGTTCTTAGCTCTTAGCTCTTAGTTCTTAGTTCAACAGCATTTTTTTACAAATTTCTTTTTTATTCAAAAAAAAATCATACCTTTGAGAGTTCAAAGCGCGAGATGTTTAGTACGGCGCTTAAATAATGTAATTTATTAAATACCAATAAAATAGATAAATCATGAAAAAAGACACTAAAGTTTTTAACTTGATTCGTAAAGAAAAACAACGCCAAATGCACGGCATCGAACTTATCGCTTCAGAAAACTTCGTCAGCGATCAAGTTTTGAAAGCTATGGGTTCAGTATTAACAAACAAATATGCTGAAGGTTATCCTGGCAAACGTTATTATGGTGGTTGTCAAATCGTTGACCAAACAGAAGAAATCGCAATAGCAAGAGCATGCGAATTATTCAACGCTACATATGCAAACGTACAGCCACACTCTGGCGCACAAGCTAACATGGCTGTTATGCTCACATGTTTACAACCAGGCGACACATTCATGGGCCTCGACCTCGCACACGGCGGTCACCTCTCACATGGTTCTCCTGTCAACTCATCAGGTATCCTCTACAATCCAGTAGCATACCAAGTAAGCCCTGAAACAGGCCGCGTTGACTACGACAACATGGAAAAAGTAGCTCTCGAGAAAAAACCTAAACTCATCATCGCTGGTGCTTCAGCATATTCACGCGACTGGGACTACAAACGCATGCGCGAAATAGCTGACAAAGTCGGTGCTATCTTGATGGCTGACGTTTCACACCCTTCAGGTCTCATCGCTCGCGGTATCCTCAACGACCCATTGGATTACTGTCATATCATCACAACAACAACACACAAGACACTCCGTGGTCCACGCGGCGGTATGATTTTGATGCGTGAAGACTTCGAAAACCCATGGGGCCTCACAACTCCTAAGGGCGAAGTTAAAATGATGTCTGCTCTCCTCAACAGCGCTGTATTCCCAGGCGTACAAGGCGGTCCACTCGAACACGTCATCGCAAGTAAGGCTGTCGCTTTCGGCGAAGCTCTCTCAGATGAATACTTCGAATATATCCTCCAAGTTAAGAAAAACGCTACAGTGATGGCTAAAGCTTTCACAGACAGAGGTTACAACATCATCTCAGGCGGTACAGACAACCACCTCATGCTCATCGACCTCCGTTCTAAATTCCCAGACATCACAGGTAGAATGGTTGAAAACACACTCGTTGAAGCCGACATCACAGTCAATAAAAACATGGTTCCATTCGACAGCCGCTCTCCATTCCAAACATCAGGTCTCCGCATCGGTACTCCTGCTATCACAACACGCGGTCTTAAAGAAGAACATATGGAACCAATCGTTGAACTCATCGACGACGTTATCAGCAACATCGACAACACAGCTAAATTAACAGCTGTAAGAGAAAAAGTCAACGAAATGATGTCAGAATTCCCATTATTCGCTTGGTAATTTTAAGACTATAAGTCTATAAGTCTATAAGACTATAAGTTAGGAGCGCTACTGTTATAGTGGCGCTTCTTTTTTTAAGTTGCTGAGTCTATAAGTCAAAGTTCAGAGTTCAGAGTTCAAAAAAATAATTCCTAACTCCTAATTCCTAACTCCTAATTTTTCTTATCTTTGCAACTTCAAAAAAATCAGTGAAAATTTCTTAAAAAAATTTATAAAGTATTATAATTCAAAGTTTTTTTGTCATGACAGAAACAAATACTGTTAACACAAAGGCAAAGAAAAGCCGTAAATTTTCTATTGATTTTAAGCCTCGCTTATTTTCAACATTAAAGAATTACAACAAACAGATGTTCGCTAAAGATGCGATGGCAGGTATCATCGTTGGTATCGTAGCTATTCCTTTGGCCATCGCTTTCGGTATCGCATCAGGCGTTGGTCCTACTGAAGGTCTCGTAACAGCTATCATGGCTGGTTTCATCATCTCAGCTCTCGGCGGCTCTAAAGTACAGATTGGCGGTCCAACAGGTGCATTCATCGTAATCATCTACGGCATCATCCAACAGTTCGGTCTTGCAGGCCTTGCCATCGCTACAGTCCTCGCTGGTATCATGCAAATCCTCATGGGTACTTTCAAACTCGGAAGCATCATCAAGTTCATGCCTTATCCAATCATCGTGGGTTTCACAGGTGGTATCGCAATCACCATCTTCTCAACACAGATGAACGACCTCTTCGGTCTCGGCATCAGCAACGTACCTGCCAACTTCATCGATAAATGGGCATGCTACTTCCAAAACATATCTAACGTCAACTGGTGGGCATTATTAATAGGTGTACTCAGCATCTTGATTATCGTCCTCACTCCAAAGATTTCAAAGAAAATCCCTGGTTCATTATTGGCAATCATCGTCATGACTGTAGTGACATGGGGTTTGAAAAAATATGCAGGCGTCGATTCTATCAAGACTATCGGCGACTTATACGAATTGCCTTCAGGTCTTCCATCATTCAGAATGCCAGCAATAGCAGAAGGCGAGACAATATTCTCAACAGCGCAGAAAGTCCTTCCAGCAGCATTCACCATCGCTATGTTAGGTGCCATCGAGTCATTGCTTTCAGCTATGGTTGCCGACGGTGTCATCAGCGACAGACATAACTCAAACACAGAACTCATCGGTAATGGTATCGCTAACGTAGTGGTTCCATTCTTCGGCGGCATCCCTGCAACAGGCGCTATCGCTCGTACAATGGCGAACATCAACAACGGCGGCCGCACTCCAGTAGCTGGCATCGTTCACACTTTCGTATTATTATTAGTGTTGTTATTCTTAGGCAGCCTCGTCGGTCTCATCCCAATGTCATGCCTCGCCGGTGTTCTTATCGTTGTGTCTTATAACATGAGCGGTTGGAGAACCATCGTTTCAATGTGCAAACAATCAAGAAGCGACATCGCTGTTCTCTTCACAACATTATTGCTCACCGTCATCTTCGACCTCACCATCGCTATCGAAATCGGCTTGGTATTGGCAGTTATCTTATTCATCAAACGTATCATGGAAAGCACAAACATCTCTGTCATTCAAGATGAGTTAGACGTACATAGCGACGGCGAACAAGACGAAAGACTTATTGTTCCACAACACACAGAAGTATATGAAATCGAAGGTCCATTCTTCTTCGGTATCGCTAATAAATTTGAAGAGTTATCACATCGTCATTCAGAAAACAGGATTCGTATCATCAGAATGCGTAAGGTAAGCTTCATCGACGCTACTGGTATCCACAACCTTGAGATTTTCATACAGTCTGCATTAGATGAAGGTCATATCATCATCTTATCTGGCGTTAACCAAAACGTTCACGCAGCAATCAAGAAAGCTGGCATCGTTGATATGGTTGGAGAAGAAAATGTTCTCGACCACATCCACAAGGCTCTCGCCCGCGCTGAACAAGTAGCAGCGACAATTGAAAATTAAAAATTGAAAGCTGAAAATTGACAACAAACAATTAAGGATGGTAAATTACCATCCTTTTTTTATCTAGAATGTTGCCAAAAATCTTTAGTCATTAGTCTTTAGACTTTTGTCAATTGCTCATTGCCACCACTTTCTATGCTTGAAGAAATATATCAAAGCTATACTTACAACCAGCATCACTCCGATGATAACCCAGAATGCCACCTTCGTCGAGGTGATGAAAGGGAATGTGACATTCATTCCGAAGAGACCTGTGATAAAAGTAAGAGGAAGTATTATTGACGAAAGAAGCGTGAGCATCTTCATAATCTCGTTGGTCTTGTTCGTCTGCATAGAGTCGAATGTCTTCGACAGACCTTCAATCAATTCCTCGTGGTCTTCCGTCATATCCCATACCTTTTGGTAGTAGTCGAGGATATTACCCCAGTAGTCTTCCATGAACTCCACATCGCCGAAACCTCTAATCTGACCTGTCTCGAAGCTATGGAACATTCTAAGCTGAGGCTTAAAGATAGTATTGATTGTTATGATGTTTTTCCTTGTAACAGATATTCTCTCGATGATTCTAACTTGTTTGCTTCCGAAGAGTTCTTTATTCAGCATTTCTAGTTCAAAACCAATTTTCTTCAAGAGATACAATGATTCTTTCATCAGTTTCTCTATGATTCGATAAAGGAGAATATCGGAGGTTCCGAGTTCTTTTACCAACATCTCATCTTCGCGTTCGCTGTATTCATTAAACAACTGGCTCACATGCCAAGGCTTTCTTTCCAAAGTGATGATATAATCCTTACCCCAGAAGAGCTTCACTTCCTTAGGAAATATAAACTTGTCTTGCCTATCGAAATCAGGATATTGTAGGATAAGGAAATAATAATCGTCGTAGATGTCTATCTTAGGACGTTGGTTTACCGACTTACAGTCTTCAATATCAAGAGGGTGAAAATGAAATTTATCTCTTAATTCAACGAAATCTTCTTCCGTCGGGTCAGTAATATGATGCCATTTCAGTTTGCCTACTGTTAATGCTTCTATCATGGTTTCCCCCTTTCTTTGATAAATGAATACTATAAATTATAAATCCTACATAAGATGTATTGGTAAAAAAAATCGTGCAAAGATAAAAAAAAGTCAAAAGACAAAAGACAAAAGACGAAAGTTTTTTTAACTTTTGACTTTTGACTCCGACTATTGACTTTCAATTTTCAGTTTTCAATTTTCAATTTTCAATTTTCAACCGTCTTCCACTCTATCGTTTCGATAAGGTGGCGAACATCGTCGACGATGAAGTCGATGACTGGTGCGAGGGAGTCGTTATTTGTTCTTACATTAAAATAAAGAGAGCCTCTCATGAAATGGTTGACGCTATCGGTAAGATAGAACTGCATTGGAGAAGCAACGCCTTCTCCTTCAAGAAAATATATCAAACCATAAACGTTTCTTTCCGGATTTACAATAAGACTATCCCTTATTCCCATAGCTCTGGAAATATGTTTTGTCATCATAGAATAAGAGTCTTCCAAATATACATCAAGATTATCATTTACAGCTTTATAGCTAATGTGTATTGTTCCTTTATAAGAAGGATATTCTATATTGACCCATTCTTTCTCATGAAGAGAGTGATAATCTGGAGTGATAGTAGAATATGTCGGATACTCGAAACTGTAATAGTTCATTGAATCCAACTTGACATATTCTTTTTCAGGAAAATCTATTCTGAAGTAGCCTCTTGGTTTTGGTTGATATTGCTTATTGTCGCAAGAAGAAAACAGTACAATTAACAATGTACAACTGACAATTATATTTTTAAGTCTTTTAACTTTAGACATTTGTCTTTCGTCTTGCTTATTATTCATTTTTACGCATCACTTTTATTTTAATAATGTGTTTATTATCTGACTCAACGATTTCGAAGGTGAATTCTTTATACGAGCTCTTGAATCCAGCTTTTGGTATGCGACCTTCCATCTCCAGAATCATGCCAGCGAGAGTATCAGATTCGCCTTCTATCTCTTCGAAATAATCGTCATTGATGCTAAAGACCTTGCAGAAGTCGACGATACTTATTTGAGCTTTAAATATATAAGTATCATTATCTATCTTCTTATAATTGTCGTTTTCAGGGTCTTTATCAAATTCATCGCTGATGTCGCCGACGATTTCTTCCACAATATCTTCGAGTGTCACCAAGCCTGATGTTCCGCCATATTCATCAACGACGATAGCGATATGTATTTTCTTTGTTCTAAAATCCTGGAACAGATCATTTATCTTTTTGTTTTCCGGGACAAAGAAAGCAGGACGTAACAGCTGTTGCCAAGCGAAATTATTTTCGTCAATATGAGGAAGCAAGTCCTTAACATAAAGCATACCTTTCACGTCATCGAGGTCTTTATCGTACACAGGGATTCTTGAGAAACCTTTATCCACGACCTGAGCCATAAGTTCTTCAAAATCAGTCTCCAAAGAAACAGAGAACATATTAACGCGAGGGCGCATAATGTCGCTAACTTCTTTTTCTCCGAATGTTGCGATACCTTTCAGCATATTTTTTTCTTCAGGAGAAGAACCATCTTCCGTCGCGATATCGACTGCTGTAGACAAGTCGCTCAATGAAATAGAGCCAGTTTTCTTAACTAGTTTATTATCTATGAAAGATGTTGACGATACAAAAATCTTACTTAATGGCTTAAAAATCACGATAAGAGTTTTCAATATCGGAGCCATCAAGGTAGCGATTGCCTTTGCTTTTTTAGAAGCATAGACCTTAGGAATCATCTCACCTATAAGCAATATCAATGATGTCACGGCAACGACATTCAATATAAAAGCTGCGATAGGATTAACAGCTAGGTTAAACATCATGCTCATGATATACGTAGAAAATATCGTGATAGAGATATTAACCAAATTATTGAAAATAAGTATTGTAACGAGGAGTGTTTTAGGTTTTTGGCGTATTTCAAGAACTAATTGTTCATTACGGTTTTGTGAAGATTCAAGCTCATTGATATCGTTTGGTTGCAGTGAGAAATAAGCTGTTTCACTTGAAGAAGCCATTGCCGAGCACAGCAATAGGGCAAACAACAATATCAGACAAAAAACGACTTTAGCGGATATTCCGATAAAAAAAGGCTCTGCTGTTACAACCGACAGCAGACATATAAGAGGGTCTATTGAAGCTATTTCCAAAATAAAGATATTTAAATTCGATTGCAAAGATACGAAAAAAAAGACAATAAGGCTATAAGTCGATGAGTCTATAAGTTTTTTTATTCAACTCATTGACTTATTGTCTTATTAACTCATTGACTTATTGTCTTATTGACTTATTGACTTTTAAAACGGAAGGTCATCGCCGTCGTATCCTGGGTCTGGCATTTGTGGCAAAGGAGGATTATTAAATGATGGTTGAGGAGCGCTCATCACTGGTTGAGATTGATATTCAACTGGTGCTGGTGCAACTGGCTGCTGATAGTTTGGAGCCGATTGCTGATAGCTAGTCGCTGACTGCTGATAGCTATTATAAGAAGCATTAGCTTGTTCTGGATTGCTTTGGCGTTTTGTTCCCATGCTCATCATCTTATCCACCATAACCTCTGTCACATAACGAGTTACATTTTGACTATCGACATATTGACGTGTTTTCAGACGACCTTCTACATACATAAAATCACCTTTTATATAGTTGCGTCTTTTTTCTGCGATATCAAGAGCAAGATTACCCCAAGCCACAAGATTGTGCCAATCGGTTTGTTCAGCCCACTCACCATTACGATCACGGTAACGCTCTGTAGTTGCTAATGTTACCGACATTTTCTTAGTTCCATTTTCAAATGATATAATCTCAGGATCTTTTCCGAGATGACCAATAAGCATAACTTTATTTAAACTCGCCATAAATATAAATGTTAAAAAACTTTTACCAAAATTACATTAATTTTCCATGAGTATATCATAAATTTTAAAATAATTTTACCTGATATACATTATTAAGAAGGTAAAAATTGATTAAAAAAAGCTACTTATCACATTTTTAATGCTTTTAGTAAAAAAAAATAGTTTTTTATGACTTCTTAATCAAAAAAAGTTCTTACCTTTGCACTCTAAAATTTTAATTATTAACATTTAAAAAATAATAGAAATGACAAAAGCAGAAATCGTAGCTCAAATTGCTGAAAAAACTGGCGTTGAGAAATCAAGCACACAAGTAGTTGTTGAAGCATTCATGGATATCGTAAAGAAATCAGTTGCTGAAGGCGAACCAGTTTATTTAAGAGGTTTTGGCAGCTTCATCAGAAAAACTAGAGCAGAAAAAGTTGGAAGAAATATCAAAGAAGATAAATCTATCATCATCCCAGAACACAACATTCCTGCATTCAAACCTTCAAAAACTTTTGCTAACGAAGTTAAATAATATTAATTAAAAAAATATACAATTATGCCAAACGGTAAAAAACATAAAAGACACAAAATGTCTACACACAAACGTAAAAAACGTTTAAGAAAAGACAGACATAAGAAGAAGAAATAATCATTGATTATCTTCATTATACATAACACAACATTACAAACCTTAATTATTGAATTGTTAATGTTGTGTTATGTTTTTTTAATTTTCAAACCTTTGTAAATATTTAAACTGAATGGACGAAATTACAAACACGAACAAAGAGCTCATCATCAGTTCTGATGTTTCAGAGGTTAATATTGTTTTGTTGGAAGACAAACAGCTTGTTGAACTTCATAAAGAACAGAAAAACAACAGCATTTCTGTAGGCGACGTATATTTAGGACGCATCAAGAAAATCCTCCCTGGCCTAAACGCCGCTTTCGTTGACATCGGAAGCAGAAAAGACGCTTTCCTACACTATCTGGACCTTGGTCCACAAGTCCTCTCACTTCGTAAATTCACCAAATTAGCTGAATCAGGTGACATCAACCAGCTAAGCATGGACAATTTCGAGTTGGAGAAAGACACCTGCAAATCAGGGAAAATATCAGATGTATTGACAGTTGGCGACAGAATACCTGTACAGATAGCCAAGGAACCTATCAACACAAAAGGTCCTAGAATTTCGTCAGACATCTCATTTGCAGGACGCTACATTGTACTAGTCCCATTTTCAAATCGTATTTCGGTATCACAAAAAATCAGAAGCGGAGAAGAACGCAGACGATTAAAGATGCTCATACAAAGCATAAAGCCTAATAATTTCGGCGTCATCATAAGAACAGTAGCCGAAGGCAAGAAAGTAGCAGAATTAGATGCCGACCTCAAAGCCCTCCTCAAGAAATGGGAAACCATGACAGAAGTCATGAACGGAAGCAAACATCCATGCAAACTCATCAGCGAACTTGATCGCACATCAGTGATGCTGAGAGACTTGCTCAACGAGTCGTTCAATGGAATTTACGTCGACGACCCTAACCTTTATGAAGAAATAAAAAGCTTTATCACTACCATAGCTCCACAGAAGAAAGATATTTTAAAATACCACAAAAGCAAAGAACATATCTTCGTGGAATTCGGCATCGACAAACAAATAGCGAGCCTCTTTGGTAGAGTAGTCACAATTAGAAATGGTGTTTACCTCATTATTGAGCACACAGAAGCCATGCACGTCATCGACGTCAACAGCGGGCATCGTGTAAACAAAGAACAATCTCAAGAAGAAAACGCCTTGACTGTCAACTTAGAAGCAGCAGTAGAAATAGCACGACAACTACGACTCCGCGATATGGGAGGCATAATTATCGTTGACTTTATCGACATGCAAGAATCAGCTAATAGAAAGCTGTTATTCAATAAACTTAAAGAAGAAATGTCGAAAGACCGTGCAAGACACTCTATATTACCTGCTTCAAAATTCGGTCTCATACAAATAACACGTCAAAGAGTAAGACCAGAAACAGAAGTCACCGTACAAGAAGAATGCCCTACTTGCAGAGGCACAGGAAAAATTAAATCATCGTCATTGTTAATAGACGAAATTGAGAACAACTTAAGATACTTATTATTAGATCAAAACGAAAAATCTATCACAGTACAAGTTCATCCTTTTATATACGCTTATCTCACTAAAGGATTTTTCTCAATCAGAAAAAAATGGCAATGGAAATATCATAAAAAAATAAGTGTAAAAGAATCAAAGAATTTCCATATCATGCAATATAATTTCCTGAATAAAAACGGAGAAGAAATACTTCTGTAACAAATCAAGGTTCCCCGACTGTGAGCTATGAGCCACGAGCATCGGGCAAAAACGAGAAAAGAAACAGAGCTTCATAGGTGAAGCTCTGTTTCTTTATTTTTATAAATCATTTTTACTTAATCATTGCTCTCCACTCATTGCTCATTACTCATCGCTTAAAAAAAGTCATTGTCATAGTCAAAAGTCAGAGTTATTTTATTATCTTTGCGTATTAATTTATAAATATGAAAGAAATAGTTTTAAGCGGTATCAGACCAACAGGCAATTTGCACCTCGGCAATTATTACGGAGCAGTTCAAAATTTCATCAAATTACAAGATAGCTACAATTGTTATTTTTTCATTGCTGACTATCATTCACTTACAACACATCCTCATCCAGACGACTTACACGGAAGAGTAAAACAGATTTTGGTGGAATATCTCGCAGCTGGTCTCGACCCTGAAAAAGCTACATTATATGTCCAAAGCGACGTTCCTGAAGTAGTTGAACTTTATCTTTTCTTAAACATGAATGCCTATATCGGCGAACTCGAGCGCGTCACTACATTCAAGGAAAAGGTTCGCAAACAACCAGATAACGTGAATGCTGGTCTCCTCACCTACCCTACTTTGATGGCAGCCGACATATTGATTCATAAGTCAAATTACATTCCTGTAGGCAAGGACCAAGAGCAGAATCTTGAAAAAGCACGCGACTTCGCTGAACGCTTCAATCGTATATATGGCATCGATTATTTCCCAGTACCACAAGCATTTAACTACGGCAAAGAACTTATCAAAGTCCCTGGACTTGATGGCAGCGGAAAAATGGGAAAATCAGAGGGCGAAGGCAACGCAATATTCTTGTATGAAGACGATAAGTCAATCCGCAAGAAAGTGATGCGCGCCGTTACCGACAGCGGTCCAACAGAACCTAATCAAGTTAAACCTGAACCAATACAAAACCTCTTCAACCTTATGAAGATAGTCTCAAAGCCTGAGACAGTCCAATTCTTCGACGAAGCTTATAACAATATGAGCATCCGCTACGGCGACATGAAAAAACAACTCGCAGAAGACATCATCCAAATGGTGACACCATTCCGCGAACGCATCAATGAGCTTTCAAGCGACGACGAATATATCAAGAAAGTGGCTCGCATGGGCGCCGAAAAAGCTCACGCCAGCGCAAGCAAAACAATAAAAGAAGTCAGAGAAATCATCGGTTTTAGAAGTTTTTAAGTTAACACAGACACTGACTAGTGACACAAACTCAGACTATTGACACTGACATTAAAAAGTCAAAAGTCAGAGTCAAAAAATATGTCGGATAAGTTTGTAGTTTACGAAGAAAAAATAGAAACTGCAGTGTTGATTGCGGTAAGCACTCAGATGCAGAACAGAGAGAAGACCGAAGAATATCTTGACGAACTCGCTTTCCTAGTCGAGACAGCAGGTGGCGTGCCAGTGGCTCGTTTCATCCAGCCTCTCGACCATCCTAACAGCGTAACATATTTAGGAACAGGAAAGCTGGAAGAAGTGAGACAATACATCAAGGCCGAAAATATCACCATGGCCGTCTTCGACGACGAACTCACTCCTACTCAACTTCGTAATATCGAGAAAGAACTCGAATGCAAGATATTGGACAGAACCAACCTCATCTTGGACATCTTTGCAAAAAACGCTAGAACAGCGCACGCCAAGACCCAGGTGGAACTAGCTCAATATCAATATATGCTTCCTCGACTCACTCACTTGTGGACTCACCTCGAAAGACAAAAAGGTGGTATCGGACTCAGAGGCCCTGGTGAAAAAGAAATCGAGACCGACCGTCGTATCATACGCGACAAAATCACAAGTCTCAAAGAAAGACTTAAAGAAATAGACATGCAGAAGACCGTCCAACGTAAAAACCGCGGGCAGCTTGTAAGAGTAGCTCTCGTTGGTTACACCAATGTCGGCAAGTCAACGATAATGAATCTCTTAAGCAAATCTGACGTCTTCGCAGAAAACAAATTATTCGCAACACTCGAAACGACAGTACGTAAAGTCGTGGTAGAAAACCTGCCATTCCTTTTATCTGACACCGTAGGTTTCATCAGAAAACTTCCTCACCAACTCGTCGAGTCGTTCAAATCGACATTAGACGAAGTAAGAGAATCAGACATCCTTCTTCATGTTGTCGACATCTCACATCCAGATTTCGAGTCACAGATAGAAGTCGTTAACAAAACACTTAACGAGATAGGTGCTGGTGACAAAAAGACCATTATGGTTTTCAATAAGATTGACGCATATAGCTTTGTCGAGAAAGAAGAAGACGACCTCACTCCTGTCACAAAATCCAACTATTCTTTAGAAGACTGGAAGAAGACCTGGATGGCAAAAGGCAACACCTGCATTTTCATCTCAGCTGTTGAAAAAGATAATTATCAAGACTTTAGAGACCTTCTTTATCAAGAGATTCGCGACATGCACGCAATCAGATACCCATACGATAACTTCTTATATTGATTATCATGTATATCGACACTCACTCACATATTTACGACGAAGCTTTCGACACCGACAGAGAATTGGTGTTTCAGAGAGCTCTTGAAGTCGGTGTCGAGACGATACTTCTTCCCAACACGGACGAAACGACAATCAAGCCGATGATGGATTTCTATGAAAGACACATCGACAATTGCAAAGTCATGATGGGACTTCATCCAGAAGGCGTTAAGGAAGATTACAAAAGACATCTCTCTGTCATTGAAAAGGAAATGGAGAGAAACTGCTGGGTTGGCGTAGGTGAAATAGGATTAGATTTATATTGGGACAAGACATTTGAAAAACAACAAGTCGAAGTCTTGACAGAGCAGTTACGTTGGGCTAAGCAGCTCCATTTACCAGTTGCATTACACACCCGCGAAGCCTTCGACCTTATGTTCAAGGTCTTGGAAAAAGAACAAGACGGCTGCCTCAGCGGAGTATTTCATTGCTTCAATGGGACAGAAGAACAAGCCAATATCGCCATTTCATTGGGATTTCACCTCGGATTCGGCGGCGTCATCACATACAAGAACTGCGACGTTAAAAATTATTTGGCAAATATTTCTTTAGATAAAATCATATTAGAAACCGACGACCCATATCTTCCACCTGTTCCCTACAGAGGAAAAAGAAACGAACCTTCTTATATGGTGGAAGTAGCAAAGAAAATAGCTGAGGTTCAAAATATTGACATCAATAGAGTTGCAGAAGCAACGACAAATAACGCAAGAAAATTATTTAATTTATAACATAAAACATCAGGTTATGTCAGGAGAAAAAACATCAATTTTAATACTTTATACTGGAGGCACCATCGGCATGATGCAAGACCCACAAACTGGCAGTTTGGTTCCATTCGATTTTGACAATCTATATGACCATTTACCAGTATTAAGAAACTTGGATTATCAGTTAGACTTTTATGCCTTTGACAATCTGATAGATTCTTCAAATATGACACCTGATTTCTGGGTAACATTAGCAGAGAAAATCGAGAGCTGCTATGAAAAATACGACGGTTTTGTTGTATTACACGGTTCCGACACCATGGCTTACACAGCGTCAGCCTTGAGTTTTATGTTAGAAAATCTTAACAAACCAGTTGTCTTCACAGGTTCGCAGTTGCCAATGGGCATGGTCAGAAGCGACGGCAGGGAAAACATCATAGCTGCCATTGAGATAGCAGCAGCTAAAGACGAAGACACTGCCAAAGTACCAGAGGTTACTATTTTCTTTGAAAACCAATTGTTGAGAGGCAACAGAACGACAAAGCATAATGCCGAACACTTCAACGCTTTCGTTTCTGGCAACTATCCTTCATTAGCCGACGTCGGTGTACGCATCAAATATAATAAGGAGTATATTGCAAAACCTAGTTTCAAGAAATTAAAGCTACACACAAAGTTAAATAACAACGTGGCAATATTAAAACTATTCCCTGGCATCACAAAAGAATTAGTCCACCACACATTGAACACACCTAATTTGAAAGGAGTAATCATTGAGACTTATGGCTCTGGCAATGCACCAACAGCCTCTTGGTTTATAGAAGAATTAAAGGATGCCATCGACAGAGGACTTATCATATACAACGTAACGCAATGTAAATCAGGGTCTGTTGAGATGGGACGTTATGAGACAAGCTTAGATTTAAACAGAATTGGCGTCATCAGCGGACACGACATCACCACAGAATCAGCTATTGCAAAATTGATGTACCTTTTAGGAGAAGAATATCCAATAGAAAAAATAAAAGAATTGTTACAAATACCTATCAGAGGAGAGATTACTTTGTAGAGTTGCTGAGTTACTAAGTTGCTGAGACACTAAGTTGCTGAGTAAATAGTCAATAGTCAGTGTCAGAGTTCAGAGTTCAGAGTTCAGAGTTCAGAGTTTAGAGTTTAGAGTTCAGAGTTCAAGGTTCAAAAAAAGTAGATATATATTTAAAATATTTTCATTTTTTAAAGAAAAAATGTGTAACTTTGGCGAGTCTTTTATGGACTTTGAGAAAGGAGAGATGTCCGAGTGGTTTAAGGAGCACGCCTGGAAAGTGTGTATACTCCAAAAGGGTATCGCGGGTTCGAATCCCGCTCTCTCCGCAAAGCTAAAAACGAATTAAATTAAGTTAAATTTAAATAGTAAACAAACAAAATCAAAAAGTAGTAATCAACATTTTTAATCATGAAAAAATTAATTGCTTTACTTACAATTGCTGGTTTTATTACATTCGGTATCAGCAATTCAGTTCTTGCACAACAAGAAGAAAACACACCACAAACAGAGCAAGTAGCTACAGAAGCTACAGAACAAGTTGCAGAAGAAGCTGCTGCACCAGCAGAAGAAGCTGCTCCAGTTGAAGAAGTTGTAGAAACAACAACAATCGCTGAAGAAGAAGCAGAACCAACATTCCACGAAGTTCTTAAGAAACAATACATCGACGGTGGTTGGGGTTTCATGACACTCGTTCTCGTCTGTTTAATCCTTGGTTTAGCTCTCTGTATTGAAAGAATTATTTATTTAACATTAAGCACATCAAACACAAAGAAATTAGTTGCTGACTTAGAAGCAGCTTTAAACAATGGTGGCATTGAAAAAGCTAAAGAACTCTGCCGTAACACACGCGGTCCTGTCGCAAGCATTTTCTACCAAGGTTTAATGCGTTACAACGACGGTCTTGACGAAGTTGAAAAAGCTATGATTTCTTACGGTTCAGTTATGAACGGCAACCTCTCAAGCGGCACAAGCTGGATTACATTATGTATCGCTTTAGGACCTAACTTAGGTTTCTTCGGTACAGTTATCGGTATGGTTCAAGCTTTCGACTCTATCGCAGCAGCTGGTGACATCAGCCCTACAATCGTTGCTGGCGGTATGAAAGTTGCTTTGTTAACAACTGTTTTCGGTTTGATCACAGCTATGATCCTCCAAGTTGCTTACAACTTCATCCTCAACAAAATCGAAGGTATCTTGAACGACATGGAAGACAGCACAATCACTTTCATGGACATCTTAAACGATTATTCAAAGAAAAACTAATTTTCGTTAACATTAAAAACAGTTAACAATGAACGATAATTTATTAAAGATATGTAAATACGGGCTTTGGGGTCTTATGGGCATCATCATTGTCATCCTTGCTATCTGCTTATTCAAAGGAGAAGCAAGTGCCGACCTCCAAATGTATATGACATACGTTCTCGTCATATTGCTCGGTGGAGCTATACTCTTCTCTCCAATCTATGGAATTATTGTTAACCCTGGTAACGTCAAAAAAATAGCTATAGCAATAGGCGCATTCGTAGTCGTAGCATTAATAGCTTACTTAGTATCTCCAGGTGCAACATTAAGTCAAGAATATTTAGAATCAATGAATGTTACAGCTAGTGCAGAAGCAATTTGCGACTTCTTAATGATGTTCTTATACATCGTTCTTGGTGGTACATTCGTAGCAGCAATAGGCTCAGCAGTTTATAAACTCTTTAACTAATTAAGAATATGGCTAGACAAAAAAAGAAAGTACCGGATCTCAATGCAGGTTCAATGGCCGATATCTCTTTTTTGCTGTTGGTATTCTTCCTAGTTACTACAACTATGGATACAGACACTGGTATTACCCGTCGTCTTCCTCCACCAATTGAAAATCCAGAAATGGATGTCAAAGTTAAAGAAAGAAACATTATGAACGTCATGATTAACAAGTACGATAAATTGTTAGTCAATGGTAAACCAGGTGATGTAGCAACTTTAAAAGACATGACAAAAGAATTCATCATTCCTAAACCAAGTGATGAATCAGCCCCTGAAGTTGAAGTGAAAGAGATTGAACTCCTCGGTAATGTCATGCTCAGCAAAGGTGTCGTGTCACTCAAAAACGACCGCGGTACTTCTTACCTCATGTATATCAGCGTTCAGAATGAATTGGCAAGAGCCTTCAATGAGATGAAAGAAGAAATGTCATTGAAATACTTTGGTGAACATTATGCAGACTTAAAAGATAAAGACAAGATAGACGCTATCAACAAAGCTGTCCCTGTCCGTATCTCAGAAGCTGAACCAGAAGAATATTAATAAAACATAGGAGATTATTATTATGGCATCAAAATATAGATCAGACGAAGCTAAGGAAGTTCCGGCAATGAGTACCGGTTCTATGCCTGACATTATCTTCATGTTGATATTCTTCTTCATGGTTACAACATCAATGCGCGAAGTATCTTTGAAGGTAAAAATGAAATTACCAGAAGCAACTGAAGTACAAAAATTAGAAAAGAAATCTTTAGTTAGCTATATCTACATCGGACCTCCTACCAACGCTAAAACTTATGGTACAGAGTCACGTATTCAGCTCAACGACCAATTCGCAAAAATAACAGACGTTATTCCTTTCATCGAAAACGAACGTTTGGCTCGTAGCGAATCTGACCGCCCTCTCCTCACAACTTCATTGAAATGTCATGAAGAAGTAAGAATGGGTCTCATCACCGATGTTAAACAAGAACTACGTAAATGCGGCGCTTTCCGTATTACTTACTCAACACGTAAAGGTGAAAAGTAATCCTTGGTTCTTGGTACGATTAAAAAAAAGACAGCTTTAGGGCTGTCTTTTTTTTAATTAAGAATGAAGAATGAAGAATGAAGAATGGAAAATGAAAAATGAAAAGTTAAGAATAAAGTAGGATGCAGAAATTAATTTAATGTATATTTATTAACTAAAATCAAACTTATGAAACCTAATAATATTATTTTGGACAAAAGCAAAGAATTTGCTTTATCGATTATTTCTTTATACAAATATTTATGCACAGTAAAAAAGGAATATATCATTTCTAAGCAACTTTTGCGCTCTGGTACAAGTATTGGCGCAAATGCAAAGGAAGCCTCACTAGCACAATCTAAACGAGATTTTATTGCCAAATTGTCAATCTCATTAAAAGAAGCTGGCGAAACAGAATATTGGATAGAATTATTGTATAAGAGCGATTATATTGACAAAAATATGTTTGACAATTACTTCGTGATGATAGACGAGATAATACGCATAATCACAACTATATTAAAAACAGCAAAGAAAAATTTATAACATCACAATTCTATCATTCTTCATTTAATCATTAAAAAAAAGAGCGATCATCACTGACCGCTCTTTTTTTATAAAGAAGTGTTATCTTCTATTATTTAACAACAACTTTTGATGTGTGGCTGAAGCCATTAGCTGTTACTGTGCAGAAGTAAACACCGCTTGTAAGATCGCTAACTACGATTGTATTGTTACCTGTTGTTAAGTTTTTGTTAACAACTTTAACTGTTTGACCAGCGATATTTGTGAATGTAACTGTTGCGTTAGCATCCATTGATGAGCTGATGCAGATGTATTCTGAAGCTGGGTTAGGGAAGATGTTGTAAACAACGTCGATTGTTTCACCTACGCCGATTTCTTCACTTTCGTCTGTTAATTCAGCTGTTGGGTTGTATTTGAATACGTTGATAGTACCCTTTGAAATGTTTGCTTGTGAAGCATTTTGACCGATTGCATGGAAACCTGGAGTATCATCTGATGAGCATGAGAACCAGAATTCATTTTCGTTAATAGGAGTACTTACAGCTGAAATATATGTACATTCATCCATTGCGTGGAAGAAGTCTGCATACAAGTTAGTTGGAGCTAAAACTGGCATTTGACCCCAGTAAAGTGTATCAACTGGTTTGTAGTTTACATAAAGAGTTCTCATGTAGTAAGCATCACTCCATAAACGAGTTACTTCAGGAGCTGAATAAGCTACAGCTAAGTTACCTGCTGGGTCAACTGCGATTGAAGGGAAAGCACAAACACCGAATGACATTAAGTAGTCACCTGCTGCTTCTTCAGAAGAACCTGTATATTGTTTTTTAGGATCGAAGCCATTGAAACCTTCTTCTGGGTGAGGAGGTGTCATTGCACAGAAGTTTGTGAAGTCTAAAGTCATCTTTGTTGAGTCATCTGCACTTGGCCACCATAATCTCAAAGCATTTCTGAGGTCATTGTCGTATGGTGAACGGATTGGACTTGGAACAGGAACTGTATCAACATTTATTGTTGTGTCATAAACGATTTCTTCAACTGTTACGAAAGTTGTATCAGTAACAATTGCTAATGTATCGTAATCAAATTCTTTAACTTGGATTGTATCAACAGCAACTGCTAATGTATCGAAGTCGTATTCTTTAACTTGGATTGTATCAACAGCAACTGCTAATGTATCGTAATCATAAGTATCTTCTGCACCTTCCATACCTGGGATTGTATCAACAACAAAGATTGAATCTTCGTAAACAACTTGATCAACGAGAGCTGAATCAACTACATAGATTGAATCTTCGTAAATATATTGTTCTTTTTCAACTTCAACTGTATCTTTTGGAGTAAGAACTACATCTTCTGTAATTTCAACTTCCCAGCATGTTGTGTCGTTCCAGTAAGCAACACCGTCTGTAATCATACCATAGTATAATGAATAATAACCAGCTGGTTTTAATGCATACATGCTAGCTGCGAGAGCAACGTGAGCAACGCCATCTTTACCGATTGCTACAGAACCGTGTGTAGGACCGTAGATTTCATCCATTGCAAATTCTTTGTTTTCTTCATCGAACCATTGATCTTTAACTGGAACAACTGGGCTTTCCCATACCATTCTGCTATTCCATGTCAAACCACCGTCGTTTGATTCATAAAGCATAACGTGTTCTGAGAAACCTGAACAGTAAAGAACTGCGATGTTGTCACCATTTGCTGATACTGAGTAGTCGTCAGCACTATAGTGGTTGATGTGTAAATCATCCTTTTCAAGTGGTGAGAATTGGATGTCCCATTTTTCGAGGTCAGCTGTACGGAGGTAGTAAGCTGCTGAGTTTGAATCGCCAGCTGCGTTAGCGAAAACGTGGAGAACGTCGTTGTTTTCACCTGTTGTAACTATTCTAGCCCATGATAAAGTATTACCTTCACCTTTAACAACATCGTCGATGTTTTCTGGGTTAGGAATTGCGTGAGGACCGTCCCATTTGCCTTGACCAGCTGTTTCTCTGATATAGTAGCTAAGACCGTTTTTGTGGCCGTGGTTTACAAGGATTTCACCTTTTTCGCCATAAGGAGCGATTGAAGGCCAACCTGTTCTGATGTCTTCACCTGTAGCGTTAGCTTCAGCACGTGCGAAAGGAACACCACCCCATTTACCAACTTTACCACGAGTTGCAAAATTGTAACCTGTACCTCTGTCCACGAATGATTCATCATATTCGTCTAATGACATTGTTGCAACAACTGCTACAGAACCATCTGTAAGTTGATACATACGGTTTGCTACATAGCTGTTTGATTGTAAGTCGTAAGTTGTTGTGATAGCTTCTGCTTCATAGTAATCTAGACCTTCATTTACGACTACACTTTGAGTACCTCTAACTTCAAAATTAGCTGTACCTTCTACAACTTCATTACCGAGATTTTTTTTCTCGAAAGCTGCTTTAACTGGAGCAGGAACTGATTTCACTGCTGTTTGTTGTGCAAATGCACAAAGTCCCATAACGAGACTTAATGAAAGTAAAAGAACTTTTTTCATTTGTTAATAAATATTAAATTAAAGATTAAATTAATGATTCAACATTTCACTATTTTTCAGTTTGCAAATATAATAAAATTAAGTGTCATGAGGTAAAAAAAATGTTTTTTTTAAAATTAATTTTCATTTAAAGTAAACCTTGCGCGATAATGAATAAATAAGTATCTTTACCGAACATTTATTGAAAACATTTTTACACCATAATTAATTATTAAAATGAAAAGAATCACATTATTAGTTATTGCGATTAGTTTCTTATTTTTCTCATGTTCTACACAAAAAAATGAGAAACAAGATTTGGCTCAGTATGTAAATCCGTTTGTCGGAACTGGCGGTCATGGTCACACCTACCCTGGCGCAATTGCTCCTTTCGGTATGATACAAAATAGTCCAGACACTCGTATGGACTCATGGGATGGTTGCTCTGGATACCACATTTCCGACACCACAATATTAGGTTTCAGCCTCACTCACCTCACCGGAACTGGCTGTAACGACTATGGCGACTTCCGCTTCGCTCCTATCACTGGAAAGCCTTCTTTCGATTCTGAAGAATATAGCTCTTCATTCAAACATGAAAACGAGGTGGCAAAAGCAGCTTATTATTCTGTTATTCTCGATGACTATAATACTAAGGTAGAACTCACAGCTGGCGAACGCGTAGCAATGCAACGTTACACATTCCCACAAACAAACGACGCTCATATCATCGTTGAACTTCAGGAATCAAACACTTCTGCTGAAACAATATACGAATCTTTCATCACTATAGAAAGTAACAATGCAATCAGCGGCTTCCGTCGTACAGGTCAATGGGCAAAAGATCAGTATCTTTATTTCTATGCTGAGTTCTCAAAGCCTTTCACTGGTTATGGAATCTGTTCAGACAACACAGAGCATCCTAATATGAAACATGCTGAAGGCAAAGACCTCCAAGCATGGCTCGACTTCGACGCTACAGACGGCAATCCTATCGTGATGCGCGTCGCTACTTCAGCTGTAGACGTTGATGGCGCAAAGAAAAACCTTGCTGCTGAACTCAACGACTTCGACTTCGACGCTTTGGTTGCAAAGACTTACCAACAATGGAACGAAGAGTTGAACCGCATACAAATCAACACCGTCGTCAATGAAGAAGACAAAGATATTTTCTACACCTCATTATATCACTGCTTCGTGGTACCTAACCTCTACTCTGACGTTGACGGCCGCTATCGCGCTCACGACAAGAAAGTCTATCAAAGCGACAGACCTCGTTACACTGTCTTCTCTTTATGGGATACTTTCAGAACCGAGCATCCTTTACTCACACTCATCCAAAGAGAACGTAGCATCGACATTATAAACACCTTTATTAATAATTACGAGACTGGCGGTCTTCTTCCTGTATGGGAACTCGCCGCTAACGAGACAAACTGTATGATTGGTTACCACGCTATTCCTGTCATCGCTGACGCATACTTCTGCGGCCTAGAAGGCATCGACTACGAAAAAGCATTGGAAGCAATGGTAAAGACAGCTCGCGAAGACCAATTCGGATTGAGCTGCTACAAAGAATATGGTTTCATTCCTGCTAACTGCGAAGGCGAATCTGTATCAAAGACTCTCGAATATGCTTATGACGACTGGTGCATCGCCCGTCTCGCTGAAGCTCTCGGCAAAAAAGAACTCGCCGACGAATTCTATCAAAGAGCTCAATATTACAAAAACTTATACGAACCTACAGATAAATTCTTCCGCGGAAAGAGAAACGGTTGCTTCGTAACACCTTTCGACCCAACACAAGTCAACTTCATGCTCACAGAAGCTAACACCTGGCAATATAACTTCTTCGTTCCACAAGACATCAACACTCACATCGAGATGATGGGCGGAACAACAGCTTACACAAGAAAACTCAACGAACTCTTCAATTCTTCATCTGAGTTGACAGGCCGCGTACAATCTGACATCACCGGTCTCATCGGTCAATATGCTCATGGCAACGAACCTAGCCACCATATGGCTTACCTTTATAATTATTTAGGCAAACCTTCTCAGACACAGAAGTTCGTCAACAAAATCATGTACGAATTATATACAGATCAAGCTGATGGTTTATGTGGCAACGAAGACTGTGGTCAGATGTCTGCTTGGTATGTTATGAGCGCAATGGGATTCTACCCTGTAACACCAGCAAGCGGCTACTATGTCATAGGCGTGCCTCACTTCGACGAAATGATTGTCAACCTTGAAAACGGCAAGACTTTCACAATCATAGCAAATAATCTCTCAAGAGAAAATCGTTATATCGAATCTGTCAAACTTAACGGAAAACCTTTGAACCGTAGTTACATCTACTTCGACGAAGTTCATAACGGCGGCACATTAGAATTTGAAATGACAAACAGCCGCAAGTCAACATGGGCTACAGAAGCAGAAAACTGCCCAACACAAAAAATCGAAGGTCCTATCATCGTGACTGCACCTATTATTAATGTAGCTTCTGATGTTTTCTTTGAAACATTAAACGTTGAGTTAAGTCATTTAGACTCTGACGTCAAGATGTATTACACAACAGACGGCAGCACTCCTGATGAAAACAGCACATTATACACAGAACCTTTCGTAATCGACCAAAGTTCTGACGTGATGGTAGTTGCTGTTAAAGACGGCAAGAAGAGCAACATCGTTGAAGGCAACTTCAAGAAAATCGCTGCTGGAAGAACAATAAAAATCGAGAACAGATACAACTCACAATATGAAGCCGGCGGCGACATCGCGCTCATCGATTATCAAAGAGGCAGCAACAACTTCCGCGTCGGCACATGGCAAGGTTATCACGGCGTCGACCTCGTCGCTACTGTCGACTTAAGCGAAGTTCAAGAAATCAACAGATTGGCAGGCAGTTTCTTGCAAGACCAGAAGTCATGGATTTTCATGCCAAAACAAGTCGAGTTCTTCGTATCTAACGACGGCAAGAACTTCAAGTCAATCGGCGTTATGAACAACACCATCTCACAAGAGACAGAAGAACCTGTTCTTCACGAGTTCTCTTTCGACAAGAAATTATCAGCAAGATACATCAAGATGGTTGCAAAGAAAATCAACGCTTGTCCTGACTGGCACGTCGGTGCTGGCGAACCAGGATGGATATTCTGCGATGAAATCGTGATTGAATAATTAAGTGATATTAAAAAAAACAGGGCGAAAATTTTCGCCCTGTTTTTTTTAATATCCCATTTCCATTTCGCCACCTTCGTAAGCGTCATCGCCGCCTGATGATTGTGGCATTCTTCTCTTCTGCTGTTGGTTGATGCGATAATTGAAGTTAATTGTCACTGATGTAGTGCTCCATGTGCTTTCGCTGTATTGCCAGAAGTTATCGCCCCATGACTCGCCGCCGTGTTGTCTGCTACCGAAGACGTCGCGGATATTAAGTGATATAGTAGCATTCTTATTTAAGATATCGCGTGATGCAGCGAAGTCGCACCAATAGTTAGCGTCGCGATAGCCGAGAGGTTCTTCACGTGGTCCCATATAACGTCCTGTGAGTTGGAAGTCGCACACTTTCTTCACTCTGAACTTAGCGACGAGACGTGCGAATGTGTTATATGAATCGGTAACATAATGTCTTCCGTTCCAATCACCGACGGTGTTCGACTTGAAGAAGTTGATGCTTCCGTTGAGGTTAAACCATTTTGTGATATCCAACGAGCCGACGAGTTCGAGACCGTAGTCGTCGCTGATGCCGAAGTTCTCTGGACGGCTGTAAGAAACGTCACCTATAACTGTAGTGAAATGGCGTGTCACGTCAGTGCTATGACGATAATATGCGGTGAAGTTGATATTACCTTTATCCCAGAAACGAAGATATGAAATCTCGTAACTATCGGTAAATGAAGGTTTCAAGGCTGGATTACCAGTTCTGATGTTACGGTCGTCATTGAAAGAATGGAAAGGAGCCATCTGATGATACCAAGGGCGACGGATACGACGTGCGTAACTTGCCTGAATCTGATCCACTTCTGTCAATGAATAATTCAAGTGACCTGTTGGGAAGAAGTTCAGATATTTCTGGTCATTTCTTTCGTCTTTATCTTTAAAATATGTATCGATAAGAGTAAACTCAGAACGAACGCCTACTTGTCCTGAGAAGCGACCGAATTCTCTACCATAGATAGCATAAAGAGCTGCAACTTGTTGATTATAGTCGAAGTCATGAGTATAGTCGTCAAGGACAATATCATTTTCAGTTACAAGCAATTTATTATTTATCAATTGATTTGTATATTTACCACCTAATTCCACCACAGAAAATCCATAATGATGAACGAAATCGACGGTAGCTTGAATATTTTGTTGCTGTTCCTGTGCATTTGTATGCTGTTTCAAGCTGAAGAAAGGATTATTAGCATCCATATCTTCTTGTGTCAAGAACTCAGCATCGACGATGTCTGACCATTCAGTATCAGAATTCGTGAAGTAACGCACAGATGCTTTGAGTGAATTGTCTTTAGTTCCGAAATATTTATCGTAAGAAAGAGTATATTCCATCATTGGTCTGTCATTGAACCAATCCTCTGTACGTCTAGAAAAATTTTGTAAGTCTTTAAAAGGGAAATTATCGATATAAGTAACACTTGGAGTATTATGACCTTTTGACTGACGGAACATAGTGCTGAAAGTAAGTATATCGTTATCAGTAAAGTAATAGTCGAAGCCACCACGTATGTTATGACCTTTTCTATTTCTGTTGCGATAAGAGAACTGTTCTGTTATCTGTGTCGCGTCGTCATGATTTTTCAATGTTGGGTCATAGAGACAATCTTCGAAATATTCTGTCATTGTATAGCCATCGCTGATGTCGTCGCGATAGTTGAATCCGTAGTTAGCGAAGACATTGAATTTCTTGAATCTATAATTGAAGCTTGCGCCTACGCCTGTTTGGAATGGGAAGTCTTCTTTAAAGAATTTCTCGCCCCATTGTACTGGGAAGCCGCCGCGGATGTCGACGGAAGCGTTGAATCCCTTACGTCTATCTTTTTTAAGAACGATATTGATAATGCCCGCAGTACCTTCTGCGTCGTAACGCACTGAAGGGTTTGTCACGACTTCTATTTTCTCTATCATATCAGCTTGGAGACTACGGAGAGCGTCTTGAGTGCTGACGCCAGCGAGGCCAGACACCTTGCCATCGACGAGGATTTGCACGCCACTGTCGCCACGGAGACTGACGTTACCTTCAACGTCGACATTGACAGAAGGAATATTGTCGAGCACTTCTATAGCATTGCCAGCAGTGCTGCTCACATCCTTGCCAACGTTAAAGACACGCTTGTCGAGAGTCATCGACATGGTGCTTTTCTCAGCCACGACTTCCACTTCTTCAAGCAAAGCCGAGTCAGGATGCATCACTATATTTCCAAGGTCAGTCTTGTCTTTAAGATTTATGTTTATGGTCTTAGGTTCATAACCCATAAATTGTATCACAACATAATATTTTCCTGGCTTTGTCTTAAGAGAGAACGAACCTTTAGCATCGGTAATGACACCTGTAACAAGTGTGGAGTCTTGGGAATTAAAAAGACTGACGGTAGCATATTCCAGCGGACCATCAGTCTCTATATCTATAACTTTACCCTTAATCTCAGGCTCTGCATGTGATTCTAATTCTGTAGCAAAAACGTTGTATGACAATATTAATAAGGTGAGAAGTAAAAATAATGATGTTATCTTCTTCATAAAATAAAAATGTGAATATTCTATTAATAATTTATTGTTAGAGGGTTGAGAAAAACACAAAATTTATGCCACTTATTGAACTAAGAACTAAGAACTAAGAACTAAGAACTAAGAGCTAAGAACTAAGAACTTTTCGGTTGCTGAGCTGTCAGCCAATTTTCCATTTTCACCTTTCAATTTTCAATTTTAATTACTAGCTCATTGCCATTAAAATATCTTCGGCAAATTCTCTGCAAGGTCGTGCATTCTTCCCATTGTGAAATAATGGATGAGAGGAAATCCTTGTTGCAACAAGTCTTCGGTTTGTCTCAGGCACCATTCCATTCCGACTTTTTTCACAGCGTCTTTGTCGTCGGAAATTTTTGATATCGCTTGTTCCAATTCTTTCGGCATGCTGATGCTGAATGTATTTGGGAGTGTAACTAAGTGTGATGCCAGCGACAATGGTTTCAGCGCAGGAATGATAGGCACGTTGATTCCTGCTTCATTACATTTATCTATGAAAGAATAAAACTTCTCGTTATCGAAGAACATCTGCGTCACTATGTATGATGCGCCTTTATCGACTTTTTGTTTAAGATATTTTATGTCTTCTTCCAATGATGTCGCTTCCTGATGTTTTTCAGGATATGCTGCCACGCCGATACAGAATTCCAATGGCGTAGTTTCTTTGACGAATTTGTCGTGATATATTCCTTTTGAGAGATTATATATTTGCTCCACCAAGCCTTCTGCGTTGCTATGTCCGAAAGGATTCACTCTGAATCGAGAGTCGAGAGGGTCTTTGTCGGAGCGTATCACGAAGATATTGTCGAGGTCTTCGTATGAGAAGTCGATGACGAAGTCTTCAAGTTGCAGCTTGGTATAAGCTGCTGATGCTAAATGAGGCACGACTTCTATTCCTGTTCTTCTTTTGAGCGCGCCAGCCACAGCAGCCGTCGCTGTCCTTGGATGCGACTCCACTAAAGTAGTGCCGTTATCGTTACTAACGAATTTCCTCACTGGGGCATGAAAGGTGATGTTTATAAACTGCGGATTTAATGGTATGATTGGAAGCAACGACTTCTCAATATCGTCCAAACTTGTGCCCTTCACAGGTGGCAAAATCTCTATCGAAAAGCCTTTCTTTCCAGTCGTTAGCAATGAATTATAAATATCAATAACTTTCATTTTAAATATTGTTAGGTAATAACTCTTTTAATTTTTCTACAGATAATCCTGCGTATTTTGAATAATGCTCGAGTTGTTTCTCATCAACGCGACCTACTGAGAAGTAGCCGCCTCTTGATGTTATCAATCCGCATAATGACTCTTCTGGAGTAATCATATAACTATCTGTAAGTCTCATATTTGTATGTTTCTCAACTTCTAAGAATTCAAACACTCGTTTCTTCAAGGAATGGTCAGGACATGCTGGATAGCCGAAGCACATTCTTCTTCCTTGGTATTGTTTCTCATCGAATGAGAATGGTGATTTGTCGAATCCCCAATAATCGGAACGTATCATATAATGGAGATATTCTCCGGTAGCTTCAGTGAGTCGGTCTGCAAGAAGTTTGATTATCAAGGCATCGTATGGAGTCGCTGCTTCCGACATCAGTTTCGACAAGCCAATGCCAGCCGACAATGCGAATACTCCTAGATAATCGTTACGTCCGACAGTGTCGGCTATAGAAACGCTGTCTTGCATCTTAGTCTGACGTCTCAACATCGGAAGGTCGATACTCTTTGAACCGTCTGATAATCTGACAACATCGTCACCAATATTGTTAGCTTTCACAACAGCAAATCTAGCTTCTATCGCAAGACGTTTGTTAGCTATTATGTCTGCCAACACTTGATTTGCATGTTCGAACACCTGATTTGCTTCAGCATTATCTTTCAATATCTCAGGATATTTTCCATAAAACTGCAATGAGAAGAAGAAATAGTTCCAGTCGATGAATGGCAACACTTCTTCAATCATTGGGTTGATAGTGAACATGCCTTCTGTATTTGGTCTGTATGGCTCATAATCTTGTGCCATCACCTCTAACGAAGAATAATCTTCAAGTGACAGATTCTCTGTCTTTTGACGTCGTATAGCTTCTTGTTCTTCGTACAAGCTCAGACATGCCTGATGGTCGCTGAGTCTGTTGACGAGGTTAACCGTGTCTATCGCTGTCGTTGCCTTTGCCACAGGTCCGTTGTATACTGGAGCCATTTTCAATGCGGTGTGAAGCTTTGATGTAGCTGCGCCACCGACGATGACTGGTATCGACAAGCCAGCTTCGTTGAGTTGTTCCAGCACTTTTATCATCTGAGTGAGCGATGGTGTGATGAGACCGCTCAAACAAACAGCCTGCGATGTCTTTGCCGACTCGACGATTTTCTCTGCTGGCACCTGGATGCCGAGGTCTTCCACCTCAAAGCCAGAGCTCTTCAACACTGTTCCGACAATATTTTTTCCTATATCATGAACGTCGCCATATACTGTAGCGAGCGTGACTTTTTTCTTTGATGAATCTGAGAATGTGACGGTTTCATTTAAGACATCCATCGCTGCGTTCATAGCAGAGGCTGCTTTTACCAATGATGGAAGGAATACTTTGCCTTCTTCAAAACGCTGACCTAAGGATGTCATCGCTGGCATCAAGATGTCGTTGACGATACCTTGGAATGTGCCGCCTTCCGACAAGACGAGTTTCGTAAGCTCAGCAGCTTTCACTGAGTTGCCGCTAGCGACAGCGTCAGAAAGCTTCTCTTCTGTCGTCAGTTCTTTCTTCTCTTTCTTAACCTCGACTTCTTTTGAAACGAATCTTATCAAGTCGGAGCCGTCGCTTTCGCCTTCGATAGCGAGTCTTGCTGCTTCAAATGCTTCTGGTTCAATATTTTCTTCAGCGATTATCGCATTAGGATTTATGATTACATAATCCAATCCTTCTCTTTTTGCAAGATGTACGAAGACTGAATTCAAGAGGTTTCTCACCGCGGTGTTACCTCTGAAAGCGAATGAAAGATTACTTACGCCGCCTGTGACGTGTGTTCCTAAATTCTGGTTTATCCAACGTGTGGCAAGGATATAATCTCTGCCGTAATATCTATGTGTCTCGATTCCAGTGCAGATTGTCAACACGTTAGGGTCGATGAGGATATCATCTACATCAAAACCAACTGATTTTGCCAGTTTAACCAATCTGTCTGCAATCTCGATTTTTCTTTCATAAGTATCAGCTTGTCCTTGTTCGTCGGCGAGCATCAAGATGATTTTCGTTCCGAGGCGGAAGAACTCTGTCGCTCTTCTAAGGAATTCCGTCTCGCCTTCTTTCAAGGAGATTGAGTTAACGATAGGTTTCACCATCGAGCTCTTAACTCCGAGTACCAAAGTGTCGAAGTCAGATGAGTCAATCATCGTTGGAGTGAATGCCACTGATGATGCTGACAACAGTTCGATGAAGTCCTTTATCATGGACGCGTCGATGTCAGGATGGTCGAAGCAAACGTCGAGGACATCAGCTTTTGACTCTACTTGCGAGATAGCTATTGACACTGCGTCTTGTAAATTTTCGTTAACAAGTTCTCTAAATTTCTTAGAGCCTGCGACATTACATCTCTCGCCAATGACGCTAAATCTTTTATGAATTTCTTGTTGGGGAATAAGTCTTGGAGCTATTCCTTCGACAGCATTTTTTATCGTTTGAATATGTTCTGGTGTTGTGCCGCAGCAACCGCCGATGAGGTTTATGCGACCTTCTGTTGCGAGGCGATTAGCTCTCTTGTTGAAGTCGGCACACGATTCTGTATATCTTCCGTCGAGGTCAGGGAGTCCAGCGTTAGGATAAAGTGATACATTGGTTGGAATGTCTTGAAGCTTCAACACCAACTCGGCAGCTCTCTCGAAACCGAATCCGCAGTTCAAGCCGAACGACAATGGCTTAGCGTGTTTTATCATCTGCCATACGATGTCGACGGTATGTCCCGACAAGAGATTGCCTTGTTCTGTGAGTGTGACAGAAACCATCAAAGGCACATCGTCTGTGGTGAGATTCAATTCTGAAAGTGAAGCGAGATAAGCGTAAACAGCAGCTCTTATGTTTTTCGCATCGAAGCATGTCTCGACTAAAACCAAGTCGACACCGCCTTTGATAAGTGATGAGATTTGTGCTTTATAAGAATCCGCCATCTCATCGAATTCTATAGTTCTCAGCGACAACGACTGCGATGTTGGACCAACGGAGCCAGCAACAAAGACGTCGCGATTATATTCAGCAGCGACTTCTTTCGCATTCTTGGCTGCCAACACATTGAGATTGTCTATCTCTTCTTTTGTATAACCATGTTTCAAAAGCTCGAGATAAGAACAATTGAAAGAGTTTGTCGAGATGACGTCGGAGCCTGACTCCACATACGAGCGATGCACTCTCTTGACGAGTTCGCTGTTTGTCGCGTTTAAAGGTTCGTAAGGCGACAACAATGTGTTGTCCATTCTCTGAATCTCAGTGCCAAAAGCACCGTCCAAAACCACTATCTTTTCTGAAAGAATCGTTTCGAGCTGTTTTCTTCTTGACATTTGTCCCATAGAGTATATTTCAAAAACATAGTAAGATATTGATAAACACTATGTTTTAAGTTCATATTTATATATAAAAATAAATATGCAAAATTATGATTTTAAAGGGAATTTTACAAGAAAAAAATAGTGACCAACCTTAGAAGAATCCGAACAAAAAGTTTATTTTTGCAACAGCACCGTAGGTGCGAAAGAATATAGGCAGGCGATGAAGTGCGGAGCACGAAATCCCTGTAAAAATGAGAACCAAATAAAAATCAAAGCGCTGTAGGCGCGACAGAGAAACCAAAATTATGGCAAACACATTTACAAGTATCAATATCCACATTGTATTCCATGTCAAAAGCACAGGAATTAAAATATTAAACAAAGATTTAGAAAGAACATTCTCGTATATTGGAGGAATAATCAACGGAATCGGAGGTATTCCTATAGAAATTGGCGGCATTGATAATCATATTCATATCCTTACATCTTTACCCAAAAACAAATCACTTTCAGACTTTGTCAGAATTATCAAATCCGACAGTAGCCGTTGGATTAAAACAATAGATAAATATTACAACAAATTTTCTTGGCAAGAAGGATACGGAGCTTTTTCTGTAAGTACAACATCCGTAGTTAAAACGATAAATTACATACGTAATCAAAACGAACATCATAAAACAATGACATTCCGCGAAGAATATAAATCACTTCTAGATGCTTACGGAATAAAATATGACGAGAAATATGCATTTGATTGATTATCTGTCGCTCCTACGGAGCTTTAAAGACCATCTGGATGTAGTGTACAGGCGTTCCGTGCTTCGCACTGCACACCTGCCTATATTCTACCGTCCCTATCGGGACTTATACCTTTCAATTTTCAATTTTCAGTTTTCAATTTTAATTCGGGTCCACATCAATCTGTATCTTCACCGACTTGAAATCGTTGTTATGCTTGAAGTCTTCTATGGTCTTATTGATAAACTCCTTGACTTTCGTTGAGTTAATGTCTTTATGAATTTTTATCAGCATCTGTTTGATATACTGATTCTTCACTCTTGAAACGACAGGATATTCTGGTCCGAGGAGGTTTTCTCTAAAGACCTGACGGAAAATCTTGGCGAGTTCGTTAGCTGCTTTGTTAAGTTTCTGCTCATCAACATCTTTAAGTCTGACCATAACAAGTCGCGAGTAAGGCGGATAGTTGAACTGACGTCGTATCGGCATCTGCTCTTCGTAAAACTTCACATAATCGTGAGTCATCACATTGAGTATCACTGGATGTTGTGGCTGGTATGTCTGTATTATGACCTTGCCTTTATCGCCTTTTCTTCCGGCGCGGCCGCTCACTTGTTCCATCAGCTGGAAGCTACGTTCGTACGCGCGGAAGTCGGGGAATGTCAGCATGTTATCAGCATTGAGGATACCGACGACTTTTACCGAGTCGAAGTCGAGGCCTTTTGTCACCATCTGCGTTCCGACGAGGATGTTGGTCTCTTTATTTTGAAACTGTTCCAGAATAAACTGATAGCTGTTTTTCGTGCGTGTCGTATCGAGGTCGAGGCGTGCACTGTTAGCGTCAGGGAAGATGACTTTCAGGTCGTCTTCGATGCGTTCTGTTCCGAAGCCGTGCATCTTGAGGTCTGTGCTGCGGCATGACGGGCATTCTGTCGGCACGCTGGTCGTATAGCCGCAGTAGTGGCACTTCAATATATTCTGGTTTTTATGGTATATCAGACTGACGTCGCAGTTGATACACTGAGGTATATAGTTACAATGTTCGCATTCTATTCTTAATGAGAAGCCTCGTCGGTTCTGGAACAAGATGACTTGGTTTTTCTCCTCGAGTGTCTTGTTCATCGCCTCGATGAGTGCGCTGCCGAAGTTGGCTTGCAGCGTCTTACGACGTGTCTCGACTCTGAGGTCGTTGACGACGATTTCTGGCATCTCGACGCCGCCGTAGCGTTCCGACAATGTGACGAGATGATATTTATTCTGTCTTGCGTTGTAATACGACTCGAATGACGGCGTCGCTGAACCCAACAGGAGGCGAGCGTGGAACATCTTCGACATAAGAGCTGCGAGGTCGCGAGCCGAATAACGCGGCGCTGGGTCTATCTGCTTGAACGAACTGTCGTGCTCCTCATCGACGATAATCAAACCTAAGTCGCTGAACGGCAAAAAGACAGCCGAACGCGAACCGATGATAATCTGGTATTTTGAACTAAGGCTTTTGGCTTTTGGCTTTTGAACCTCTGAAGTCAATAACTGTTGTCCGTTGTCCGTTGGCTGTTGACTTCTAAAATTCATCACCTGTTGCCATATCTCGACACGTTCATTGTCGTCGTAACGTGAGTGATACACTCCTACTCTATCACCAAAATATTTCTTCAACCTATTGATAATCTGTTCCGTCAAAGCAATCTCTGGAAGCAGATACAAGACTTGCTTTCCTTCGTCAATAGCTTCTTGAATCAGTTTTATATATATTTCAGTCTTGCCACTCGCCGTTACGCCATGCAACAAAACGGGTTTCTCTTCTTCAAAGCCTTCATGTATATTATCAAAGGCTTCTTGTTGTTTCTCCGTGAGATTGATAGTCGAGACATCTGTAAGTGCATCATATTTTTTCAGGCGGCTGACTCTTTTTTGATAAGATTCGAATACGCCTTTATCGACTAAAGTCGCTAATATTGATGATGTCGCGTTGGCTTTTTTCAATAAATCTGAAGCAAGTACATCATTGTCGGCAGAACCTCCAAGTACAAAAAACGCCATCAGAAGCTCGAGCTGTTTATAGGCTCGTTTTGAAAGAGTGTCCATCAGCTCTCGCATAGCGTCGTCGCTACGATAAGTGTTCGAAAGTCGCACATATCGTTCATATTTTGCCTTGTATTTCTGCTGTAGTTCTTCCTGCATCACGATGATTTTCTTCTCTATCATCGTCTTGACAAGAGGCATGATTTTTTTATAACCTATTATCTTGCTTACTTCTGTGATAGTGAGTTGTGGTTGTATCTGCAGAGCCTCTACAATAAGAAATTCGTTATCGCTCAGCGTCATGCTATCTAGTTCGAAGTCTTCCGACAACATAATCTTCGACTCACTTGAGAGCTTCAGCGCGGAAGGAAGAGCGACTTGCATCACATCGCCGAGATAACATAGATAATACGATGAAATCCATCGCCAGAGTTTCAGTTGGTTCTCATTCACGACAGGGTTGTCGTCGAGTATGTCGAGAAGATATTTTATGCTTGTGCAATCTGGCACTTCTTCTGTGAGAGATACTATCAATCCCGACATAATCTTCGTCTTACCGAACTGCACCACAGCACGTTGTCCCACCTTAGCCTTCTCATTAAGTTCAAAAGGAACGCGATATGTATAAGTGCCAGGTATCGGCAACGGCAATAATATTTCTGCAAATAAAGTAACTCTCTCTTCCGACATATTCTAACAAATTAATGTGATAATACAGTCTTCACTCCTATCAGCTGGTCATAATTCTGCGTTGGGTCAAAGAGATATAGATAGATAGTATATTCATTTTTAGTCTCCCAAAAATCGCCTGCCACAGGGCCTACATCGGCTGTTGTCTGTCCTTTTTCTTTCACCGCATAGATGTAATCATAATGGCCTTGCTTTAGCAACAGATTGAGAGCATAGCCCTTACGTTCATAGTCGTAAGTCATTTTATTTTTCTCGTCGAGATTCCAATCTGTTACAGCACCCATAATATAAACATCTTGATTTGCCATCACTGGAAACCAATCGAGGAAAAACTCTACCATAACGTAATCGGCTTCCGTTGCAGCAGCTCTGTCATCACGTTCCAGATAAATAACCTTCTCGCCAAACAGATCATCATCATCGACATAGGCATACAAATTACGTTTTTGGTCGTTATATAATGTCACGACATAATAATCTTTCGACATCTCAACCGTCTTTGTCTGCTCAGGACGATTGTTCAAGTTGCTCGTATTAAATCTTCTATATTGATTACCAGAGTTAAATACAGTCTTTGCATTATTTTCGTAAGAGAGATAATCCGGGTAGACGTAAGTCGGTTTCAATCCTGTCACCGCATTATCCCAGCGACCGTTTTGCTGAATCGTGACATTGGAATATTGCTCAGCCAAAGTATTGAAAATGTCAGGATACGAAATCGTCATATCAAGTTGCTGCTTATTCGTACCGAGGTTTAAGTCAAAAGGATAGCGAGGGATGTTGACATTGAAATTAGCCTTGTCATCGACAATCATAAAACGGCGTGTGAAATAAATATTTTCTGGTGTGAGTTCGTTTTCAAAAACTATAAGAAGATAATTGCCAGATATTTTAGGAATCATATCTTCCGTAGGAAAGACGAGGTCGAAGTGAACATAATCGACCATAGTATTTAAAGAAAATGAATAATTCTCGATGTCGTCGGATTCGAATCCGTTAAGATATTCTATCTGCTGAATGTCAGACTGCTGCGTCCAGTCGTTATTACAATGAATGAAAGTGTAATACATATAAGGAGCGTCGTTGGCAAAGACGTCGAACTGCAGATGTAGTTTTCCCATCATATCGTCGAGAGGAATGATAGGCTTTGCGAGAGAATCGTCGATAGGATGAAGGAGAACCGTCTGAACTTCATCGTTATAGTTGGTATCTGTGTAAGATTGCAGCTGCTGGGCGTTAGATGTATTTATAAAGACTAATGACAAAAGGCTAAAGACGAAAGTCCTAAGACCATTGACCCTTGACTGTTGACCCTTGACTTTATTTTTCATTGTTGTTTGTTTTTCAAAAATAACACTTTTTTCAATTCATAATTCATAATGCATAATGCATAATTATAACGAGAAATAATGCAAATTGTTTTTAATAATTATCCCTCAAATTCCTAATTGATTAGACGCTTCAATGTGTGTTTATATTTTAGGAAACATTGAAACGTCTCTACAATCACTCCTAACTCCTAACTCCTAACTCCTAACTCCTAACTCCTAACTCCTAATGCCTAACTCCTTAACTTCATTATTTTCATCGACATATATAAAATATGCATCGATATTATCTTCGCTCGACTCTATTATTCCTCTTGCTTTTTCCAATCCTACCACCATACAAATCGAGGCGAGACAGTCGGCCCAGGCTGTGTTGTCGCATATTATCGTCGCACTCAGCAGCCTGTTTTCCGCAGGATAACCAGTCATTGGATTCAAGCTGTGAGAATAGCGTTTGCCTCCACGTTCCACATATTTTCTGTAATTGCCTGAAGTCACGATGCTTCTGTCTTTGAGTTCAACGATTTCCTGTACGATTCTCTCGGAGTCTTTGTTCTCGGCAGGTTTTTCTATTCCAACCTTCCATAGTTCGCCATTTGGTTTGTGTCCTCTTGCGAGAATCTCGCCACCCACATCGACTAAAAAATTATTAACATTTTTAGAAAGAAGGAAATTGCCAATCATATCTGTCGTATAGCCTTGAGCCACGGCGTTGAAGTCTAATGTCATATTAGGATTTTCTTTTATGACTTTACCGTTTTCAATTTTGATTTTGCGATAATCGACGAGTTGTTTAAGAGAATCGACTATTTCTGGTGTCATCTCCATTCCTTCTTTAAAATGAAATCCCCAAGCCTGGACGAGAGGTCCGACAGTCGGGTCGAAGTAGCCGTCTGAGAGTTCAGCGGCTTTCATCGCATAGTTGAAGTTGTCGATAAAAATTTTATTCAAAACGACCGTTGTGTCATTACGATTCACTCTTCTTATGATTGAATTCTCGTCCCATAAAGAGAGTGTGCTTTCTATCTCTTTAAATATAGAATCGAACTCACGACTGAAGTCGCGGTTTTGCTCATCGAAATATGTTATAGAATAATACGAGCCTTGCGTAGCTCCCATAAACTGCTGCTTCTTGACAGTGTTGCAATTTGTCAAGAAGCAGCAAAGTAAATATATATATATTACTTTTCTCATCAGAATTTAATTTCTCTTATCAACAATCCAGGATAGAGGTTTCTTCCTTGTGTCACTTTAAAGTATGTGCCTTCTAGTTCTGAGTTATGTGCACCGTCTTCCGCAGCCATATAGCGGTTATCCCATATCTTATCTTTAATTGGTTTCAGTTCGCCTACTTTCTTATACTTCGTCGTTCCGTCTGCTGTCTCAACTTTTTCAAGGACTTCGTATTTAGAATTTTCCGACACGCCTTCTTTAAGTCCTATTTTAGCTATCACTTGGCCATTTTCATCAATGTTATAGATAGGTTCTTTCACTCTAAACTCTTCATAATTACGTTGCAATTTCACCACGCATTCGTCGAGTGTACGATAGACGATAATCTGAATAAGTTTCGACAAGTCATATTTTCCCACTAGCGTTGTCTCACCACAAGCCACTTCTTGTGTTCCTATGTAAGACAACTGATAATTAGCATCTTTCCATGCATTAATCTTCGCCTCATCATAGTAGTTTTCATCGAGATAATAGTTTTCATAGAAGAAGTCGTTGTCGCTTGCCTGCCAGTTAAGACGATACAAGTGAGTTTGTATCTTAACGCGGAATCCTTCATAGTCATCAACCACATCGGCTGTACTTTTCGACAAGTTATTGAAGCTATTTCCCAACCTGTTATAACTATTATCTCCAGTCACGCTTGCCATCACTTTGCCTGCACTTTGCATTATCTCGCCAAAGACTCTGAAACCCTTAGCTGTCTTCTTATTTCTCTCGCCTTTGTCGATATAAATGATGTCGTGTACCAGCACGAATGTGTTTCCAATCAAGTCGGTGCCAGAATCCATCAATATCGACTTGCCACGTTTCATGAGTTCTGCGGTCTCGACTTGTTCCGAAGTAGCGCCTTGCAAGCCTCTCATATAAATGAGACTCATATCGCAATAACCCGTCGACTCGTTTCTGTTGAACCACTTAGCCACCAAGTCATTAGCGATATTATTATTCATTACATATTTATCAACCTTATTGAATTTGGCATACTTCTTACCTTTAGTCTTCACTACATCAACGGGCAAAGAATGGTCGTTAAACTTCTCATTCTTCGGACGATTATAGTATGTATCAAGGATTTCCGTCGCATATTTCTGGTCATTATGATAAAGCAAGATATTATGCCACGAACTTCTATGATATGTGGCATTCATTTCTTTTCTTTTCTTATGATTTAATGCCGACATCTGAATAGTATCTTGTGAGAATACTGTCAAAGATAAGAGCGACAATGCTAATGTTAATATTTTTTTCATAATCTTAATTTGTTAAAAGAGAAAATTCAATGGCTTAATGATATTGTTATCTATCAAATATTTTCGTAAATCGTCTTTATTGACAGAAATTCCCGCACTGATTTTATAGTCTTTAGAGCCTTGTATCTTGGTTATTGTCTTTGAGCTATTGACGACAGAATTTATAAAGTTAAGATATAATTTCTGTTCAAAGAAATTGTCAAGTAATTCTTCGTTACCTTCGATACGAGTGTCGTTCGTCATAAGAGCAGGCTGTTTCATAGAGCCATTTCCTGCAGGTATGCCACTATAAATCACGCAATGCACAGCGTCTTTTTTCAATCCGTCGAGATACACTCTTTCATCTGTCGTTCTGAAGTAATCTGTAACTTTGATAAGGTATGTACCATCAGTTCCAACGCCCAAAGTCTCAACTTCATATTGTCTCACACTTGATGTCATATTCTTTGATGTAGAACACGAAGTTAACATTAAGACAATGAATGTCATAAAACAAAATAACAATTTTCTCATAACCGTATGTTTTTATTAACACAAAGGTAAATTTAATATTCGAAATGTCAAATAAAAAAAGTGCTTCAAGAAAAAAAATCTCGAAGCACTTTTTTATGCTATTAGCCAGACGCATCAAAACATATCTTTATTCTTCATTGTGTTTTGACACGTCTCTACCATTGTCTTTATTTTTCCTACAGCTTCCGTCGCCTTTGCCTCCGCATGTGCATTTAGCGTCAGGGTCGAGGGAGTGAGCGCATTTACGTTCAAACTGTCCGTCTTTCTTCACTAGCATCTTAATTCCTATGCCAGCGAAAACCACCGCCATAATGACGAGTGCTGGAATCAAAATCAGAAGAAATGTACTCATAATTATTCAGCTATGATGAGATAATAGTTTTTCTTACCTTTTTGAACGAGGATATATTTGTCGTTGAGCAAGTCTTCTTTGCCGATGACTTTTGTGTCAGCGACTTTTTCCTTGTTGATTGCCACGCCGTTGCCTTGCAACATCTTACGAGCTTCGCCTTTTGAAGGGAACACTGCTGTTTGTGTAAGGAACTCGATGATTGGCATTCCAGCTTCGATGTCTGCTTTAGCGACATTTGCTTGAGGCACGCCTTCGAAGATGCTCAACAAAGTAGCTTCGTCGAATTTGTGAAGAGCTTCTGAAGTACCTTTACCGAAGAGTATTTGTGTTGCTTCTTCTGCCATTTCGAGGTCTTCTTTTGAGTGAACGATAATAGTAAGTTCACGAGCGAGAGTGCGTTGAAGTTCACGGAGATGTGGTTCAGCAGTATGACGTTCGATGAGAGCATCGATTTCTTCTTTGCTTAACAATGTGAAGATCTTGATATATTTAGCAGCATCGTCGTCGGAGCAGTTCATCCAGAATTGGTAGAATGCATAAGGTGATGTCTTAGCTGGGTCGAGCCAGATGTTACCTTTTTCTGTCTTACCGAATTTGCCTCCGTCGGCTTTAGTGATAAGCGGACATGTAAGCGCGTATGCTGTCTCTTCTGAGCCAAGTTTACGACGAATCAACTCGGTACCTGTTGTGATGTTACCCCATTGGTCGGAGCCACCGAGTTGAAGCTTACAGTTTTTATTTTGGTATAGATACAAGAAGTCGTAACCTTGAACGAGTTGATAGCTAAATTCTGTGAATGACATACCTTCGCCTTCGCCGTTGAAACGTTTTTTCACGCTGTCTTTGGCCATCATATAATTAACGGTGATATGTTTACCGATGTCGCGGATGAAGTGAAGGAAAGAATATTCTTTCATCCATTCGTAATTGTTAACGAGTTCTGCTTTATTAGGAGCGTCGCTTTCAAAGTCCAAGAACTTAGCAAGTTGTTTCTTGATACAAGCTTGGTTATGGTTCAATGTCTCGTCGTTGAGCAAGTTACGTTCTGCTGATTTTCCTGTAGGGTCGCAAATCATACCTGTTGCGCCGCCGAGGAGAGCGAGAGGCTTATGACCTGCATGTTGAAGATGACGAAGCATCATAATACCACAGAGGTGACCTATATGGAGAGAGTCGGCTGTTGGGTCGATACCGAGATAAGCTGTTGTCAATTCTTTATTCAATTGTTCTTCAGTGCCCGGTGTCATGCTGTGAAGCATACCACGCCAACGTAATTCTTCTACAAAATTTTTATTCATTGATGTAATATTTTAATTCTAATTAGAGATGCAAAGATAAGAAAAGACTAAAGACTAAAGGCTAAAGACTAAAGATTTTTTTGCTATGATTTATGAGTTATAATCAATGTGTTTCTGTTTGTAGTGCCAAGCGCAATCCGATGCCGTAGCTTGCTCCTGCGTAATTAAAGAAGTTACGAACCGTCATGCGGCAATAAGTAGCGTCGCTGAGGCAGCAGCCTCCACGAACAATATGATCTGTACCAGACACAGCTCCCATTGGATTTGTCTGAGGCTCATCTGTATATTCTTTAAACAAATCATAACACCACTCCATCACGTTGCCACACATGTCATAGATGCCCAATTCGTTTGGAAGCTTATTTTTCACTATACGAGTTTGTTTTCCATCGGCAGAATACCATGCCACTTCATTGATGTCATCACTGCCACTATATTTATAAGCTTGCGATTTGTTTCCTCCTCTAGCGGCAAACTCCCATTCCGCTTCTGTAGGGAATTTGAAATTCATGCCTGTCATTTGGTTTAATTTATTTATGAAATTCTTGCAGTCGTTCCATGTGACTTGTTCAACTGGTTTCTGTTCTCCATCGAAATGACTTGGGTTGTATCCCATGACAGCTCGCCAAAGTTCTTGTGTCACTTCAGTCTCGCCGATATAATAATCTGAGAGTGTCACCAAATGCACAGGAGCCTCTCTGTCCCAAGCCTCGCTATCGTAATTGATGTCATTTGGATTTACATTCTGAGCTCCCATACTAAAATAGCCACCTTCGACAAATATCATAGAAAACGAAACTCCGTTTACAGTAACAACCAATGGCTCAACAGTTTCTTCTTCAGCCTCATCAACTAATGTAGTAAAACTCTTTTCTTCTCCGTATGAAACGCCGGCACTATTAACAGCATATGCTCTGATATAATAAGTAGTCTGAGAAGCCAAGTCGCTGAGTTCAGAAGTAAACACTCCTATTCCAGCTCCGTCATTGGTTTTGTTATTATCTATCGTAGGGTTTTGTATCGTATCCCAACAAACACCTCTTGATGTCACTTCCGCTCCGCCGTCATCAACAATATTATAGCTAATTTTTGCAGCATTTGTTGTAATATCTGTAATTTCTTGAGTAATAACGATAGGAATCTCAGGTTCTGGTTTACATCCAACCAACAGCACGCTCAATAAAACAATTGTAAAATAAAATCTTCTCATAAAAAAATAATGTTAAAATTAGGGGTACAAAGATAATAATTATCAGCAATTAAAAGTTGAAAATTCTACATTCTTCATTCCCCAAAATCGTAAAACTAAATTATGTATATTTGTGCGAGAATATAACAGTTCAGAGCCCGTAGCTCATAACTCATAGCAAAAATAAAAATCATGATTTTCATCACAGGCTGCACAGGATTAGTAGGATCGCATTTAGTAGCAACATTAATTTGTAAACAACAGTTAGAATCTGAGTCAATAAGTCTATCCGTCAATAAGTCTATAAGTTCTGAGACAGAGTCAACAGTCAGAGTCAAGCTGCTATGTCGCAAAAGTAGCGATTTGTCGTTGTTGAATGAAGTATTGAAGCGTTACGGTTTTAATGAAATGCCTAGCAATATCGAGTTTGTTTTTGGTGATGTTTTGGATTACGACATTTTGGAGGAAGCGATGAAAGATGTCGATGAGGTATATCACTGTGCTGCTGTTGTTTCCTTCGACCCTAACGACAAAGGCAGTCTGATGCGTGTCAATGTGGAAGGAACGCGAAACATGGTCAATGCGGCTTTGCATTGCGGAGTAAAGAAATTCTGTCATGTCAGTTCCATAGCGGCTCTTGGTCGCTCCCTCGAAGGCGAGCCTATCAACGAAGATTCGCCGTGGTCGCTCTCAAAGAACAACAGCGTCTACTCTATTTCGAAACACGAAGCTGAGATGGAAGTGTGGCGTGGCATTGCCGAAGGTCTCAACGCGACTATTGTAAATCCCTCGCTTATATTAGGTGCAGGCCGCTGGGATTCCAGCAGCTGCGAGCTCTTTAACGTCATCGCCAAAGGATTCCCGTTCTACACAACAGGCATCAACGGATTCGTCGACGTAAAAGACGTGACTCGCGCCATGATAATGCTGATGGAAAACAACAAATTCGGTCAACGCTACTGTCTCAATGGAGCTCTTATCTCTTACCAATATCTGTTTAACTTGATGGCGCAAAACTTCAATGTCAAAGCTCCTTACATAAAAGTCGGGAAAGGCTTGAGCGAAGTAGCATGGCGCATCTTCTGGCTCATCGGGAAACTGCAAGGCAAGAAGCCGCTCATCACAAAAGAGACTGCTCGCACCGCAACAAGAAAATACTCTTATTCCTCAGAAAAAATAATACGCGAACTGAATTTCACATTCACTCCTATTGAAGAAAGCATCAAGGAAATATGCTGTATTTATAAAACACAAAACACTCAGAAATCCTGAAATCCTACTCTACAACGATTTCATAAACTCGTCCTTCAATGTCGCTTTTGTTATAAGGTATCAAGCCTTGTTCAAAGACAATCGGTGGCCACCATTCTGAATAATGATATTCTTGTGTCACTATGCACAGCATCTGGTTGTTTGGTATCGCCGTGTATCTGTCATTCATATAACCCACTACGACCATCTCGTCTGGCGACGGACCAACGCGCCAAATAATTTCCTCAGGACGCCATTCTATCTCATAATAATAATAGTCTTCCTTGAAAACATCATTGCTTATCGGCGACTTGCTTGTTAAGGCCTTATATAAATCCGTCCATCGCATTGCTTCAAATTTCTGGTCATGATACGAAATCTTATTCAAACCTGAAGAAAACCTCGACGGCTCTGTCGTCGCCAAATCCCAGTTCGTGCAGCAATACATTATCTCATCGTTAAGCATCGGATTCTCGTCTTGCAATTTGGAGCTATTCCTTGAATAATATGTTTGCGGCCAATAACGAGATGCTTTAACTATTTCTATATCAATCTCAGAATAATGATATTCCGAATGTCGAACTGGATTTTCAGTATCGTCATTTTTATCAATATATCCGCCTTCCGTCGCTCTTCTGTTGTTCCACGCATGATTATCCTGATATATCAGCCAAAAAGCATATGTCAAACCGTTCCAGATATTCTCTTCGTTCAACATAACTGGAAACTTAATCTTACCGCGATATTTTCCGTAAGTAAAACCTACTCTCGTCATAACTCCCGTCGATTCTTTATGAAGATTATTTATATCATCATTACCTGGATTTATCAACGAGATACTATTGTCATCATTAAGTTTCACAGTCTTGCCAAGACATTCTGTCACAACAGGATAATTGTATTGAAGCTGTGTGCTATCGTATTTCTTTTTTGCCTCCTCATATTCCTTCATAGTGTAAGGATCTTCATCAGAAACAACGTCTTTAATCAAAGGAATATTTCTCAAAGTGTATTGTCTGCTCACATCACTGAGAAATTGTTTGTACAAAGCTTCAGAATACATATCCTCCGAATCGCTACACTTAGGATTTGAATCATCGATGCTGTAGTTGTCTGTCCTAACAGCAGTCTCATCTAAGAAAACTCCATATTTAGGACTAATGACAGCGCGCGTCTTAAGTCGTTTTTGACTTATCACAACATTGACTGACTCATCTTTATTTTTCGAGAAATAAGCATACGGATTGACGTAATTCCCGTTTTCATCAGTGAGGCTGATGTTTTTGATATAATCAGGAATATCTTTTAACGATTTCTTGTCGCATACAACGAGCATAAATGAATATTCGCCGACGCGAGGATTACGCTTGAATCTGTTATTGACATCACCTTTGTTTTTGTTATCGTTGATAATCCATATCGCATCAAGATAAAGCTGTCTTTCCAAAGTAAAGTTATTATTTACAGCCTTTTGCCGCACCGATTCAAGCCATTCTGGTGTGTTTCGTATTGCCCTGATAACATTATCGACAGCCTTCTGATTGAATGTATTTTTTGTCAGATCTGCGCCGTAATATTTCTTCTCATCACGAGGATTTCCAACAATTCTGAACGAATCTGTAACAAGACCGCTTTCCTCTACTTTTTTAAATCCAATACCGACATCTTCCCAACTTCCGTAGAAATTCTCGTTATTTAAAGGATTGTCATTATCGAATTTATATGATTCATTCTGATAAAATATCTTGTAATACTGACCGGCTTTTGCATTGAAAGTAAAGGCAAACATTCCATTTTCAGCTTGATTTACAGAAGGAATGACGATACCGTCATTAACCACGCCTTTCAAATCCATGTCAAGAACCACGATGCTATCTCCTGGGAAATTAGCCATCGGATTAAACTGAACATCTGCATCTTTATAAGTACAAGAGAAAAATGCAAAAGCAAATATTATTATCAAAAATATTTTTTTCATCTTTTAAACTACGAATACAACTCTTCGTTCTTCGTTCTTAGTTCTTCGTTCTTAGTTCTTAGCTCTTCGTTCTTTTTCATATCTTTATAAGAGCCGTCAAAGATTTCGAACTTCACGAAGCGACAATCTAACGAGCCATTATAGACTTCTATTTTCTTTGAAGGTTTTAAGCCGATAAGTTTCAACACCTCTTTGTTGCTGCTTATCACCCAAGCTTCGTAACCTTTGAAGTTATGTTTCAAAGTATTGCCGATACCTTTATATAAATTAACGAGGTCTTTTTCTTCGAGGCGTTCGCCATAAGGAGGGTTGATGAGCAAGATGCCAGGTCCTTCTGGAGGTGTCATCTCGAACATATCTTGCTGGCTTAAATTGATATCGTGTGAAAGGTGCGCTCCTTTGATATTAGACATCGCGATTTGAACGGCTTTAGCTGAATGGTCGGAAGCCATGATTTCATAATCGAAGTCGCGGATTTCTTCATCAGCGGCGTTTCTGACTTCTTTCCAAAGTTTTTCATCGAAGTCATGCCATGTCATAAATCCATATTTCTCTCTGAAATAACCTGCAGGAATATTCATCGCTGCCATTGCTGCCTCGATTGGAATTGTAGCAGAGCCGCACATGCAGTCGACGAAGTTCTTGTCGTAGTTCCATCCTGTGAGTTTGATAAGACCTGCGGCAAGCACCTCATTCATAGGAGCTTTATCGACAGCTTTACGGTAGCCTCTCTTATGCAAAGAGTCGCCAGAGCTGTCGAAAGAAAGTGTCACCTTTTCATTATCGATATGGATGTTAATTCTCAAATCAGGGTTCTCTGTATCTACAGAAGGACGTGCGCCATATTTATTGCGAAACTCGTCTGCAATAGCGTCTTTTACCTTAAGAGCTGCATATTGAGAGTGCGTGAAATAATTGCCGTTAACGACAGCGTCGATGGCGAAAGTCTCTTCGATGCCGAAGATTTCATGCCATTTAATCTCAAAAATCTTCTTATATAACATCAACTCATTACGAGCGACAAAAGTCTGTATTGGTTTTAAGATCCTCAATGCTGTACGAAGACAGTAGTTCGCCTTGTACATCAAAGCCTTGTCTGCTTCAAAGCTAACTGCACGATATAAAATGTTGATATTTTCTGCGCCTAAGGCTTTCAATTCTTCAGCGAGAATTTCTTCAAAGCCAGGCAATGTCTTTGCTACTAAAGTAAAAGTATTTTCCACCGTTATTATTTTTTTGCAAATTTATAAAAAATACTCATCAACTTATTGCCTTATTGACTCATAGTCTTAAAAAATGTATTTTTGTAAAAAATATATTTATGACAATAGAAGAAGCTCAAAAAATCGTCGACGACTGGATTAAAACACACGGAGTTCGTTACTTCAACGAATTGACAAACATGACTTTATTAACAGAGGAAGTCGGCGAACTTGCTCGTATCATCGCTCGGACTTATGGAGAACAATCGTTCAAAAGCTCCGACAAGGAATATAATATGGCCGACGAAATGGCTGACATCCTTTGGGTTCTGATTTGTCTAGCCAACCAAACTGGCATCGATTTGACAGAAGCCTTCAAAAAAAATCTTGAGAAAAAGACAAAGCGAGACAAGGACAGACACATTAATAATGAAAAATTGAAAATTGAAAATTGAAAATTGAAAGTTGAAAGTTGAAAGTTGAAAATTAATTATGCATTATGAATTATGCATTATGAATTACTTCACTCCATGAATAAACTGACATTGACATTATTTTTCTTGATATTAAATTTCTGTTTAATTGGACAGAATAATGTCAGTGTAACTTCAAATGATACAATAACATCATATAGTTACAAACAACTCAGCGACGAGCAACTCGACTCAACGTATAAAGTCGTTGATTCCATTATTTATGCAAAATCTATCAACCTTGACCAGTTAACATCATATTTATCATCAATGTTCATAAATGGAATACCTGTAGGATTCATCAATTTGAAAATTGACAACATAGCTGGTTATAACATCGGGAATGGTTTAATGTTCGGTATGGGTTTAGAGACGAACAATCGTTTGTCGAAAATCTTTTCCTTCGAATGCTTCGGCAATTATTGGACGAAGGCAAAAGAGTTCAATTATGCCACCGACCTAACATTCAAGATTTTACGTTCTAAAGACATGAAATTAAAATTTGGCTTGTACCATAAATTCGAAAGATATGGAAATTATGGTTTCAAAGAAAACGAGATTCTGCTAAATCATGAAAATTTCAAGTATTTTTACACGAAATCGACTTCATTAAACGATTACATTTACGTCAATTATTCAACATATTTAAACAAACACATCAAAGCATTCGCCAAGTTTGAAATATCAGACAAGGCTACTGCTGATAGTCCCAAGCCTTATCGTCTGAGCACTTTGGAATTAAAGCTAAGAATTGCTTTCGGGGAAGAGCTTGTCGAAGCCAATGATAAATTAGAAGTTGAAGGCAAAGCAAATCCTATGATTTGGCTTTCTTATAAAAAGAATCTAAAGAATGTTTTTGGCAGTCCTTACGACTTCGACAAATTTGAATTTTTATTTAGAGGGAAAAAATACACGCAATATATAGGAGAGACATCATTAGCCGCACAATTTGGTTACATGAACGGATTCGCTCCTGCAACCGAATTATTCAACATTTATGGAACTGGCGAAAATAAATTTGACATCTATTGTATGGAAAGTTTCAGCACTATGAATCCTGACGAATTTTTCTGCGACAAGTTCGCCGCTCTATATTTATCACATAATTTTAAGAATATCTTAATAGACTTTAAGAAATTCCACCCAGAACTGATTATTTTAACCAATATCGCTTGGATGAACGATATAACAACTCAGCAACTCAAAAACTCAGCAACTCAAAAACTCTATTACGAAAGCGGACTCATCGTCGACAACATCTTAAATATCGGCATCATTAAAATAGGATTGGGAGCTTTTTATCGTTATGGACCTTATTCTTATGAACGACCTATCGACAATTTAGTTTTTAAAGTCTGCTTTTATTTCGACTTATAAATAAAAAATCTCAGAATTTTGAATTCTGAGATTTTGAGATTTTTAAATTTTGAGCTTTATCAAAACGCCAATTTCTTTTGGATTTCTACGAATTCTTCTTGAGAAAGTTGGAGTTTTGGGCGTTTAAAATCGAGATCACCTTCTTTTTGCATTGGTACGAGGTGGATATGAGCATGAGGCACTTCAAGACCTATCACAGCCACGCCGACTTTTGTACAAGGAATAGCTTCTTTGATTTTAACAGCTATTTGTTTAGCGAACACCATCATTTCTGCGAGATCATTATCTTCAATATCGAAGATATAATCAGTTTCTTTCTTAGGAATGACGAGGGTATGACCTTTCATCAAAGGATTGATGTCTAAGAAAGCGAAGAATTTATCGTTTTCAGCTATTTTATAGCATGGTATTTCGCCATTGATGATTCTTGTGAAAATTGTTGCCATAACTTAACGTGTTATTTCAATTATTTCAAACATCACCTTACCAGCAGGCACTTGTATTTCAACTTGGTCGCCGACAGACTTACCGAGCAAACCTTTTGCTATTGGAGAAGTGACAGATATTTTATGGTTTTTAAGGTCAGCTTCTTTTTCTGGAACGAGAGTATAAGCCATGATGGCATTAGTTTTCAAGTTCTTAATTTTCACTGTTGAAAGCAACAAAGCCTTTGATGTATCTATTTTAGATTCATCAATTATGCGAGCGCTCATAATGAGTTGTTGAAGTTCAACGATTTTCATTTCGAGGTGTTGTTGAGCTTCTTTAGCAGCATCATATTCGGCATTTTCTGAAAGATCTCCCTTATCACGAGCTTCAGCAATTGCCTGAACGATTTTTGGACGTTCCTCTAGAATAAGACGATCCAATTCATCTTTTAATTTCTGAAGTCCAGCCTGTGTAAAATATTCAATTTCAGCCATAGTATATGATTTATTTAATTTTAGAAAAAAAGAAAGAGACCCTTGCCGAGACAAGGGCCCTTTCATTTAAGATGTATGCAAAGATACGAATTATTTTTAAATAGTATCTATCTTTTAGAAAATAATTCTTGCACCTACAGTATGTGTACCATTCCAGTGAGCTGTTTGTTGGAATGAGTAGTCAATAGCGACTTTCATATTTTCGCCGAGAGGAGCTTGTACTGTAGCACCTGCAGCGAGGCCTCTATTAACGTTTGTACATTCGTCCAATTCGATGTCACTCCAGATGCCTTGTTCTAATGTATAAGAAGCGCGGAGTACTAAGTAATCTTTCAAAGATCCTTCAAGACCTAATGTTACTTGGTCTTTTGAGAAAGAGTTTGAAGTGAAGTTACCAGCTGCTGTGAGACGATAACCATTTGAGAAGTTAAAGTCGTAAGCTGCAGCAATATTTAATTGTGTTGGCAATTCGAATTGGTCAGCGCGGTGGATAACTGTAAGTGATGATCCCCAGAATGATTCAGGATTAGCTTTGAATGTGAGACCGTCGCCGCTATATTTCATAGTAGGTCCGATGTTTTTCAAAGTAATACCGAAGTGAATATTATCTGTGATACCTGTTACATATTGGATACCTGCGTCTAAAGCTACACCTGTACCTACCATGTCTGAGATAGATTCGCTTATGATTTTCACTACGAAACCTGCGTGAATACTATTTGAGAATGATTTTGCAACAGCGATATTGATATTCATCAAACTAGGTTTGTATGTACCTAATGTCATATCAGGATTTTCTGTTGTTGTTCTGTAGATTTCGCCTGGGCTGAACGACATAACATAAAGACCAGCTACTACTGTTTCAGAAACGCGTGCTAAGAAACCGAAAGAATAAGCATTAACTTCTGAACCTTGCAACCAGTTTGTATATGAGAAGTTCAAGTCGATGGAGTTAGTTGCAGTGATACCTGCAACGTTACCCCACATAGCTTCAACACCATGTATTTTTGACATACCTGCGTTTGCCCAACCAGCTGATGCTGCCCATGGATTGATTAACAATTCTGTAGCGCCTGCTTGACCTGATCTGTCCTTATTACCTGCGAATGCTGTGTTGCTGTATCCTAATACTAAGATAGTCAAGCTTAATATAACGATAGATTTTAATAACTTTTTCATGATCGTACTTTTTAATTTTGTTCGCATAATAATTAGAATGTATTTAAGTCAACTTGACGCATAGCTGCGTAGAACTTAACAGTCTTTTCATTACCTGTTGTATTATCCTTAACGTGAATGATATAGAAACCACTTGCGATAGGAGTATTGGCAAAGTTTGTTAAATCCCAATCAATTGATGTAACATTAGAGTCATCTTTCTTGAACTGACGAATCTTAGCTCCATTAACTGTATAGATTGTAACAACGCACTTATCTGGAACGTTAGCAATCTTAACTTTATGTGTAAGAGCATTATCTTCGTATGTTGAGAATGCGTAATATGGATTAGGTATTACTGTTACCATGCCAAGGTCGCTTTCTGCCTTTTCAAGATTGTTCATAACTGGACCCCAACCTGCTGTTGAGAATGTATAATATGGGTTGTATCCTTTATGATTGATTGTGTCAAACAATTCTTCTGTCTCATTTTCAAGTGAGAAGTCACCATAACCGCTTCTATAAGGTGTAGCAACACGAACTGAAATTGTTACAGGGTTACCTTCTTGTAACCATTCCTTACCTTCAACTGGCATTGGCATACCTGCCCACAATGGTTGTCTCCATAACAAGACATACAAGTTAGCCAAATCTGATGGTTTTTGTTTGTCTATCTCTGTCATTGTTCTGTGTAAATATGCACCTGCGTCATATGCTGGAGATTTGAAAGTAAATCCAAGCTTTTTATTAGCTTTAATTACTAAATCGTCACCATCTTCAAGTGGGTCATTCATTGGGAAGATATAAACGAAGTGTTTACCACCCATAACTGCTGTATTATCAATTGGATCAAATAATACAGGGTCTGAAAGCTGAGCAAGAGGAGCTGACATTACTGTTGTTTCCTTCAATGCTGGTGGGTTAAACATCATATCACGACCATTTAATTCTGGATAATATGAGTCTTCACCATAACACATGTTGAGACGTGCACCTGTTTCAACATCGATTGCATATCCTGGGAACCAACCCATACCGTTTGCTGCGATGTAGTTTGGATCTTCTGGATTATCACTAGCTTCCATTGTCATAGATTCACATGGATTACCATCCTTATCGATAGATGGAGCACGACGTAATGTGAATAATGGAGCGCCACCTTCTGTCAATGATTGTTCCATACCTGTTTCGATAACTGGACAACGTGTCCATTTTGACTTATCTGCTGTCAATACGATATCGATTGAACCTAATCTTCTGAAGAGAACATCCATACCAGTTTTACAATTTGACTTGTACATTGGACCTGGAACATATTGACCTGAGTTTCTTTCTGCGTTAGTTAAAAGTAATGGTGCCCATGTACCTTCAGCAATGCTTTCGTAAACTTCATCTGGATCGTATGGGTCTGATGAACCACCTGTTGATGATGAAACTCTATAGTCATTATCTGCTGAAGACTCTTGGTTAGCATACATACCTGAACGAATCCAGTTGAGTGCTGAAGATGGCATGTTGTCGTCATCTCTAATACCACTTAACCATCTGTTTGAACTATCTGCATATGTAACAGATGTTGTTATCAAACCATTGTTTGTAGCAAGAACTCTTGTAATTGTTTTTGGTGTTTGTGTATCGTCACCACTGTCAATATACTTACCAACATCTATAGGACCTAAATTCCATGGTTGATGGATACTTACTGAAATACCTCTTTCGATAAAGATCTTTTCTGTTTGTAATTCTGATGTATTATCAGCTTCAAATATTTCACCTGTATTTAAGTCTTTCAAGAACCATTTGAACACTTTCTTAGATGCAGTGTCACCCATAATAGCTTTATCACCAGTTACACTTTCGATGATTTTTCTACCGCAGTATTCAAACCAAATTGCATAATCTGTTGAAACAACGTTCAATGGGTCAACAACTTTAACATCGATAGGACCATAACCAGCTTTGTATGTTGGGTGATATGCTACTGGATATTCAGGATCACCAAATACTACATCTTCACTTGCTGGGCCCTTACTCATGATTTCGTCAATTGTTTCTTGTGTCAATTCGAGTTGGTTACCACCATTACCGATACCAGCCCAACGTGTGATTTGTAATTTATCACCGTAGTTTGAATTTACAACTGTACCATTAACTATCTTGTGAGGAACTGCTGAGTACAATTTGATATTGTTACGACCTGCTAAATAAGGTGTTTTTTGACCGAACAAACCGATTGGGTTATTAGCATCGATTTCATAATCTTGATAATTATTATAAGCATAAGAAATTGCCATATAATAATATGTCTTATGGTTAATCAAGTTAACGTCACCTGTTGTTGTGAAAGCATCTTGTGTAAGAACGAATGTACTCTTGATACCATTATCAGCACCTTCAACCATTAATGTTGGAACTGAAGCTTGTAAATCATCATCATACACATAGTTAACTATTTCCTTAATACCATTCTTAACGTCGCATTGGTAAACTATACGAGCTTTGCTAATGTCATTAAGTTCATCAACGTTAACTTCTTTATTTGCCAATTGGTAAACGACATAACCTTCAAAGCGATATGTTGAGTCGTTACGTTGTGTTGAGTCTGTTGCAAGTGGTCCACAGATTTGAGAATCTACTTCTGTATATGACTCACCTACGTTATTTGATTTTTCTGAGTTAGAGATGTAAACGATGAGTTTTCTGTCAAGTTCGCGGAATGTGAGGTCTGGAGCATCAGGACCATCGAGAACGTCGAAGCAGTTGTCGAACATTGATTGACATTTATCGTCAACGCGACGTAACAATTCTACTGATGACCAAGCTGTACCTGCTGCAGAACGAGCCCATGGCACACCGAATGTGATATAGTTAACAGCACCTGGTTTCAATGTAAAAGGACCAGCTGATTGCATAAAACGACGGTCGTAAGGGCTATTTGGAGAACCGTTATTACCAGTTTCTTCACTCCAGTAACCATTAAAGCCTGGTTCAACACCGCCAGTACCCCAGTTACATGGGTCTGAATCGAATGGGAACATGAAGTCACAAGCGACATCGCCTACGCCTGGGTGTCCAGGAACAGCGTCACCACCATAGTGCATTTTGTCACCGTTTTTCCAGATACCTCTAAGGAAGAGATAATATTCTGAAGCTTTACCTGGGTCACCTTTAACTACGTCTGCTGTATTATCGTGATAAACGAAGCGGCGCATACCGAAACGTTCGTCATCAATAATACCATTACCGAAGTTAACACCATTGATACTTTCGTCACAGTTTTCACCTGTAGCTGGATCATATTTTGGATTGTCGATACCATCTGGATCCAAATATGGACCTTGGAAGAAGTCGACACCTACTGCAGGAGGGTTAGCACCGTAAGCTTCTGGTTCACCAGTACCGTCGATATTTTTACCATTATAACCATAACCCAAACCACGGCTAACGTCACAACCGACAAAGTCGTCTCTTGAGAAACCAAGGTCAACGTCTGTCCATGGTGAGAAGTATGTGTTTGTTAATGTATAAGTTGAACGGTTAATAATTTCGTAGCTATAGAATGTCATGTTATTGATTTCGTCGTTAGTAGCGAAAGCAAAAGCTTGAGCTCTAATTTCGAGACCGATAGCAGAACCACCTGTTTCAGTGTGAGCATTACCTTTATCATTGAAAACCCACCAAAGTGTTTGGTCACCTTTGATAACTTGGTCAGCTAAGATTGAACCTTTTACAGAACCTTCGTGTGTTTCATCCATTGTAGGAACTTGGCTGTGGCAAAGTTCATTTTCTACATCATAATATGGATAATCACCAGCTGATGGATTATAATGACCATCTTTATCTCTATCGTAGAAAGGTGCGAGATAATAACTCATACCTCTACTTACATCACCGTGAGCTGGCCAGTTAGCAATAGATGAAGGAATTTCTTCTCCCATATATTGACCTGTTACTGGGTCACAGTTAGCAATAAAATCATCTACTTCAGCGCGAGTGATAGTATACATTTTATCATATTCCATACATGTTACAGGGTCGATAGATGCAGTACCATCTATAGTAAGAGGTCCTGTCCAGAAGTCGTTACCTGTTTGACGGAAACGGATAGCAGCACACTTCAACTGTTGGTTAATGTCGAGACCTGCGATCCACAATGAACCTGCATATAATGAAGTTGAAGAGCTGTTAGCTGGGATATAATATTTAGCTCCTGTACCACCAGGAAGATCCCACCACATGTCACCACCTGCATTAACACGCACTCTCGCATTGTTGATATTCAACCATGCAAATGTAGAAGACGGTGTACAACCAGCTGTTGTACCTCTAAGAGTACGAGATTTCTTGTCAACCATTTTGACTTTCTCGGCTCTTACTTCTGTTACATTCAAAAAGAGAAATGCAACGATTAATAAACGAATAATAGTCTTCATATTTTCAGTAATTATTTATTCTATTAGAAGTTAAAGATTACACCAAATCTAATCTGACGTGGTTGTGAATAGTTGCCAGGATGATTAACATACAAGCTGTAAAGATCTCTAAATGCTACAGGATCTCTTTGTGTATTAATTTCACGTTGCCATTCTGGTGCTGACAAATAACCATCATCGTCTGGGTTACCTGTTGCTGCATAAACTCCCATAATGTTTTTAGAATTCAAGAGATTCAATATTTGGAAGTATACGTTCATGTATGCATTACGTCCGCCTTCACCATTTTTACCACCAAGTTTCAAGTTGATGTCTTTGTCAATACGAAGGTCAAAACGGAATGACCATGGAAGACGTGAACCATACATTGAACCATCTAACAAGTTTGTTGATGGAGAAAGTGGTGATGTAATGTTTGCTGCAGCTGTATATGGAGTACCTGAACCACCATTAACTGTTAAGCTAGCACCTGTATTAGTTAACCAATTGATAGGTTTCTTACCTGATTTCTCACGTTTTGTAACAGGTCCGTTATAATCTTTTCCTTCGCCAAAACGATAGTCGAGAACAATATTAAATTGGTGACGACGGTCCCATGGCATTGGGAATGTTGAACGTAAGTTTGGAACACCAGCAGCAATCAATGATGCCATTGTTGATGTACTTGCACCTGTTGCATTTGAGAATTGTAATGTATAACTTGCACGTAAACGAACGTTACCTGTTCTACGTAAGTCGTATGATGCTGTGAGACCTTTAACTGTACTAAAGTCTAAGTTGCTATATGATGTATAATCTTTAGGATATGCACCTGTGTAACGATACAACTGAATCATGTTACGGATTTCACGGTAGTATCCTGTGATTGTCATTGATGATGAATTAGTCAACTTTTGTGTGAAACCTAATTCATAGTCGATTGTTTGTGATGGTTTCAATGATGGATTATTGATAGCACCACTGATTTGATCGAAGTAATAATAATTATAAACGTTAGTGTAGTTATTACCTGGACGTTGTGTTAAAACATCATAGTGAGCAAAGAACAATGCTTCATCAGAGATTGGGAATGAGAATGAAATACGAGGCATTACACTCCATTGTGGATCATAATCTTTGAATGATGTAGTATTGATTCTCTTTTGTGTTGGGTCTGTTAACCATGGTGAAATACCGCTACCTTTATCTAAAGTAGTAGGGTCAGCAATTTCTCTACCATCTGCGTCATACCATACATTATTGTTACGGTAACCGACAACATCTGTAATGTCATCTATTTTATTTACGTAGAGAGCGAAGTCTTCACCGATATTATCAGGAACGTCTATTTCTGTACCATTTTGAAGTGTGATAATACCATTTTTAGCAACATCACCTACTGTTTGGTAATCATAAAGGATATAAGGGTCTTTAATAACCTTTTGGTTAGCGTCGAAACGGTCAACACGAACACCAACGTTGAAGATAAGATCTTTGAAAGCGAATTTATCTTGGATGTAACCTGCCATGTAAATAGGTTGGAATGTACCTACTGGACGTGTGTAGTTACCATTTTCATCAACTTCTGTGAAGAAATCTTCAAATGTTGGTTGACCTTTAATCTTATTACCTTTATAGTCATAACCATAGTATGATACGTATGAATTACCATCTTGTGTTAATTCATCTGGTGTAAACATGCTAATATCAAAACCATTTTCTAATGTTGCAGTATGCATAACACCATTCTTATCATAATATTGGATTGTATTATCATTGAAGTCGTATGAGTCGATGTTGATCCAGTCTAAGCCATTAACATCGAGGCCTAAAGCTTCACGGAGGTTTTTGTCGAATTGATACTGTGAAGCTTCGTCATATTTTCTATAATAACGAATTGTATCAACGAAGCCATCGTAGCTAACTACTTCTGGATTAGCAATGTCTAACTGTTGGATATGGAAGTTAGCCAAGTTTCTCATCAAGTACCACATACGGTATCCGCTGATACCATAAGATCTGCTATTACGTTGTTCATATTGGAAACCGAGTTTAAGTTCGTGGTTACCGATTGTCATAGCACCTGAGAGATTTACATTGAATTTATCTGACTCGCCATATGCATAGTTAGTTTGGATACTACCAGGAACAGCATACATGCTATAGATTGCTGCAGGGCCGTCACCATTCAAAAGAGCACCACCGAGTTGAAGGTCTGTAAAGTTTTGGTAGTGTCCGAGTGGATCTGAATACAAGTCATAATATAATGAGGTGTAGTTTGAAAGCAAAGGATTCTTATCTGATGCTTTGAACTCTACCAATGTATCATAATCCCATGATGTAGTTGCCCATACATTATTATAATATTTTTTTGCGCCTGTTGCTGGGTCTGTTACAGCGATTGTTGAATCAGCAAAACCATATGAAGGAGTTTTGTGGATAGTATATTTACCGAGGTAACCATAATCCCAAACGTTATCCCAATGGTCAGGGTCGCCAGACTCACTATTATAGCGTTCATAGTCAACTTGTAAGCTATAGTAGAAGTTTTTAATCAAAGATGTACTTTCTTGTGGAGTTGGGAATCTTTGAGTGAAACGTCCATAAACACGCCATGTCTTATATGCGCTAACAGCATTCTTATCATAGTTAAAGTAAGCGCTGCTTCTGTTATAAGAATTGCCCTTACCCATGTTAAATGTACCACCAAAAGTCAAGTTGACAGTTTCAGTTGTACGAACGTTGATATTACCTGCGAAGTTAGCACTCCAGCCTGATGTGTTTTGTGAGTTTTTAATATACTCCATTGAACCCATTCTAGTGTATTCACCATTGAGGTAAGTACCTGTACCTGATCCTGAAACGCGGATAGGATTAGTTTTAATGTATTCCAACCATTCGTCAGTAGCTTTGTAGTGACCTACTGCTGACAAAGCACCATCGCGGTTGTAGTTAACTTCTCCTGACAAGAAGAAACCGAGCAAAGCTGTTTCGCTTTGTTTTCCCTTAATCAATGGACCTTGTACGTTGAGGCCAGCTCTGCTATGGCCGTAGCCATCTAACAATTCAGATGTTTCCATTTCGATACCTGCACCGAATGTTCTTGAAGGGCCTTTTGTTGTCATGTTGATGATACCGCCAGTAGCGTCACCATACATAGCAGGAAGACCTGAGAGGAGAACTTCGACTTGGTCGATAGCTGATTGTGGAACAGATGCAGAACCGATAACGCGGACACCGTCAACATAGTAAGTAGCTCCATCACGAGCACCACGCATGTTACCAGCTTCACCGTCGCTTGAGAAAACACCACCGACGCTAGCTGCAACAGCAGATGCAGAACGTTGAGGCATCTTAGCAATTTCTTCTGCAGTAATAGTAGCACCACCAGAAGTGTTATCCTTTGAAATCAAAGGCACTTTGTAGTCTACAATTTCAACAGCATCCAACATTTCTGTTTGCATGCTCATAGGCACGTCTTGGAAAGTAATCTTGTTAGCAGGAATAACAACACCTTTCATAACGAAAGTATTGTAACCAACGAAGGTTGCTTTCAAGTCGTAGGTTCCCGGAGGAATCGGGTTGATGTCATAGTTACCATCAAAGTCAGAACTGGTACCACCAACTTGTGTACCACCGTTTTCCAAAACGATGTTAGCAAATGGAATTGGTTCGCCAGTGTCTTTGTCGGTAACTGTACCTTGAAGTCGTCCGACTTGTGCAAGTGCTAACGACCACGATGTCAGCACTATACAAAGGGTAAATAGTAATTTTCTTAACATACCTTGAAATTTTATGTTATACTACTCAATTGTTCGTTAAAAGGAGTTCAAAGATACGATAAAAATCTAAATAAATTGAAGATTTTTTTATAAAAAAAAAATATTTTTCAACACACAAAAACAAAAGACATCAACTGTATGTTTTTGAGTATTGTATTAATTAATAATGTATAATAAAAAAAAGACGTACCGAAGCACGTCTTGACAGAATTTGACGGATAACATATATCCGCTTTCATTTGTAAATATTTCTAAAACTTAAAGGTTGTTTATTACTTCTAAAATCATCTCTTTTTTACGTTTTGAGACAGGTACTTTAGTTCCATCGGTCATCAAAACCATCATTTCATCTTTTATAAAGTTCTTAATACATCTCATATTAACCAGATGCGATTTATGAGTTCTTACGAAATCGTATTCTTGAAGTTTCTGATCCATATCCTTCAATGTCTTACTTACCATAAGGCTAGTACCGTCCTTGAAGAATATTATAGTATAGTAATTGTCTGATTCACATCTAATTATATCATCAACATCAATCAAATGTATTTTATCTGCTGTAGAAAGGCTAATTTTTCTGACAACCAATTGTTCTGGGTCGAGGTTTTTCAAGAGGTTATCATATTGTTTTTTAAGGGTTTTCTTGTATTTAGCTTCCTTGACTTTTTCCACAGCAGCGACTAGTTCCTTAGGGTCTATAGGTTTAAGAATATAATCTAACGCATCATGTCTTATTGCCTTAATGGCAAATTGCTCATAAGCTGTTATAAAGACGACTTCGAAATCTTTATTTTCTATAGATGTCAACAACTTAAAGCCGCTACCTCCTGGCATTTCAATATCGAGAAAAACTAAATCCGGACGGAATGTCTCTATCATATTCTTACCAGAAACTATATCATCTGCCTCAGCACAAACCATCACATCTTGACAATACTGGGCTAGCAAGGATTTCAACACATTGCGAGCCATTTCTTCATCTTCAACAATAACACATCTTATCATAATATTTCCTTTCTATTCTAATCATAAAAACTAATGATGATATTAACTCTCGTTCCAGAAGCATTTCCATTATCATCATACAAATCAACTATTTCAACACTAAAATCGTCGTTAGATATTTTAGTAAGAGTTTCCAAGCGTCTCCTAGTAATGCTCATTCCATACGATTTATGCGATGAGCCTCTCTCCTGTTTCATCTTTTCTGAACATTTGCGCCCAACTCCATTATCTTCAACTACACACAATAATTTGTCTTCTGAGATTTTAGAGAATTTTATCTTCAGGAAACAATTTTCTTTTTTAGGTACGAGACCATGAATTATAGCATTTTCAACGAAAGGCTGCACAATCAATGGGGCTATTTCTATATTCTTGACATCTACATCTGAATCGACTTCTATATCATATTTGAATCTATTTCCCAAACGCATTGACTCCAACTGGAGATATAAGCTAACTGCTTCTATTTCATCCGACAATGTAATATAACGTTCATTAGAATTATTAAGAATCCTCCTCATAAGCTTAGAAAAACTCGACAGATATGTAACAGCATTCTCAACATCTTGGTTCAATATGTATTGCTGTATGCTGTTCAATGTGTTAAATATAACATGTGGATTCATTTGCAACTGCAATGTCTTCTGTTTCAACTGCAACATCTGCGTCTCCAACTCCGTAATGATACGCTTCTGTTCTCTCTTCTGTTTCACTATTTTAGTCCTTTGTCTAACCACAATAAACACTGCAAAGGTCAACAACAATAATACTGATATGTTAAAAGAAGCTCTTTGATACCATGCAGGATGAATTATAATCGTCAGTTCCACTGGTTCTTCCTTCCACTGGTTAACCTCATTTGCAGCCTTAATTTTGAAGACATATGTCCCAGGACGTATTTTATTATAATCCACATAACGATGGTTTGAACCACAATACTCCCAGTCTTCATCATAATTATCAAGCATATATGAATACTTAACCATATTTCTTCTCAACAGATTCAAAGTAGCAAATTCTATTTCAAAGGATTTACATTTATGTGACAGATGAATTGTATCGCCATGATTAAGGTAACGGTATTTTTTACCTTCACTAGTTAACATTTTGGTTATTATAACCTTTGGAATTCGTGTCTCCAATTGAATCTCATCTGGCTTAAAATAATTAAATCCACTAAATCCTCCAAAAAACACAAAACCATCTTTGCTTTTCAAAAATGCATTAGGCGAAAACTCACTTCCCTGCAACCCATCGCTAACATCATAATTCATTGTCTCTTTTGTTGTAAGCTGGTATTTCATAATACCCTTACTTGTGCTCGCCCAAAGATTTCCCTTATTATCTGGAACGATAGCATAGACCATTGTTCCCAAGTCGCCCATAGCCTTAGTGGCCTTAAATTGTTTTTTGTCTGGCAAAAACGCAAGCATACCGTTTGAATACGAACCAATATAATAACGTCCGTTCTCACCATCCACAATATCAAAGAAGCCATTGTTCTTAACAACATCATTTTGCGTCAAAGAGTCTGGCAAAAGATATGTCGCAAAACCATCTGATGTATAATCATATACAGCTAAACCATTCCCTGTTGTAACATATAACGACTCATTATCCAACAACAAATCAAATATATCGTAATTCGGAATGGACGTCTTGTCATTTTTACGAGGAACATAAAACTTATGCGTCTCATCTTTCAAGTTTATACGACACACACCCATATTCGTTGCCACCCACATATTGTCATACTCATCCTTGACAGTTCCTCTGACAACAGCATGCTTAAGTTTATCAACACCATATCTTTCAGAAACATCAACGACTTTATCTGCATTAATATCATACACATACAAACCATTATTACGAGTTCCTATCCAAATGCAATTATTCTCATCCAAATAGAAATTATACACATATAATGATTCAAAATAATTTTCTTTAGAATTAAAAAAAGTCTTGAAATCAGTTATGGATTTGTCATCAATATTAAAAACCTTAATACCTGACTCTGTACCTACAAGAATGTTATTATCATCCATTTCAAGGAAACAGTTTATCGACAACATCGATCCATTTTCGTAAACACTTACTGTAGAGAAATTTGCGAGATTATTTTCAAGACGATTTAATCTTGTGAATGTCGCAATCCATACCGAACCCTGTTCGTCTTTATATATATCGTAAATATAATTCTCTGATATAGCATTTACAATATTAAACTTGGAAATATGTATAGCAGTATTATCCTGATAATTATATATATACAAACCATTTGTATATGTAGCTATCATCACTTCCTTATCAGAAAACGGAATTATATTAGAAATATCTAACTTAGGAGACTTATTCTTAGTCAATGCGTTAAGATTTATTCTCTTAAAACTTACATTTACAGCATCAAGAACACACACACCATCTGATGTGCCAATAAATATCATATCATCAGAAATCTTACACATACATTTCAAGTCGTTGCTTGGCAATGCATTATCATAATTTCCAATGTAATTAAAATGTCTTATGATTTGATTCTCATCCTGATAAATAACCAGACCATTTGATGTAGCAACGACCCAAGATCCATCATAATCAACATATTCCATATTACGCACTTCGTAATCTGGGGAATAGTTGTTTATTTTTGGAATTCTAAACTTTTTTGATTTAAGGTCATACACAGAAGTTCCACCTTTAGTGCATACGACCACCTTACCATTTATAGGTCTGCTGATATAAAAGATGTGATTATCAGGAATCACGAGAGAGTCTGTCTCAACAAAGAAATTGGTCGCTTTTTTATTTTTTATATCATAAATGCAAAGTCCTTTTTCTGTTCCAACGAAAAGCGTATCGCCAACAGAACGAATATCGGTTATTGTTGCATTGATGATTCCGTCAGTCTGATTATATTCTTCAAAACTATAACTATCATAAGTATTTAATCCTCTTTTCGTTCCAAACCACATCATGCCATTCTTATCTTGCTCAATGGCTGTAACAACATTAGAACTCAAATAACTCTTCGACACATTATTCGTCGCAATATCTTTATTTAAAATGTAAGACGACAGACTATTAACAGACGATATCGGATGTTGTCCAGAACTCAAAGAAAGAGCATTTTGTCCGAATGATTCTGAGGCAAACATCAGGACAAACAAAACAAAAATTATATGTTTCAAACTATTAATCATGGTCTTGTATCGCTAACGCCATCATTAATCACTTGATCTGATTGGTCTGAGCATTCATTTCTCTTCGAGAATAAAGATTTCTTTTTACGAACAGGGGTATTCTTCATGCTGATTTGTTCATTTCTTTTCATCTCTTCTTGAACGGCCTTTGTCTGCCTTTCATAATGTCTTTTTTTCAAATCATCAATTTTCACATCCTTATTCGAATCTTTTTTAGAATCCTCGTTCTTGTAATTTGAATGTTCTGGCAATACTATCTTTTTTGGCTTCGTTACTATTGTATTCTTATTCGAAGAACATGAATAAAAAAATACATTTAACAACAATAAAATCAGTATGATAATACGTTTATTCATAGTAATAAAAGTTATACTTTTCTTTTTTCTAAAATTTTAAACAAATATATTGTATTTTTGTTTTCGAGTTATGAAAAAATTTTTGATCATATTAGTATTTTTTTTAGGCTTCAATTCTTGCATTGACACGCCTCACAATCCAAACATCCCGAATGTCTATATCAACTTCGAGATTTATCCTAATTCAACGTTCGAATACGATTTAAACACTGTCAGCGGTTGGAGGTATGCCACAGCTCCTTGGCCTAGCAGAGGCATAATCATTTATCGCTACTCCATGGACGAATTCAAGGCTTACGAACGCCAGTCGCCTAACGAACCTGATTACTGCGGAGAAAGTTCCAGACTCATCGTCGATTTCCCTTTCGTAGTCGACACTTGCCTTGACGTAAAATACAGCATATTAGACGGTTCAATCATCACTCCAGGATACAACGGTTATCCTTTGATTGAATACAGAACCCAATACGACGGACACACTCTTAGGGTTTTTAATTAGGAACTAAGGGTATGAGGAACTGAGGAACTAAGGGATTCCTCAATTCCTCAGTTCCAAAAAAAAAGCGGTCGATTGACCGCTTTTTTTAATATCTGTAAATATCTGATTTGTAAGGACCGTCGACTGAAACGCCGATGTAGTCTGCTTGTTCTTGTGTGAGTCGTGTCAACTTAACACCGATTTTTTCAAGGTGTAATCTAGCGACTTCTTCATCGAGATATTTTGGCAAGCAGTAGACATCAACAGGGTAGTTGCCTCTGTTTTTCCATAAGTCTAACTGAGCTAATGTTTGGTTTGTGAATGAGTTACTCATCACGAAGCTAGCGTGACCTGTTGCGCATCCGAGGTTAACCAAACGACCTTCTGCCAAGATGAATATTGAGTTGCCGTTAGGCAAGATATATTTATCGACTTGAGGTTTGATATTGACTTTCTTAACGCCTTCGAGTCTTTCCAAAGCAGCGACTTGAATTTCATTGTCGAAGTGACCGATGTTACATACGATAGCTTGGTCTTTCATCTTGAGCATTGACTCGAGAGTAACGACGTCGCGGTTACCTGTACATGTAACGTAGACATTACCTTCTGCCAAAGCTTCTTCAATTGTTGTGACTTCGAAGCCTTCCATTGCAGCTTGGAGAGCGCAGATTGGGTCGATTTCTGTCACGATGACTCTTGCACCGTAGGAGCGCATTGAGTGAGCGCAGCCTTTACCAACATCGCCATAACCGAGAACGACGACGACTTTACCAGCGAGCATAACGTCTGTAGCGCGTTTGATACCGTCAGCCAATGATTCGCGGCAACCGTATAAGTTATCGAATTTTGATTTTGTAACGCTGTCGTTAACGTTGATAGCAGGAACGAGGAGTTTGCCTTGTTCTTTCATTTGATACAAGCGGTGAACGCCTGTTGTTGTTTCTTCAGAAACGCCTTTCCAGTTAGCGACAACTTCATGCCAGAAGTTAGGATTTTCTTCGTAAGTAGCTTTGATGACTGACATAAGAGCTTCTTCTTCAGCGTTTGTTGTAGCGACATTCAAGAGTGAAGGGTCGTTTTCACAGTCGTAGCCTTTATGTATTAATAATGTAGCGTCGCCGCCATCGTCAACGATGAGGTCTGGACCTTTGCCGTCGGCGAATGTCAAAGCTCTTTTTGTACACCACCAGTAATCTTCCAAAGTCTCGCCTTTCCATGCGAATACTGCTGTACCAGCTTCAGCGATAGCAGCTGCTGCATGGTCTTGTGTTGAGAAGATGTTACAGCTAGCCCAGCGTACTTCAGCGCCAAGAGCGACCAATGTCTCAATCAAGATTGCAGTTTGGATTGTCATGTGTAACGAACCGCTGATGCGAGCGCCTGCTAAAGGTTTTTCTTCGCCATATTTTTTACGAAGCGCCATCAAACCAGGCATCTCGTGTTCTGAAACTTCAATTTCTTTTCTTCCCCAGTCAGCGAGAGACATATCTGCTACTAAATATGGAAGATCGTTTTGTCTTAATTTTTCGTTCATGATATAGTGTTTTATATTAATTTTTCTAGAAATGCAAAGATAGAAAAAAAGGCTAAAGGCTAAAGACCAAAGACTAAAGTTTTTTAAACTGAAAATTGAAAGCTGAAAACTGAAAGTTAATTTTCAATTTTCAGTTTTCAACTTTCAATTATTCTAAAATCCTTCAAGACTCATTGTCACTGTTGGAATTAACAATAATCCTCCGAGTATTATCATCAACAAGATAAATTTCCAAGCCCATTTAAACCATTTCTGATATGGCACTCTTGCCACTCCTAATGCAGCGATGAGAACTCCTGATGTCGGTGTTATCATATTGGTAAATCCATCGCCGAACTGGAACGCCATCACCGTTGCCTGGCGGCACACTCCGATTAAGTCGCTGAAAGGCGCCATAATCGGCATCGTTATCGCCGCTTTCGCTGAGCCTGAAGGAATCACGACATTGACGATAGTCTGTATCGCGTACATAATTTCCACTGACGCTATCTTACCTAAATCCGTCATTGACTTTGAAAGTCCGTATAAGATAGTATCAATAATTCCGCCTTCTTGAAGAACTATCACGATGCCTCCAGCAAGACCGACAACAACTGCCGCTGATAAAATATCGCTCATTCCTTCAATGAAAAGCTTCGCTATCTCATTAGCGGTCTTACCGATAGCCATACCGCTGGCAATACCCATCACTAAGAATAAAGTAGCGATTTCCATCACATACCATCCATAACCCATCACGCCTACAATGAGATAAATTATCGTATAAAGTAATATCAAAAGTATGAAGTTATGAACAGTCTTTCTTAATGACAATGGTCCGACAATAGCAAATATCGCTGTTAATATTGGAATGAATGGCGCTGTGAATGAAGCATTTCCTACTGTCAATGTTGTTTTAGGATAATAGAATGAAAATATCGCCATCGCAACGAGCAGCATTCCATAGACGTACCACGATTGTTTTGTCTTTATATTTTCGTATTCCTGTTGACCATCAACGACATGCGTTCTCCAATAAGCGTCATCGTCGTACATCATCGACGACTTAGGATTACGTTTCACTTTTTTAGCATAAAACAAAACAAATGCAATAGTTACAATATTGATAATCACCCAACAGAATATTCTGTAACCTATTCCCGAGAAGAGTGGCACTTCTGCTATTCCTTGAGCGATGCCGATGGTAAACGGATTCAATATCGCGCCAGCGAAACCGACATGTGCCGCGACATAAACCATGCAAACACCCACGATAGAGTCATAACCCATTGATATTGCTAGAGGTATGACAATAATGATAAATGCTATACATTCTTCGCTCATACCGAACACCGCACCGAATAAGCTGAACAACAACATTACCAGCACGATGATTATATTATCAACGCCAAGATATTTTATAAACTTATAATTTTCAAGTCGTTTGGTAAATTTCAAGAAAGAAAATATTCCCATATCGATGGCGTGGCTTTTATTCATAATCCAGAAGGCTCCGCCTATTATCAATATGAAAACTATGATGGAACTTTGTTTTTCAAATCCTTTGAATAATGCAGAAAATATCTGCCAAGTCTGTGGTTCTGAATGATATTGGTCTTGGTATTGTTCTGGTAATTGGTCTTGGTAATAAAACTGTAACTCTGTCTTTTCTACACCGTTTTCTAATACGTTTTCTTTCACATAGAAACCAGGTTTAACGAGCCATGTCATCACAGCTGCGATGACGATAATAAAGAAAACGATGACAAATGTGTGGGGGACTTTTTTCATTTAACTAAGAACTAAGGCTATTGGCTTTTGAACTTTAAACTTTGAACCTTGAGCTTTAAACTTTGAACAACTTGGTTCTTAGTTCTTAGCTCAAGGTTCTTAGTTCAATTATAACATAAAGAAACTCATCAATACACCTGCTGCTACAGCTGAGCCTATGACGCCAGCTACGTTAGGAGCCATTGCGTGCATGAGGAGGTGATTTGATGGATCGTATTTCTGACCTTCCACTTGAGAGACGCGAGCGCTGTCAGGCACTGCAGAAACGCCTGCATTACCGATGAGCGGATTGATTTTGTCGCCTTCTTTCAAGAAGAGATTCATGAACTTAACGCATAAGATACCACCTGTTGTAGCAATCATGAATGACAATGCGCCCAAACCAAATATCAACAATGACTCTTTGGTGAGGAATACGTCAGCTTGTGTTGAAGCACCAACAGTGACGCCCAACAATATTGTGACGATGTCGATGAGAGCGTTGCTTGCTGTATTAGCAAGGCGTTTTGTCACACCGCTTTCTTTCAACAAGTTACCGAAGAACAACATACCGAGGAGCGGCAATGCTGAAGGGCTGATGAATGTTGTTAAAAGAAGTCCCACGATAGGGAAGCAGACTTTTTCTGTCTTGCTTACGGCGCGAGGCGCTTTCATGTGGATGACGCGTTCTTTTGGTGTTGTGAGCAGTCTCATGATAGGAGGCTGGATAAGTGGCACGAGTGCCATATAAGAATACGCTGCGATTGCGATAGGTCCGAGGAGATGAGGAGCCATCTTTGATGACAAGAATATCGCAGTTGGACCGTCAGCGCCGCCGATGATGCCGATAGCACCAGCTTCTTTGAAGTCGAAGCCGAGATACAAGGCGCCGATGAATGTCAAGAAGACGCCGATTTGTGCAGCAGCACCTATTATCATAAGACGTGGCTGTGATATCAATGATGAGAAGTCGGTCATCGCGCCGATGCCCAAGAAAATGAGCGGAGGATAGATACCTTGGCGGACACCGAAATAGAGATAATTCAAGACAGAACCTTCTTGATAGATACCTGTCTGTATGTTCAACTTAAATGCTTCGTTTATCGCTGCTAACGCGCCAGTTTCGTTCATTCCCTCTGGCAATACGATAGAGCCAGAAGCGAACATTTCATTGAAACGGCTTATAGCTTCGTCAAGTTCCAATTTAATATTCTCGCCAGAGAAAAGACTTACCATCAGAGCTTGTGCTTCTTGCAGATTCGACTGCAGAAGTCCTTGGTCTGCAAGTTCTTGAAGATGTGATAAAGCATCACTCAGACCGAAGGTATATGTCTGTAAGAATGGAATATTACCTATTATAATACCCGTACCGATTGGTATCAGGAGCATAGGCTCGAAGTCGTATTTAATAGCGAGGAATATAAATACAAACGCAACAAGAATCATAATGATGTTGCCTCTTGTTGCGTTTTTAAAACCTGTAAAAGCGATAAAGTTGTACAATCCATCGGCGAAATCCTGACCTATGGTAGATTCTTCATTTACCTGTGTCACTGCTATTTCAGTTGCATTGTCGGTGAATACGCGCTCAGCCATTGCAGCATTAGATGTCACGAGAGCATGAAGCACGAAGAGCACTGCTACAAGTGCAAGTATGACGATGGATTTTCTTCTTATTGTATTTTGCTTAGGTTTCATAACAAAAATTAACCTATTATAGCCAAAACTGCACCTTGAAGAACGTTGTCGCCAACTTTAACTTTAATATCTTTGATTACACCGTCAGCTTCAGCGAGGAAGTTGTTTTCCATTTTCATTGCTTCGTACATCAAAATCTTGTCGCCGCGTTTCACTTGGTCGCCGACATTGACGAAGATTTGCATGATTGTACCAGGAAGTGGAGCCACTGCTTTAACGCCATTAGCATCGCCTGCAGGAGCTGCTGCTGGTGTTGCTGCTGCAGCTGGAGCTGCCTTTGGACGTGGAGCTACAACTGGTTTTGCTTCTTCTTTTTCGCGTTCTACGTCAACCTCGTATTGTGTGCCGTTAACAACAACTTGAGCCTTGTCGTTTTCGAAGCTTTGTACTTCTACTTCATATTGTTTTCCACTAATAGTGAACTTGAATTTTTTCATGATTAATATCTGTTTAAATTATTTATTCCTAAAATTTTAGAACTCCATGGAGAAGTGTAACGTGGCTGTGGTCTCTTGATTGTGAGAACGCCAGACTCTTCATCATGAACTTCCATCGACATTGACAATGCCAAGCCTATTGCAACGATGACATCGTCTTGTATTGCTTTGTTATCTTTAGAAGTCTTCATTCCTCTTAATTATTAATTTTAATTAATATTGTTATTCATTCCATAGATTCTAGAGCACCATGGTGAGTTGCGACGTTCCACTCTTTTTATAGTGATGATGTCAGATTCTTCATCATGAACTCCTGTCGACATCGACAATGACAACGCCATAGCTATTGCAACCATGACATCGTCGTTTGTCGTTGTTTCTATGTCCTTACCACTAGCGACTTCCACTTTATCTTTTTTCTTGTCTTTTTTAAAGATAGCTTTCCAATCCATGTTAAGAAGTTTTAACAATCCTGAAAAGACAAGGTACAACACTATCAAAGCGATAATAACAATAAAGAAACCGCTGATAGTAACGACCCATCCTTTGGTCAGTAAACCTTCTTGCATTGCTAATAAAGACAAATATAAAGTATTCATCGTCTTAATTTTTAAAGTGGGATATTACAATGTTTCTTAGGAGGATTTGTATCTTTCTTAGTTTCTAAAGCGTGTAAAGCTCTGATTATGCGGAAACGAGTGTTGCGTGGTTCGATAACGTCGTCGATGTAACCGAATTTAGCTGCATCATATGGGTTAGCGAATTTATCGCGGTAGTCTTGTTCTTTCTTAGCGACGAGTTCAGCGCGTTCTGCTGGATCGCTGATAGCTGCGATTTCTTTACCGTCGAGGACTTCAACAGCGCCTGAAGGACCCATAACAGCGATTTCTGCTGATGGCCATGCGTAGTTGATGTCTGCTCTGAGTTGCTTGCAACCCATAACCAAGTGGGAACCACCGTATGACTTACGAACTGTAACAGTAATCTTTGGAACTGTAGCTTCACCGTAAGCGAACAACATCTTAGCACCGTGAGCGATGATACCGCCATATTCTTGAACTGTACCAGGCAAGAAACCAGGAACGTCAACTAATGTGATGATAGGAATGTTGAAAGCGTCGCAGAAACGTACGAAACGTGCGCCTTTACGTGATGCGTTGATGTCGAGAACACCAGCGAAATATGCTGGGTTGTTAGCTACGATACCAACTGGCATTCCGTCGAAGTGTGCGAAACCAACGATTAAGTTTCTTGCGAAGTCTTTATGTACTTCTAAGAATTTGCTGTCGTCGACGATTGAATGGATGATATGTTGCATATCATATGGTTTGTTTGGATTATCAGGAATAATCTCATTCAATGAATCGTCTTTACGATCGATTGGGTCGTCTGTTGGTCTGTATGGAGGTTCTTCTAAATTGTTTTGTGGGAGGTAAGAAACGAGGTCTCTAATTAATTGGAGAGCTTCTTCTTCTGTTGGAGCCATGAATTGGCTGACGCCTGATTTTTGGTTGTGAACCAAAGCACCGCCCAAGTCTTCTGTGCTAACGTCTTCGCCTGTAACAGTCTTAACAACTTTAGGACCTGTGAGGAACATATAGCTGTTTTGTTCTGTCATCAAGATAAAGTCGGTCAATGCTGGTGAATAAACTGCACCGCCAGCGCAAGGACCGAAGATAGCTGAGATTTGAGGGATAACGCCTGAAGCGTCGATATTGCGTTGGAATATTTCAGCATAACCTGCCAAACTTCTTGAACCTTCTTGAATACGAGCACCACCTGAGTCGCAGATGCCGATGACAGGAGCGCCGACTTTCATAGCTTGGTCCATAACTTTGCAGATTTTCTTTGACATTGTTTCTGACAATGAACCGCCGAAAACTGTGAAGTCTTGTGCGTAAACATAAACTACGCGACCTTCAATTGTACCATAACCTGTTACAACACCATCACCAAGATATTGTTGTTTGTCGAGACCGAAGTCTGTAGTACGGTGAGTTAAGAACATGTCAAATTCTTCGAAACTACCTTCGTCGAGTAACATATTGATGCGTTCACGAGCTGTGTATTTTCCTTTGGCATGTTGTGAATCAATACGCTTTTGACCGCCACCTAAGCGAGCCTCAGCGCGTTTGTCTAACAATTCTTGAATTTTTTGTTCAATTACCATAATATTTAGGATTTAATTGATGTTTCTATTTATTTGGATTATTTGTTTTTATCTTCGCAGAGTTCTGTCAAAACACCACATGTTGATTTTGGATGTAAGAATGCGATGCTTAAACCTTCAGCGCCGCCACGTGGAGCCTTGTCGATGAGACGAATGCCTGCAGCTTCTGCTTCAGCAAGTTGACCTTCAATGTTTTCAACTGCGAAAGCGATGTGATGCATGCCGCCTTTGCCACCGTTCTTTTCAATGAATGAAGCGATTGTGCTTTCTGGTGATGTTGGTTCCAATAATTCAATCTTGGTTTGACCTACTTTAAAAAATGCTGTCTTAACTTTTTGATCTACAACTTCTTCAATGTTATAACATTTTGTTCCGAGAAGTGTTTCAAAAAATGGAATAGATTCTTCTAAACTTGTTACTGCTATTCCAATGTGTTCAATATGAGTTGGATTCATAATAACGTTATTTTATTTTTAAAAAATTCGAATTTGGATACAAAAATAAGATTTTTTTTGATACCTTTACAACTCCATTTAAGATTAAAAATTCAAGCTATGAAATACGTATTATCTTTATTGTTATCCGTCTGCTTTTTCTCAGCATCGGCCAAATCAAATGAAGTTGGCAAAGATATTGATGTTACTCATTATGAAATACATCTGAATGATTTTAATATAGAAGAAAAGTCTATCAATGCGACAACCACAATCACTTTAACAGCTCTCAACGACATTGAAACAATAGAGTTAAATCTACGTTCCTTAACCGTTACTTCCGTTATTTCTGAGGAAATTAATGTTAAAGAATTTTCACAAAAAGATGACATCTTAACCATCAGCCTCGCCTCTACCCTTCTAAAAGACAGCAAAGCTTCTCTCACTATAAATTACGAAGGAAAGACTTTCAACGAAAACTGGGGCGGCGTGCATTGGAGCGCAGATTATGTATATAATTTAGGTGTCGGTTTCGACAGCCAGCCTCATAACCTCGGCAAGACTTGGTTCCCCTGCGTCGACAATTTCTCCGACAAGGCTTCTTACGACTTATACATCACAATCCCTGAAGCAATGACTTCTTCATGCGGCGGATTATTAACAGAATCCATCACTAATGCCGACAGCACAAAAACCGACCACTGGGTTGTAAGTCAAGAGATTCCAACATATCTAATGTCGTTTGCCTTCGGCGATTTCGTGCTTTGGGAAGAGACATATCAAGGCATCGAAAGAGACATCCCAATTCATGTCTATGCAAAACCTAATCAGATTGAAAAAGTAGCAGGAACATTTGCAAATATCAAAGAAATAGCAGCTTTCTATGAAGATAAATTCGGTCCATATCCTTTAAACAGAATAGGTTATGTAAGCACTAACCTCGGTTGCATGGAACACGTCGACAATATCGCACTCGCAAGCCCTTTGATTAACGGAACAGCGACATTCGACAACGAAAGTCTCATCGCTCATGAGATGTCACATGCTTGGTTTGGCGATAAAGTGACATGCGAAACAGCTGGCGACATATGGCTCAACGAAGGTTTCGCCACCTTCTGCAATTATTATTATCTCAGCGGCATTTACGGAGAAAACGAATTCAAAGATTATATGAGCGAACTCATCGACAATGTAATTATGTCTGCTCATCAAAAAGAAGGATTTATAACATTGAACAACATGCCTTTAGACCTGACTTACGGAACGACGGTCTACGACAAAGGCGCCGCTGTCGTCAATACTATGATGAATTATCTCGGAAGAGAAACTTTCGATGCAGCGATGAAAAAATACACCGATAAGTTTGCATTTAAAGCCGCTTCTTCCGAAGATTTAAGAGACGCCGTTTCCGAGTTCTCTGGAACAGACATGACCGACTTTTTCGACACTTGGGTGTTTACTGCAGGAAGTCCAGTTTATAGCGTAAAATCATTTTCAACAAAAGCTAACGGCAACAACTACGACGTGGAAATTGTGATGAATCAACAACATAGAGGCACAGACCATATCGGTAACAGCGTAAGATACGAAGTGACTTTCGTTGATGCCGACTGGAATATGCATAGTGAAATATTGACATGGGACGGCGAGAACTCCACTATAGCAAAGAGCCTTGACTTTGAACCAGTAGCGATATTCTGCGACTACGAAAACAAATTCGCAGACGCTTGTCACAGCTACACTTATGTCGCTAACAAAAAAGGCAATAAAGAATTTAAAGACATCAGATTTAAATTCATCGCCAAAGAAATCAGCGACTCTACATTATTAAGAGTAGAACACCGCTGGGTCGGAGCCGGCAGCAACTTAACAGACGGAAACAAAATATCTCCTAATCGTTACTGGACAATACATCGTCTCGACAAAGGAAACTCAATCATTAGCGGCGAATTCCAATACCAAAAAAACGATACCTACGATGCTGATTTATTAAAAGATGAAGAAGACGAAATCGTGATATTATATCGCAAAGATGGCTCTCACCAATGGAAAAAAATCGACTTTACTCTAAAAGGCAACAATAACGCAGGTGCGATTACTGTAGAAGACATTCAATCAGGAGATTATGCTCTAGGCGTTTGGAACGAAAAATACGTAGGCATTAACGAAAGCAATGAAACTCTTATCAACATTTATCCTAACCCTGCGAAAAATCACATCAATATCACTTTAGGAAACGAAACAAAAGGAAATGTTTCTATAACAAACCAATTGGGACAGACTGTGAAAGAAGTCTTGATTAATGGCAAAGAACTCATAATTGACATTGAAGACCTGACATCTGGGGTTTATTTTATCAATGTCGCAAATCAAAAAATGAAGTTTTTAAAGAATTAAATAAGAATAAAAAAGTTGCCAAAAATGCTTGTAAGATTACCGCTTTTTTACAAGCATTTTTGGCAATTATACCAGAACGAATAAAATAAACAATTCCTCGTTCCTGATTAATTCTTAATAATTCGTTTTACAATATTTCCCTCTTCAGTATTTATCTTAACGAAATAAATTCCAGACTTCAAACCAGAAACATCAATAGCTGATGTCTGACAGCTGACAGCTGATAGCTCTTGTCTTCTTCCATAAATATCGAAAATAGAAACTTCTTCTATTTCAACTTCTGTTTCGATATATAATTTTTCACCTGCTGGATTTGGATAAATATTGAAAGAGATGTTTTCTTCTGTTATTGAAGTCGCGTCTGATATCAAGGTGAATGTTTTTACCCAGTTGAAGCCTATAACAAAGTTTTCAAAACTAGCATCATCAACACAGAGAATGAAGTTGTTAGAACTATTGAAGTGACGTATCGCAACTCGAATAAATTGTCCAGCAAATGCACTAAGGTCAACTGTGTATTGTTTCCATTCTGTGGCACGCATATCTTTTATATCCCATTTCGCTATTGTGACAAAGTCGTCACCTGTTGTTGGAAACGCTTCCGTAGAAACAGCCACGCCGAAATGTTCATTATAGTTTTCGTCTTGCTGACAAGCCCAGAAACTGAATGTCGTACTATCAGTGACACCAATCATAATAGGCGACACAATGTAATCGTCTGGAGTTAATGTGACAGCCTCCATAAAAGTATTACAGAACGACTCGCTCATAATATGACCTTTGCCCGTGTGAGACAATATTCTCGAAACACTATGATTGCCAGCAGAATCAGTATGATACCAAGTATGGTCATCATTGTCAGCATTCACTGTCATCCATTGATTTAAGTCTTCTTCAAAACCATAATTGAAACTGATAACATTGTCGTACACGTCTTCTGGCAATACGCTAACATTCAAATCAATCACACAACCACTTGGCATTGAATCATCAGTTTTGATTATGAATGTGTGAGTTATACTATCGCCGCAATTCATAGGTTCTAAAACTTTTCTGCCTTCAACAACAGTAACATAATCATTATTTGTTGTCAATATCGCCACTGTATTAAATGTGCTTGGTCCTGAACCATTATTAACGAAAGTGACATTGACATCAATATCTTTTCCTGCCATGAGTTCATCGTGTTGTATTGACGTCGCTACTATTTCAGGAGAAGGGTTGTCGGTTTTCACAGAAATTTCTTTATTCCATTTTATAGGCTGGATGACATTATTTATTTCTATATCATCTACTACTAAGAAATATTCGTCGTAGCAGTTAAAGTGACGTATTGCAATCCATATTTCTTGACCTTCATATTCGTTTAAGTCGACAGAATATTGATACCAAGAGCCCTGTTCCCTAGTACCTTTGGCTGTCATCGTCCATTCTTTTATTGTAGTAAAATCGTCGGCTGAAGTATTTCCTTTTGTTGAAATGGCCAAGCCGAAATGTTCTGCTGGATATTCCTTATCTTGAGCGCATGCCCAAAATGTAAATGTTGCGTTTTTATCGATTTTAAATTTTTCTGGAGAGACGAGATAATTGTCTGGATATAAGATATCGAAGTTATTGTCGTAAGATTGAGAGAACACACAAAAATCGCTTTCGTGACCGTAGCCGCCACCGAGTTTTGTTGTCGTGCTCATCCATTTGAATCCGTCGCCATCAGCATCGATAGACGTCCATCCTTGAAAACCATCTTCAAAGTCGAACGACAAACTTGACTCGATGCTGCTACCTTCAAGAATAGCTTCCAAAGAAAACGTGACATCATTTTTATCTGGGCATAACTCATTGATTGCAACGACAAAACTCGCATCTTGTGTCTCATTTGGAGCCATCACATCTAGAGTATCGGTTCCATTTATAATCGTCACATACTCATTGTCGCTTGTTATAGTAGCAGCGATTTTGTTTTCTGTAGCGACATCTCCTTTATTAATCAATGTAATACTTAATTCTATGTTTTTGTTCGTCTCAAAAATATCAGGACTGAATGAATGAATCTCTATTTCAGGGTTTTGAGCAAAAACATTTGTTGTGATAAGTATGATATAAAATATTACTAATAATGTTTTTTTCATTTTTACTATGAACCTTGAGTTGTTAGCAATGTAGAATGAAGAATGTAGAATGTAGAATGAAGAATGTAGAATGTAGAATGAAGAATGTAGAATGAAGAATTTTCAATTGCTTATTGCTTAACAATTCGTTTTACTATATTACCTTCTTCAGTATTTATCTTAAGGAAATAAATTCCAGATTTCAAACCAGAGACATCAATAGCTGATGTCTGACAGCTGACAGCAGATAGCTCTTGTCTTCTTCCATAAATATCGAAAATAGAAACTTCTTCTATTTCAACTTTTGTCTCAATATAAAGTTTGTCGTTGACAGGGCTAGGGTAGATGTTGATAGACGATTTTTGTTCCAATTCGTTGATGTCAGCAGCACAAGTGACTTTATATTCAAAGAAGCTCACAGGGAACATATAGTCGATGACACCTGTGTCGACTTTATAAATCTCGGTTCCGTCGAGGAGTATAGAGAAGCTTAGTTCTTCATCGAACTCGCCCATATGCCAAATGAATGTGTAATCGTCAGGGCATAAGCTGACGTATTTTGTGACAGTGTCGAGTCCTTCTTTTTCCAAGCCTACAGAATATGTGAAGTCGTTGCTGTTGCTTATGATGTCGATATATGCGCCGTTCCATCCGTCGCCGTAGCCGTCGAGCATTTTGAATGTAAGCTCACACATATTATCTTGAGCACAAGGATAGATGACAGGGTTTACGGATTTTGAAGGATAAGACAAACACTCACCTCCCCAGTTAGCTTTTACCAAAAACTTGTAATGGCCAGCATCCAAGTCTTTTATGCAGAATGATGTTTCTGTGATGCCTTGATATAGAGGGTCGATGTCAGTGTAGCTTGAATATATTTCATAAGTCACATCGACTGGGTTTTCAGGTGCGTCCCAGTTAAGGTATATGGTGTTATGATCGTTTTTGTCTATGGTATAAGTGAGATTATCTGGTGCTCCACAATTTGGTTCAGCGATAGTAACAATGAAGCTGTAGTTTTTGCCTTTCATGTTTGCAGCTCCGAGGAATGTCTTTCCATCAGATGTGACGCCATTGACTGTGTATACTGACCAGCTGTCGGCTTCTTGTACGCCGTTTGTCATAAGAAATTCTTCGAATGACATCAATTCTCCATCAACATAAGCGAAGCCTCTTCTTGCGTTGTAATCGGCAGGATTGCCAGGGTTGAAATATCCAAAGGCATTACCATCGTCGGTAACGCACATTGCTGTCATGCTACCGCCATTTCCTGCAACGGTGTTCTCTATCAATGTAAGTTCATGATTGGTTGTATTATAAATGAAGGCATTGCCTTTGCTGTTTTTTAAGCCGCCACAAACGTATTCGCCGTTAGGAGATACGCCCCATGACTCTCCCAAATAACTTGATATTGGAAATAACTCGCCATTGAGCCAGTAGCATGGTGCTCTGAATCCCATGTCGTCGACGTAGAAACCTGCGATGATATGGCCGTCACTGCTCATGGCTTGAGGTCTCGTGTTGGTTGACTGCCCGTTCGATAATCTGACGTAACCGTCTTCTTCCGACCAAACATAAGTGTAAGTATTCCATGCTGGGTCGAATTGCATGATGCCAATTTTTTTGCCGTCGTTAGACATGGTCCACGCACTGTTGTAATCGATGTCTGCAAATTCAGGTATCTCTGGATTCATTCCTAAAAACTCCCATTTCTTTGTCTTCGGATCCCATAAACCTGCTACATTATATCCTGATTCATCGGTAAACCAACCCGCAACAACACCATCGTCAGATACAGCATAAGCATTACCAGTAATGGGAATGATACCCGTCGTTTTTGACCAATAATAACTAGAGCCTTCACCCCAAGCTTGAATGACAGCATGTTTTTTATTGTCAGAAATATCGTAAGGACATAGATATTCGTTGGCTATTTTTATTACTTCATAAGTATTATTAGTAACAACAGTTACTTCAGGCTTTGATTGCGCATAAATGTTACAACAACTTATTAGTAACGCGTAAGTTAAAACTAAATGTAAAAATCTTTTCATGATATGAAATGTTAAAAATAAGTACCCAAATTTAGTATTTATATGAATACATTTTCAATGTATGTGAATTTTTTTTAACTATTTATGATTAGTGATTTTTTTTATTTTACCCAAAAAGTGGGAATTAGCATTTCGTTAACAGTTGATATTTTTGCATCATAAATTTTAATACTATATTTCATGAAAAAAACATTATCATTATTATTACTTGCTGTATTATTTTTAGGAATTAACAAAGCTTATTCACAAGAGAGATTGAACTTTAATGCTGAATATACTGGCGACTTTTTGTATAACGTTGGCGGTTTGAAAAATGGAGGCGGCTATCTTGGTTACGCGAAAATTGGAATGGATGCCAACTTATGGAAAGGCGCGTCTTTATATGTTGGCGGCGGAACGACACACGGCATAGTGCCAACAGAGATGTTCATCGGTGACTTCCAAGTCGCTAATAATATCGAAGCAGGAAACCACGCTTTCATGGAACATTTCTCTTTGCAACAATCTTTTGGTAAGTTTAGTATCAAAGTCGGACTCCAAGATATGAACGAGAACTTCGCATCCATCGATGCTGCAGGCGAATATATCAACAGCTCTTTCGGCATCCATCCTGTTTTCTCGACAAATCTTAGCGTGGCGATATTCCCTCTCACAGGACTCGGTGCAGAACTTCACTACGAGATTAACGACAACTGGCATGTCCAAGCTGCTGTATATGACGGAGAGATTCCATCTTTTGAAGATGACAATCCTTATAACTTGAACTGGAGAATCGGTAAAGACGAAGGCGCATTGTTCATTGGCGAAGGTCATTATGTCAGAGACAACGGCACATACAAATTCGGTGCTTTCTATCATACAGCGGCAAAGAATTATGGTTTCTACGCTAATGCTGAACAAGAAGTGTGGAACAACGGAACTCGCAACTTGAAACCTTTCGCTCAAATCGGCTACGCAAATAACATCTTAGAAACTCAGAAACTCAGAAACTCAGAAACTCAAAACTACTTCCACCTAGCTGCTGGTCTTAACCTCGAAGGCGTCTTTTCAAAAGAAGGCCTCGACATGGCTGGACTCGCTTTCACATCGGCATTTCTCTCTGATAAAAAAACTGAGACAGCAATAGAACTTTTCTATCAATATCAAATAACAGATAATTTTGTAGTAAAACCTGACGTTCAATATATCATCAATCCTGCTGGATTAGATATTCCTGTCGATAACGCACTCGTAGGAACATTGAGATTTGTGATAGGTTTATAAAATGTAGGGACGTATCGAATACGTCCTAATGTTGTTGATGCGTCTTTTTAATTAGAAATTATTTTAGAATTGAGTATTTTTGCAAATATTAATTAAGAATTATGGAATATAAATATAGCCAACAGTCAACAGCCAACAGCCAACAGCCAACAACCTTATCTGAAATGGCGACTGGTACTAAATGTGTCATCGTGAAGGTGAATGGTCACGGTGGACTTCGTCACAGGTTGATGGAACTCGGTTTCGTGAAAGGCGAGACTGTTACTGTCATTAAGAACGCTCCTCTTATGGACCCAGTGGAATATCAGGTGCTTCAGGCTCACATCTCATTACGCAGAAGTGAAGCAGACAAAGTTGAAGTCGTTGCTTTGGATGATGCCAATTCTCATTCTTCTGATTTCAATGGCACTATCGCCGACGAGGTCATCTCTGATGTCATTAAAGAAAAAACTAATAATATCACTGTCGCTTTGGTAGGTAATCCTAATGCAGGAAAGACCTCTTTCTTCAACCATGCCACTGGACTTCATGAAAAAGTGGGTAACTACGGCGGCGTCACTGTCGACTTGAAAATAGGCACTTTCTATCATAAAGGCTATACTATAAATCTCGTCGACTTGCCTGGAACATATTCCATAACAGAATATTCTCCTGAAGAACGTTACGTAAGAGAGTATCTCACCAAACAAAATCCTGACATAGTCCTTAATATCATCGATGCTTCAAACTTGGAACGTAACTTCTTCCTTACCACGCAGCTCATCGATATGAATGTACGACTCGTCATGGCTCTTAATATGTATGACGAAATGGAAGCCAAAGGCGATGTCTTCGATTATAAGAATCTCGGCAAAATGCTCGGTTTCCCTATCGTGCCAACGACAGCTGTGAAGGGAATAGGAATATCAGATGTACTTGAGACTATCGTTGATGTTTATGAAGAAAAGAAAAATCTTAATAAACATATTCATATCAACTACGGCCGCGATATTGAAGATGCTATCATTCCAATAAAGAAAAAAATTGAAATCAATAAGGATATTATCAATATTTATCCTGCAAGATATATTGCTATCAATGTGTTGGAAAATTCGAAGTCGACTATCGAAGAGATTAAGACACTTCCTAATGGTGACGAAATCATTGCGTTGGCAAATGAAAAACGTGTTGGATTAGAGAAGTCATACGATGAAGATGCTTCAACATTGATAACGAATGCTCGTTATGCTTTCATCCGTGGCGCTTTGAAAGAGACTTATCAGAAAGGCGCGAAGAAAATCAAAAACCATGCTTATAAAGCTGATGATTTCTTGACAAACAAATGGCTGGGATTCCCTATCCTGATATTCTTCGTCTGGCTTATGTTCCAAGCTACATTCACACTCGGAGCATATCCTCAAGAATGGATTGAATCGGCAGTGGGCTGGTTCGGCGAACTCGTCGGTTCGTGGATGAACGACGGAATCTTACGCGACCTCATCGTCGACGGTATCATCGCTGGCGTGGGCGGAGTGCTCGTTTTCTTGCCAAACATCTTGATATTATTCTTCTTCATTTCAATATTAGAAGATACAGGATATATGGCGCGTGCCGCTTTCATCGTCGACCGCCTCATGCATAAAATCGGACTTCATGGCAAGTCGTTCATTCCTTTCATTATCGGTTTCGGATGCTCTGTGCCTGCCATCATGGCGACACGCACTCTGGAAAATAGAAAAGATAGATTATTGACGATATTAGTCACACCTTTCATGTCGTGTTCCGCACGTCTCCCAGTCTACCTCCTTTTCGTGGCAGCGTTCTTCGAAAAACATCAAGGCTTGATATTGATGAGCGTCTATGCTATCGGCGTCCTCTTCGCAATATTGACAGCTTTGTTGCTGAACAAGACATCTTTCAAAGGATTGTCGGAACAATTCGTTATGGAACTTCCTCCTTATCGCGTCCCTACTACTCGTAACACTTTGATACATATGTGGGATAAGAGTATTCAATATTTACAGAAAATGGCGACTGTTATCCTTGTCGCGTCTATAATCATTTGGGCTTTGGAATATTTCCCAAGAACATGCGAAAAGGCAGAACTTATCGCTCAGGAAATTGAACTTGTTGAAGCACAAAATGATATTACTGAAGAAGAAAAAACCGCTGTAATAGAACAATTAGAATACGAACAAGCTTCTGTCTTAAATGAAAATTCTTACATCGGTCGTTTCGGTCATGCTATCGAACCTTTCGTTCGTCCTTGTGGCTTCGACTGGAGAATGGGCGTCAGCTTGACAACAGGCATCGCAGCTAAAGAAGTCGTCGTCTCGACTCTCGCAGTGCTCTTCCAAACATCAGAAGAAGAGGAAGGTAAGCTCGTTAATAAAGTGAGGACACAGGTCTGGACCGACGGACCAAAGAAAGGTGAAATGTTATTCACTCCGTTGGTAGCATTCGGATTCATGTTGTTCGTCTTGTTGTCGACACCATGTTTCGCAACAATCGCGGCAGTGCGACGCGAAGCTGGCTGGAAAGGCGTTCTGTTCACAGTCTTCTACAACACCGGACTCGCCTGGCTCGTCTCATTCCTCGTCTATCAAATAGGATCACTATTTTAATTAGTGTAGAGTGTAGAGTGTAGAGTGTAGAGTGGAAAGTTTAAACTCTAAACCCTAAACCCTAAACCCTAAACTCTCAATAACATGACTCAAACAATAATCGCTTATATAATAATATGTGCAGCAGTGGGATATACGATTTATTCCGTTGTGAGGAAATTAAGAAAGAATGACAAAAATTCCTGTTCCGACTGCAGTTGCTGCGCAAAAAAATCTGGATGTAAAATGAAGAATGTAAAATGAAGAATGTAAAATGAAGAATGAAGAATGAAGAATGAAGAATGAACAATGAAGAATGAAGAATGAAGAATTAGCCATTAAACATTAAACATTAAACATTATACATTAAACATTAAACATTAAACATTAAACATTAAACATTATACATTAAACATTATACATTAAACATTATACATTATACATTATACATTATGAATTATGAATTGACAAACGCTCTGTTGACTTTTATAAATATGTTGTGCCAGATGGCTCCATATCTTTTGTTAGGATTTCTGATGGCTGGCGTTTTGCACGTTTTTGTGCCATCGAATTTCTTTGAACGACATTTGGCTAAGGAAAATTTCAAATCCGTTTTATTGGCAGGATTGATAGGAATTCCTTTGCCTTTATGTTCTTGCGGCGTCATTCCTACAGCGATATCGTTGAGAAAAGACGGAGCTTCGCGTGGCGCGACGGTGGCTTTCATGATTTCCACACCGCAAATAGGCGTCGATTCTATCATCGCTACTTATTCCATGATGGGACTTCCTTTCGCGATAGTGCGACCATTGGTGGCATTGCTGACCTCAATAGCAGGCGGTGCTGTAACGACATGGTTTTCAAAAGACGAGATTGTAGTGCGACAAAACTGCTGCTGTGAAACAGAGGCGAATCATAAAAACAAATTCGTTGAATTTTTAAGATATAGTTTGGTCGATTTGGTGCAGAACATCGGCAAGTGGTTGGTTATAGGTTTGATAATAGGAACTTTAATCACAGTTCTGATTCCAGATTCGTTCTTCGCCAATTTGAATTTGCCATCAATAGTTACAATGTTGATTGTCTTAGCGATTGCGGTTCCGATGTATGTTTGTTCCACGGGCAGCATTCCGATTGCAGCAGCCTTGATAATGAAAGGATTGTCGCCAGGAGCTGCACTTGTCTTGTTGATAGCAGGCCCTGGAGTGAGCATCGCTTCTTTATTGGTCGTTGGAAAATCATTAGGAAAGAAACAGTTGTTGTTCTATTTAGGCTCTATCATTTTCGGTTCTATTATCGGTGGCTTGTTCGTCGATTATTTCTTGCCAAGAGAATGGTTTACAATAACATCATTATGCGAAGCTGGTAGTCATTGCGCCATGGAAGGCAGTGCCTTTACAGCTTCATGGTTCGAAATTATTTCAGGAATTATTTTGGTCATACTTTTAATAAATGCATTTATGTTGAAATTTAATCTTTTCCGTAAAGACAACACTCCAGTGGTATCTGATATTGAATCAGTAACATCATCAAATCAAGTTGTTTATAAAATTGAAGGAATGTCATGCAATCATTGTAAGGCTTCTGTGGAGAAAGCAATCAGAGGATTGGAAAATGTTGAAAACGTTGAAGTCGTTTTAGGGAAACAAGAAGCTGTGGTGACAGGAAATCCTTCAGATGAAGTTGTTAAGAAAACAGTGGAAGACTTAGGATTCGTGTTTAAAGGAAGAATATGAACGAAGAACTTTAGCCATTAGTAGGCTTAAATTCAAAAAAATAACAAGATTTCGTTTAAAAAATGAAATTAATTTGTTATCTTTGCACCCCGTTTTAGGGGTATACTATGAAAGCAGGAAACGATTACATATTGCCAATTGCAGGATTATCAATAGGTTATCATGATTTTGAATACGAAATTGATGATAAATTCTTCGAGAATTTTGAGTTCTCAGAAGTGCAAAAAGGCTGTGTAAAAGTGAATTTGAACGTTGAAAAGCATGAAAGAGAGTCAATTTTGACGTTTAATTTTGCAGGTAATGTATTTATCGCATGTGACAGATGTAATGACGAATATGAACAACCAATAGAAAACGAAGTTGTTATATATTTGAAATACGGTCACGAATATGAAGAGGAATCTGATGATGTTATAGTTATTCCTTCAGAAGAAGGTGAATTCGATATCTCTTCTTTGATTTATGAATATATTATCTTATCGTTGCCAATCCATAGAGTCCATCAAGACATCAACGATTGCAATCAAGAAGTGATAGAATATCTTGAAAGCGCAGCAAATCAGGTGGTCGAAGAGTCTGATGAAATTGACCCTCGCTGGAAATGTTTAGAAGAGTTGAAAGAAAAAGATATTAATTAACAATAAAAAATAGTGTAAAATGGCACATCCTAAGAGAAGACAGTCTCACACAAGAGGCGCTAAAAGAAGAACACATTACAAAGCAGAAGCTCCAACATTAGCAGTATGCAAAGAAACTGGTACAATCCACGTTTATCACAGAGCTTACTACGTTGACGGTGACTTATACTACAAAGGTAAATTAGTCATGGAAGGTGCTAAAAATTAATTTTTGATTTAGCATTTTACTTAAACGAGTTTTTGTTTAATAAGAATAAATTTGTTTCGTCTATATGATGGAACAAATTTTTCTTTTTTATGTGGTCCGTGGTAGGGACGTATCGAATACGTCCAAATTAAAAACCCCACCTTTACTCGAAAGGCGGGGAAAAACAATATAAAGATTATGAAAAAAATTTCGGCGCTTAATTTATATATCAAACGCCGATTGTTTTAAAATATTATAAAAAACTTACTTTTTTCGTTAGGATAAAAATAAGTATTTATTTAAGATTTTTCAATATTTGTTGAAACTCACTCATAGACTTATAGACTCATTGCCTCAAAGACTCCGTTTTTAAAGCACATCGTTTCCTTGTATCCTGCAGCTTTCAAAGTTTCTTCCGCTTCCTTGAAACATAAGGTCAGTTCCTCGGCTTTGTGCGAGTCGGAGCTGATAACGACAGGAACGTTCATTTCTTTCATGATAGGCAAGAGCCATGTCGCTGGATAGAAGTCGGTGCTGCGTTTTTTGTAGATGCCTCGTGTGTTGACCTCGACAATCAAGTCTTTTTCTTTTATCAATGTCAATGTCTCCAGCACCAAGTCGCGATACCATTTCTCGCTTTCGGTGAAATATCTGTCGCGGTTGTGCATCTTGATTTTGTCGAAATGACCGACAATGTCGAATTCCTCAGTCTCAATCATTTCGTTATACTGATAATAAAATGTCTTGACACCTTTTTTTATATCGCCGTCATAATAATTAAAAAGACCTTCATCATAAGTCTCGACTTTTGATCCATCGATGAACCATAACTTATTCACATCGTTGCCGACGAGATGAACAGAACCTATCATATAATCAAGACCTAATTCTTTTTTTGTCTTCTTGAAATCTTTGACGATGCCAGGGATGAAATCCATTTCCATCGAGCAATAAATATCGATTTGGTCTTTGTATTTTTCTTTTAAAGACTTTATCGTCGAGATGTAATTCTTGACGTTGTCGTTTTTTATTGCGAAAGAATTTTCAAAAGGAACAGGGGAGTGGTCGGAGAAGCCTAGGACTTTCATTCCTTGGTTGATAGCTTCCACGACCACTTCTTCTGGAGCCGATTTTCCGTCAGAAAAGATGCTGTGAGTATGTAAGTTGAATTCTTGCATTTTGTTAAATTATAATACAGCATCAATGACTTTATACACTTTATCGCCGCGACGTACCACGTCTTTTGCTGGTATTGAGCAGAGCTCGCCTTTTTTTGTTGACTCGACGGCTTTTAAGTCGACGCGAATCTCAGATACCTTATCTTCGTAAACGCCTGTTGTTGGACCGATAATCATGATGTCGTCACCGACTTTAAGGTCTTGAGTCTCCATTCTGATTTCAGCCACGTTGATTTTTCCGAAGAAGTTAGTGACTGTTCCGACGAATATCTTTGTCTTTGTTGCTTGAGAACCGTAGCGTTGAGTCCATTCGCCTGTTTTTCTTCCGAGGTAATAACCATCCCAGAAGTCGCGGTTGTAAACACTGCGGAGGCGTTCTGTCCATGCTGCTACTTTTTCTTCAGTAAATTCTCCGTTTTGTATTGCTTTGACAGCTTCGCTATAAACGCCTACTGTCACTTTTGTATATTCAGGAGAACGACCGCGGCCTTCAATCTTTAATATTTTAACGCCAGCGTCGAGGACTTTGTCGAGGAATGGCAATGTACACAAGTCTTTAGGAGACATGATATATTCATTGTCGATGTTTAAAGTAATTTCTTTATCGCGGTCTTGCACAGTATATCCGCGGCGGCAAGGTTGCACGCATGCGCCTCTGTTTGCGGAAGTGTTGAAGTTGTCGAGGCTGAGGTAGCATTTGCCAGACACCGCCATGCAGAGAGCTCCGTGGCAGAACACCTCGATGCGGATGAGTTCGCCTTTAGGACCTCTGATATTTTGTTCTTCGATTTTTCTTGTGATAGCTTTCACTTGTTCGACAGATACCTCACGAGCGGTCACCATAACATCAGCGAATTGAGAATAATATCTGATAGCTTCGATATTTGTGATGTTGCATTGTGTTGACATATGGACTTCGACGCCGATTTGACGAGCGTACTGAATTACACTTTGGTCAGATGCTATGATGGCAGAGATGCCGTTAGCTTTCACTGCGTCGACGAGTTCTCTCATGTCGTCGAGTTCCGCATCGAAGACGACGGTATTGATTGTCACGTAACTTTTTACGTTGTTCTCGTTACAGATAGTAGCGATTTTGTTGAGGTCGTCGAGGGTGAAGTTTTTTGCAGATTTTGAACGCATGTTAAGACGTCCGATGCCAAAATACACAGAACCTGCGCCTGCTTGAATAGCTGCTGATAAGGCTTCGTAAGAACCTACCGGCGCCATTATTTCGATGTCGTTATAATTGTTTTTCAATGTTAATATTTTTTTAAGATATGTTAAAAATTATTTGATTCTTTCTTTAAGTGCAGCTGCTCTTTCTTCAAAACCTTGTTTCCCGAGAAGAGCGAACATATTCTTCTTGTAAGCTTCAACGCCAGGTTGATCGAAAGGATTTACTTCGAGCATGTAGCCGCTTAATGCACAACCCATTTCAAAGAAGTAAATCAACTCGCCTATTGTTGTTGCCGAGATTTCAGGAATCTGAATTATGATGTTTGGAACTCCGCCGTCGACGTGGGCGAGTATCGTTGCAGTTTCCGCAGTGCGATTGACTTCAGAAAGACGTTTGCCAGCTATATAATTAAGTTGGTCAAGGTCGTTGTCGGCTAGAGGGATTCTTATTTCTTTAGTTGGTTTTTCAACAGAGATGATGGTTTCAAATAAGTTACGCAAGCCATCTTGAATATATTGACCCATTGAGTGAAGGTCGGTGGTGAATATATCGGATGCAGGGAAGATGCCTTTCCCGTCTTTGCCCTCGCTTTCGCCGTAAAGTTGTTTCCACCATTCTGCGATATATTGTAAACGAGGTTCATAGCTGACTAAAATCTCGTTAGTTTTTCCATTATGATACAAGGCTTGACGAGCGGCTGCATATTGAGCGACGACGTTGTCTGCATTTTGATTCTCTCTACAATAATTTTCTACAGCCAAGGCTCCGTTTATAAGTTGTTCGACATCTATGCCTGCGACAGCGATTGGCAATAATCCAACAGGAGTGAGGACTGAGTAGCGACCACCCACATTATCAGGCACAATGTAAGTTTTGTAACCTTCGTTATTTGCTAAAGTCTTAAGAGCACCTCTTTCTTTATCGGTGATAGCCACGATACGAGTTCTGGCTTCTTCTTTGCCATATTTTTTTTCAATATGATTTTTTAAGATACGGAAAGCGACAGCAGGCTCTGTTGTGGTTCCTGATTTGGAAATAACTGTCATTGAATAATCTTTGGCATCTAGAAGTTCTAATAACTCTACAAGATATTCTTCACTCATGTTATGACCAGCATAAACGACTTGTGTGTGTCCTCCCTTATTAATTAATGAACCAAATTGATGCGATAGAGCTTCGATGACAGCTCTGGCTCCTAGATAAGAACCGCCAATACCAACGACGACAAAAATCTCAGATTTCTTACGAAGTATTTCTGCTTGATTTTTTATGTCTTGGATAAATTCTTTTGTCATTTCCGATGGAAGAGTTGTCCAACCGAGAAAATCATTTCCTGCTCCAGATTTGTCATATATGGTTTTGAAAGTACTTTCGATTTTATTTATAACATTACTAAACTGTTCGTCAGTGATAAAACCATTGACATGCTTCAAGTTGGTGTTAATCTGTATCATAGTGGGTGATTTTTTATTATGTTGCGAAGTTACAACATATTTTTGAAAGATAATGTTGAAATAATAAAAAAAAGAGACCATCCTTGAGAAGGATGGTCTCGAGAACCAAAAACCAAAATTTATGAAACCTTACGAACGATGTAAGGATTACATCATTCGCACTGCAAATATACACTTTTTTTCTCAATTCTAAATAAAAATTAACTAAAAAAGTAAAAAAAACGAGAAATTGTGTAAAAAAATGAAGATGATAGTAAAATTTTTACATTTTTATTTGGAAAAAGAGAGTTTTACATTCTATATTTGTAAGTGAAAAGCGATTAAGTGGTAAAATTTTTAATGGAGATATGATATAGAAATAAGCATTATGATTGTAGAATTAATAGTGGTTAATGGAAAAGATTGTAAAAATTTTATTAGCGGAGGACGATGAAAACTTAGGTTTTATTTTGAAGTCCTACTTGGTTGTAAAGGGTTATCCAACTGTGTTATCGCAAGATGGATCCGAAGCGTTAAATCGTTTTGAAAACGAAGCGTTTGATTTTGTAATTCTTGACACAGCATTGTCTGGTATTGATGGCTATTCTTTAGCTGAGAAGATAAAGCAATGCGACAAAGACGTCCCGATTGTTTTTATCAGTTCGAAGGCATCGCGGTCAGATGTGTCTAAAGGATTTGAAGTCGGCGCCGATGATTTCATCGCAAAACCATTCAGTATTGACGAATTGTTTGAACGTGTTAGTGCTATTTGTAAGAGGACGGTTCTTAGGACCAAGAACCAGCATGTCTATCAGTTGGCATCGTACACTTTTGACGGCATTCGTCATGTTTTGATAAGGAATGGTGTTGAGAAGAAACTTACTAATAGAGAGCTTGATTTGCTGTTTCTATTTTGTGAGTATAAGAATCGTATCGTAGAAAGATCGCTGGCTTTGCAGAGGATTTGGCATGAAGAGAATTATTTCAGTGCCAGGAACATGGACGTTTATGTCGCTAAGATTAGGAAGTTATTTAAAGAAGACCCTAATATTGAGCTACAAAATATCCATGGCGTAGGTTATAAACTTGTTGTTAAAGAATAGTTATTCCTTAATAACACGTTGGCGGTAGGAGGAGTGTGGAAACCGATGTCCTTGTTGGGTCTCCCAATAAGTGATATTGACAGAAGCTTGCGGTATTTTGATGCTGTTATCGTTGATTATATTCCAGAAATGATCGGCATTAGGACCTTTGTTGGTATTTGTCAATACAATAATAGTTCTGTCATCTACATCATCTCTTATGAAGAATGAACGATAAGCTTTCCACCATCCGTGATGGTAGTAGCATCCAGGGTATTTGCCTGATATTCTCCATCCGAAACCGTAATTGTCTTTACGTTTCCTGCTCTTTGGACTGCCAGGTTTGAACGCCTCGTCTTGGATAGAGTCGGGGAGTAATAAACCATAATCTACCGCTGTCATGAACTTGAACATGTCTTCTGTGTTTGAGATCATCATCTTGTCACCCTTAACGCCGTTGAGGTACTCGTTAGGAGCTTGCATCGGACGACGTCTGTCCATATAATATCCTTGAACGACGTTTTCGATGTATGCTGATACGTTGCTATTTGGATCCATCTCGTAGATGTATGAATTGTCCATCCCTATAGGTTTAAAGACTTTGGCTTTCATATAATCTGCGAATGACATACCAGATGTTCTTTCGATGATAGATGCTAGTAATGCATAGTTGACGTTGCTATAGTTAAACCCGCCATCAGGCTTGAAGTAAGGATTAGGCTTATGTGTGGCGTAATAACTAATCATGTCTTCATTCAAGAATGGCTTCTTTCTGTCAGGCCATTTTGCATCAGCAAGGCTTTCATATCGCGACAAGCCAGAACGATGGTTTAACAAAAGACGAGTGGTGATGCCTTCGTAAGGAAACTCAGGAATGTATTCTCTGATGTCAGTGTCGTAGTCTATCTTGCCTTCGTTTTTTAAAATCATGATGGCTTCTGCAGTGAACATCTTAGATACTGAACTTAGTTGAAATACATCATCGCTTTGTAAATCGTCGCAACGCTTTCTTAAGTTGCGATACCCCCATGCTTTGTTATAAATAATACGACCTTGTTCGGCATATAAAACAGTTCCGTTGAAACCTACTTTCTTTCTTAAATTGCTGAATACTTTATCGATACTGGCTGATTTCTTCTTAATGATGTCTTTGTCAAGGCTGATGAAAATACTATCAACATTGATGACAGGCAAAGCCTTCGCTACTTCAGGTTCGATGAAAGTTTCCTCTTTTTCTGAACATGACAAAAGCCCTAAAGTTAGGATGCAAATTAAGAATAAATAATATAATCTTTTTGACATTTAATCGGTTTTTAAACAAGTGGCAAAGATAATGAAATTCTTCTTTTTAGATGAAAAACTTATTGACTTATTGCCTTATAACTTATGGACTTTTTTCGTATCTTTGCAACTAATTCATTTAATAATAATTAATCGACAATTTTATGTCTCAATTTCAAGATTATAATTTGAACCCGGCTATACTGAGGGCTATTGATGAGCTGGGTTTCAAAGAACCTATGCCAATCCAAAGAGAAACATTACCTGTTTTATTGTCTCAAAGAACTGATATGGTTGGCCTTGCTCAGACAGGTACCGGTAAAACCGCTGCGTTCGGATTGCCTTTGCTTAATAACATAGACGCATCACAACGTTGCGTCCAAGCTTTGGTGCTTTGTCCGACTCGCGAACTATGTGTTCAAATTACTAAAGACCTTAAGAATTTCTCTAAATATATCCCTGAAATTCTCGTGGTGCCAGTATATGGCGGAGCAAGTATTGAAAATCAATTCAAAGATTTAGCCAAGAAACCTCAAATCATAGTCGCAACACCAGGTCGTCTCGAAGACATGATTCGTCGTAATAAAATAGATTTCTCTAATGTGAGAACTATCGTCCTCGACGAAGCTGACGAAATGCTAGATATGGGCTTCCAAGAAGACGTCGACGCAATCCTGGAATATATGCCTGCTGAGAAAAATATTCATCTCTTCTCCGCAACAATGCCAGTTGAAGTCGAGAAAATACTCAATCATTATATGACCGACCCTGTTAGAATTTCTATCGGTCAGAAGAATTCTGGAACAGCTAACGTACGTCATATTCATTATCTTATCAGAGCTAACGACCGTTACCTCGCATTGAAACGCTTCATCGACTATACTCCTTCTATTTATGGTATCGTCTTCTGTAGAACAAAACTTGAAACACAGGAAGTCGCTGATAACCTCATCCACGATGGATATAACGCTGCTTCACTTCACGGTGACCTCTCGCAAGCACAACGCGACTTGGTCATGAATCACTTCCGTCAACGCTATCTTCAAATCTTGGTCGCAACCGACGTGGCAGCTCGTGGTATAGACGTCAGCGACCTTACTCATATTATCAATTATAACCTCCCTGACGAAACTGCTGTTTATATCCATAGAAGCGGTCGTACAGGTCGCGCTGATAAAACTGGCGTCTGCTTGAGCCTTATCCACTCTCGCGAAAAACATAAAATCAAAGCTATCGAGAAACAACTCGGTCAGACTATCGAAAGAGCAATGGTGCCTTCGGCAAAACAAGTGTGCGAAAAGCAGCTCTTCAATCATATCGACCGCCTCGAAAAAGTAGATATCATGCGCGAAGACATCGCCGATTATCTTCCAATAGTTTTCAGAAAATTAGGTTGGATGTCTCCAGAAGAACTTATCACTAGAGTGGTGGCACTTAACTTTAATCGTTTCCTCGATTATTATAAAGATGCTAAAGACCTTAACTTCGACGATTCTAAACCAGAGAAAAAAGAGAAAAAGGCAAAAGGTGAAAAGAAAGATTACGACGACAGCGGCTTGCAACGTCTTTTCTTCAGCAAAGGTAAAAAAGATAAAATCAAACCTAATAATATCATCGGTAAAATCAATGATGTTACTGGAACAAAAGACATCCGTATCGGTAGAATCGATATGATGGAAAACTTCTCTTTCGTCGATGTCGACCAAGACCAAGCTCAATTTATCGTCGACTGTTTCGCTGATGAAAGAAAGAATAGGGAAGGTATCCGCGTTGAGATAACAACATCTGAGCCTAAACCTAAGAAGAAAAAAGAAAAGAAACAATTTGACGACGACAGACCAGAACGCAAGAACCGCGATGTGTTTGGCGACAGAAGCTATAAACTCGAAGGCAAGAGAGAATCAAGAAAAGAATCGAGAAGAGATTCAAAGAAAGACTCTAAAAAAGATTCAAGAAAAGATAGAAAAGACTCTGGTCGCAGAGGAAGAAACAGAAGCAGATAAAATCTATTTACAATCGAGGGCACTACAATTATGTAGTGCTCTTTTTTTTAGCCCTGAAAGGGCGAAACAAATCTAGGATAAGGCGACGCCTTATCAGTTAGGATGTAGAGACGTCAATGGGATTCTGGGATTTTGCTTGGTTTTAATTGCCGCCAAAGCGTTAGGGATTGGAGCGGCATCCTTTGCGAGCGGAGCGAGCAAAGATATAGCGGAAAGCCCGACGGCTTCGCCGGAACGCCATAATTTAATTCATAATTCATAATGCATAATTTAGAGAGGGAGATACGTTATATTATGGAGTTTCAAAAACATTTTTTCATTACTTTTGTAATTATAAAAAACAAATCATAAACACAATGGAATCAATAAACTCAGCATCACAGCAATTTAGCGACTCAGTAACTCAAATGGTTTCACGACAAAGAGATTTCTTTTTGACAAACGAAACAAAATCAATCGACTTTCGTCTGAAGCAACTGAAGAAATTGAGACAAGCCATCGAGAAATATTCAGATGACATTTATGATGCTTTGTGGAGAGATTTGCATAAATGCAAGGAAGAAGCTTTCTTAACAGAAATTAACATTGTGTTAAATGAAATTAACAATCACATAAAAAATCTTAAGAAATGGGCGAGACCTGAGAAGGTGAAGACACCTTTGTATCTGTTTCCTTCAAAGAGTTTTGTGAAGTACGAACCTTACGGCGTGGCTTTGATAATCGCACCATGGAACTATCCGTTTCAACTTATGTTTGCGCCTTTGGTCGGAGCTATTTCTTCAGGTTGTTGCGCTGTGATGAAGCCGTCGCCTTATTCCCAATATACTTCGGAGGTGATGCAGAAGATAATCGACGAGACTTTCGATAAAGAATATATCACGATGATACAAGGTCATAGAGATGTGAATCAGGCATTGCTGGCGCAGAAATTCGATTTTATTTTTTACACCGGAAGTCCAGATATGGGTAGAGTTGTGATGGAAGCAGCGTCGAAAAACCTCACTCCTGTCGTCCTCGAACTTGGCGGCAAAAGTCCGTGCATCGTCGATAAAGACTGTAACATCGACCTCGCGGCGAGAAGGATAGTCTGGGGAAAGACGATAAACGCCGGTCAGACTTGCGTCGCTCCTGATTATCTGATGGTGCATCGTGATATTAAAGATGAACTGATTAAAAAGATGATTCATTATGTAAATAAATTTTATGGCGAAGACCAACAGCAGTCGCATTGTTATTGCAGAATCATCAATGACAAAGCATATCAACGATTGACATCATATCTCAATGATGGAAAAATCCTCTACGGCGGAAATTGTAATGCGGAAGAACGATATATTCAGTTTACGCTCCTGGATTTAGGACAACTGTCAACAGACAACAGTCAACAGACTTCGGCTGTGATGACTACGGAAATCTTTGGCCCGATTCTCCCTGTCATAGAATTTGACTATATTAATAAGGTGTATGATTTTATTGCCAAACGTCCGAAGCCTCTGGCTTTATATTATTTCGGAAATGATGCGGCCGCGATGGATGTCTTGAATAGAACGACATCTGGCGGTGTCTGTATCAACGACACTATTTTGCATGTCGCCAACGAGCACTTGCCATTTGGCGGAGTAGGGGAAAGCGGTATGGGGAAATACCACTCTCATGAAAGCTTCTTGGCGTTTAGCAACAAACGCGCAGTCTTGAAATCATCAAATAGAATTGACTTTGCGATGAAATATCCTCCATATGACAAGATGGAACTGATAAAGAAGTTGATGTAAATCGATGTTGCCATTGACTGTCGACTATTGAACATATTTCCTCCGCGCCGCTTTGCGAGATACGAGAAGGACTTTCAGTTTTCAGTTTTCAGTTTTCAGTTTGTAAAAAAGGCGTAGCCTTTTAACGGTTACTAATTACTAATTGTTTTTGCGCCCTTTACCTATATTATTGCAGTTTATTTCGAAATTGTTTTGCTTATTGGCAAAATTTTTTATATATTTGCCTTATAATCACATTAGTTTTTGCTAATAAAATTAAAACCGTAATATATGAAACTAAAAAATTATGCTTATCGCTGCGTGGCGGTGATTTGCGCAATCGTTGCCGTATCCTGTGTTGACAGGGATTTCAGCATTAGAGATGTCTCTACTGAGGTGTCGGTATTTGAGGGTAAGACAGTGTTGCCTGTTGCTTCTGTTGAGAAGATCTATCTTGGCGATTTGTTGGGCTCGGAGGAGGAACTTCCAGAGTGGATTGTCAGAAACGAGGATGGCTCGTATATGATCTACAAGGAGTTGCCAGAGGATAGTTTTGCTCCAGAAGGTTTTGAGTTGCCTACATCTTTCGAGATTCCAGAGATTGGTAGTAACTTTGATGTAGCCTTGCCATCGTTGGACTTTGGTTCTTACAGCACAAAGGTTGACGAGAACTTCGGCCTTAACCTATCGGGTAAGGTATTTGAACTTTTGTCTGGTGCGCAAGAGTTTACTTTGACACAGGAGTATCTTACCTGGATGAATATGTCGGGTGTAGATACCTCTGTTGATGCTCATATTGCTGAGACTGTTTCGGTTGATGCAGTAGAACTTACGCTTCCAGAGCAGATTACCAACGTCTCTACCGTATACTTCCAGTCGAAAGAGGAGGGCCATAAAGGTGCTCCATTGCATATTAAATTGAATCTTAACGGTTTGTCAGAGGTTAATGGCGGTGGTATGTTTACCTTCCTTCTTAACCCTGTGGCTACAGATTTGATTATTCGTGATAGCGATAATAACTTGCTTTCGCGCGATGACAATCACGGTGGTGCCTACTTCAAGGAGGTGTCTATCGACCCAGGTCAGAGTGTTGTAGACTTTGCACTCTATATCGAGGGTTTGACAAATACCAACGAGCCAAAAGAGGGTAATATCTCTATCGACCCATCTATGGCGTTTGATATCAGTTTCCATTTGGATGCTCAGGCGGGCGTTATGCGTGCTGAGGTTCCTACTGTGACTGTATACTCTGAGTTCGCGCTTGAGGACGCTGATGTATGTTTCAATAGCAATATCGACTTGGTAAACTTCGAGTTTGGTGAGAATGGCTCTGAGGGCTTTGGCTTTGAACTTGAGGCTCTTCCTAAGGAGATTAAGAGTATTAACCGCATTGCTCTCGATGATAACTCAGTGCTTAGACTCTATGCTGATGGCTTTGAGTGGCTTAAGGATAGCAGTGACTGTGTATCTATCGATATGACATTGCCTGATTGTCTTGTACTTCGTCCTATAGGCGGTACATATCAGTACGACGAAGAGAATCATATGCTTACTATGACTATTGGCGATATCAGCGAGGGTCTTGAGATTGCTATTGAGGCTATCGACTTCGGCGAGAATGGTCTTTCGTCTGTTGAGGGCGAGCCTATATCTATCGACTTCAACCCTGCAGTACGTGTTCACTTCACTCAGCCTTGCGATGAAAATGGACAGCCAATACCTATTGGCATCAAGAGTTTCATCCCAGAGGAGCCTATGAATCTTGCTGTTGGTCTTCGCCCAACAACTCTTGGCTTTGAGTCGGTAAGCGCTGAGATTGACTTTTCATATCCACTTAATGAGTCATTCCCTGTTGCAGATGAGTTGGGTGATGATATTTTGAGCGGCTTGGAACTTAACGGCTTGGGTATCTCTCCAATCTTGGAGGTTATGGTTACCAACCCTCTGACTATCGAGGCAAGCATCGCGGCTAAGATTATCCCTACATTTGATGGGGTAGCGAGCGAGGATAATGCTATCGTATTTGATGCTACAATACAGAAGGCTACTTACGATGAACTAACAGGCGAGGTTACCCCAACCCCAACACGCATCGTTTTGGCTAAGGAGGAGTATCGTGAGGAGTATCCAGCATCTGAGGGTTATACATTTGTGGAGTGTAATCTCGACAACCTCTTTAAAGAGACGTTGCCTGATTCTATCCAGTTGGAAGCAACCGTAGCCTTGCCACACGAGGTTATCACGCTACATCTTACAGATAACTTGTCGTTCAGTTATGGCGGTAGTTTCAAACTCCCAATTGCCTTTGACGAGGAGTTGAGTATTGCATACGAGCATAAGGAGGATATCCTTGAGAATGGCGAGTCGCCACTTGCTGAGATTGCTGCTATCGAGGGTATCAAGGTTGGCGATATCGCCCTGATAGCAGAGTTTGAGTCGACAATTCCTTTGGAACTTGCTGTGACAACAACGCTATATAACAAGGATGAAGAGGTGTTGCCTACAAAGATTGGCTTTGTTGAGGGCTCGAATACTATAGAGGGCTCTGAGGATGGTGTGACTCCTGTCAAGAAGCCTATGCGCTTGCTGTTCGACCTTGCTGACGAGAGTGGCTCTCTTGCCGAACTTAAGGAGATTGCTATGATCGGTCTAAGGATTGAGGCGCGCAGTGCTGTTGAGGAGGGTGTTGCCCCATTGATGGATGAGCAGTATATCGCTGCTGAGATCAAACTTGAGATTGATGGTGGCGTGACCGTAGACTTGGGCAAACTTCTGAACAAGGTCGAAAATAAGGTTGAAGATACGTTAGATGAATTAGAGTAATAACTCCTGTAAGTAAACCTATTAAAAGAGATTAGTATTATGAAAAAGATTGCTATATTTTTAGTTGCGGCTTTTGCACTTTTGGGAGTTAACACTGCTAATGCCCAGTCGCGTACCTCATATTTTATGGAGGGCTCATACTTCCGCTCGGAGTTTAACCCAGCCCTTGTGCCTACACGTGGTTACTTTATGATACCTGGTTTGTCGGGTGTCAACCTAAATGTAGGTACCAACTTCCTAAGTTTCGATAACTTCATCTTCAAGCGTGGCGATGAGTATGTCACAGCGTTGCACAGTTCGGTGACAACAGAGGAGTTTATGAATAAGTTCTCTGCCATAAACGACCTTAAGGCGAACTTCAACACCAATGTCAACCTGCTTGGTATCGGTTTCTACACCAAGAAGATATTCTGGTCTGCGGGTCTTAACTTGCGCGTAGATAATAGTGTTGCGCTGGATAAGGATCTGTTCCGCTCTGTTAAGACTCTCGGCAATGGCTTGCACGATCTTGGCTCTACTGAGGTAAATGCTAACTGGTATCTTGAGTCGTATGCAGGTATTTCATTGCCTCTTACTGACTGGTTGACTATCGGTGCTAAGGGTAAGATTCTCTTTGGTTTGGCTAATTTCAGGGGTGACTTGGATAACAAGTTGAATATCACTGAGGATAAGATTGCTCTTGATGTCAATGGCGAATGGAGAGCAAACTGCCCAATATTTGATAACCGCTCATTGGAGGATGTGAATAGTAGCGTTGAGTTCAGCAACCTTATTTGCGTAAACGATATGGCCTACCTTAAGCAGAACCTAAGCAACTTCGGTGCTGCTGTCGACCTTGGTGCTGAGCTCCGCTTGTTGAACAACCACCTTAAGTTGTCTGCTGCGGTTACTGATTTTGGTTTTATCAAGTGGGCTGCTACGTCACACCTTGAAGGTAATGCCAAGGCAACATATGAGTTTACCGGTGTTGAGGTATCTACCGATGGTGTTAATGCCGATCTTGGCGATGCCACTCTTAATAAGGATAATATCATCAACAAGGGTAAGTATGAGGGTTACACAGACTATCTTGCATACTCTATTAACGTGGGTGCTGAGTACAATATGCTCAAGAATATGATTGCCTTTGGTATCTTCTCTCATACCAAGTTCCACAAGACATCGCCATCTTCTGAGGTAACAGCCTCTATTAACCTACGTCCTACAAGCTGGATCTCTGCAACCGTTAGCCACACCGTTGCTATCAACAAGAGTCCATTCGATGGCAACAATATGGGTGTCTACGGTGCTGCTATCAACTTCCACCCAGCACTGCTTAATTTCTACCTTGGTGTAGACTTTATCGACTCTAACTATGTGCGTGTGGGTGATGTCAGAGGTGTTGAGCTTATTGCTCCACGCAATGCTCAGTCGCTCAACCTCTATATGGGTGTTGCCTTCAACTTTGGTCGTCCAAAGCATTTGAAGAAGGCTAATGCAGAGAATGAGCCACGCTGGAAGTAGTGCGTAGTGCAATATAAACAAAATATGGCGTTCACTCGGTTGAACGCCATATTTGTTTATGCTATTATCACTTAGAACCTTAGTCCCAAGCCATACATCATATTGTGTGTGTACTGCGTCGAGTTAAAGCGATATCCCACGAAGATAAAGAGTCGTTGCGATATAAAGTGCTTTAGCGAGTATTGTGTGTAGATGCGGCTGAAGTCGTAGCCCTTGCCGAGAATGTTTACACCGATACCTGCTCCAACGGCAAATAGTGGCGAAGTGATCTCGCAGCGTAGCGATAGCCCGCACTCTGTCTGCTGGATAAGTGAGGGATGCTCAAAACTTACCAACTTACCATTTTCGTCAAATACGGCATCGTGGAGGTTGAGGCTGCTATCTGTCTGCAGGTCTACTGATGTGCCGAGCGCAAAGTGGCGGTTAAAGTGGTAGAGTGTATGGTATTGTATGCCATCAAGGAAGAGGGGCCTGTCGATAACCACAAATTCGCCGTGGTCGAGAAATCTGTCTGCGCGCCAGCCACCATACAGGATGATGTCGTGGCTCAGATGCCCCTTAAAGTCCTTCTGCTCAAGTTCGTCCGATGGCCTAAGGTACTCCTTCGCGCGGATATGTTCGGCGTGGTCGTTGAAGTGGCGCGTAACACCGAGACGCAGACCAAAGAGGTTGGCTCCGCTGTTTGAGAAGTGGGTGTCGCCGTTGGAGAGGTGCGTGAAGTCGGGCGTGAGGCTCAACTCCCACTTTGGCGAAAGGTGCCAACTTACGGGGAGGGCTACGTTGACCATAATATTCCACCGTGAGTTCATCGCCTCGTTGGGTCTCCAGTGCCACGATAGTCCGAAATTCCATTCGTAGCCGAGTGTTACCCTCTCCCAGTCTGCTATATGCGCACCCTGTAGTATATATAGGGCGATAGGTTGTCCTGTAATCTCTGGGTGGAAGAAGGTGTATGCGGCAAGACCTACACCCTGATATGCTGTAGGAAAGCGTTTTCCAATCTCGCTATGGTCGTTGAAGGAGAAGGCGTAGCGCAGATGCAGCGATGCGGCGCTGTTCAGAGGGTCGTCGCCGCGTAGTGCGTAGTGCGATACGATGTTGTATGCAGGGCGCACCTCCACAGAGAAGCGATGCGATATGGAGTCACACCTTATGGGGGTGGCAGCCGCTGCGCTACCTACCCCCATAAGTGTGTACAGGATGATACCTATTAGTGTTGTTGCTACTTTTCGCACCATATGCGGATATTCTCTGCTACGCACTCGATGAGTCTATCTATAGCCTCCGCTGCCGACCAGGCGTTGTGTGGCGATGCCAAGAGGCGATACTTGTCCTTGATGTTGTATAGCGGCGACTCGCGTAGTGGCTCTACCGAGAATACGTCAAGTGCTGCTGCTGCTACCCAGCCATTATCCAGAGACTCAGCAAGGGCTGCCTCGTCGATGATGCCTCCGCGTGCTACATTTATAATGAGTGCCGAAGGCTTCATCTTCTGTAACTCGGCGCGACCGATAAGACCTCTTGTGCGCTCGTTTAGTGGCGAGTGTACCGATACTATATCGCTCCACGCCAATAGTTCCTCAAGTTCCATTGCTGGGTACTGCTCCTCGCGCTTTACACCCGATGTGGAGTAGTAGCGTACCTCGCAACCAAATGCCGATGCAAGGCGTGCCACCTCGCGGCCGATGTTGCCCATACCAACAATTCCCCACCTCTTGCCACTTATCTGGAATGTGTGGCGGTCGTAGCAGAAGGCGCGGTCGGCCTTAGAGTAGCGACCATCGTGGAAGTATTCGTTGAAGTATACCACGTTGCGAGCAAGGGCGAGTGCTGATGTGAGGGTTGTCTCCGCCACCGAAATGGTAGAGTAGCCTACGGCATTCTTAACCTCGATGCCCAACTCCTTTGCAGCCTCCAGGTCGACGTTGTTCATACCTGTTGCTGCGATGCAAATTAACTTTAGGTCAGGTAGTTGGCGCATAGCCTCGCCATCGATGACAACCTTGTTTGTGATGGCGATAGTTGCGCCCTTAAGACGCTCTACGACCTGCTCTTTTGTAGTGTTTTCATAGGCAATATACTCGCCTTGTGATGTGATCTTATCGAGGTTGCGGCCAGCGATGCTGTACTCGTCCAGAAAGACTATTTTCTTCATATATGTGTTGTTTTAGTTTAGTTGTTAAATTCTCCAATCAAATCTCGTATTACCACAGAGGCGCAGCCGATGCCAAAGAGGGCAGGGATGTAGGATATTGTGCCTACATTCGACTTCTTGTTCTGCTCCTCGCAGAGTATCATCGCACCCTCGCGCACAGGCTCAGGCGAGAATACTGCCCAGAAGCCGCGCTTGATGCCTATCTTATGCAGACGCTTGCGAAGCATATGGGCAAGAGGGCAGTGGTGTGTTTTGGCGATATCCTTAATCTCCATAAGCGTTGGGTCGGTCTTTGCTCCCGCGCCCATAGAACTTACTAAAGGTATGCCTCTGTCGAGCGCGCCCTTTATCAGTGCAAGTTTTGGCGATAGGGTATCTATGGCATCCACCACATAGTCAAAGTCGCCGCTGTCGAGCAGGGCATCAGTCTCGTCATCCTTTATAAAGCGGTTGACAACAGTGAGTTGCAACTCTGGGTTTATATCCTTTAGGCGGTCGGCAAGGATGTCGCACTTCTCGCGTCCTATGGTCGAGTGCAGTGCCACAAGTTGACGGTTTATGTTACTCTCCGACACCTTATCCGCATCGGCTATGGTCATACGACTCACGCCCGCGCGCACTATCATCTCTGCGGCATATGCCCCTACGCCACCTACGCCTACGACAAGGACGTTTGCCTGTTTAAGTATGTTAAGTTTCTCCTCTCCAAGAAGTAACTCGGTACGTTCTAACCAGTTAACCATTTCCAAATAGTCTGTTGTAGTTCTCCTCTATGTTATGTCCTAATGCCTCGATGCTCACTCCGCGTATTGCTGCTACCTCGCTGTATATCTGCTCGATATTGCCCTTATGCTCCTCTGCATCTGTCTCGCAGAACAGTTGCGTGAGAGGTATCTTTTCTATTACCTCGCGTGTCTTTGGCGAGCGTAGCGACCGAGTTCCAAAGGAGAGGTAGTAACCTTGCTCGATACATCGTATGGCTTGTTGCCACGAGCCTACGAAGCCGTGAAATACCACACCCCGTAGTCCCTTATGGCTTTTGAGTATCTCCAATACATCTTCGATGGCTCTAACGACGTGTAACACAATAGGCTTTTGCACTTTTTCCGCCCCCTTGATATGCTCGATAAAGAGTCGACGTTGAGCCTCCTTATCCACCTTACACGCATAATCTAACCCTGTCTCGCCGATAATGTCACAATGCGCAAAGTTGGGTAGTTGCCGCTCTCTGTCTGCCTGCCAAGGGTGTATGCCCGCCATTGTTGGCGAGAGAACATCCTCTCGCGGGTTATGGGTGTGTATGTCGATATACTTTGCCATCGGAGTACAAATTTACTATTTTTTTTGATAACACCCATTACTCCACCTATTTTTAAGAGTAATATTGCTATGCTGGAGGTAAACTTATTTTTGCCAAAAATCAATAAATTTATATATTTTCTACGTGAATGTGTAATTGTATAAACTCTTGTAAAACGCTCTATATCAGTAATATGGGATAAATTATAGGGGGGGGTAATTTGTTGGGTTATTATTTGGAAAAACGATAATAATATAGTAACTTTGCGGTAGAATGAATTAGTTCAACCTTAAAAATATCTACTATGAAACGATTTTTGACTTTAGTCGTTGCCCTATGTCTGTCTACTATGGCAATGGCGCAGAAGAGTGAATCCTATTTTTCTTTGTCGGGTGTTGCTAAGAGCGGTACAAGTTTGGGAGAGTATAAGGGTCTCTATTCGTTGGAGGATGCTGAGGTTGTATTTGGCTATCACTTCAATGATAAATGGGCTGTAACAGTGCCATTTACAGGTAGTTTGGAGTTGAATACAAAACTTCAGACATATACGCAGCAACTATATCTCGGACTTGGTGGCGAATACTCATTCTTGATTGACAAGTACTCAAGATGTACAGCATATGCCAGCGTGCAATCATCTTTGACCAAGAGAGATTTGGGTGGTGCTATGGCGTACGACTTTGGTGTTAAGGATGAGTTCGAGGGGGTTCAGATATCTGTGGGGTTCAGATATCTGGATATGTATAAATCGTATATCCCAAATCAGTGGTATCTGTATACCTCATTTGGTTTCACTCTCTTCTCGAAGTAGTTTTAAGAACATATGACGGTGGCTGGCAGGTTGATATTTGCCAGCCACAACTATATAAACTGAAAACTGAGATCTGAAAACTGAAAAGTGTGGTGCGCTTCGCGCGAGGTTTATAAAGGGGCCTAAGAGGCCTAAAGGGGAATTTAGGGAGATTAGGGAATTTTTCTAATTACTAATTTCCCCTTAATAACCCTTATGTCACCTTTAATAAACCTTAATAACCCTTAAACGCCTTAGTTTTCACTTTTCACTTTTCAGTCTCTTTTTGTCTCCATTCGGAGAGATATTTATGAAAATCATTGGTCGTTTAGAAAAAATGTCGTATCTTCGTGCGCATTTTAATGTATATAGGGATGTTGTAATTGGTTCACAGAACTTTAGATACACAAAATAAAACTATTAAATTATTCTAACAAACAGTTTTTATGTCCAAAAACATTAAATTATGTACAGGTCTCGACATCAAGTTGGTAGGTAAGGCTGAGGCTAAGGTGGAGAATGCTCCATTGGCGAAGTCGTATGCTGTTAGTCCGCTTGATTATGAGAACGTTACGCCTAAACTGTTGGTTAAGGTTGGCGACAAGGTCGAGGCAGGAACTGCGTTGTTCTTCGATAAGAACAACCCACGCATTCTCTTTACCTCACCTGTAAGCGGTGTTGTTTCTGCAATCAACCGCGGCGAGAAGCGCAAGCTTCTTAACGTTGCTATCGAGCCTGACCAGACACAGGTGGCTAAGAGCATTAAGGTTGTTGATGCTGCTAAGGCTGATCGTTCTGAGGTTGTCGAGATGCTTCTTGAGTCGGGTCTTTGGACTCGTATCGTAGAGCGTCCTTATGGCGTAATCGCTAACCCAGACGCTACACCTAAGGCGATCTTTGTTTCAGCGTTTGACTCTGCGCCTCTTGCTCCAGACTACAACTTCGTGTTGGCATCGGAGAAGGCTGCTGTAGAGGCTGGTTTGGCAGTGTTGGCACGCCTTACCAACGGCAAGGTACACCTTTCTGCTCGCAAGGGCGATGAGGGTTATATGTCGGAGGTTAAGGGTGTTGAGTACCACACCTTCTCAGGCAAGCACCCAGTAGGTAACGTAGGTGTTCAGATTCACCACATCGACCGCATTGCTAAGGGCGATATCGTGTGGACTGTAAACATTCAGGACGTTGCTCTTATCGGTCGCTTCGTGAAGAGCGGTAAGCTCGATATGACTAAGGTTATCGCTGTGGCAGGTAGCGAGGCCGAGAAGCCTTGTTACAAGCGCATCATCTCTGGTGCTGCGGTAGAGTCTATCGTAGGTAAGGTAGGCGAGAATGTTCGTGTTATCTCGGGCGATGTTCTTACAGGTGTTACAACTGCGGCTGATGGTTACATCTCGGCTAATGCAAATATGTTGAGCCTTATCCCAGAGGGTAATGTTTACGAGTTGCTTGGCTGGGCAATGCCACGTTTCCACCGCTTCTCTGTATCGCGCGCATACTTCTCTTGGCTATGTCCTAAGAAGGAGTACAAACTCGATACTAACCTTAATGGTGGCGAGCGTCCATTTGTGGTTACAGGTCTCTATGAGAACTACTTGCCAATGGATGTGTATGTTTCATACTTGTTGAAGGCTTGCCTTGTTAAGGATCTCGACAAGATGGAGAATCTCGGTATCTACGAGTTGTTGCCAGAGGATTTGGCACTTTGCGAGTTTGTTGATCCTTCAAAGATTGAGATGCAGCAGATTTTGCGTGATGGTATTAACCTAATGATTAAGGAGAGCTAAACTATGGGATTGCGTCAATTTGTAGATAAGATTAAGCCAACCTTCTCTGAGGGTGGTAAGTTTAGTTTCTTGCACTCGACATTCGAGGGCTTCGAGACATTCCTTTTTGTTCCTAACACAACAACCTCTAAGGGTGCGCACATCCGCGACTGTAACGATATCAAGCGCGTTATGATCGTTGTGGTGTTGGCTCTTATCCCTGCGATGTTGATGGGTATGTATAATCTTGGTTACCAGGCTGGTATTGAGGGTATTTTGCCAGCATTCTGGTTTGGTTTCCTCAAGATGTTGCGTATGATCATCGTATCATACGTTACTGGTCTTGCAATTGAGTTTGCATTTGCTCAGAAGCGTAAGCACGAGATCAACGAGGGTTTCCTTGTGACAGGTTTGCTTATCCCTATGGTTATGCCAGTGAGCGTGCCATTGTGGATTGTTGCTCTTTCAACTGCCTTTGCTGTTATCATCGGTAAGGAGGTATTTGGTGGTACAGGTATGAACGTCTTCAACCCAGCGTTGTTGGCTCGTGCCTTTGCATTCTTCGCCTACACTCCACAGATGTCTGGTGAGGCTGTATGGTATGCTGATGGCGCTACAGGTGCTACAGCGTTGGAGCAGCTCTCAACAACAGGTGCTATGCAGTGGAGCGCACTTGATGCCTTCCTTGGTCTAATTCCTGGCTCTATGGGTGAGACATCAACAGCAGCCATCTTGCTTGGTGCTGCTATCTTGCTCTTTACAGGTGTTGCCTCTTGGCGTATTATGTTGTCTGTATTTGTAGGTGGCTTGGCATTCGGCTACTTGTTCGATGCTGTAGGCTTGACAGAGTTCCCAGCATACTACCACTTGTTGGTTGGTGGTTTTGCTTTCGGTGCTGTATTTATGGCTACCGACCCTGTTACATCTGCTCAGACAAACTGCGGTAAGTGGATTTACGGTTTTATGGTGGGTGCGTTGGCTATCCTTATCCGCGTTATCAACCCAGCATATCCAGAGGGTATGATGCTCTCAATCCTCTTTATGAACGCTTTGGCACCACTTATCGACTACTTCGTTGTTGAGCGCAACATTGCTCGTCGTAAGAAGTTAATCAAGAATGTAAAATAAGCGAGAAACTATGGCAATAAATAAAAATTCAAACGCATATATCATCATCTACACAGTTGTGATGGTGGTAATCGTAGGTGCCTTGCTCGCCACTTTGGCTACCTCGCTTAAGGATAAGCAGGCTGCTAATGTGCTTAACGAGCAGAAGGTATCTATTATGAAGGCCTTCGGCGAGGCAGATGCTTCGTTCGACGAGGTTGTTACTATGGGTCGCTTGTCAGCCGGAGAGTTCGCTCCAGTGAGCGAGGATGCCGATGTAGCAGCGGTGTTTGCTATGCTTGGCAACCGTAAGGAGTTGACTGAGGCTCAGGATAACTTGCCTATCTTCAAGTTGGAGAAGGATGGTGTTACCAAGTACGTTTTGCCTATCGTAGGTAAGGGTCTTTGGGGTGACATCTGGGGTTATGTTTCATTGCAGCAGACTGAGGATAATGTGATGATCACAGGTATCGTTATGGATCACGCTGGTGAGACTCCTGGTCTTGGTGCTGAGATTGCTACTGAGGCTGTTCAGAAGGCATTCGAGGGCAAGAAACTCTACAATGCTGAGGGTGAGTTTGCCGTTCGTATGCAGAAGGGTGGCGCTCAGAATGAGTATCAGGTAGATGCTATCACCGGTGGTACTAAGACTTGCGATGGTGTTAACGCTATGTTGGCAACATCTATCGGCAAGTACGCATCATTCCTACTTGCTGAGGAGGCAGAGGAGGAGTGCTGCTGTGGTGAGTGCTGCGAGGCTGAGGCTAATGTTGAACTTAATAATGTAGAGGAGGAGTAAACTATGAAACTAAGCAAGAATTTTACAAATCCTTTGGCAGCAAATAACCCTGTTATCGTTCAGATTTTGGGTATCTGCTCTGCGTTGGCGGTAACCGTTAAGATGGAGCCAGCGTTGGTTATGGGTCTCTCGGTGACATTCGTTACTGCGTTCTCTAACCTTCTAATGTCGCTTTTGCGTAATGGTGTGCCATCGCGTATCCGTATCATCGTGCAGTTGGTGGTTATCGCAACCTTGGTAATCGTTGTAGATCAGTTCCTACGCGCGTATATGTATGATGTATCAAAACAGCTTTCGGTATATGTAGGTCTTATCATCACAAACTGTATCGTTATGGGTCGTGTTGAGGCATTTGCTTTGGGTAACAAGCCTTGGGATGCATTTGTGGATGGTGTTGCCAACGGTTTGGGCTATGCCTTTATCTTGGTGTTGGTAGCCTTCTTCCGTGAGTTGTTTGGCTCTGGTGAGTTGTTCGGTATCGAGATTTTGGGTGATTGGTATACACCTAACTCATTGATGCTCTTCCCACCAATGGCGCTTATCATCATCGGCTGTATCATCTGGGTACACCGTACACTTAATAAGGATTTACAGGAAAAATAGGAGGGTAGCGTATGTTGAATTTGTTTATTAATTCGGTATTTATCGAGAATATGGTCTTCGCATACTTCTTCGGTATGTGTTCATACATTGCCGTTTCGAAGAGCGTTAAGACTGCTATTGGCTTGGGTGCTGCTGTAACCTTCGTTCAGCTTATGACCGTGCCATTGAACTACCTTCTTGACCAGTATGTTCTTAAGGATGGTGCTTTGGTAGAGGGTGTAGACCTTAGCTTCTTGTCGTTCATCTTGTTCATCGCTGTTATTGCGGCGTTTGTGCAGTTGGTGGAGATGGTTGTTGAGAAGTTCTCACCATCGTTGTACAACAGCCTTGGTATCTTCTTGCCACTTATCGCTGTAAACTGTGCCATTATGGGTGGCTCGTTGTTTATGCAGCAGATGGTAGGCACTGAGATCAACTCATTTGGTGACTCTGTTGTCTATGGTCTTGGCTCAGGTATGGGTTGGTGGTTGGCTATCGTTATGATGGCTGCTATTCGCGAGAAGATTGAGTACTCACACATTCCTGCTGCGATGAAGGGTCCTGGTATCGCCTTTATCATCACAGGTTTGATGGGTATGGCATTTATGATCTTCTCAGGTATTCAGTTGTAAACCTTTAATAAGAGTAAGAATATGGAATTTAATGTAATTTTATGGGCAGTGGCTGCCTTTCTTGTGGTGACACTTTTGCTTGTGGCGCTACTACTCTTTGCAAAGGCAAAACTTACCTCTTCGGGTGCTGTTAAGATCAACATCAATGATGGTGACAAGGTGTTGGAGGTAGAGTCTGGCTCTACACTTCTTAACACCCTCTCTGAGCAGGGTATCTTCCTTCCATCGGCTTGTGGTGGTAAGGGTGCCTGTGGTCAGTGCAAGTGCCAGGTGGTATCTGGTGGTGGTGAGATTCTTCCTACCGAGCGTGGTTTCTTCAACCGTCGCGAGATTAACGAGGGCTGGCGTCTAGGTTGCCAGGTTAAGGTTAAGGAGGATATCGCTATCAAGGTTCCTGCATCTGTTCTTAGCATCAAGAAGTGGGAGTGCGAGGTTGTATCTAACAACAATGTTGCAACATTTATCAAGGAGTTCGTTGTTAAGCTTCCTGAGGGTGAGCATCTAAACTTCCGCTCTGGTGGTTATATCCAGATCGACGTTCCTGCAATCACTGTTGATTACAAGGATATCGACGTTGACCCAGAGTACCGCGAGGACTGGGAGAAGATGGGTGTCTTCAACCTTAAGATGGTTAACCCTGAGCCACAGGTACGTGCATACTCTTGCGCAACATATCCTGCTGAGGGCGATATCATCAAACTTAACGTTCGTATTGCAACTCCTCCATTCGACCGCGCTAAGGGTGGCTTTATGGATGTAAATCCTGGTGTATGTTCGTCATATATCTACTCCCTCAAGCCAGGCGATAAGATCATTATGTCAGGTCCATTCGGTGAGTTCTTCTTGCCAGATAACCTATCAGATGATCAGGAGCTTGTATTCATCGGTGGTGGTGCAGGTATGGCGCCTATGCGTTCACACATTATGCACCTCTTCAAGACCCTTAAGACAGGTCGTAAGGTTAACTTCTTCTACGGTGCTCGTTCACTTAAGGAGGCCTTCTATCTTGATGATTACTACCAGATCGAGAAGGAGTTCCCTAACTTCAAGTTCCACCTCGCTCTCGACCGTCCAGATCCAGTTGCTGACGAGGCAGGTGTACCTTATGTAGCAGGTTTCGTTCACAATGTTCTTTACGAGACATATCTCAAGAACCACGACGAGCCAGAGGGCATCATCTACCTAATGTGTGGACCTCCAATGATGGCACAGTCAGTAGTAAACCTACTTGATAGCCTTGGAGTGCCAGCGGAGAATATTCTATTCGATAACTTCGGCGCATAATTTTCGATTTTATAGGGCATCTTCGCTCTATCCCTAAAAGTAAGACCCTTTGGGCTGTAGGTCAAACTACTATCCCAAAGGGTCTTCTTTTGCGATAGAGCAAATCTGCTCCTCTAAAATCAAAAATTCGGTTGTGCTGCCCGAAATGTTTGTGCCTGTTTCGCTTGTGCCAAGCTGTTTCGCTTGTTCCAAGCGACAGCTACGCTGAAGGGGCCTAAGAGGCAGAAAAGGGCAGAAAGGGGAGTGCGGGTTGCTTATCCCCTTTGGTCCGCTTTAGGACGCTTTAGTCCCTTTGGTATTAGGCTCCGCTTTAGTCCGCTTTACTTGCAGAAAGGGCAGAAAGGTGGAATTGTGGTGCTTATCCGCTTTAGTCCCCTTTACTCCGCTATCTTCCTCCTCCCCAAAAGAGACCTTTCATCATTCCACTTAAAAAGGGCTATTCCACGCGGAATAGCCCTTATATAAATATATGTATCTCTCGTTACTTTACGCGGATGCGTTGACCGATGCTGATTCTATCGGGGTTGAGGTTAGGGTTTAGTTCCTGTATGCGGCGTACTGTAGTGCCATACTTCGAGGCGATACGACCCACCAGGTCGCCATCGGCCACCGTATGCCACACCTCCTCGCTATTGCTCTCTTGCGCGGTTTGCACCACCTCTGTTTTGCTCTCAGCGACTGGCTTTCCCTTAACTCTGATCTTTTGACCTATAGCCACTCTGTCTACGTTGATGTCGGGGTTGAGGCGTTTGATCTCGGCAAGGCTCATACCATAGCGTGCAGCAACACGACCTACGAGGTCGCCCTCAGCAATGGTATACCACACAACATCCTCATCCTCATCCTCATCAGTGTTGCTTTGTGCAGGGGCAGGGGCTTGAGCCTTCGCAACTTTTTTCTCAGTTGCAACCTCCTCTACAGGTTCAGGAGTGTCGTTGCGCTCCTCGATAACAGGGGTCGCGCTATCATTCATAATTGGTGTCTCTGCTGCAACCTCTGCAATAAGGGGCTTGCCATCGGCCTCGCGGTCGAGGCGTGAACTCTCGATGCGAACATCTATGTCGACGTTAATCATCGCGCGCAGGCTGTCGAGGTGGTAGTTATTAAGGCGTATGCTACCCTCAGTAGAGCGTTCACCAATATGTTCTGGCTCGTGTGTGCCGTGTATGCCGATGCCGCTATACTTGGTATCTAAGCGGATAAACCAGTTGCCGTAGTAGCCCTTGATGTTCTCCTTGCCGCTGTTGTACATCCAGTGCGATGCGCGCTGTATCTGCACTACGCGAAACTCGCCTTCGGGGGTCTTAAAATCGCCTAACTCCTGCTTGTCGCCATAGTGTCTGCCGAGAGATACGGGGAAGCGGCAGATAAGGTGGTTATCCTTGTCATATAGTTTAAGGGTTAGATGCTCCTTAGAGATAACTATATGGTGTGCATCGGCAACATCGCCACACACCTCCTCGTTATCCTCTGCGACAATGCTCTGTGGGTTGTCCTGGCAAGGTGATATTCTACGCTCGTGGCGTGTGTTACCGTATGCCGATATGGTTGCTAAAAGCACTCCTGCGATTAATAGATATTTTCTAAACATAGTATATTATTACTTCTCCCATTTTAGTACCATCGCTGTGCGCGAGGTGTTATATATATTTATAGTATAGTATTCCGAGCCATCTTCACGTTTGTGTGTTGTGGTGAAGTGTTCGCTGCCACTCTTGGCGCGCTGGTGTCCGCCGAAACGCTCCTCGTCGGAAGATAGCATCATAGTGTACTTGCCCGCCCAAGGTACGCATATCTCATAGTCGGGGATAGAGGCTGTGGGGTGCCAGTTAAGCACGAAGAGCAGGCCCGTATGCGTGTAGACCATAGTCTTGTTATGCTCATCCATAAGGTGGTTGTATGGGTAGCCGTCGCCTAAGATGCCGTACTCCTTAACCATCTCTATCATAGCCTTATCGAAGGCTGCAAGGTATGAGTAGCGCAACAGACCATTATCGGCAAGCGACCACTGGCGGCGTGCGTGCTGATACGACCAGTTGTTACCCTCGCGAGGGAAGTCTATCCACTCTGGGTGGCCGAACTCGTTGCCCATAAAGTTAAGATATGCCTCGCCACCTGTGGTGATTGTCATAAGGCGAATCATCTTATGAAGTGCCATACCTCTCTCTATGACGAGGTTCTCCGATCCTCTGTTCATTGCGAAGTACATCTCCTTATCCATAAGTCGGAAGGCGATGGTCTTATCGCCCACAAGAGCCTGATCGTGGCTCTCGGCATATGCTACGGTGCGCACAGATGGTAGACGGTTTGTCATCTGCGACCACATCTCCCAGATATTCCACTCCTCGTCGGTCTGCTCTTTGAGGAGTTTGATCCAGTAGTCAGGGATGGCCATACCCAAGCGGTAGTCGAAGCCCATACCGCCATCCTCAGGCTTCACGCACGAGCCAGGCATACCACTCACGTCCTCAGCGATGGTGATAGCATCGGGGCGTATGTCGTGGATGAGTTTGTTGGCAAGGGTGAGGTAGGTGATGGCATCGCGGTCGACACCCTCGTCGAAGAATCGCTCGCGGCAGTCGAACTCCACATATCCGCGATGGTGGTATAGCATCGAGGTTACGCCATCGAAGCGGTAGCCGTCGAAGTGGAACTCCTCTAACCAGTACTTTACGTTCGAGAGCAGGAAGTGTTCTACCTCGCGCTTGCCGTAGTCGAAGATCATCGAGTCCCAATACTTCTGGTAGCCAGCATCGCCGGGTTTTGAGTAGTGGTGGTTCGAGCCATCGAGTTGGTTGATGCCCTCTGCGAAGTTCTTAACATAGTGTGCGTGAACAAGATCCATAATTACGGCTATGCCAAGTTCGTGCGCACGATCTATAAGCGAGCGCAACTCGTCGGCTGTGCCGAAGCGCGATGATGGGGCGAAGAAGTTGGCAACGTGGTAGCCAAACGAGCCGTAGTATGGATGTTCTGCTATGGCCATAAGTTGTACGGCGTTGTATCCCGCCTCCTTGATGCGTGGCAGGATGAGGTCGCGGAACTCGACGTATGATCCTACGCCCTCCTTCTCCTGTGCCATACCCACGTGTGCCTCGTAGATGACAAGTTCGCCCATCTTAGGAGCGGTGAAGTTATCGTGCTTCCAGTCGTATGGTTTGTCGATGACGAACTGCGCTGTGAAGTTCTTGGTTTCATCATCCTGCACTACGCGCTTTGCATATGCTGGAATGCGGTCGTTCCAGCCGTTGTGGCCGTGAATATGTAACTTATATAGCGAGCCGTCGGTAAGTCTCTCGGCATACATAGCGTCGGGAAGGAATATGCTCCATATGCCCTCTCGGTTACGCTGTAGGCGTAGTTCGGTACGTTGCCAGTGGTTGAAGTCGCCAAAGATATATACATCCTTAGCCTCAGGCAACCACTCTCTAAACCACCATCCCTGCATCGCCGTGTCGTACTGCCAGCCATAGTAGTGGTGACCGTTTGCGTAGTTGGCAATTGAACCAGAGTGTTTTTCAATATCCTCAAGGCGCGCCAAATACATCGCGTGGCGACGGTTAACTTCTTCTTCTACAGGCTTTAACCAGTCGTCATTTTCGATGATTGGGAGTGTCTGTTTTAGTTCTTTCATAGAAATTTCAATTATTTTTAGCAAAGATATGAAAAATCTTTGTATCTTTGCCCTATATTATGTGTTAATTGAATAACAAAAGAGTCTTGTTTGTTGTGTAGGGCGGGATTGAAGTTATATGAATTAGCATTGTAGTATACGCGTTGATTAGGAACATATTTTTTAACTAACTTTAATTTAATTTTTTATGTCGTTTATTGCAAATCTTTGGCAGACTAATCGTCCTATGATGATTTTGTTTGCTATCTTGGTTGTGGTAATACCATTCTTGGTATTCTACATCAGAAAGGCGAAGACAGAGCATCCAAAGGGTCTCATCGCTGCTGCGTTGAGTAATATGGGTGAGCGTTTTGGTTACTACATTATGAACGCTGTTCTTCTGTTGTTCATCTGCTCTAAGTTCGGTATCAGCGACGATGCAGCGGGTTGGATCTACGCGGTGTTCTATTTCTTGATCTATGTGCTTAGCCTTCCAGGTGGTATCATCGCAGACCGCACACAGAACTTCAAGGGTACTATCATCGCAGGTCTTGTAGTGATGGCTTTGGGTTACGGTATGTTGTCAATTCCTGTGTTTGCTGAGGCTTCAGGTATCTCTTGGGTATTGATCTTCACTTGCGTAGCATTGTTCATCATCGCATTTGGTAACGGTTTGTTCAAGGGTAACTTGCAGGCTATCGTTGGTCAGATGTATGACAACTTCGAGGCTGAGGCTGCTAAGCGTGGCCCAGAGGCTCTTGCTGAGGCTAAGTCGAAGCGTGATACTGGTTTCCAGATCTTCTACGTATTCATCAACATCGGTGGTGTTATCGCTCCATTCGTTGCTCCATTGCTTCGTAGCGCGTGGTTGAAGATGCACGCTCTTGCATACAACGCTGACCTCCCACGTCTTTGCCATATGTATCTCAACGATGCTAACGCTATGGCTGCTACAGATATGGAGAACCTCACAAACCTTGCTTCTGAGGTAGGTCATACAGGTGTTGTTGATGCAGCATTCTGCGATAGCTATCTTAACATCTTCAACACAGGTGTTCACTTCTCATTCATCGCATCTGTTGTTGCAATGCTTACATCGTTGGTTATCTTCATCTGCATTAAGAAGAACTTGCCAAATCCTGCTAAGAAGGAGAAGACTGCTGTTGAGGAGTATTCTGCAGAGGAGAAGGCAGCAAATGCTAAGGAGATCAAGCAGCGTCTATACGCATTGTTCGCAGTGCTTGGCGTAGCAGTATTCTTCTGGTTCTCATTCCACCAGAATGGTCAGTCACTCTCAGTATTTGCTCGTGACTTCGTTGCTACCGACGCTATTCCACCAGAGATCTGGCAGTGTATCAACCCTCTCTTCGTGATCTTGCTTACCCCAATCATTATGTGGGTATTTGCTTCATTGGCAAGCCGCGGTAAGGAGGTTTCTACACCACGAAAGATTGTTATCGGTATGTTCCTTGCTGCTTGTGCATACATCTTCTTGATTATCATTGCTATTGCACACGACTACCCATCAGGTTTGGAGTTCCAGAGTCTCTCTGAGGCAGTGAAGGTTTCAATGAAGACAAGCCCATTGGTGCTTATCCTTACATACTTCTTCTTGACTGTTGCTGAGTTGTTTATCTCACCACTCGGTTTGTCATTCGTATCTAAGATTGCACCACGTCATCTTCAGGGTATCTGCCAGGCGTTGTGGTTGACTGCAACTGCTATCGGTAATCTCTTCATCGCTATCGGTGTAACTATGCTAAACACCTTCCCAGAGCAGTGGATGTGCTGGGCCGTATTCGCAGCATTTTGCCTTATCTCTATGGGCGTTATGCTTGGTATGGTTAAGTGGTTGGAGCGTGTTACAAACGCATAATTTCTTGTGATAAGGGGCCATTCTTGGCCCATCCCAAAAGATCAAACCACTCAGGGCTGTAGGTCAACTACTATCCCTGAGTGGTTTCTTTTGTGATAGGCCAAGCCTGACCCCTTCTGACAAGAAATTAGGTAGTGCTACACGGAATGTTTGTGTCTGTTTCGCTTGTTCCAAGCGACAACTACGTTGAAGGGGCCTAAAAGGGCCAAAGAGGCCGAAGGGGTAAATATAAATAAACCATTTAGCCCCTTCTGCCCCTTCAGGCCCCTTTATAAATCTCGCGCGAAGCGCACCTTACTTTTCAGTTTTCAGTTTTCAGTTTCTCTTGCTCTCTTTTGCATATAATTTGAAAAAATAGGGATATATAGGTGTCTGCTTTCCGAAATTTTTTATATATTTGAACGATATTTGTTCCGATAAATAGTAAATAGATATATTATGAATAGTAGATACCAACTTCCTAAGCACGGTGGACTTATCAAGGATGGTGCGCCAAAGGATATTATACATCGCTACGAGCGTATGCAGACTCAGGTCTTTGACAATGAGTTCAGCGGAGTGCAGTATGTTGCAGATATTATCTGTAGGATGATACAAAACCATAGCGAGAACGCATCGGCAAGAGATATCTACGAGGAACTCCCTCCATTTGTGCTTGGTCTTACCACAGGACGTACGCCGCTTGGTCTTTACCGAGAACTTGTGCGTCGTTACGAGGAGGGTAAGGTCTCGTTTAAGCACGTTGCCGTATACTCGCTCGACGAGTTCTATCCTATTCGTCGCACCGACCAGCAGAGCCGTAATTTCCGTATACACGATGATTTCCTACGCCACGTAGACATCGCCCCTGAGAATGTGCATACGCTCGATGGTGAGGTCTCAGAGAGTTGTATCTCTGACTATTGCAGCGAGTACGAGAAGTCTATCCGTAAGATCGACCTGATGATCATAGGCTTTGGAGAGCAGGGACAGTTGGGTTTCAACGAGCAGGGTTCATATTCCAAGTCGCACACCCGTCTTGTGGAGCTATCGCACAACTCGCGTAAGGTGCAGTCGCAGCAGTTCTCAGGCTTTGAGAATACCCCTAAGTTAGCGATTACTATGGGTATAGGCACTATTATGCGTGCCGATAGGGTTATTCTTATGGCGTGGGGTGAGGATAAGGCAGATGCTGTGCAGCGTATTGTCGAGGGTGAGATTACCGATAACGTGCCAGCGAGTCATCTTCAGGAGCATCCAAACATCGAACTTGTTATCGACGAGACTGCTGCCGAGAAACTTACGCGCGAGCAGACCCCTTGGTTGGTAGGCCCTTGCGAGTGGACACCAAAGTTTGTGCGCAAGGCGGTGGTATGGCTTTGTGGTATTGTTAACAAGCCTATCCTCAAACTCACATATAAGGACTACATAGAGAACTCTCTTGGTCAACTTCTCGAAAGTTGTGGTACATACGACAAGGTCAACATTCGTGTCTTCAACGACTTGCAGCATACCATCACCGGCTGGCCGGGAGGTAAGCCTAATGCTGACGATAGCACACGTCCTGCGCCGTCGATGCCATATCCAAAGCGAGTGTTGATCTTCTCGCCACACCCTGACGATGATGTGATCTCTATGGGTGGTACCTTTATCCGTCTTGTGGAGCAGGGTCACGACGTACACGTGGCGTACCAGACATCGGGTAATGTTGCTGTCCACGACGACGTGGTATTGCAGAATGTCGATACAGCGTGTTTGCTTGGTATTACGGATAACTACAATGATGTTAGTGAGGTTATCGCAAGCAAGAAGCGTGGCGAGCCAGAGCCTCGTACACTCCTTGATATTAAGGGTACTATACGTCGTGCTGAGGCGCGTGCTGCGGTGCGTTCGTTTGGTCTTAACCCAAATACCAATGCCCACTTCCTGAATCTCCCATTCTACGAGACAGGAGGTATTAAGAAGGGTGCGTTGACATCTGATGATATTGATATTATAGTAAAACTTCTTCGTGAAATCAGGCCTCACCAGATATACGCTGCTGGCGACCTTGCCGATCCTCACGGTACGCACCGCACCTGTATGGAGGCTATCCTTCAGGCGTTGGAGGTTACCCACGATGATGACTGGCGCGAGGAGTGTCATCTATGGCTCTACCGCGGTGCCTGGATGGAGTGGAATCTGGGTCTTGTGGATATGGCTGTGCCGCTATCTCCTGACGAGATGCTCAAGAAGCGTCACGCCATCTACCGCCACCTCTCGCAGAAGGATATCGTGCCATTCCCTGGCAGCGACACCCGCGAGTTCTGGCAGCGTGCTGAGGAGCGTACGCAGAACACCGCTAAACTATACGACAAACTCGGTATGGCGGAGTATCAGGCGATTGAGGTCTTCGTAAAGATGTTTTAGCGAAGTTGCCTAATTGAATTGCTTTGGCGTTGCACTAATTTTTGAAATCCTCATTTACGCATAGTAAACTCCGGTTTCAAAAATGGCGTGCGCCTAAAATCAATCTCAATTATACAACTTCTAATATATTGAAAATTAGTAAAATAAAACAATAAAGCGATGAGAGTAATAATCAAAGACACCTCTAAGGAGGTGGCGCAGTGGGCGGCGCGTTATATCGTAGAGCAGATTAAGGCTAAGGCAGCAACTACAGATGCGCCATTCGTGCTTGGTCTTCCAACGGGCTCGACACCCCTTGAGACATACAAGGAACTTATTGCAATGCACAAGGCTGGCGAGGTGTCGTTTAAGAATGTCATCACATTCAATATGGACGAGTATATCGGTATTGCTAAGGAGCATCCAGAGAGTTACTACTCCTTTATGTGGAGCAACTTCTTCTCGCACATCGATATCAAGCCAGAGAATGCACATATCCTCAATGGCAATGCACCCGACCTGATGGCAGAGTGTGAGGCCTACGAGGCTGCTATCGTTGCTGCGGGAGGCATCGACCTCTTTATGGGTGGTGTTGGCGAGGATGGACACATCGCCTTCAACGAGCCATTTTCATCACTTCAGTCGCGCACACGCATCAAGAGCCTTACTCCCGATACCATCGCTGTAAACTCTCGTTTCTTCGGTGGTGATATCTCGCAGGTGCCAACGCAGGCACTTACCGTAGGTGTAGGTACTATTATGGATGCACGCAAGGTTCTTATCCTTGCCACAGGACGTAAGAAGGCGCGCGCCCTACGTCACGGCATCGAGGGCAGTTACAACCATCAGTGGACTATCTCCGCTCTCCAACTTCACCCTGCTGGTATCATCGTCTGCGACGACCCAGCAGCAGAGGAACTACGCGTAGCGACATATCGTTATTTTAAAGATATAGAACGATAATTTCTTGTGATAAGGGGCACATCTGCTGCCGCTATCAAAAATAAATGCGAATAGGCAGTACGCTCAAGTACAGCCTATCCGCATTTTTTTGCCGAGCGTTGCATCTGACCCCTTCTGACAAGAAATTGGGTCGTGGTGTTAATTAATGTTAGATGCTCCCTTCTGACAAGAAATTAGGTCGTAGTGCTAATTATTGTTGTGTCCTTCGGGATGCCTTTGTTGCTTTTGACATCAAAGAGAATTTAGGGAAATTAGAGAAATTAGAGAATCTATTCTAAATTCCCTAATCTCCCTAATCTCCTTAATCACCCTTAAATCCCCTTTAAAACCTTTCAGTTTTCAGTTTTCCCCTTTCACTTTTCACTTTAAAAGCGAGGATTGCATTATGCAAGTCCTCGCTTTTTTGCCTCCTCCTCCATAAGTTTGTAGGCGGCATCGTATTCATTTGGTATTATGCCGTCAAGGATGGCGTTCTTGATAACCTCCTTAATCTCGCCAATAGCTGAGCAGGGGGGGAGGTTATAGGTCTTCATAATTATATCGCCTGTGATAGGTGGCTGGAAGTTACGCACCCTGTCGCGCTCCTCCAAGTCCTGCATCTTGGTTCTCACAAGTTGGAAGTTTTTGAGGAACTGCTTGACCTTTGCATCTATGCCTGAGGTGATATCTGCCTCGCAGAGGGTCATCAACTTCTCGATATCGTCGCCCGCCTCGAAGAGCAGACGGCGCACTGCAGAGTCGGTAACCAGATCCTCCGAGAGGACGATAGGGCGCATATGCAGAAATACCATCTTCTGCACAAAGCGCATAGGCTCGTTCATAGGGAGTTTCAGGCGACGGAATATATGGGGTATCATCTTCGAGCCAACAACCTCGTGCTGGTGGAATGTCCAGCCGTGCTTAGGGTCGTAGACCTTTGTTGTAGGCTTACCGATGTCGTGTAGCAGTGCTGCCCAGCGAAGCCAGAGGTCGTCTGTCTGCTTGGCAACATTATCCAGCACCTTCATCGTATGCTCGAAGTTATCCTTATGTGCGTGCTTGCCTCTGCGCTCCACGCCCGACATACGCTCAAGTTCTGGCAACACATACTGCAGCAGTCCTGAGTTATGCATCAGGGTAAGACCTATAGAGGGTGCTGGCGAGGCGATGATTTTGTTGAGTTCTACGTTGATACGCTCCTTTGTGATGATCTTGATGCGCTCTGCTTGTCGACGTATGCCCTCGAATGTCTCGTCGTCAATATCGAAGCCGAGTTGCGAGGCGAAGCGCACAGCGCGCATCATACGTAAAGGGTCGTCGGAGAAGGTCTTATCTGGCTCGCAAGGGGTGCGTATTATGCAATCCTCGAGATCCTCCATACCACCAAAGGGGTCTACCAACTCGCCGAAGGTATCGCCATTCACCGACCACGCCATAGCGTTGATAGTGAAGTCTCTGCGACGCTGGTCGTCCTCCAGTGTGCCTGGCTCTACCTGTGGGTTGCGCGACTCGGGAGTGTAACTCTCCTTGCGCGCACCTACAAACTCCACCTCCGTATCGCGCCAGCGGAGCATCGCAGTGCCATAGGTCTTGAATATGGTGACCTTAGCCCCCAGCTCCTTACCCAACTCTTCGGCCACGGCGACACCGCTACCCACCACGACAACGTCTATATCCGATGATGGACGGTAGAGGTAGTAGTCGCGCACGTAGCCACCAACCACATAGGCCTCCACGCCCATACGGTCGACAACGCGTGTTATATGCTTAAATATCGGATGTTTCAGTGGCATCTACTCCTCCTTATTCTGCGCGCGGCTGATGCAACGCTGATAGATACCTACGGTATTCTCCAAACCCCAGTACAAGGCATCGCTGATAAGGGCGTGGCCTATAGAGACCTCGTCAACCCAAGGTATGCGCTCGATGAAATATTGCAAATTCTCGGTGTTGAGGTCGTGGCCAGCGTTAAGACCCAAGCCTACGCGACGTGCCTCTTCAGCAGCAGCAACATATGGTGCTATGGCTCTCTCTCGGTCTTCGGCATAGCCTGCAGCATATGCCTCAGTGTATAATTCCACGCGGTCGGCACCACACTCCTTGGCTGCGGTAACCATCTCAACCACAGGGTCAACAAAGATTGAAACGCGTATGCCCGCCTTATGGAAACGCTCTGCCATAGCGCGTAGGTAGTCGCGGTGTTTGATGGTATCCCAGCCCGCCGATGATGTGATGGCATCCTCAGCATCAGGGACAAGTGTCACCTGTGCAGGGCGTACCTCCTCTACAAGTTCACAGAAACTCTCGATAGGGTTACCCTCGACGTTTAACTCGGTGCTGATATGCTCCTTGAGTTCCCTGACGTCGGAGTAGCGGATATGGCGGGCATCGGGACGTGGATGTACTGTGATGCCATCTGCGCCAAAACGCTCAATGTCGAGTGCCGCCTTTAGAAGGTTGGGCATATTGCCGCCGCGCGAATTGCGTACAACGGCGATCTTATTGATATTTACACTTAACTTTGTCATCTTTACTCTCTCTTTCCATCTTGCGATGGGTCATATATACTTTTCAACGATAACAAAAATGAGATATATGTATTAAAACCTCACAATAATTATTATCTTTGCATAGCAAAGTTACGATTTTTTTTTATTTCGTCGCTATGAATGTTATACTTTTTTCACGTAAGCAGGTCAATCATCGTGCCGAGCAGTTGCGAACAATGTTCGATGCTATAGCCCGTCTTGGCTTGGAATATACTATAAATGAGGAGTTTGCCGAAGTGGTGGAGGATCTTTTAGGTGTTACTATCGACCCTTCAAAGCGCTTCGCTGGACAGGCTCAGGCTACGGGGGATGATGTGATGGTTACCTATGGTGGCGATGGTACTCTTCTCGAGGGTGTGCAGCGTCTGCCACACTATGCTGTTCCTGTGGTTGGTATTAACTGCGGCAGGTTGGGCTATCTTACTGTAGATAACGGAGATGGCATAGCAGAACTCTTTGAGCGTATAGTGCAGGGACGAGTTATTTTTGAGAGACGCAGTATGCTTCGTGTGGAGGGAGATTTCGACTGTGAGGGCTGTTGTCTTGCCCTTAATGAGGCTACGATTAATCGTCGCGGTGCAACGATGATATCGCTCTATACGTTGGTCAACGGCAATAGGGTTTCTACATATCACGGTGATGGTCTTGTGGTCTCTACGCCTACAGGCTCTACGGCCTACTCGTTGAGTGCTGGTGGCCCTATCGTAGACCCTATGTGTCGCTGCTTTATACTCTCGCCTCTCGCACCGCATAACCTCACGATGCGTCCTGTGGTAGTGCCTGATAGTGTGACTATTGAGTTGCAACTGATGTCGCGTGGCTCGGATGCGTTTATCTCGTTGGATAATCGTACCTTCCGCCTTGAGGATGGTGCAAGGATAAGGATAGGCCTTGCCCACGAGCAGTTAATTTTGGCAACCTCGCATAATAATACCTTCTACGATACGTTACGAAATAAGATGATGTGGGGCGTAGATCCTCGTTAGAAAGGGTCAAAGAGGCAAGATGAGTGTTTGGGTAATCTGCTGTAAATGAGTGCTATAAGATTTCTCTCGCGCACGAGCGTGTAAATTTGTGGGTTGCAGATTGTGAATTGTGGAATTTATTGTGTACATTTGTCGGATATTATGAGCGAAAAAAGAGTCATACCAAAGCACGTAGCCATCATTATGGATGGTAATGGTCGTTGGGCAAAGCAGCGAGGCAAGGAGCGTTTCGAGGGGCATCTTATGGGTGTCGAGTCGGTGCGCGCCGTTGTTCGTGCTGCTGTGCGTAATGGGGTAGAGTGGCTCACGCTCTATGCCTTTTCGACAGAGAACTGGGGTCGTCCACAGGAGGAGGTTGATGCTATTATGGAACTCTTCTGTCGCACCGTGATGAATGAGGGCGAGGAGTTGGCGCAGCAGGGTGTGAGGGTAAAGATACTGGGCGAGCGTTCGCGATTTTCGCCTAAGGTACTCGATATGATTGAGCGTATCGAGGCAGTCACAGGCTCGGCACGCAGACTCACGCTTATGCTTGCCTTCAACTACTCATCGCGTCGCGAGATGGTGCTTGCTGCGCAGGCGTTGGCTGAGCGTGTGGCAAGGGGAGAGATGGCGGCTGAGGATATCAGCGAGGAGTGCTTCTCGGGTGCGCTGATGACGGCAGGTACGCCTGACCCCGACCTGATTATTCGCACAAGTGGAGAGTATAGGTTGAGCAATTTCCTGTTGTGGCAGGCATCCTATTCGGAGTTCTACTTCCCTGAGGTGCTATGGCCCGACTTCGATGAGGGTGAGTTTGATAAGGCTATGGCGGAGTTTGCTCGTCGTGAGCGTAGGTATGGTTTAGTTACAGAACAGATTGAAGATGAAGAGTAAGATACTGATAATACTATTTTTGGTATTGACATTCGGTGTTGGCAGCCTCTCGGCGCAGCAGGCCACGCGTGGTTATGCTGTGGGTGATGTTGCTAATAACGAGATTACCGACACGGTTGCTTTCGACCGTAGCGCACCAATTCTCAAGGAGGGGGATGGTAAGTTGTACTATATTCGTAAGATTAACCTGCACGGTGTTAAGTATCTAAATCATAGCATATTGAAGTCTTCGGCAGGTTTGGTCGAGGGCGACTCGATATATCTTCCGAGTAAGTTTATTTCCAACGCTATGCAGCGTCTGTGGGCTCCAAGTTACTTTTCAAACATTCAGATTGGTGCTACCATAGAGGGCGACTCTCTCGATTTGGAGGTATTCCTCAAGGAGCGCGCTCGTATCCTTACCTGGAACATCGAGGGTGTCTCTAAGTCTAAGGCGAAGGATTTGGAGGAGGAGGTATTGAAGTTGCGACGCAATACAGAACTCTCTGATTATGTTATAGATAAGAACGTTAAACTTATCAAGGAACATTTTGCTGAGAAGGGTTTCAGAACGTGCGAGGTAGATGTGCGCATTGCCAACGATACTATTTATGAGCAGTGTGTGAATGTTACGTTTGATGTGGACAAAGGCCCTAAGGTTAAGGTTGGTGTTATCAACTTCGAGGGCAACGAGATGTTCGATGACAAGCGTCTGCGCCGCACATTCAAGAAGACACACCAGAAGAGCATCAACTTCTTCCATAACAGGAAACTGCTGGAGGAGGAGTATGAACTTGATAAGGAGTATCTTCTCGACTTCTATAACTCGCAGGGCTATCGCAACGCGACAATTCTTAGCGACTCGATATACTATATTGATGATGAGACACTTGGTATAGATATCAAGGTCTCTGAGGGCAACAAATATCATATCCGCAACGTAAACTGGGTAGGTAACTCGGTATATACCACCGAGCAGTTGCAGTCGATGTTTGGTGTGCAGTCGGGCGATGTATACGACAAGAAGTCGATGCACAAGCGTCTCGGTATAGGTAAGGAGCAGGATCCAGAGGAGTTGTCTATCGTCTCTATGTATCAGAATAACGGTTACCTCGCCTCGCAGATTGAGCCTGCCGAGATTATCGTAGGCCCCGATTCTCTGGATATCGAGATTCGTATCTATGAGGGTAAGCCTTATATGGTTAACGAGGTGGGTATCTCGGGTAATATGCGTGTCGATGACGAGGCCATACGTCGTGAGTTGTATGTGCGCCCAGGCGAGTTGTACAACCGTGCGCTCATTATGCAGACTATGCGTACTTTGGCTGGTATGGGTCACTTCGATGAGCAGTATATATTCCCAACTATGGAGCCTGTGTCGGATGAGTTGGTAAATATCAACTGGCCGCTTCAGGAGAAGGCCTCCGATCAGTTTAATCTTGCTGGTGGTTGGGGTGCTGGCACCTTTGTAGGTAGCATTGGTGTTACGCTCAACAACCTCTCAGTGAAGAATATGTTTAAGAAGGGTGCTTGGCAGCCATATCCTTCGGGACAGAATCAGAAACTATCGATATCGGGACAGACAAACGGTACATACTACAAGGCGTTGTCGATGAGTTTTACCGACCCTTGGCTTGGAGGTCGCAGACCAAACTCCTTCACCTTGTCGGGATATATCTCCGAGCAGAATAATGCCTACTATGTATGGCAGACGGCAACAATGTATTACCGCTCTATGGGTCTCTTTGCCGGTTTCGGTAAGCGTATGCAGTGGCCCGATCCATACTTCACGTTCTATGGCGAGTTTGGTTACCAGCGTTACGACCTGCAGGGTTGGAACTCGTTTATCCTGAACAATGGTAAGGCTAATACGCTATCGTTGAAACTTGTATTCCAGCGCTCCTCTACCGATTCGCCATTCTTCTCGCGTTCGGGTTCTGAGTTCACGCTCTCGGTGCAGGCCACACCTCCATTCTCGTTGTGGGATGGCAAGGACTACGCTGCACTCAGCAAGGTTGATACTCAGGAGGCTAAGCAGGAGATGTATCGCTGGATAGAGTTCCACAAGTGGCTGTTGAAGGGTCGCTGGTACTATCCTATTTCCAACGATCAGAAGTTGATCCTTATGCTCGGTGCCGAGATGGGATATTTGGGTAACTACAATAAGTATAAGGTGTCGCCATTCGAGCGTTTCGAGATTGGTGGTGACGGTATGACGGGATATAATATGTATGGTGTCGACATCATTGCGTTGCGTGGTTATGATGATGGTGCGCTCGACCCATCGGACTACTACTCAGTGGCGTATAATAAGTATACTATGGAGCTTAGATATCCTGTGATCCTTAAGCCAAGTTCTTCGATCTATGTCTTAGGCTTCGTGGAGGGTGGTAGTGGTTTCAACTCGTGGAGTGAGTTCTCGCCATTTAAGATCAAGCGTTCTGCAGGTGTGGGTGTGCGTATGTTCCTGCCTGTGGTAGGTCTTATTGGTGTGGACTGGGGTTACGGTTTCGATATGCCATTTGGCTCTACCGAGCGCAGTGGATCGCAGTTCCATTTTGTACTCGGACAGCAATTCTAACACTGTTTGGCAATAAATTTGATAGTTGCTCAGTTATATCTATAGAACAATAAATATCGGTATTATGAGAAGGTTGTTTTTGGCTATCGTAGCGGTGTTGTTCATCGCAGGTGTCGTCTCGGCACAGAACTATATGGTTGTAGACAGCGAGAAGATTTTCAAGTCGTTGCCAGAGTACAATAGCGCACTTGAGCAGATAGAGACTCTTTCGAAGAGTTACCAGAGTGCTGTAGATGCCAAATTTAAGGAGGTGGAGCAACTATACAATAGTTATATCCAGCAGCGTGCGTCGCTCTCGGCCTCTATGTGTCAGCAGGTGGAGCAGCAGATTCTGGATCTTGAGGCTAAGGCTACCAAGTATCAGGAGTCGTTGTTTGGCACCGATGGCGAACTTATGAAGAAGCGTATGGAACTTATTCAGCCAATACAAAGTAAGGTCTTTACAGCCATTGAGAATTTCTCGAAGCAGTATGGCTTCGATCTTGTGATTGATATCGCTGCGAACCCTACAGTGTTGTACTACTCCGAGAAGGTAAACTACACAGAGCGTGTTATCGAGGTGTTGAAATAGAAAATTTTAGAATTTAAAGTATATGAAGAAGTTTTTGAAACTAACCCTTGCTGTTGCACTTATGGTAAGTGCTACGGCAGTAAATGCACAGAAGTTTGGTCGCGTAGACTTGGCTGCCATCGTAACTAATATGACCGAGTACAAGGAGGCTACCGCCAACCTTGAGACCTATGGTCGTGACCTTCAGGATCAGCTTGAGCAGATTCAGGTGGAGTTTAACAAACTCTACGCAGACTATGAGAAGAATGTTGCAACCTACTCAGATACAGTACGTCAACTTAAGGAGCGCGAACTTACAGAGTTACAGCAGCGTTTCCAGGACTTCCAGCAACTCGCGCAGCAGGATATCGCAAAGAAGGAGGCAGAACTTATGACTCCTATCTATGAGAAGGCAAACGATGCTGTTAAGCAGGTGTCATCAGCAGGTGGCTATATCGCTATCTTCAGCACCACCTCAGACCAGCCAGCATCTGCAGGTCTTGCCTATTTCGATCCAGCGCAGTTAACGGATATTACGTCGGAGGTGAAGGCTGTCCTCGGCATATAATTTCTTGTGATAAGGGGTCATCTGCGGCCCATCCCAAAAGATCAAACCACTCAGGGCTGTACTATGTGTACTATCCCTGAGTGGTTTCTTTTGCGATAGGCCACATCTGACCCCTTCTGACAAGA